>JADLAV010000075.1 GCA_020848075.1 Burkholderiales bacterium
CGCGGCCAAAGGCGCCGGGCGAGCGCAACCGCTGGCGCTGGGATGGCGGTAATGTGCGTAGGATGTTAAAACCCTCGCAGGTCAGGGCGTGTCAACGCAGGGCGAGCCGGTGCGCGGCGGGTGCCAGGGAAGGGTTGGGCCCCTTCCCTTCCCAACCAGGGTGCCGCAGTCCGCGCGAAGCGGGTGGCGCTCGGCGGGCGGTCGTGTGTTGACCACCCGCCGAGCGCCGGGACCCGCTCGCGGACGCGCTTTGCGGCACCATGAGCCCGCCGCGCGCCGGCTTGCTCTGCGCTCCGTGTGAACACGAGTGCACCACCCCGCCGGCTGCGCCGGCACCCCTCCTTCTCGGGGAGGAGGGGAAAGAGACACCACCCCGCCGGCTGCGCCGGCACCCCTCGGGGAGGAGAGGAAAGAGACACCACCCCGCCGGCTTCGCCGGCACCCCCTCGGGGAGGAGGGGAAAGAGACACCACCCCGCCGGCTTCGCCGGCACCCCCTCGGAGCGGAGGGGAAAAGCATCCTAGGCGATCTGCAGCGGGATCTGGTGCCCGTGCCGCTTGATGCGGTTGCGGGCGTCGACGTACACGAGATCGGGCGCATGGCGCTGGAGCTCGACCTCGTTGTATGCGGCGTACGAGGCGATGATGAGGATGTCGCCGACCGCCGCCTTGCGCGCGGCGGCGCCGTTCACCGAGATCGTTCCCGAGCCGCGCTCGGCACGAATGGCGTAGGTGGTGAAGCGCTCGCCGTTCGAGACGTTGTAGATCTCGATCTGCTGGTATTCGCAGATATCGCCCGCCTCCAGCAGATCCTCGTCGATCGCGCAGGAACCCTCGTAGTTCAACTCCGAGTGCGTGACCGTGACCCGGTGGAGCTTTGACTTCAACATCGTGCGCTGCATGGCGCTTTTCCTCCGCGATTCCTCCGGCGCGCACCGCTCTAGCGCGGCAGGCTCACCTCGAGGTTATCGATCAACCGCGTGCGGCCCAGCCACGCGGCGCCCAGCACGACCAGCTCGCGATCGCCCGGGCCGGCAGATTGTAGATCGGCTTGTTTTCGCACTGCAACATAATCGGGGCGCCAGTGAGCCTGTGTCAAGGTGGCGAGCGCACGGCCTTCCAGCGCACTGGAATCAGTATTTCCATCAACAAGTTGCGTGCAGATGTCGGCCAGGGTCCGCTGCAGCCGCGGCGCCTCGGCCCGCTCGGATGGTGCCAGGTAGTTGTTTCGGGAGGAGAGCGCCAATCCGTCGGCGGCGCGGACCGTCTCGCCGGCGACGATGTCGATCGGCAGGTTGAGCTGCCGCGCCATCGCCCGCACGATCATGAGCTGCTGATAGTCCTTCTTGCCGAATACCGCGATCTGCGGTCCGACGATGTTGAAGAGCTTCAGCACGACGGTCGCGACTCCGCGAAAGAAGCCGGGACGAAAGGCGCCCTCGAGATCGTCGCCGACCGGCGGCGGCGCCACCGCGAAGCCCTGCGGCTCGGGATAGATCTCCCGCTCGAGTGGCGCGAACACCACGTCGACGCCCTCGCGTTCGAAGCCTGCGCAGTCGGCCTCGAACGTGCGGGGGTAGGCGTCGAAATCCTCCGTCGGGCCGAACTGCAGGCGGTTCACGAAGATGCTCGCAACGACGCAGTGGGCGCGCTGCCGCGCGATCCGTACGAGCGCGAGGTGGCCTTCGTGCAGGTTGCCCATGGTCGGCACGAAGGCGATCGGCCGGCGCTGCGCGAGGAGAGCGCGCAGCTCTGCGACGGTGCGCATCACCTCCATGGGTCCTGAGCCCTCCGCTACCCGCCGAGGTTGACGAACTCGCGCGCGCCTCGCATCGACGCGATGTGCTGGATCAGCAGCTCGAGGTCGGCCGGATTGTCCACGAAGTTCAGCCGCTCGGAGTTCACCACGAGGAGCGGCGCGCCGGAGTAATGGTAGAAGAACCGCGCGTAGGCTTCCGCGAGCGCGGCCAGATACTCGCGTCCGAGGGGCGCCTCGTATTCCACCGCGCGCTTGCGCATCCGCTCGTAGAGCGTATCGAGGTCGGCGTGAAGGTAAATGACGAGGTCGGGACGCGGCGCCTGCGGCCTGAGCGCGTCATAGATGCGCTGGTACAGCGCGAGTTCGTCCCCGGACAGCGTGTGCTGGGCGAAGAGCGGGTCCTTCTCCAGCAGGAAATCGGCCACCGTGACCCCGCCGAAGAGCCCGGGCTGTGCGAGCTCGCGCAACTGCGCGACGCGCTGGAAGAGGAAGAAGAGCTGCGTCGGCAGCGCGTACCGCGCCATGTCCTCGTAGAACCGCGGCAGGAAAGGGTTTTCGCCGGGCCGCTCGAGGAGCGGCTCGCCGTCGAGCCGTTCGGCGAGCTTCCGCGCGAGGCTCGTCTTGCCTGCGCCGATCGGGCCGTCCACGGCGATGTAGCGGTATCTGGAGAGCGGCATGCCAGGAGCGCGAATCGCGAATCGGACGGCGCCGGTCGGGAGGACCGCCCGGCGCACGATCCACGGTTCCGATTCGCAGGAACCGCGCGCATGATACACAACCGCGTGCGCCGGCGAGGGGCCCGCGCCAGGTTCAGCCGCGGTCCAGCCGCTCGATGCGCTGACCGGCCACCCGGCGCAGGAGGTCCGCGGCGCACCCGTGGCCTGGAATAACCGCCTCCGGCGCGATCTCCGCCAGCGGGGCGAGCACGAACGCGCGTTCGTGCATGCGTGGATGCGGAATCGCGAGACCGGACTCGTCGACGGCGCATGCGTCGTACAGCAGGAGATCGAGGTCGAGCATGCGCGGTGCGTTCGGGAAGGTCCGCACGCGCCCGCTTGCGTGCTCGATGCGCAGCAGAGCCTCGAGAAGCTCGCGCGGGGTGAGCTCGGTCTCGAGCGCGGCGACTGCGTTCACGAAGTCCGGCTGGGCCTCGTTGCCGATCGGCGCGCTGCGGTAGAACGAGGATGCCCGGAGCAGTCGGGTGCGCGGCAGGCGGCCGAGCTCGGCAAGCGCGGCGTCGATCTGCGCGAGCGGCTCGCCCAGGTTGGCGCCGAGGCCGATGAATGCGCAGGCCAAGCCGTCAGTCCGCCAGCGCCGGTGGCGGGCCGGCCTCGGCGCGCTTCTTCGGGCGCCGGCGCCGGCGCCGGCGCGGCGCTTCGCCCTTCGGCGCCGGCAGGATGAGCGCGGCGCGCTCCTCCGGCGTGCCGTCGATGAACCGGCGCCACCACTCGCCGAGCTCCGGGTCCGCCTCGCCGCTTTCCACGCGCAGCACGAGAAAGTCGTATGCGCCACGGAGCCGCGGATGCTCGAGCAGCGCGAAAGGCCGCTTGCCGGAGCGGTTCTCGAAGCGCGGCTGCAGCGCCCAGATCTCCTTCATCGTCGCGGTCAGCCGGCGCGGGATCGCGAGCGCGTCGGTCTGCCGGTCGAGCACGTCGTCCATCGCCTCGTAGAGCGCCGGGATGCGGCTCTGGCGCTTCGCCTCGCGCGCCTTCCAGGCCGCAGCCACCTGGTGCCAGAGCAGGGCGGCGAACAGGAACGCGGGCGACACCGGCTTCTCCTCGCGGATCCGCCGGTCGGTTTGCGCGAGCGCGAGGCTGACGAATTTCGCGCCGAGCGGCTGCTCGAGGATCACGTCGAGCAGCGGGAGCAGCCCGTGATGCAGTCCCTCCGCGCGCAGTCGTTGCAGGCACGCAGACGCATGGCCGGAGAGGAGAAGCTTCAGCATCTCGTCGAAGACGCGGGCCGTCGGGACGTTCTTGATGAGACCGGCCATCTCCTGGATCGGCGCGCGCGTCTTCGGCGCGATCTGGAAATCGAGCTTGGCGGCAAGCCGCACCGCGCGCAGCATGCGCACCGGGTCCTCGCGAAAGCGCGCCCGGGGATCGCCGATGATGCGCAGGGTGCGCCGCTTCAGGTCGCGCACGCCCTGGTGATAGTCGAGCACGGTCTCGCTCGCGGGGTCGTAATAGAGCGCGTTGATCGTGAAGTCGCGCCGCGCGGCGTCCTGCTCGCGGTTGCCGTAGACGTTGTCGCGCAGGAGCCGGCCGTGCGCGTCGACCATGCGGCCGGTGCCGGGCTCGGCGGGCGCGTCATCCCCGATCGCGACGTTCACGGCCCGGAAGGTCGAGACCTCGACGATTTCGGCATTGAACACGGCGTGCACGAGCTTGAAGCGCCGCCCGATCATCCGGGAGCGACGGATCAGCTTGTGCACCTCCTCCGGCGTGGCGTCGGTCGCGACGTCGAAGTCCTTGGGCTGGATGCCGAGCATCAGGTCGCGCACTGCACCACCCACGACGTAGGCCTGATGGCCGTGGCCGGCGAGCACGTCGCAGACCTTGCGTGCGCCGTACGAGATGCGTTCCCGGTCGATGCCGTGCTCGCTCGACGAGAAGACCTCGGGCTGCGCGCCGTTGCCAAGGCGCAGGACGCGCCGGATGAACCGCTTGATCAACGCGTGTCCGGGAAGTACAGCGTGGCCCCGGATCCCGCGACGGCCTCGAGGCGGCAGCGATAGAGGGCCTCGAGATTGTCCTGGGTCAGCACGTCGTGAGCGGCGCCATGTCGAGCGACGCCGGAATCATACATCAGGAGCGCGACGTCGCAGAAACGCGCAGCCCAGAACGGCTCGTGCAGCGCCATGGCGACCGCCCGCCCGGAGCGGGCGAGCCCGGCAAGGAGCCGCATGAGCGCGAGCTGATGCTGGAGGTCGAGGTGCGAGAGCGGCTCGTCGAGGAGCAGATAGTCGGGTGCCTGCACGAGGAGCTGCGCGATGCGCGCGCGCTGCCGCTCGCCGCCGGAGAGCGTGCGATAGGGCTGCAGCGCATGCGCCTGCAGATCGACCGCCTCGATCGCGCCGCGCGCCTGCGCGACGCCTTCGGGGTCCGCGCCGAGGAGCGCCGCGCCGTGCGGCAGCCGGCCGAGCAGCACGAACTCGAGCACGCTCCCCCAGAACTCCTCGACGTCGTGCTGCAGGAGGATGCCGAGCCGCTGCGCGAGGCGGCGGCGCGGGTGCCGCGCAAGCGGCGTGCCGTCGAGCGTGACTCCGCCGGCTGCGGGGCGGCCGAGCCCGGCCAGCGCGAGGAGTAGGCTCGACTTGCCGGCGCCGTTCCGGCCGAGAATCGCGCAGCACTCGCCCGGCGCGAGCGCGAAATCGAGCCGCGCGACCAGCGTGCGGCCGGGCACCGCGAGCGTCACGCCTTGGACGGCAAGCGTCATCGCGAGCGCGCCAGGAGGAGAAGGAGCATCGGCACCCCCACGAGGGCAGTGAGCGCGCCGACCGGGAACTCGAGGGGCGCGGCCGCGCTGCGCGCGAGCGTGTCGGCGAGGACCACCAGCGTGCCGCCTGCGAGCACCGCGAGCGGCAACAGCGCCCGGTGCGCGCTGAATCCGGCGAGCCGCAGCAGGTGCGGAACGACGAGGCCGACGAATCCCACGCTGCCCGCCAGCATGACGGCCGCGACCGTCGCCGCGGTCGCCACCAGGAAGGCAATCGCCTGGGTGCGCGCGACCGCGACCCCGAGCGAGCGCGCCTTGAGCGGTCCGAGGACCAGCGCGTCCAGGCTCGGCGCCAGGACGAGCGAGCAGGCGAGGGCGGCGACGAGGGTGATCCATCCGCCGAGCGGCCGCTCCGCCCCCGAGAGATCGCCCATCAGCCAGAACAGCATGCCGTGGACCTGGCCGGCCGGCGCAAGCGTGAGGATCAGGCTGACCGCGGCTCCGGCGCCGGCGGCGATGCCGACGCCGGCGAGCAGCACGCGATGGATGTTCCATCCGGTGAAGCGGACGGAGAACCCGAAGAGCGCTGCCGCGGCGAGACATGCACCGCCGAAGGCGGCGCCGTGCACCGCAGCGCCGGAAAGCCCGAAGAGCATCGCGCCGAGCGCACCGACCGCGGCGCCGCCGGACACGCCCAGGATGTAAGGGTCGGCGAGCGGATTGCGCAGCAGCACCTGGAGCAGCGCACCGGCGAGCGCGAGCAGTGCGCCGACCGCGAACGCGGCGAGCGCCCGCGGCGCACGCAAGCCCCAGACGATCTCGCGCGTGGTCGCCTCTCCGCCGCCGGCAAGCGCGCGCAGCCAGTCCGCGAGCGGGATCTCGACGCTGCCGAAGGCGAGCGCGCAGGCGAGCGACGCAGCCGCGGCGGCGGAGAGCGCCACAGCGAACCTGGCCACACGCGCGCCGTGCTGCGGGCGGGGGCGATCGTCCGCGAGCCGAGCGGGTTGCGCCGGATCGCTCAATGGATTTCCAGGATCGTCCAGCCCCGCGCGGCAGCGATGCTGCGCAGCCGGTCGTCCGGATCGACCGCGACCGGATGGGTCACACGCTCGAGCAAGGGCAGATCGTTCGCCGAGTCGCTGTAGAACCACGAACTCGCGAACGACTGGAAGCTCCGTCCATCGCCGGCAAGCCATGCGCCGACCCGCTCGACCTTGCCTGCCTGGAAGCAGGGCGTTCCCGCGACGCCGCCGGTGAAGCGGCCGTCCTTCACCTCGGGCTCGGTAGCGATGAGGTGCGGCACGCGGAAGGTTCGCGCGATCGGTCCGGTGACGAACGAGTTGGTTGCAGTCACGATCGCGCACAGCGTTCCCGCGGTGATGTGCCGGTCGACCAGGTCGCGCGCAGCCGCGCCGATCATCGGCATGATCTTCTCGGCCATGAACTGCGCGTGCCAGCGGTCGAGCTGCTCGCGCGGATGTGCTGCGAGCGGCGCGAGCTGGAACCGGAGGAACTCGTGGATGTCGAGGGTGCCGGCCTTGTACTGGCGAAAGAACTCGTCGTTGCGGGACTCGTAGCGTGCGCGGTCGAGCACGCCCTGCTCGATCAGGAACTGCGCCCACGCGTAGTCGCTATCGCCGGCGAGGAGTGTGTTGTCGAGGTCGAAGAGCGCGAGGTCCATGTGCTATCGCACCCGTCCCGTTCTCCCCGAGGGTGAGCCGGGGTTTCGAGCGACGCGCCGGCGCGCGTCGCCGCCGGCGAACGCCCGGAGCTTCCCGGCGTCGGGCCGGGCGGGGTGGCCGCGCAGCGGCTGGAGTGGTGAGGAGTTTGGAAGGGTTGCAACCACCCCGCCGCCTCCGGCGGCACCCCTCCTTGAAAAGGAGGGGATGGGTGCTCCTGCAATCAAGGAGCGGATGGGTACTCCTGCGGTCGTCGCGCTCATCGTTCCTCGCGCGCGAGCTCCGCGAGGGCTTCGCGGACGAGGGGCAGCGTGACCGGGCGCTTCTGCTCGAGCGAGCAGCGGTCGAGCGCGTCGAGCACGGCAATCTGGGTCGCCATGTCGCGCCGCAGATGCGTGAGCAGATAGGCGAGCACCCCATCCCCGAGGCGCAGACCGCGCGCTGCCGCGTGCGCCGCGAGCGCGGCGGCCTTTTCCGCGTCGTCGAGCGCGTGCAACTGGAAGACGAGGCCCGCCGCAAGGCGCGTGCGCAGGTCCTCGCGCAGCGCGAGCCCGGCGGGCGCAGCCGCGCCCGCCGCCAGGAGCGCACCGCCGGCGAGCCGGAGCTCGTTCAACAGATCGAACAGCCGGACTTGATCGCTCGCGGCGAGTCGCTCGACGTCATCGACGGTCGCGATGTGCTTGCCGTGCGCTGCATCCCAATCCGGATGTGGCGCCGCGATCCGTGCGCACGCGATCCCCCGAGCGCGCGCGGCGGCGAGCGCGGCCTCGAGAATATGCGTGCGGCCGCTGCCGGGCGCGCCCCACAGGTATACCTGCCCGGCCATGTCGGCGAGGAGGACCCGCACCGCGGCGAGCGCCGCCGCGTTGCGACCCGGAACGAAGTTCTCGAGCGTCGGCGCGGGGCGCGCGCCGAGCGCGAGCGCGAGCTGCTTCATCGCAGGCCGCGGGCGAGTGGAGCCAAGGTCGGTGCGAGCATGTTCCTGTAGAATCGACGCGAAACGCGTAACTGTAGCGGCAAGCGCCGCTTTCCTTCAACCTCCGTTCCGGCGTCGATGCCGCTTTCCCGAACGTGACTAGCCCGGGCGACTCCCTCTCCTATCGCGACGCCGGTGTCGACATCGACGCCGGGGACGCGCTGGTCGAGGCGGTCAAGCGGCTCGCGCGACCGACGATGCGCCCCGAGGTGCTGGCAGGGATCGGTGGATTCGGCGCGCTCTTCGAGCTCCCGCGGAAATATCGCGAGCCGGTGCTGGTCTCCGGCACTGACGGCGTGGGCACCAAGCTCAAGCTCGCGTTCGCGCTCGGGCGGCACGACACCGTCGGCATCGACCTGGTGGCGATGAGCGTGAACGACATCCTCGTGCAGGGCGCCGAGCCGCTGTTCTTCCTCGACTACTTCGCCTGCGGCAAGCTGGACGTCGCCGTTGCCACCGATGTCGTGCGGGGCATCGCGCGCGGGTGCGAGCTCGCCGGCTGCGCGCTGATCGGTGGCGAGACCGCCGAGATGCCCGGAATGTATCCGGTGGGCGAGTACGACCTGGCGGGCTTCGCGGTCGGCGTCGTGGAGAAGGTGGCGATCATCGACGGGCGCGCGATCGCGGTCGGCGACGCCGTGCTCGGCCTCGCGTCGAGCGGGGCGCATTCCAACGGCTATTCGCTGGTGCGGCGAATCATCGAGCGCGCGCAGCCGGATCTCGGCGGCGACTTCCACGGTCGTCCGCTCGGTGACGCGCTGCTCGAGCCGACGCGGATCTACGTGAAGCCGCTGCTCGCGTTGATGCGCTCGCTCACGGTGAAGGGGCTCGCGCACATCACCGGCGGCGGTCTGGTCGGGAACGTGCCGCGCGTGCTGCCCGCGGGGCTGCGCGCGACGCTGCGGCGGGCCGCGTGGGCGCGCCCGGCGATCTTCGACTGGCTGCAGGCGCAGGGGAACGTGACCGACGCCGAGATGCACCGCGTATTCAACTGCGGCATCGGGATGGCCGTCATCGTCGCCGAGCGCGATGCCCGGCGTGCGCTGGAAGAGCTTGCCGCCGCCGGCGAGCAGGCCTACCGGATCGGGACGATCGAGGCCTGCGCGGGCGGAACCCCGCAAGCGGTCATCGAGTGATTCGCGCCGCGCTCGCCCAGCGCGCGGAGGGCTAGCGTCCGCTGCGCGCCTTGTCGAGGCGCGCCTGGGCCTCGGCGACGGCGGCCTCGTTCGTGCGCTGGCGCGCAAAGTACTCCTCGCTCAGGCGTGATTTCCCGCTGACGGTGCCGAGGCGCTCGCCCGGCAACGGCTCGCGGCCGCGCTCGAGCGTCTGCTTTGCGCGCTCGAGCGCTGCCGCGGCATCATTCTCTGCGCTACCGCTTGGTACCTTTCCCGCGCGCTTGCCCGCAGCCTCGTCGACCGCCTTGCCCTCCCGCGCAGTCGCCGCGCGAGCCGCAGCCGTCGCCTCGGGGTCCGGCGGCGGTGGCGGCGCGACCTCGTCGACGAGGTGCGCCCCGGGTACCGGGCGATCGGAGTAGACGATCTTCCCGTCCGGGGTCCGGTACTTCTGCAGTTTCTGCGCGAGCGCGGAACCGCCAGCAATGCCGAGGCAGAGCGTGCAGGCGAGCAGCGCGAGCATCTTGGACATGGGTTCGATCGTCCTCAGGTCAGTGGGCTGGATTGCCGGGTTCGCTTGGCGGATTGTGCGAGCACTGCGCGGTGGACCGAACGCAGACCTACCGCACCGCTTCCCAGGCTGCCCGCGCCTTGTCGAGACGCTCCTGCGCCTTCGCGACGGCGTCTTCGTTGGCGCTCTGGCGCGCCCAATACTCGTCGGTGAGCCGCGTGAGCGGCTGTCCGCCGGCGCCGCGACGCACCGTGCCGAGCCGCTCGCCGGGAAGCTCCTCGCGGCCGGCCTCGAGGCGGCGGTTTGCCTCTTGGAGCGCGGCCGCGGCATCGTTGAACTCGCGCCAGGCTGCGTCGAGCCCTTGGGTGCGGTCCGGCGCGGCTTTCGCCGTCGCGTCGGCCCTCGATGCGGGCGCCTTGGGTGCGGCCGATGGGGCCGGCGTCGTCGGGGGCGGCGGGGCGAACGCTTCGACGAGTCGCGCGCCGGGGACAGGCCTGTCCGAGTAGAGCGTGCGCCCATCCGGCGTCACGTACTTGAAAACGGTCTGGGCGAGCCCGGGCAGGCTCGCCAGACCGAGGACGATCGCGATCGCCCAGGCGCCCGCGGCGGTGGGGCTCACCTTGCGCATTGCGTTTCGCACCGTCCGCGCCGCCTCAATTGTCGAGCGCCTTGCGCGCCGCGATCGCCTGGTCGAGACGCGCTTGCGCCTTGGCGACGTCCTTCTGCAGCGCCTCGACGCGCAGGTGGTAGGCGTCGGTCATGGGGCCGCCGCCCTCGAGTTGATTCACTCGATCCTTCGAGCTCGCCTGGCGCCCGGCTTCGAAGCGGCGACGCGCCTGCGCGAGTTCGTCGGTTGCAACCTTGATCTCGACGTCGGCGGCCGCGATCTGCCCGGCCCGGTCCGAGCCGGCCTGCGCCACGATCGTCCCGTCCGGACGCTGACCGGCGGCAGTTGCCGAAATGACGAGCGAGGCAGCGGCGAGCGCCGCCGGCAGGGCAATGACGGTGGATAGTCTCATCAGCATGGGTTCTACCGGATGTGGATGAAGGCCAATGTGGGCGAAGGTCAGCGGATTGGATTCGACAAGGTCCTTAACGCACCGGCCTGGTTGTCGGTGCACTCCGCGAGGGAGCGCGCACATTGTAATCCGAGTCGCGATCCTTGAGACCGGGCCACACTCCTAACACATTGATCGGGAAAGCGCATGCGGCGCCGCACCCCGTGCCGGGGCGCACCGACGCAGGTGGTAAAATTTTCCGATTCAGCGTCGTCCCGGCCGCATGCGTGCCCGCATGCCTGCGGCACAGCATACTCCCCGACATGTCGGAACCCGCCTTCGTCCACCTGCGGCTGCACACCGAGTTCTCGATCGTCGATGGGATCGTCCGCATCGAGGATGCGGTAACGAAGGCGGCGGCCGACGGCATGGGTGCGCTCGCGATCACCGACCTTGCCAACCTGTTCGGGATGGTGAAGTTCTACAAGGCGGCGCGCGCGGCCGGAGTGAAGCCGATCCTCGGCTGCGACGTCTGGATCGAGAGCGAAACCGACCGGGACAAGCCGGCGCGCCTCGCGCTCCTCGTCCGATCGCGCGAGGGCTACCTCTCGCTTTGCGGCCTGCTCTCGCGTGCGTGGCTGTCGAACCAGCACCGCGGCCGCGCGGAGATCAAGCGCGCCTGGCTGGCCGACGGCGGCGCGCGCGGGCTGATCGCGCTCTCCGGGGCGCTCGCGGGCGACGTTGGGATGGCGCTGGCGCAGGACAACATGGCGCAGGCGGAGCGGCTCGCCCGCGACTGGGCGGCGGTCTTTCCCGGCGCGTACTACCTGGAGCTGCAGCGCACGGGGCGCCGCGACGCCGAGGCCCACGTCGAGCGCGCGGTGCACCTCGCAGGCAAGCTCGGCCTCCCGGCCGTCGCCACGCACCCTGTCCAGTTCCTCGAACCGCATGAGTTCAAGGCGCACGAGGCGCGCGTGTGCATCGCCGAAGGCTACGTGCTCGCCGACCGGCGGCGGCCGCGCCAGTTCACCGAGGAGAGCTATTTCAAGACCCGGGCCGAGATGGCCGAGCTCTTCGCGGATTTCCCCGAGGCGCTCGCGAACGCGGTCGAGATCGCGCGCCGCTGCAGCCTGGAGCTCGAGCTCGGCAAGAATCGGCTGCCGCGCTTCCCGACCCCGCCCGGCGTCACGCTCGAGGATCATCTCGCGCAAACGGCGCGCGAAGGGCTTGCGAAGCGGCTCGCGCAGCTCTACCCGGACACCGCCGCCCGCGCCGCGCAAGAGCCCCGCTACCGCGGGCGCCTGGACTTCGAGATCAAGACCATCGTCCAGATGGGTTTCGCCGGCTATTTTCTGATCGTCGCCGACTTCATCAGCTGGGCCAAGCTGAGCGGCGTGCCGGTCGGGCCGGGACGCGGATCGGGCGCCGGCTCGCTGGTCGCCTACTCGCTCGGCATCACCGATCTCGATCCGCTCCGCTACGATCTTCTCTTCGAGCGCTTCCTCAATCCGGAGCGGGTGTCGATGCCGGACTTCGACATCGACTTCTGCCAGGACGGCCGCGACCGCGTGATCGAGTATGTGCGGAACAAATACGGCGCGGAGTCGGTCTCGCAGATCGCGACCTTCGGCACGATGGCGGCGAAGGCCGTCGTGCGCGATGTCGGCCGCGTGATGGAGTGGAGCTACACGCGCACCGACGAGCTCGCCAAGCTGATCCCGTTCCAGCCCGGCAAGCTCATCACGCTGCGCATGGCGCGCGAGATGGAGCCGCGCCTCGCCGAGCGCGAGGCGAACGAGGAGGACACGCGCGAGCTGCTCGCGCTCGCCGAGCAGCTCGAGGGCCTGACGCGCAACGTCGGCATGCACGCGGGCGGGGTGCTGATCGCTCCGGGCAAGCTCACCGATTTCTGCCCGCTCTACGCGGCGTCGGGCTCGGAGTCGGTGGTGTCGCAGCTCGACATGAAAGGCGTCGAGGCGGTGGGGCTGGTGAAGTTCGATTTCCTCGGCCTCACCACGCTCACGATCCTCGACTGGACGCTGCGCTACGTGAAGCGCCTGGATCCCGCGTCCACGCTCTCGCTCGAGGGCCTGCCGCTCGACGACCCCGCCGCGTACCGCATCTTCTCGACTGGCAACACGACCGCGATATTCCAGTTCGAATCGCGCGGCATGCGCGACCTGGTGAAGCGCGCGCGCCCCGACTGCTTCGAGGACCTGATCGCGCTGGTGGCGCTCTACCGGCCGGGGCCGATGGACCTGATTCCCGACTTCATCGAGCGCAAGCACGGGCGCAGCCGCGTCGAGTACCTCGATCCGCGGCTGGAGCCGATCCTGGGACCCACCTACGGGGTGATGGTCTACCAGGAGCAGGTGATGCAGATCGCGCAGGTGATCGGCGGCTACTCGCTCGGCGGCGCCGATCTCCTGCGCCGCGCGATGGGCAAGAAACTGCCCGAGGAGATGGCAACGCACCGCGAGACCTTCGTCGCGGGCGCGCAGCAGAACGGCCTCGCGCGGGGCAAGGCGAACCAGCTCTTCGATTTGATGGAGAAATTCGCCGGTTACGGCTTCAACAAGTCGCACGCCGCGGCCTACGCGCTCGTCGCCTACCAGACGGCGTACATGAAGGCGCATCATCCGGCGGCGTTCATGGCGGCGAACCTCTCGGCGGTGATGGACGACACCGACAAGGTGCAGGCCTTCTACCAGGACGCGATCGCGAGCGGCCTGAAGGTGCTGCCGCCCGACATCAATGCGAGCGACTATCGCTTCGCGCCCGTGGATGCACAGACGATCCGTTACGGCCTCGGCGCGGTGAAGGGCACGGGCGAGTCGGCCATCGGTGCAATCCTAGCTGCGCGCGCCGGCGCGGACGGCGCGGGCACGCGGCCATTCGCGGGCCTGTTCGAGCTCTGCGCGCGGATCGACAAGCGGATCGTCAACCGGCGCGCGATCGAGGCGCTGGTGCGCGCGGGCAGCTTCGACACGATCGATCCCGATCGTGCACGGCTGCTCGCATCGGTCGGCATCGCGCTGGAACTGGCCGAGCGCCGTGCGCGCGAGGCCGCGCAAGTGAGCCTGTTCGGCGCCGGAGAGGCCGAGCCGCTCGCGTCCCCCCAGCTCGCGCAGGTGCAGCCGTGGGATGAGCCGCAGCGCCTCGCCGAGGAGAAGGCCGCGCTCGGGTTCTACCTCTCAGGACATCCGTTCACCCGGTTCCGTCCCGAGATCGGTCAGTTCGTGCGTGCGACGCTCGCCGAGCTCGCGCCGCGTAACGAGCCGGTGATGCTCGCCGGCGTGGTCGCATCGGCGCGCACGCAGATGACCCGGCGCGGCAAGATGGCGATCGTGATGCTGGACGACGGTACGGCGCAGGTCGAGGTGAGCGTGTTCAAAGAGCTCTTCGAGTCGCACCGCGACATCCTCAAGGAGGACCGGCCGCTCGTGATCCAGGGCAAGGTGTCGCGCGACGAGTTCACTGGCGGCGTGCGCGTCGTCGCCGAGAAGCTGCTCGATCTGCGGGCGGCGCGCGAGCGCTTCGCCCGCCAGCTGCGCCTCTCGATGAACGGCGAGGCGAGCGCGGCGAAGCTGCGCCAGCTGCTCGAGCCCTACCGCAATGGCAGCTGCCCGGTCGCCGTGCGGTATTTCAACGGCACCGCGGCATGCGAGGTACGGCTCGGCGAGGACTGGCGCGTCACCCCGGATGACGGACTCGTGGAATCCCTGCGCGCGTGGTTGCGGCCGGAGAACGTCGAGTTCGTCTATGGCTAGCCGTGATCTTTCGATCGCATCATGCCGCCTTCTGCGCGGCGCGCTCCTTCAGCACGGGCATGCCGAGCATCCCGCGGGCTTCGTCTGGGCTCGCCACCTCCAACCCCAGGTCGCGCACGATGCGCACCAGCCGCTCGACCAGCTGAGCGTTCGATTTCGCCAGTACGCCGCGTGAGTAGTAGATGTTGTCCTCGAAGCCGACGCGCGCGTTGCCGCCGAGGAGGATCGACTGCACCGTGGCCGGCAGTTGCGCCGGGCCTACTCCCAGCGTCGAGAAGAGACTTCCCGGCGGCAGCAGATCCACGTAGCCCATCAATCGCTTGGGCGCGAACGCGACCGAACCCTGGTTGACCTTGTGCATGTTGGTCACGAACGAGAACGAATAGGGCGGCGTAAACAGACCCTCGCCGATCATCATCAGCGCTTCGTCCATGTTGGAGTCGTTGAAGATCTCCATCTCGGGTTTGATGCGACGCTCGGCCATCATCTTGGCGGCGCGACGCAGGAACTCGCGCGTCCACTCGATGATCACCGTCTTGCCGCGGTTCACCACGACGCTGATCCCCATGTCTATCGAGCACATCTCAGGATCGGCGTCGAGCACCTGCAGGCCGTCCTCGGCGGTGCCGGGATTCGGTCCGAGCGCCGGCGCGATCGAGTTCTGGATGATGATATCGCAGCGGGCGCGCACCGCCGCATTGATGTCGCGGAACACATTGACGTCGTTGGTCTGGTGACCGTTGCGGTCACGCGCGTGCATGTGCGCGAGCGACGCTCCCGCGTTCCACGCGCCATGGACCTGCTCGGCGATCTCCTCCGGTGTGTACGGAATCGCAGGGTTGGCTTCCTTACCCTGGAAGTTGCTGCTCGGTGCAACCGTGATGATGACTTTCCGGTCAGCCATGGTGTCTGCCTCCTCGAAGGATGATCAGAAGACTCCGGCGCTCTGCCTCACGCTGCCAAGGGAGGTCGGTAAACTCGCGCGACCTCGATACTGCATCGAAGTCTAGCAGCATTGGGGTCATGACCGCCGCACGAACTCCGATGGGAACATCGGTCTGCGCCGTCTCGCCCTCGACGCCCTATACCGAGAACGTCCCAAGGCGCTTGGCCCGGAAGATGGGCGTGGGCCGGACGAACAGGATCTGCCGCGCATGCACGCCGGCGAGCTCAGCCTCCGACCGGCGCCGGCCGCCAGCGCAGCAGGTACTCCTCGATGCGCTGCATTACGCTGTTCGTGACGAAACCGAGCGCGCCGAGCACGAAGATCCCGGCGAAGATGTCGGCCGGACGGAAGGCGCGCGCGGCCACCAGCACCATGAACCCGACGCCCGGTTGCGAGGAGATCATCTCGGCCACCACGGCGAGGATGAGCGCCAGTGCGAGCGCCACGCGCATGCCCGCGAAGATCTCCGGCAGCGCGTTGGGGAGCTGAAATTTCAGCACCTGCTGCCAGACGGGGAAGCGCAGCACGCGCGCCACCTCGGTGAGGCGCGGGTCGAGTGCCTTGAACCCGTGAATCGCGCCCAGCAGGATCGGCCAGAGGGTGCCGAAGGCGATCACGCTCACGATCATCCGGTCGGTGAGCCCGAGCAGCAGCATCGCCGGCGGCAGCACCGCGGAGGCGGGCAACGGGCGCAGGAATTCGGCGAGCGGCTCGAACAGGTCGTGCGCGAGTGTCGAGGAGGCGATCGCCGCACCGAGCAGTACGCCGCACACCGAGGCCGCGATCCACCCGGCGAACATCCGCCACACCGTCCTGCCGAGCGGGTCCCACAATTCGCCGGTCACGATCCATGCGCCGAGGGTGGTGAGGGAGCGTCCGGGGCTCGGGAGGAACATCGGGTTCACCCAGCGCAGGTCGGCGACGAGTTCCCATGCGAGCACGACCGCCGCGAGGAATGCGACGCTCGCCGCTCCCCACGCGAGGCGCTTCACGACCCCTCCCGTCCGGCCCAGAACCAGCGCAGCCAGCGGCGCTCGAGGCGCAGCAGCCCCCAGTTGGCCAGCCATCCGACCAGGCCGAGCCAGATGAGCGTCGCCCACATCACGTCCGCGTTGAGGGACTGCTGTGCGACGATCATGCCGAAGCCCAAGCCGCGCGGGTTTGCGGCGATCTCCACGGTCACGGCGACCACGATCGCGATCCCCGCGGCGATCCGCACGCCCACCATGATTACGGGCAGCGCCGCGGGTAGCGCGAGCTTGCGGATGCGCGCGACGGGCGGGAAGCCGACCATGCGCCCCACCTCGATCAGGCGCGGGTCGATCCCGCGCACCGCGCTGATGGTGACGATGAGGATCGGCCAGAAGCACGCAAATGCCACCACCGATACGGTCATGTTCTGGCTGAACCCGAAGGTCAGCAGCGCGACCGGGATGAGAGCGACCGACGGTACCGGGCGCAGCACCTCGATGGTGAGCGTCGCAATGCGCTCGAGCGGCCGGAATAGCCCGAGAGGTGCGCCGCAGCCGACGCCCGCGACCGCAGCGATGGCCAGGCCGACGATTGCAGCCGCGAAGGTCTCGCCGGTCTGCTTGAGCAGGCTCCCGTCCGCGAGCACGCGCAGCGCCGCCGGGAACACGAGGCTCGGGCGGGAGAAGCTGTCCGCGGAGAGCAAGCCCAGCCGCCCCAGCAGCTCCCAGGCCGCGAGGGCGAGCAGCGGGATGAACGCTCCGAGCAGTACGCGCCGCATCAATGAGCCAGGTGCCGGAACAGACGGTGGCGGTATTGCAGAAAGCGCGGGTTCTCGCGCGTCGCGAGCTGGTCGCGCGGGCGCGGCAGATCGACCTCCAGGATGTCGGCGATCCGGCCCGGGTTGGCGGCGAGCGCGATCACCCGATCGCCCAGGTAGATCGCTTCCTCGAGATCGTGGGTCACGAAGAGCACCGTCCGATGCTCCTCCTTGGCGAGCCGCGCGAACTCGTCCTGCAGGGTCTGGCGCGTGATCGCGTCGAGCGCCCCGAACGGTTCATCCATGAGCAGCATCCGGGGCTCCTGCGCGAGGCAGCGGGCGATCTGTACGCGCTGCTGCATCCCGCCGGAGAGCTGCGCCGGGAATTTCTCGGCGTGCTCCGCGAGCCGGAGCTTGGCGAGCAACGGCGCGATGCGCGCCGCGTGGTCGCGACGGGCGACCCGGCGCGCCTCCAGCGCGAGAGCGACGTTGCCGGCAACGGTGCGCCACGGCAGCAGCGCGCGGCCGTAGTCCTGGAACACGATCGCGATGTCGGGCTGCGGTGCGCGTACCGGCGCGCCGTCGAACTCGACGGCGCCCGCGCTGCCGGGCAGCAGGCCCGCGAGCATCCGCAGCAGAGTCGTCTTGCCGCACCCCGAAGGCCCGACGATGCAGACGAACTCGCGCTCGGCCACCGCGAAGCTCAGATCCCGGAGGATCGCGCGCCGTTCCGCGCCCGCGCCGAAAGCGAGCGACACTGCGTGCGCCGCGAGCAGTTGCCCGCCGCGCGCGTCCGGCGGCGTGCGCGCCCTGTCGGAGGGCCCGCTGGGAGCTAGCGCCACAGGACCTGGTTGACGGTCGCCGTCCCTTTCGTGATGCCGAAGTCCTTGCACAGATCGATCCAGAACTGCACCTCCTCTGGCGTCACGTTGGCGGTTAAAGTCGGCAGCGGGATCGACATCGCGACCGCCTCGGGCAGTTTGAGGTAGGTGATCTGGGTCCTGCGCGCCGCCTCCTGGTTCGCACCGATCCAGGCGACTGCCTCGCGGATCGCTTCCCTGAACTCGGCGGCCACCTTCGGATTCGCCTGGACGAACGACTTGGGCATCACGTAGAAGGACTCGAGATACGAGGGGCTCACCTCGGCGGTGAAGTGCGCCACCAGGTAGCCGGTCTTGGCCTGGATGATGCGGCCGAGGAACGGCTCGACCGGCAGCGCGGCGTCGATCTGCCCGCCCTTGAGCATGTCGCTCATCTGCGGGAACGGAGCCTCGACGAACGTCACCTGCTTCGCATCCACGTTGTTGTTCGCGAGCCACTTGAGGAAAGTGACGTGCTGTATGGCGTTCAGGCCTGGCGCGCCGACCCGCTTGCCGCGGAAGTCGGCCGCGGTCTTGATCGCGGCGCCCTCGCGCGCCACCACGCCCGCGGTCGGGTTCGCCTTGGTCTGCAGCGTCGCGCCCGCCACGATCAGCGTCTCCACCCCGCCTTCGAAGGCGAGCAGGAAGGTCGGCGGGGTAAGCGTGCCGACCTGCAGGCTGCCGCCCGCGACCGCGGCCGGGATGGTCGCACTGACCGGCACGAGCTGGAGCGTCACGTCCAGCCCGCGTTTCGCGAAGAAGCCCTGATCCTTCGCCACGAATGCCGCCATGAAGGCGTTGGCGCCGCTGTAGCCGAGCGTGAGCTTCGTCTGCGCCGTCGCCGCGACGGAGATACAGCACATCGCCGCCAGGATGCCCAGCTTCGTTACCCTGTTCATTTCCTACTCTCCTCCGGTTGAAAGATCGTGCTCCGCCAATAATCGGCTGCGCAGGTCAAGGATCCCCGCCGGGGGGGGCGGGCAACCGTACCTACGCGTCAGTGCCAGTGATAATGACTTCGCGGGTGGCCATTGGGCAACTGCTGTGGGTAGCCTCGACGCGGGTCAGGATGCAAGCGGTTGCGCCGACACGAGCACGAAGCCCATCAGACAGGGGCGATCGCTGCGGTTGCTCCAACTGTGGTTGGTGCCACGCTGGATGAGGACGTCGCCGGCGTGCATGAGTACCTCATCCCGGTCGAGCACCGCCCAGATCTCACCCGAGATCACGAATGCATAGTCGACCGAGGCGGTACGGTGCATGCCCTCGTGGCGCGCTGGCTGGCGATCGAGCGCATGCGCGCCGGACTCGCCCATGGCACCGAACGCCTGCTCGCGATCCCACCTGCCCAAATACTCACGGTCGGGCGGAAACTCGACCATGCGGAAGACCGTACCGCCGGGCGGCGGGGCGAGCACGATCGGCTGGCCGCAGGGGTCCTCGCTGCCGCGGTTGTCGGCCGGCGTCACGGAGGTCTTCCAGAGATCGGTGACGCCAAGGCTCGGCACGCCGGGCAGGTGCATGTGGTGCGGCGAAGGCCCGTCGGAGAGAACCACCGATCGCCCGGCCCCATCGTGCCCGGTGACGATGCGGCGGACGGGGCGGAACTTCTGGGTCCAGCCAGCAGGAGTGTCCATGCGTGGAGGCCTTGGCCAAAGTCAGCGAGATACGCAAGGTTGAGATTATCACATCAGTCCTTCGAGGTTAGCGCCCGCAATTGCGCCCGACTCGTTCGAGATTGCGTCGCAACACCTCATCGCCACGGCTCGTAGGGTTCGCCGCGATCTCGGCGCGTGCGAGCGCGCGGTCGAGCACGAGCAGTCTGGTGCAAGGGATCCGGAAATGTCGTTCATCGATGCCGTCGAATTTCATCGAAGGCGCGCTCGCGCGCTCGACGTCTCGATTTGCCGCTCTTGCTTTCACTTCGTGATGCGAAGGACCCTTCTTTTCCGATCTCCGGAAGGATCGATCGTGTCGCAGGCGCACTCCGCCCCAGTCGGGAGAGTCGGGCTGGCGGCGGCGCGCGCTGAGCGCACGCTTTGCCCTGATTCTCTTCTCGCCGACGCGTTGCGTTACGCGCGACGCTTGCAAGCACCCACTCGCGTCGGAAGTCCAACAGGGGGCGGATTCGGTGGTGCTGCGCCCGGAATAGTTCACGCACAACCTGTTGCGGCGGTCCTTGTCGCAGCGCCGGCGTTGCATTGCGTCACATTGTTGCGTTGCCGCGGACCGTGGACACGTGCTACGTTGAGCCTCCCAGCCGGTTCCGGACCTCCCCGTGGATATCCCCCGTATTGCCCTCGTGGGCCTTCTATTCGCCGTCTCCGGCGCAGCCGGTGCGGATGCGGAACGTGACGCAAAGGTTCTCGCGCTCGATACCCGAGCGGCGTCCGGACAGATTGCCATGAGCAACGTCGGCCCCTACCGGGGGCTCGGCATCGCGCCGGTGCGGAACGGCGGCGCGGTCGTGAGCGACCGCGGGGTGGTGTGGTTCAAGGTGACGCTCACACCGAATCTGCACGTCGGGCACACCTTCCAGTTCGCGTACGACGGGAGGCTCCTGCCGATGACCGAATCGGCGCTAGATTTTTCGCTCGCGTCGGTAACGCGCGGCACGCACACCATCCAGGCGCACGTCGTCGACGCGGACGGCAATACCTTGATCAGCTCGCGGCAGGTCGAATTCGACGTGCGCGAGCGCAGGTAGACGGCGCCGCCGCTAGGAACTTGCGGGCTGAGCCGGTCGGATCAGGAGACCGGTCGTCGAGACGCGCACCTCGTACTCGGCGCGCCGGTCGGCGGGCGCGAAGGTCGCGGACCCGTATTCCACGTCGAGCAGCGGCGCGAGCGCGGCGTAGCGCGTGCGGAGGTCGAAGAGGTCGAGCGGCGTGCCGTGCCCGAGGGCGTGCACGGTGCGCGGGCCGTCGCGCTCCTTCTCCAGCGCCGCGTAGCGGCCCGTCACGCGATCCAGCTGGTAGGCCGTGTGCAGTCCGACCAGATTCGCGATCGGCTTCCACTTGAGCACGCGCGCGTCCACGTAGACCTGGTCGCCAGCGAGCGGGTAGCTCGCTTCCCGTCCGTCGGCAAAGCGGAACCGTGCGACGAATTGCTGCGGACCGGTCGGCTCGATCGTCACGCGCGCCGCGACTTCCTCGCGGGTCAGCGCCTGGTAGCCGAGCGTCGCGATGCTCAAGGTGCCGGCGAGCGCCGCGCAGACGATGAGCAGGAGCGCCGCGAGCGACCGCGTCGCGAATCCGAGCGGGCGGCGGCGGCGCAGCGCGCCGATCGCGGAGAGCACGAAGAGCAGCCCGAGGACGGCGAAACCGCCGGCGATCCAGGTGAAGAGTTGCGTCGCGTTCTGCATGCCAGCCGATCGCTCCGGTGCGCGTCCCGACCGGCGTGATTATCGCATCGACGCCGCCCCGGGCATCCTCGGCGCGCGGCCGTGTCAGGGTGTCGGCCGCCAGTCGAAGCTCGTGTAACCACCCGCGGCATCGGAAATCTCGACACCGTCGACTCGGGCTGCGCGCGGCCCGCGCCGCGACCATGCGACGATCGTGTCGATCGCGTGCGGCTCACCGTCCACGATCGCTTCCACTGCGCCGTCGCGGCAGTTGCGCACCCACCCCGTGACCCCGAGCCGATCCGCCTCGCGACACATCGCGTCGCGAAAGCCGACCCCTTGCACGAGTCCGGTAATCCTGAGATGTTTCGCCATGGCTGGGGCATTCGCAGTTGTGCAATCCTAGCTCACCGACATGGCCGGGCCGGACCCGAGCGCACTGTGGAGGAGGAGAGTTCTCCTATGACTCGGTTGCCGATTTCACTTCTTGCCCTGCTGGGAGGGGCGCTGCTTGCCTGGTGCGGCGCCGCGCCTGCGCAAGAACCAGCGCGTGCCGACCGGGTCGTGTACCACATCAGCGAGGCGGGCGAGCAGCCCGCGCGGGCGATGCAATTCATACGCAATCATCTCGAGGCAGATCCGAAGGCGAAGATCGTCGTGGTCGCCCATGCCGCCGGCGTGGATTTCCTGATGAACGGCGCGCAGACCCCGCGAGGCAATCCATATCTCACGGACATCGAGGACCTCGAGCTGCAGGACGTGAAATTCCTGGTGTGTGAGATCACCCTGCGCGAGCGCAACTTGGCGAAGGATCGGTTCGTCAAGCAGGCGGGCTTCGTTCGATCGGGCGTCGCCGAGATCGCGCGTCTGCAGGTTCGCGAGGGCTACGCCTATCTGAAGCCGTGATGACGGCGGCCGCCTCGCGCTGGGCGGATGCGCTCCCGCGCCGGCGCCCGGCGCTGCGAAGCCCTACTTGACCTTCATTCCGGGCACGGCGCCGGCGTCCGGACCGATCAGGAACACGCCGGGCCCCTCACCCGATGCGGCGAGGATCATGCCCTCGGAGGTGCCGAAGCGCATCTTGCGGGGCGCGAGGTTCGCCACCATCACCGTGAGCCGGCCCTCGAGCTGCGCGGGATCGTAGGCGCTCTTGATGCCGGCGAACACGGTGCGCGTCTCCGTGCCGATGTCGAGGGTCAGCTTGACGAGCTTGTCGGCACCCTCGACGTGCTCGGCCTTCACGATTTTCGCGACGCGCAGATCCAGCTTGGCGAAGTCGTCGATCGAGATCGCTGCGCTGGGCGGCGCTTTCGGTGCCGACGCCGGTGTCGCTTTGGCGGCCACTTCGGCGACGGTCTTTGCGGCCGTGTGCACTTGGTGCTCGGCGTGACGCTGCTGCGACGGCGGCGCGGCCATCGATTCGCGGTTCGCATCCACGAGCGCGTCGATCTGCTTGCGTTCGAGGCGTGCCATCAGGTGGCGATATGGCCGCACGCGGTGGCCGGCCGGAAGCAGGGTGCCGGCGTCCGCCCAGGTGAGCGGCGGAACGGCGAGGAAATCCTCAACCTCGGCCGCGAGCTTCGGCAGCACGGGCTTCAGCGAGATCGTCAGCAGCCGGAACGCGTTCAGCGCGCTCGTGCACACGTGGTGCAGCTCGGCGTGCTTCGTCGGGTCCTTGGCGAGCGCCCACGGCTGGTGCTGGTCGAAGAACTGGTTCACCGCCTCGGCGCCCAGCATCGCGAGCCGCAGGGCCTTTCCGTATTCGCGGCGTTCGAAGAGCTCGGCGGATGCTCCGCCGCCCGACAGGATGCCCGGAAACTCGGCCGCGAAGCGCTCGCGATCGGCGACCGGCTCGAGCCGTCCGTCGAAGTGCTGGCGGATGAACCCGGCGGCGCGGCTCGCGATGTTTACGTACTTCCCGACCAGGTCGGAATTCACGCGGGCGACGAAGTCGTCGAGGCTGAGGTCGATGTCCTCCATCGTGGCGTTCAGCTTCGCCGCGTAGTAGTAGCGCAGCCATTCGGGATTGAGCCCGAGTGCGAGATAGCTCTCCGCCGTGATGAACGTGCCGCGCGACTTCGACATCTTCTCGCCGTTCACGGTGAGGAAGCCGTGGGCGTTGACGCTCGATGGCGTGCGATAGCCGGAGAACTGCAGCATCGCCGGCCAGAAGAGGGCGTGGAAGTAGAGGATGTCCTTGCCGATGAAGTGGACCATCTCGGTTCCGCCGCCGGGCCGCAGGAAGGCATCCGGGTCGAGCGGCGCACCGGCCGCGGTGCGCTTGTCGCAAAGGTTGCGGAAGCTCGCGAAGTAGCCGACTGGCGCGTCGAGCCACACGTAGAAGAACTTCTTGCCGCCGGTGCCCGGGATCGCGAATCCGAAGTAGGGTGGATCCCGCGAGATGTCCCAGTCCTGCAGGCCCGCGGCGAGCCACTCGTCCAGCTTGTTCGCCGCCTCGGGCTGCAGCGCGCCCGAGCGCGTCCACTCCTTGAGGAAGCGCTGGCAGCGCGAATCGGAGAGCCGGAAGAAGTAGTGCTCCGAGGAGCGGCGCACGGGCTTCGCGCCCGACACGACCGAATAGGGATCGACGAGATCGGTCGGCGAGTAGGCGCTGCCGCACACTTCGCACGCATCGCCGTACTGGTCGGCGGCGCCGCACTTCGGGCACTTGCCCTTGATGTACCGGTCGGGGAGGAACATCTCCTTCACCGGGTCGTAGAACTGCTCGACCGGGCGCCGCGCGATGAGGCCCTCGCGCTCCAGCCCGGCGTAGATGTCCTCGCAGAACGCCCGGTTCTCGGGCGAGTCGGTCGAGTAGTAGTTGTCGAAGCCGACGTGGAAGCCCGCGAAATCGCGCTGGTGCTCCTCGAGCACGCGTGCGATCAGCTGCTGCGGCGTGATGCCCTCCTGCTCGGCGCGCAGCATGATCGGCGTGCCGTGCGTGTCGTCGGCGCAGACGTAATAGGCCTCGTGGCCGCGCATCTTCTGGAAGCGCACCCAAATGTCGGTCTGGATGTACTCGACGAGGTGGCCGAGATGGATGGCGCCGTTGGCGTAGGGCAGGGCGGAGGTGACGAGGATGCGGCGCGGCATTGGGGCGACGTTGACAGCTGTAAACCCGTGATTTTAGCGTGGTTTAGCGTTGCAGGCCGGTTTGCTACACTAGGGTCCATGCAATCCGCGCGGCGCCAATTCCGGCGCCGCCGGCCTCTCAGGCAAATCCACCATGGCAATCTCCGAACAGGACGTGCAGAGCGCGCTCAAGGACGTGGTCGACCCGAACACGGGCAAGGACTTCGTCGCCACGCGCTCGGTGAAGAACATCAAGGTGAGCGGCGCCGACGTGTCGCTCGGCATCGAGCTCGGCTACCCGGGCAAGAGCCAGGTCGAACCGATCAGGCAGCTCGTCGGCGCCAGGCTCCGATCGCTTCCCGGCATCGGCAAAGTGAGCGTCGACGTGCGCTCGAAGATCATCTCGCACGCGGTGCAGCGCGGCGTGAAGCTCGTGCCCGGCGTGAAGAACATCATCGCGGTCGCCTCGGCGAAGGGCGGGGTCGGCAAGTCGACGACGGCCGTGAATCTCGCGCTGGCGCTCGCGGCCGAGGGCGCGGCGGTCGGCATGCTGGATGCGGACATCTACGGGCCGTCGCAGCCGACGATGCTCGGCATCACCGGGCGCCCCGAGTCGCGCGACGGCAAGAGCCTCGAGCCCATGATGGGTCACGGCATCCAGGCGATCTCGATCGGCTTCCTGATCGACGTCGACACGCCGATGGTGTGGCGCGGGCCGATGGTGACGCAGGCGCTGGAGCAGTTGCTGAAGGACACGCGCTGGCGCGATCTCGATTATCTCGTGGTCGACCTGCCGCCCGGCACCGGCGACATCCAGCTCACGCTCGCGCAGAAGGTGCCGGTGACCGGCGCGGTGATCGTCACCACGCCCCAGGACATCGCGCTGATCGACGCGCGCAAGGGTCTGAAGATGTTCGAGAAGGTCGACATTCCGATCCTCGGCGTGGTCGAGAACATGTCGATTCACATCTGCTCGAACTGCGGTCACGAGGAGCCGATCTTCGGCGCCGGCGGCGCGGAGAAGATGTGCAAGGACTACGACACCGAGTTCCTTGGCGCGCTGCCGCTCGACATCCACATCCGCGAGCAGGCAGATTCGGGTAAGCCCACGGTGGTGGCCGATCCGGACGGCCGCATCGCGGAGATCTACCGGCGGATCGCGCGGCGGGTCGCGGTGAAGGTGGGCGAGCTGCAGAAGGACATGACGGCGAAGTTTCCGAACATCGTCATCCAGAACACGTGACCCGGCGTCATTGGCCGGGCGGGGTGGTGTCTCTTTCCCCTACTCTCCGAGGAGGGGTGCCGGCGCGGCCGGCGGGGTGGTGCATGCGTATTCACACGGAGCGCAGAGCAAGCCGGTGCACGGCGGGCTCATGGTGCCGCAAAGCGCGTCCGCGAGCGGGTCCCGGCGCTCGGCGGGTAGTCAACACACGACTGCCCGCCGAGCGCCATCCGCTTCGCGTGGACTGCGGCACAAATCACCCGCCGCGCACCGGCTCGCCCTGCGCTGACACGCCAAGCTTCGCGAGGGTCTCAACACCCTCCGTACGCTACCGCCGTTCCAGCGCCAGCGGCTGTGCCCGCCCGGCGCCTTTGGCCGCGCCGTCCGTTGCGGGTGGTTTGTGGCGGCCAGTCGTGTGTTGACTGGCCGCCGCAAACCGGGACCCGTAGGAGGGC
>JADLAV010000076.1 GCA_020848075.1 Burkholderiales bacterium
CGATCGAGGTGCGGATGACGTAGATGCCGTCCAAGGCGGCCTCAGCGGCGATCGCCTCGTGCCTGCGCGCGAACGTGAAGCTCTGGTCGGTGATCGCGAGTTCGAAGTGTTTGGCTACCTTGTACTGCTTGATCACGCGCCCCACGCGCAGTGCGATCGCATCGGCGCCGGCGAGTTTGCCCGTGGCCACCCGTGCCTGGATCTTATGCAGGCTCTGCTCGGTTGCGCCCAGCAGCGCTTCGCGCTTATGCGTGCGCAGGGCGGCAAGCTCGGGATTGCGGCAGGCCACCAGGCGCTCGCCGGGGTACTGCGGCGATGCGAGCTCGAACAGATCACGCTCATCGAACAGGCCCAGCTGCAACTGGCCCTGCTCGACCAAGGCGCGGATCGATACCGACTTGAGCGCGGTGATCCAGCCCACGCCCTCGAGGCTGCGTAGCTCCTCGATCGCCTTGTTCGAGATCATGCCGCGATCCCCGACCATCACCAAATGCTCGATGCCAAAGCGGCTACGCAGGCGCTGCACCTCGGGCAGCAGGGTCAGGCTGTCAGCGACGTTGCCCTCGTGCACCGAGACGGCCACCGGGCAGCCGCGCCGATCGGTCATCAGGCCGTAGTTGACCTGCAGCAGCCCCTTGCGGCCATCCCGGTTGTAGCCAAGCGTGGCCAGCGGACAGTGCGTACCCTCGAAGTAGCTCGAGCTCAGGTCGTAGAGCACCAGGCCGCCATCGGCCAGGTGGCGCGCCGCAAGTTTCTTCTGGATCGTGCCCTGATGCGCGAGCAGCCAGCCCATCGCCGCGTACAGATCGTCCTCGTTCGCCTCGACCACGCCGAACTCCTCGGCAAGGGTCGTCGTGTGCCACCAGCGCGTGGTCGCAAGCTTGGTGTGCGGTGCGACAACGCGTGCGGCGATCATCGCGCAGGCCAGGTCGCGCTCGCGCGAGGCTCGGGCTGCCAGCAGCGGCTCGATCTGCAGCCGTTGCATGGCTACAGCCACCGCCTGCACATGGCCGTGAGGGCGCGAGCCGATGACCTCGAAGAGGCTCGCCGGGGCGCACAGCGACTCCCCGCGCAGCACGCAGCGGATCGCTTCGATCTGCTCGTCGGACAGAGCTGACAGATTGGCGAGCGTACGTTTACGTACGCGCTTGCCCTCGCGAAACGACTCTCTCAGCAGATACGTGGGGCGCGCCTCGCGGTTGGGCACGGCATCGATATGCATGGGTGCGTATTACACCAATCTCCCACGTATGCAAGCCTAATCCATGACTACATCTCACACCCTCCGCTCAAGCGCTATCCCCTTGAAACGCCTCAGCAATCGAACCACTCAAGACCACCTCTCTGGGGGAAACTCCGGACTAAGGACGGCCAGCGAGGGAGCGGGCGGGCGCCGGTCGGCCAGACAGCACGTGCGCATGCACCAGGCAGACGGTGAAGGCAAATGCAAACCGGAGCAAGTCGAAATTGTCATTGCGCGGATGCTTGACCGGTCCGATCACTCGGGTGGCGGACGCTGCCGCCCGCGCCACGGCGTCCCACCGAGAGCGAAGTAGCGGAGCGCGCTCCGCACATGCCATAAGGCATGTCGCAGATCTCCGCGGCTCGCCCGTCTCGCATGATGAACCACGGATACATTGGTAACGAGAGCGATCTCCATGTCGTGGCTGCGCGCTCGTGCGCAAACGTCGACGTCCTCGTAGTAGAGGAAGTAGCGTTCGTCGAACCCGCCAAGCGCCGCGAACGCGTCGCGCCGGAAGATCATGAACATGCCTGCCACCCAGTCGGGGAAGATGACTGGCGCGCTCAGCTGGTAATCGAGCGCCGGCTGCCCGCTCGCAAGCTTGCGAAGCAAGGTCGCCGGAGTCGGGAATCGGCGCGCGCTGTCCTCGACCTGTCCGGTCGGGTCACGCACGACCGGTGCGGCCGCGGCGACGCGAGGGTCGTGGAACGTCTCAATGAGCGTTGGGAAGGGGTTGTCCTTGACGCGTATGCCGGGTTGACCACACAGAAATATTCGCCCTGTGTCATCCGGAAGGCAGCATTGTGGTTGGCTCCGAACCCTCGCGGTGCCGTGTTCCGAACGATCTTCAACGGAAACGCAAACTCTGACATCTCGACGTGCATCGTCTCCGGCACGTTCAGCGTGAGAATTACCTCGATGCTCTCCGCACAGCACCCATTCAGGTCCGCGAGCAGTTCACACAGCAGAGCGCCATTCCGATGCCTCACCACAGAAACGGTAATCATCCTCCCCACAGACCCCTTCTCATCGGGTCGCGCGCGGTCGGTTTCGCCCATCACGGCCATCAAACCCCTGCGATCAGAGCGTCGAACCGCAGCGACTATAATCCGCTTGCCTTCCGCGTGGAGCAGTAGCCCGCGCAATTTCGACATGTCGCATCCCTCGCCTTGAGTGCGCTATCCCGAACATGCTGACCCGACTGTTGAGGAACGGCTCGATCAAGATGTTCGTTGTCAACTTCGTGATTCCAGCAGTGGACGTCGTGTTCCTGCCGCTCACGCTGGTGGCGGCTCTTTGGCTCAAGCTTATCAGGCGAGTCGGTGTGTATCGGATGAAAGCGAGCCGGGCGCTGTTCAATCGGATCGGGGTATTCCCGATTCGGGACCACTACTATGAGCCGGCCTTCGATCCGCGCCACCTGCGGTCCGACCTATCGGCCGAACGCCCTCTGCCCGGCCTCGACCTGAACGTACCCGAGCAGCTTGCGCTGCTCGAGCGCTTCCAGTATACGGACGAGCTCGATCGGTTCCCCCGCCGATCGGCAGCGCCCGCGCAGTTCTACTACGACAACGCGAATTTCCCGCCGGGCGACTCGGAGTTCTTGTACGCGATCGTCCGACTTTTCAAGCCGAAGCAGGTCGTCGAGGTGGGGAGCGGCTTCTCGACGCTGATGATGCTGAACGCCGTTGCCGCAAACACCATCGACGACCCCGGCTATCGATGCCGGATCCGTTGCATCGACCCCTTTGAGATGTCATGGCTCGAAGGGCTGTCGGGGGTCGAAGGGCTTTCGGGGGTCGAAGTGCTCCGACAGCGGGTCGAGGAGGTCGATGCGGCGGTAGTGAGGGACCTAAAAGCGAACGACATCCTCTTCATCGATTCGTCGCACGTGATCCGCCCGCAGGGCGACGTTCTGCGCGAAGTGCTGGAGCTCCTCCCGATCCTCCAGCCCGGCGTACTGGTCCACATTCACGATATCTTCACCCCAAGAGACTACCCGGCGGGCTGGGTCGTTGACGAAGTTCGGCTCTGGAACGAGCAGTACCTGGTCGAGGCCTTCTTGTCCTGCAATCTCCGGTTCAGCGTGATCGGCGCGCTGAACTTTCTATCGCGGAATCATCCCCAGCGGCTCGCCTCGAGTTTCCCAGTGTTCCGGGAGAAGGCCGGCAACTGCGATCCGGGCTCGCTCTGGTTGGTCAGTCGGTGACGCCTTGCGAATCACTTTCTCGCCACCCAGACGTCCTGCGTTCCAGGAAAAGGCTCTGGGTGGCGATCTTGCATCTTGAGTATGCTGCGCAAGAACAGCGCCGCATCCGCTACGCCCAGCAGCCGCGTATCGCGCAGGAGCGCCGCCACCGCGCGCCCGAAGCTTCGGCGCATGGCCTTCCCCTGGCCTACTTGAACCACACCGTACGGTTCACGTAGTCGGTGTAGCTCAGGATGATGCGGGCCACCTTGGCCGAGACGTTTTCCGTGTCGTAGTCGGAGACGGTACGGAAGGGTGCGCCGGCCGTACGCTGGTCGAGGACGACGCGCACGGCTTCGAGGACTCGCTCGGGCTTGAGACCGCACATAATGAGCGTGCCCTCATCCATGCCCTCGGGCCGCTCATGCGCCTGGCGGATCGTCACCGCCGGAAACCCGAGGAGCGAAGACTCCTCGGTGATCGTGCCGCTGTCAGAGATCACGCATCGCGCATGTGTCTCTAGCTTGACGTAGTCAAGGAAGCCGAGCGGCTTGAGGAACCGGACCGCGCCGGCGACATCGGGTTGCCGTTCGTCGAGTCGCTTGCGAGTGCGAGGATGCGTCGAGACGATGACCGGCACCGCATGCTCGCGCGCGAGAGCGTTCAGGGTTGCAAGCAGGTCCGAGAAGTTCGCCGGGCTGTCGACGTTCTCCTCCCGGTGAGCGCTGACGAGCAGGAACTGCTCCGGCACGAGCCCAAGCTCGCCGAGCACTGCCGAGCGTTCGATGCCGGAACGATGGTGCTCGAGTACTTCCTTCATCGGAGACCCGGTCTTGATCACGGTTTCCGGCCGAGTTCCTTCGAGAAGCAGGTACCGCCGCGCATGCTCGGTGTAGGTGAGATTGATGTCGCTGATGTGATCGACAATCTTGCGGTTGATCTCCTCCGGGACGCGCTGGTCGAAGCAGCGGTTGCCCGCCTCCATGTGGAAGATCGGGATCTTGCGGCGCTTCGCGGCGATCGCAGCCAGGCAGGAGTTCGTGTCTCCAAGCAGGAGTAGGGCGTCCGGCTGCTCGGCAGCGAGCGCCTCGTCTGCTCGGGTGATCACGGCGCCAATGGTTGCGGCGGCAGTCTCGGCCGCGGCTCCGAGGAACCGGTCCGGCCTGCGAAGCTCGAGCTGCTCGAAGAACACCTCGTTCAGCTCGTAATCGTAGTTTTGGCCCGTGTGAACGAGTACGTGCTCGACCCGGCGGTCGAGCTCGGCGATCACGCGCGAGAGCTTGATGATCTCGGGACGCGTGCCGACGATCGTCATAACCTTCATGGCTCGTCTCCCCGCGCCTACCGGAGAAGCTCCTCCGCGGAGGAGACGGTTACGTCTTCCGGCAACAGTTGATTGCGGTGCAGGAGATCGACGGTGCCGGCGGCGTCGAGGACGTTGTCCGCCGAGCTGAACTCCTTCGCTAGCGCGTTCGGTTCGTTGGGGGCCTCGTCCCGGAGCTCGGGAAGCATGGGGAGGATCGCGTAGTAGTTGCCGCGCCGGACCGCATGGTTTGCCTCCTCCTCGGACACCATGATCTCGTGCAGCTTCTCGCCCGGGCGGATGCCGATGACCCGTGTCTCGATGGGCCGCTGGCCGATCAGGGCGCGGGCGACGTTCATGATCGTCGCCGACGGCGCGTTGGGAACGTAGGTCTCGCCGCGCCGCGCCCCGGCCAGTGCGGCGAAGACCGTGTCGACCGCCTGGTTCAGACTGAGAAGGAAGCGCGTCATTTCGGGGACGGTGATGGTGACCGGGCCGCCGTGTTTGATTTGATCCAGGAAGAGCGGGATCACCGAGCCGCGGGAGGCGAGCACGTTCCCGTAGCGCACGCAGATGAAACGTGTCTGCGGGGAAAGAACATTTGCGGCGATGAAGATCCGCTCCTGGATGGACTTTGTCATGCCCATCACGTTCACGGGCTTGCACGCCTTGTCGGTGCTGATCGCAATGACGGACTCCACCGGATACCCGTGCTGCTGGATTGCGCGCGTGATGTTGTGCGCGCCGATGCAGTTGGTGAGCACGGCCTGCTCGGGAAAGTATTCGCAAGTCGGGACCTGCTTGAGGGCCGCGGCGTTCACCACGATGTCTGCGTCCCGCACGGCGGTACAGACGTTGTCGTAGTCGCGCACGTCGCCGATACGGAACTCGAGCACGCTCATGAAGTTGCGGAAGATCACTTCGTCGGTCATCGCCGCGCGGTGCAGGTACCACGCGCGCATGTCGTGCTGCTTCCCCTCGTCCCGCGAGAAGACGATCACCTTGCTCGGAGTGCCCTGCTCGCCGGAGAGCACGCGGTGCACGAACGTCTTGCCCATCGATCCCGTTCCGCCGGTCACAAGGATCCGCTTGCCTTCAAAGATCATCGTCCTATCTCCCAAGATCACTCACGAGGTCGTCGACGAGCTCGGGCCAACTCGGCGGTGAATAAGCGAACGCCGCCCGGAAGCGGTCGGAGTTCAGACTCCGATCGCAGCGGAAGGTCGGATCGGCAACGATCTCGACCGGGTGACCGAGACGGTCACCGATCAGGCGTAGCAGGTCGTACTTGCTGATCGGTTCCGTCGAGACCTGATAAAGGCCCGAAGCGTCAGGAAATCCCTCCACGAGCATACGCATGACGCGCGCCAGTTCGCGGGTCGTCAACCCACTGAAAATCGCGTTGGTGAAGCCGCGGATCGAGCCCCGCTGCGCGAGGAACCACTCGAGCAGGCCCGTCTTGCGCGAAAGCTCCGGACCGATGATCGAGGTGCGCAACGTCAGACACCCGGGTCCGTGGATCTCGCCGAGGTACTTGGTCCGTCCATAGAGGTCCTCTGCATCCGAAGGGCTCTCCTCCGTGTAGCCGCCAGTTCGGCCAGAGAATACGCAGTCCGTGCTGATGTGAATGAGCCGGGCACCCAAAACGCCGCACAGGTGCGACAGCCGGTGCGGCAGGAGCGCGTTGATCTCGATGCTGGGAATTGCCTCCTTCGCGTCGCTGCGTTGCTTCACGATTCCGATCGCGTTGACGACCACTTCCGGCCGAAAATCGCCGAACACGCCGATGAGCGCCTCGGCCGAGCGGACGTCGATCCCGTCGTAGGCTGCGGCCCGGTCGAAGAGACCGAACGCCGCGTAATCCGCGAGATCACGCCGCAGCGTGACCCGTACGGCGTGCGTCCCCCGCCACTGCTTGAGCAACTGGTGGCCGAGCATGCCGTCCCCGCCGAGGACCAAAATGCGCATCAGGGGCTCCCCGCCGCGCTGCGCACGGTGTCGGCGATGCGCATGGATTCCAGACAATCCACACGCCAGCGCGGCAGGGTGTACCCCGCCGCAGTCTGCCCGTACGACCGCAATGGAACGGTCAGCCCGTACAGCGCAGGTGCGCGCTTCATCAACTGCAGGACGAGGCGCTTCACCCGAAGTCGAAGCGCCAGACCGAGGTGGTCGAGCAGCGGCAGCCGCAGCAATCTGCGACGACGGACGTCGGCGATCTGCACGATCTGCGCAGCGTTCGTGGCCAGGCCCTTTTCCACGTTCACTTCCCTGTCCTCCCGGTAGACGGCCAGAGCGTCGTCGAAAAACAGGCCGCGGTGGGCGGCGCCGATTGCCCACGTGATCGTAGCGTCCTCGCCGGTACGAAGCGACGGGTCGTACCCGATCGCGCGCGCGATGTCGATCCGGCAGCCGAGCGTGTGATGCACGAAATGCCGAGGCAGGCCATGGCGCGCTGGATGAAATCCGCGCACGCCCTTGATGCGCAGATCGTTGTCGACGACCACCGAATAGGAGCAGAAGAAGTCATAGCCATCGAGTCGCGCGCGATTCATGTTCTCGAGCCGGTCCGGAAAGTAGAAGTCGTCGGCATCCCACACGACCATCCACTCGCCGGTTGCCGCCGCCAGGCTCTGGCATCTGGCGTAGCCCCGGCCGCGGTTTGGCTGATAGGAGACGAGTCGGATGCGGGCATCACGCAACGCGCGTACGGTATCGGCGCTTCCGTCGGTCGAGCCGTCGTCGACGACGACCCACTCCCAGTCGCCAAACGTCTGGGCGGTGAGCGAGTCGTAACAGCGCCGAACGTAGGCGGCGACATTGTAAACCGGCGAAAGCACTGAAAACACGGGCATGGGCCGAGATCTACCACCGGTCCGCGGCAACGCGCAGGCGATTCAGCCGCCAGAACAGCTTGTGACCCACTCGGTTGACTGCGGTATTCAGGAGCAGCCGAATCGTGCGCCAGCGAAGAAGATTCGCGGGCCAGATCCGAAACGCGTCGTAAAGATGGCCGATTCCCACACCGAAGCGAGCCGCTCGCAGATGCAGGCGTGCGCTCAGTACGTGGGCATTGCTGATCGCGTGATTGCGTCTGATCGCGATCGTCTCCGGCAATTTAGCCGAAGCAAAGAACGCCGAGATCGCCGTTACCGGCTCTTCTGCGCGCGCTGCGCTTACGGGCGCGAACGAGGGCGAATCGTCGTGCACCCGATATGAAGCGAGGACTTCGGGGATATGGTGGAAGGGACCTTGCAGCCCGAGCCGAAGCCAATATTCGAAGTCCGGGATCTGACACAGTTTCTCGTTCCACGGCCCCGCCGCCTCGAACGCCGTTCGCCGAAAGAAAACCCCTGGTCCGGGTGCGCAGACTAGATCGACCGCGAGCCGCCGGTAGTCGTGAGCGGGAGTCCGGACGCGCCGGATGAAGCGCGACTGCGGATCGATGAGATCGAAGTCGCCGTAGGTCATCACGACGTCTGGGTGCTCCAGAAGGGCGCTGACGGACGTGCTCACCGCGGTGCGTACGAGCTTGTCATCCGCGGCGAGGTACGAAAGGATGCTTCCTTTCGCCATGCGCCAGCCCTTGTTGAGGGTGGCGGCTTGGCCGATGTTTGGATGGCTCTCGAAGCGGAAGCGGCCCGCGAAGCGTTGCAGCACCTCGCGGGTGGCGTCGGTCGAGCCGTCGTCGAGTACGATCAGCTCGACCCTCGGGTAGTCCTGTAACAGGGCGCTTTCCACGGCCTCGAGAAGGTAGGCCCCCTGGTTATAAGCGGGCACGACGATTGACACCAGCGGGAGGTCGGATGCCGCGGCGGGGCGCATCGCTAGAAGAGGATGTAGAGATCCGAGCGGAGCTGCTTCTCCTCGGGCGGCTCGGCAATAGCCGACAGCGGCAGCAGCAAGAGGTAAAGCAGCCCGGTCACGATTCGTCCCGCGCGGAACGCCCGAAAACCCAGCGCAAGCGGCGCGAACGTGGGCCGGTGGAAGGGGGTGTTCATGGGCGACTCAATAATCGCTCAGGTATATCTGCTTGTCTGCAGAGGATTGGCGGATCAGCTGCCAGCCGCGCTTCGCGTCGGCGGCCGGATGCGCGAGGCTCCTCCCGACCAGCAGGCGTCGGACGAAGGCGATGGGCGTGACGACCAGGAAGTATGCGGCTACGAGCCCTGTCGTGAGCAGCCACCGCTTGACCCGGGGTAGCGTCCCATCCAGCCGCGCCGCTACGCCGCGCGCGTGGCCGCGCAGCCGGAGCGCGAGCGGGAATCGCCTGAGGTAGTCCTTGACCATCATTGATACGGCTCTCCTTGTCCAGGGCTCAATCGAGCACGAATTCTTCGCGCCAGCGGCCGTCGTCCTCGAGTGCTGGCTGCTCCGCTTTCTCGAGCCAGAGGCCTTCCATATAAAGGCAGTCCATGTCGGTACGCATGAAACAGCGGTAGGCGTCTCCGGGTGTGCAGACGATCGGTTCGCCGCGCACGTTGAACGAGGTGTTCACCACGACGCCGATCCCGGTCTTCTTCTTGAACCGCGAGAGGACGTCGTGAAACAGCGGGTTGGTCTCCGGATGCACCGTCTGGACGCGGGCCGAATAGTCCCAGTGCGTCACGGCCGGGATGTCGCTGCGCACCTGGTTTACTGCCGTCAGCAGATCGTCGTCCGCGGCGATCTCCGATGCGCGTGGCCGGCAGCGCTCGGGGCGCACCGGGGCGACCAGAAGCATGTACGGGCTCGCCGAGTCGAGCTGGAAATAGTCCCCGACGTCCTCGGCGAGCACCGCCGGCGCGAATGGGCGGAACGATTCACGGAATTTGATGCGCAGGTTCATGACGCGCTGCGTATCCTCGCGGCGCGGATCGCCAAGGATCGAGCGCGCACCGAGGGAGCGCGGCCCGAATTCCATTCTCCCGGCGAAGAAGCCAACGACCTTTCCTTGCGCCAGCGCGTCGGCGACCTGCTCCGCGCGCTGCTCCGGCGCGAGGCGGCGAAACACGGCGCCGTTCGCGACGAGATACGCCTCGATCTCGCTCTCCGAGAAGGCCGGGCCGAGGTACGACCCGTGCTGCCGGTCGAGAGCCCGCGATGCCGGACGGCGCACTTCGTGATGGCCGAACTGCACCGCCAGGGCGGCGCCGAGCGCCGAGCCGGCATCGCCCGCGGCAGGCTGGATCCAGATGTTGCGGAACGGGCCTTCGCGCAGCAGCCGGCCATTGGCGACGCAGTTGAGTGCGACGCCGCCGGCCATGCAGAGGTTCTCCTCGCCGGTCTCGCGGTGCACGTGGCGGCCCATCTTCAGCATCGCCTCCTCGGTGAAGGCCTGGATCGACGCCGCAAGGTCCATCTCGCGCCGCGTGATGCGAGACTCCGGTTGCCTCCTAGGGCCGCCGAACAGCTGGTCGAACCGTTCGGAGGTCATCTCGAGCCGGTCGAGGAAGCCGAAGTACTCCGGGTTCAGGCGCACCGTGCCGTCGTCGGCGATGCCCGCGACCCTTTCCTTGATCAGGTCTGCGTACCGCGGCGTCCCGTACGGGGCGAGGCCCATGAGCTTGTACTCGCCGGAGTTGACCTTGAACCCGCAGAAGTAGGTGAACGCCGAGTACAGCAGGCCGAGCGAGTCCGGAAAGCGCATCTCGCGGGTGACCTCGAGCCGCGATCCCGCGCCCGTCCCGAACGAGGCGGTGGCCCACTCGCCGACGCCGTCGATGGTCAGGATCGCAGCGCGCTCGAAAGGCGACGGGAAGAAGGCCGCGGCGGCATGGGCGAGGTGATGCGGCGTGAAGAGAATGGGGCCGTCGTAGGCCAGTCCGCTCTCGTGCAGCGCGCGGCGGATGATGTCGCGCGCGTGGAACTTCTCGCCCAGCCAGCGAGGCATCGCCTGCAGCCACAGCTTCAGTCCGCCCGGGGCGACCGACAGGAAGGACTCCGCTAGTCGGTCGAAGGTCAGACCCGGTTTGTCGTAGAACACCACCGAGTCGAGCCGGTCGACCGTCAGGCGCGCCTGCTCCAGGCAGAAGCTCGCGGCGCTGACCGGGAACGACGCATCTCCCTTCCGGCGCGAGAACCGCTCCTCCTGGGCGGCGGCGACGATCTCCCCGTCGCGCACGATCGCGGCGGCGGCGTCGTGATAGAAGCAGGAGATGCCTAGGGTGACCGGCATGATTCGTCGTTCCCGCGGCTCAAGTCAGGAGGTCGGAAGCGGGACGCGGTCGAACGACATCCCGGTCAGCTCGCCTGGTTGGTCGAGGAGGCCGGGGCAGCATTCCCGCATCGCGCGCTCGATCTCGTCGGCCACGACCGCATGGGCCGCCGCGGTGTAATGGGGGTCATCGTTGAACCGGAATGCTTCCCGCTCGGCCCGCGGCCGCCGTGTGAAGGCGGGCAGCAGATCGACGGTGAAGACCCCGGCCGACCTGTCCTCGAGCTCCCTGAAACGCGGCAAGTACGTGGGCGGGTGCTGCTCCAGGTAGTGGTTGTACATGGGCATCGGGACGATCAGCACCGGCTTTCCCCTGACTGCGCCGGTGAAGCGGTCGAGGATGGCCTTCATGGTCTGCCAGTGCGGGCGGTCGGGATACGCGTAGATCGCATACGGATCGTCCGAACCGGGCAGATAGGGAAAGCTGTAACGCCAGTCGCCGAGCGCGTCCTTGGTTCGTTTCTCGAGCGTGACCGGCTGGTTGCGCAACGCCAGTCCGTCCGCGGAGAGCTCGAAGTAGGGCTTGGGGCGGTACACCACCTGCTGCTCGCGAAAGTCGAAGCTCGGAAAGCAGGTGTAGAGATTGCGGGCGATGTTCTCCACGCAGATGCAGAACACGTACGCATCCGCGGCGTAGTGGCGAGCCATGGTCTCGAAGATCAGGACCTGCTGATCCGTGCCCGTGCCGTTGAGGCCGAAGTTCATGGCGTCCAGGTGCGGATGCCGTGCCTCGAGTAGGTCGGTGAAGCGCTGGGCATTGCTGACCCCGTCCCCCGCCGTATAGGAGTCGCCGAGGAACACGACGCGCCTCCGGCCGGATGGCTTCGCCCGCGGGTACTCGCGCAGCGAGCGCATCCCGACCGAGTTGGTCGTGACGTTGTGGAACGTCCCGCCGAGGGGAATCCGCGCGTACAGGTTCGGCAGATGCCACCAGCCGATGACCTCGTGGTGCGCGAAGACCTGCCGGCGCCAGTGGCACTCAGGCATGAGCGGCCCTCCTGGCGCTCGTGCGCGCGGCGCGCGTCTCCTCGGTCAGGCGTTCGTAGAGGCGCAGATAACCTTCCGCGTAGGCCTCGAAGCTGTGCTTGGCAGCAACGTGGCGAAGGCCATTTTCCCGCAGGCGTTGGTACAGATCCGGGTCGCCGAGCACCTGATCGATCGCCCGCGCCAGCGCGGCGCTGTCCTTGTAGGGGACCGCGATTCCGGAATGGGGCGCATCGATTGTTTCCGGAAGCGCAGTGCCCTCGAATACGATCACGGGCGTCCCGCACGCCATGGATTCGATCGCCATGAGTCCGAAAGCCTCGGCGATCGACGGCATGAGAAACAGGTCGGCTGCGTTGAGCGCTTCGGCGATCGCGTCGGTGTCCTCGATCCAGCCGAGCTCCATGAACTTGTACTTGCCGCGCAGCGCGTCCAGACCGCCTTTCCCTTCGAACGTGAGAAGCCATGTCTCGTTGTGCAGGGTGCGTTCATGCAGCGCGGCCTCGATGTACTCGGTTCCCTTGAAGTTCTTGTGAAACGGTACTGAGCGGAAAGCGATGACGTGTGCATCAGGAGGAAGCCCCAACTTTGCCCGGATCGCGGCCTTGTCCCGGACCCGGTACACGCGCGTGTCGACGCCGTAGGGGATGTAGTGCAGCGGGAACCGCCCCAATATCGGACTGTTCCTGACCCGTTCTGCCTGCCACGGCGATCCCACAACTAGATCCAGATGGGAACGGCCAAATGCCCAGCGCTTGAGTCTCCAGTTCGCGGCTGTGGTGTCTGAGAGCATGCGAAACGGGATCCCGAGATCGGGACAAGAACCGCAGCCGGTCTGCCAGCGCTCGCAGTCGAGCGAGTAGATGCAGTGTCCAGTGAACAGGAACATGTCATGAACTGACAGGATGACACGGCGCCTCCGGCTGAGCCTGGGTAACTGCAGCAAGCTGAAGAACTGCGCGTTGTGAATCAGCTGCAGATTGACGACGTCCGCGTTTGCGATCCACGGCAGTTCCGTAATGCCGGCCGAGAGCACAGGCAGCACGCAATGTGTTGACACTGCGTTCTGCACCGTCGCGGCGAATCTGTTGAGGCGTTTCAGCATCGGAGAACCGAGCTGATGGACGGTGTCATCGTTCGAAAGCTTGCGTGACACCACCATGTGGGAGTCATGACCGCGCTCGATCAGGAATCTGTGGAGAAGGTAGCCGTTGACCTGTGCACCAAGCACGTCATAGCCGGAGACCTGCGCGATTTTGAGATGGCCGGGCGCCAATGCCGGTCGGACCGATGCGACCTTGCCGTGCGCACCGCCGTCCATGACCTGTCCGGGCCGGAACACGGTCGTCTTGAAGCCTAGATCATGAAGAAGCGCCTCTTGCGCGAGGCTCGGATCGAAGTCAACACCCGCCCGCTCCACAGCATTCCTGCGCAGCCGTTCCCGCAGGGACGGATCGTCGATGATCGTTTGCAGGGCGGCTGCGATCACCGCCGGGTCTTCGCTCGAGATGGCGACTCCGCAATCGAATTTGCGCAGATACCACCCGAGGAATGAATTTTCGTGGCAGATCGCAACCACCGACCGACCGGTCATGAGATAGTCCGCGAGCTTCGCCGTCCCCGAAGTCCGGACGATGCCTTCTGCGGCCGGCTGGAAGGAAAATGGGATCAGCAGAATGTCGGCGCTGCTTTGGACTGCAAGCGCCTCGGCCGGTGGGAGGTGAGAATGAATGACCACCTGTGGGCCGACCAAGCCCTGACGAACCAGATCTTCCGCTGGCTGCGCCGTGTAAAGATGAAGCCGGACGTTCGCATGCTCGAGCAGACCGATCGCAGAGATGATGCTGCGGAAGATGTCGTAGTTGAGATGATAGATGGCGCCGGTGAACACCAGCTTGATCTCGCCTTCGTCGTGCGGGAACGGAGCCGTCTCTGCCCGCGGCGGCATCCAGGGCGTGGGGTTGCGTATCACCGACGACGGCTTCCGATAGCGTCTGAGCAGTTCCTGCTGCATGTACTCGTTGGGCGAGATGAGGCCATCGGCACGCAGAGCCAGTATCCGCTCGATTCGCCGGATCGCTTTCTGTATTGCGGGATCGGCCCACCATTGCTCGGTGAAATCGTCAAAGAAGTACATGAAGTACCGGCAGCGCAGGATCCGAGCGGCGAGGAATGCCGCAGGCGGGTCGATCTGATCGCCTGTGCACGCGATCAGGGTGTCGACCGGATCGTCCTTGAGGGCGCGCGCCATGGCGGTGCCGCGCTGCAGAATGCCCCACAGCAGATTCAGGTAGCGAACGAGATCGGAAACCCTGCCGATCGGTAGGCGTCTTTCCGGCGGCAGGTCGTAGTACTTGCCGGGAAGTGCGCCGATGAAGTCGTTCTCGTGTCGATTGCCGTACACCGGCTGCGTGGCGAAGCAGTAATACTCCGGTGGCAATCCGGTCAGCAGGCGTCCGATCACCACCGCTTGACCGGACCACATCGGCGGGAGAAACCGCGTGCAGAACGCGAACCGCTCGGTGTAATGCTGATTCGTATGGTTCTTGCGGGAAGGGATGCGCAGCGCCAAGCGCAGAACAGCGACCCCTGAGGCGAACAACGTGCGAACGATGCGCCCGACAGCGGGGCGAACGAACCTTTGAACGTACCGCTTGCTGCAGAGCCACTGCCACATCGGGGCCAGGACGGCGCGGCGCGGTCGAGTCAGCGCATAATAGATTCCGCGCCTGGAGAGCGCGTGGAGAATTCCAAATCCGTAGGCTTTCGCGCGAAACCCCGCCGCACGTCGCAAGTCCGGCCCACTGTATTGCCGCGACGCATAAGCGCAGGCGTCGCGGAGGATGCGGAATCGTTCCGCAGTCACCTCGACGGGGAGCGTCGTCAATTGCAGCGTCGATCGAAAAACCTGATACCACTCGTGCGCCATCTTCGCGCCGCGCGCCGACACCGAGGCGGAGCCTTCGTGCACTCTATGGGTCGCGAGGAACTTGGGGACATGCACGAGAGGGCCGTGTTGCGCAATCCGCAACCAGAACTCCATGTCCCCACAATAGGTATAGCGCGGGTTCCTCGGGCCGATGCTACGGAGGGCATCGCGTCTGAAGAATGCGCCCGGTCCAATGCCCCAGTTCAGCTCTAAGAGCATATTCCCGATGCCATAATCCGCGAGCCGTTCCTCGTGGATCACCTTCCCGTTCTCGTCGATGCTCACCCAATCTGGATAGACCGCGACTGCGTCCGGACGATCGCGGAACGCTGCCACGACCTCCGACACGGCCCCCGGCAGCAGCGGGTCGTCCGAGCTGACCACGCAGACGATGTCGCCGGTCACCATCTCGAAGCCCTTGTTCACCGTGCGCGTCTCACCCATATTTGGGTGAAACTCCGTTCGGATCCGGGCGCCATAGCGCGCGAGCACGGCGGCAGTGTCGTCGTTCGAGCCGTCGTCCAGGACCAGGTACTCGATGTGGGGATAGTCCTGGTTGAGCACGCTTTCGATCGTCTCGGCCAGCAGGTCGGCCCGGTTGTAGGTCGGGGTAATGACGGAAACACGCATGACCGGATCTGTCCCCTCAACCCGCTTGCCGGACGTTCGCCGCGACGAGCTGCATCTCGCATGCTACAAGGATCTCGACCACCTGCAATCCTAGGTCGAGACTGGGGTTCGACGATTCGCCAGACTCGATGCGCCGACAGAACTCGCTTACGACGTTGGTGAGAGGTAGCGAGGTGTCTAGCGGCACAACCTCGGTCCCGGAGGACGGGCTGCGCATGAAGGTCAGTTTGTGCACAGCCAGGTCGTCGTAGACCAGTGTGCCGCCGGTATAGGTTGCCTCGATATGGCGCCGCTTCCGGTCTTCGATGTTGCTGATGCGGATCTCCGCGCTTCTGCGAGCACCAAACCCGAGCTCGATCTCGATCGCCTCGCCAGTGCCTTCGCCCGATTGCGCTACGGAAGCCCGCCTTGCCTCCACCCGGAGCGGTGTCGCACCAAACAGGGCGAGGCACATGGCGACGTCGTGGGGGCCCCAGTCCCACAGCACTGGAGTGTCGCGCCGGAACGGTCCCCAGTTTCCTCCGCTGGACCGCGTACGGCTTAGATCTCCGAGCGACGCGCCGCGAGCCTCGAGCGTACGAAACGCGCAGCTGAAAAGGTGGGTATGGTCAACCATGACCAGCACCCCCGCGCGGCGCGCCTGCTCCACGACTGCGTGTGCGTCATTCACCGACAACGTCATCGGCTTCTCGACGAGGACGGGTATGCCTCTGGCAATGGCTTCCAGCGCCATCTCCGCGTGCGTGGCGGGCGGGGTCGCAAGGATGATTCCATCCAGCGTCTTGTCCGTGGTCAGCTCATGCCAGTCACGGGAGAGCCTGCAGTCCGGTCGCACCAGACTTGCACTCTCCGGGTTGGTGCTTGCAAGGTGCACCAGTCGAACGTTCTCCATCGCCGAGATGGTCGCGATGTAACGCTTCCCCCAGCGCCCGGCGCCCACTAGCCCAAGTCTCACTAATCGGCTCCCCCGACGAGCGCGAGATCCGGCAGCGGAACGATGAAGCGGCTCGCGCGTCCTGCATAGCTGCGGTGCCGGGCGACGATCGACTCGGCGAAGTTCCACGCAAGCAGGAGCACGTAGTCGGGCTTGCGCTCGTACAGGACCTCGGTTGCGAGGATGGGCACGTGCAAACCAGGCGTCAGGAGCCCCTGCTTGATCGGGTTGTCGTCGACAACGTACTCGATAAGCGATCGGTCGATTCCGAAGTGATACATCAGGGTCGTGGCCTTGGCGGGTGCGCCGTAGGCTGCGATGCTCTTCCCCTTGGCCTTCAGGCCGATGAGGAGAGCGGTCAGCTCGTCGCGTCGCCGCGCGATCCTCTCGCCGAAGAGTAGAAAGGTGTCCGCCTTGTCGAATCCTGCCTCGCGCTCCTCGGCGACGAGCGTAGCGACGGATTCGTCCTCGGCCGCTTCCGCATGGCCGACGTAGCCGACGAGGGCGCCGCCCTGGATGTCGGAGCGCTCGGCGTGTACCAGCTTCAGGTCGTTGCGCGCGAAAAAACCGCGGAGCGGGCCGACGTGATGGAAATCCACGTGCTCGTGGTAGATCGTGTCAAAGAGGGTCTTTCGGTAAACGTCGAGCAGATAGCCGACCTCGAAGACGAAGTGCCCGCCCGGAGCGAGCAGCGCCTTGACGCCGGTGATCACGCCCTGCAAGTCGTCGATGTGAGCGCATACGTTATATGCGCAAACGGCCGCGGCCGGGCCATGCTGCTGACGGATCCGCGCACCGAGCTTCGCGTCGAAAAAATCGGTGATGGTCTCGACGTCCGACGGGTCCGGGACGATGTTCGCCGCCGGATCCACGCCCAGGACACGCATGCCGGCCGCCTTGAAGAACCGGAGCAGCGTGCCGTCGTTGGAGCCGATCTCGACCACCAGGTCCCCGCGCTTCAACCCCAGGCGCGTGATGATCGCGCTGGCTTGGTCCCGCAGATAGTCGACCATCACCGGCGAAGTGCTCGACACGTATACGTAGTGCGAGAACAGCACCTTGGGATCGACGATGTCGAGCAGCTGCAGATGCCCGCAATCGCGGCAACGATAGACGTCGAGCGGATACGTCACCTGCGCGCGGTTCCGGTCCGCTGGAGAAATGAGCGCGTTGGCGGGCGGAGTGGGAGTCAGCTCGAGAACGCAGTCCAGCGCGCGCGAATCGCAGAGTCGGCAAGTCGGCCGTTTGTGGTGGTGCGGCAACTGCGCGGTTTCAGCCCGCATGGCCCTTGGGCTTCAGCAGCTCGACCCGGACCAGGTCGTCCTCGTAGGTTTTTTGTTCGCGCGACTTGCCCGTGATGTTGAGGAAGACCGTGTCCTCTGGAAACTCCACCGCATGCTCGACCTGGGGGGGCGTGAATACCATCTCGCCGGCGCGCACCACGAGCATCGTGGGCGGGGCCTTGTCGCCGACGAGGCGGTGGTAGTACTTCATCGATCCCGTCACCACGTACATGTAGTGCGAGTCGGCCTTGTGATAGTGGTTCGCGCGCACCGTGCTGGCCTTGGACGTGATGATCTGAACGCTCTGGATCCCGCCGTCCACCAGCGTCTGAATCTTGCCGCGCGCATCCTCGAATGCCGGCGGCAGCGGGACCGGGCCGTCGGTCGGCGGGCTCTTGAAGGGCTGGGAGTTCTCTTTCATCGCATCACCTGTTCCTAGAGAAAGCGTTTGAAGTCGTCCTCGCGCGCAATCTTCGCCAACTCAGCATCGAAATCGCGCTTTGGCTTCCACCCCAGCGCCCGCAGGGGCGAATCGTCGAGGCTGTAGCGGACGTCCTGCCCGACGCGGTTCGGAACGGCGATGAAAGCCTTGTCCTCGGGGATCCCGAAGATGCGGGCGAGCCGCCTGAGGACCTCGACGTTAGGTAGCTCAATGTCTCCGTGCACGTTGTAGATGGTGTTGTGCTCGCCGCGCTCCATGATCGTCAGGATCGCGTCGACGGAATCCTCCACATGCAACCATGACCTCATATAGCTGCCGTCGCCGTGCATGAGCGCGGGCAGACCCCGACGCATCCGCAGCGCCGACTTCGGAATGAGCTTCTCGTGATACTGGCAGGGACCGTAGTTGTTGGTCATTCGGACGATGTTGTATCGGATGCCGTATGTCCGAGCCCAGCCGATGATCAGCATGTCGGCTGCTGCCTTGGTCGCCGAGTAGGGGTTGGATGGGCGCAACGGATCCGTAGTGGTATGCCTCCCGGAGGCAATATCGCCGTATACCTCGTCGGTGCTGATATGGACGAAGAGAGGCGCCTCGCGGGAACTCTTCGCGCGTACGAGCTCGAGCAGGCGCTGAACCCCGATGATGTTTGACTGGCAGAATTGCCGGCTGTCGGCGATCGAGTTGTCGACATGCGACTCCGCCGCGAAATTGACCAGGAAGTCGCTCTCCGGCAGATGACTGAGATTGGCGATGTCCTGGGGGATATGCCGGTAGTTGCTGTGCGTCTTGAACTCCTCGTTCGCCAGGCGATCTGCGGCGTAATTGACGACGTCGACGTTGGTGACGAAGTGACCCGCGGCCAGACAGCTTTTCACGAAATGCTTGCCGATGAAGCCGAGTCCTCCCGTCACGAGCATCAGCTTTGAGTTCATGTCAGTTATCTCCGTGAGGATGCGTATCCACCCCACTGCTCTCGCGAATACCTTACCCTGCGAGACGACGCACGATCGAGCCAAGCAGGCTGCGAGCGGGCGCAGGCGGTGCAGCCGGTGCGCGTGCCGAGGCGAGCTGCGCGTTCAGCTTGGCAATGGTGTTTGCCATGGCCCGCATCCCCGCTGGTGGCTCCCACGCGGGGATGGGGAGTACTAGCAGTTCGGCCACTGGCGGCATCCCCTGGGCAGCCGCGACACACATGATCATGTTCGGCGCCGGTGCTTGTACCGGCCCACCGTAGATCCGGCCGGAGACTTCTTCGTAAAGGATCTCCTTGTTGGGGTACGCCGCAAACTCCCGCTCCGTTATTCGCGAGAGGACGTGATGCTGGTTGATATCCGGTGGTTCGTCGTAGGGTACGTCGAACATGAGGCGCTTATTCCATCGCGACTTTAGGGTTGCATTGATGCCGTCGCGGACGTGTTCGATCACGCCGCGCGAGACCACGTAGTCAAACGCAGGCATCTCGGCGATGAACTGGGGTATGTCCGAGATGACGTGGACGATGTTCGGCGCGGAGTAGTTCGTCCTGGCATATTCCCGGCACTCGTTGGCAACGTCGACCCCCGTGACCTGCGAACCCGGAATCGCTGACAGGGTCTTGCATCCGTGACCCACACCGAACCCGAGATCGACGATCGTCACGGCGCCGGTGCCGTAGCGCCCTTCGTGGCGGAGGTCTTCCTCGATGACTCGCTTGAAGAACTCGTAGGAGCTCTGGTGCCGGACGAGCTCTTCGAGGCTATGGGTGATGCCTGGCAGCAGCCGCTCGCCCTGGTTGTAGAGCAGCTCCTCTTCGGGGGTAAGTGTACGCATCGAAATCTCCGGGTTCTTGCTTGTTAACCTGCTCTGGCGACGAGCGTATCCAGCTGTTCGCAGTGCCACTCCAGTCGTGGATGCACGGCGCCCTCCCAGCCCCCGAAGTAATCACCGCGCAGATTGCCGGAGTCGAAGATCTCAACCTCGACTGCCTCGTCGACACGGAACTGATCGGTGTACCCCTCGGCCCAGAGGAGGATGGCAATCTTGTAGATGCCTTCCTTCATGAAGTCACCGGGGATTCGCACCCGACTTCGGTACAACCCGGCGGCGCGAGGTTTGCCGTGCCACCGCGGTTCAAGGTTACTCAGTGAGCCGAATACGCAGGAACCCATCCGGTCGTAGACCGCGAGCGTGGTGCCTAGCTTGCTGCCCGGGACGATACTCCAGTAATCAATCTCGACGAACCATTCCTCGTCGTTGCTGAAGCGTGCGCGGGCTTTGCCCCCGGGGTCTACGGCGCGAACGGCTTTGACGCGAAACAACTGGTTCCCCGGCGCGTCGTTAGGCCGTTCCCAGGAACGCTCTGGACAAAGTTCGCTCAGCTGCCCGAGATACGTGCTGACCACTTCGTGGGGCGTACCGGTCTTCGTGTTCCGCCCCTCCTGCAGGAGGAGAGCCTTTGTGCACAGAGATAGGACGGCCGCCATATTGTGGCTGACAAACAGGACGGTCCGCCCACTATGGGCTTCGTCGCTAATTCGTCCGATGCACTTCTGCTGGAATGCCGCATCGCCCACAGCAAGGACCTCATCGATCAGTAGGATCTCGTGGCGCAAATGAGCGGCCACCGCGAACGCAAGACGCATATACATCCCAGACGAGTAGTGCTTGACCGGCATCTCGAGGAAACTCGCAACGCCTGAAAACTCGACAATCTTGTCGAATTCGGCGTTGATCTCGGCGGCATTCATGCCCAGTATCGCGGCGCTCAGGTAGACGTTCTCGCGTCCGCTCAGTTCCGGGTTGAAACCCGTTCCGATCTCCAGCAGAGATCCCACACGACCACGAATCTCGATCCGACCCGTAGTGGGGGGAGTGATGCGTGACAGGATCTTGAGCAGCGTGCTCTTACCAGCGCCGTTTCGACCCACGATGCCGATTACGTCGCCCTCTTCGATGTCGAGCGTGATCTCCTTGAGCGCCCAGAACTCGCCCGGGTAGTGTCCTGTAGTGGGTGCCGGAACGCGCCCGGGCTTCAGCACCCGTAGCAGCAGATTGCGCGCTGCCGCCGACGCTGCAGCAAACGACGAAGCGGTGCTGTGAAGCCGGTATCTCTTACCGACGTCCTGCAGTCGAATTGCAGGACCGGTCATGCCGGGCGGCGCCTCTCAAAGGGCATCGATCAACTCCCTCTCGTCTCGCTGGAACCGCCGGATTCCGGTGACCAGAGCGAGGCCAGCCGCGGCGACCGAGACTGTCGCCATGCGCCAGTCGAACGACCCCTCGCCAAAGACGAAGAATCGGAACCCCTCAATGATGCCGACCATGGGATTCACCGCAACAACTGGTCGCCAGGCCTCGGGCACGAGCTCCAGGGAATAGATAACCGGCGATGCGAACATTCCAGCCTGCAGAATCACCGGCACCAGGAAACGGGAATCCGGATACTTGGTGTTCAGGGTTGCGAGCCATAACCCGACGCCGATAGCCAAGACGGCTCCTAGAAGCGCAAAGAGGATCGACAGAGGGAAGAGGGGCGAGACCTTCGCGCCGAAGACGAAGCACGCGACGAATAGCAGGCCGTACATCACCAGAAAATCCATCAACGGGATGCCCGCCGAGCTAAGCACCACGGTCAATCGCGGAAAGTAGACCTTCGACACCAGCGCACTATTGGCCTGGAGGCTGTGAGACATCTGATTCACGATCGCGGAGAACATGCTCCAGATCGCGATGCCGGCCAGGAGGAACACCGGGAGCGGCGCGGCTCCAGCCGGGAAACGGGCAATGAGCCCGATCGCGAAGGTAAGAACGGCCACCAACGCGAGCGGCTGGAGCAAGGCCCAAAGGATTCCCATCAACGCGTGCTTGTATCTGACCTTGATGTCGCGCCACGTGAGCCAGTAGAACAAGCGCCGATGCTCCCAAATGTCAGCCAGTCCGAGCTCGACGCGTCCATCCACCGGCTCGATGACCAGCAAAGTCGGAGTCTTGTCGGTCGTCATATCGCGCTAGCCAACGGTGCGGAGGCGACGAACGATCCTGCGCAGGCCGCGTCGAAGGGGATGGTCGTCAGCTCGGAGCGGCGGTGGGCCAAGCGATTCGGCGAAGATCGCGGCACGAACCTCCTCGACCCCGTCCTGGAGATTCAGGCGAACGTGTGGGAGCTCTCGAAACACCGGCGGAATCTCGTCCAGTGGAAAGCCGGGGCCCGCGAGGAAGATCGTGCGGGTCCCGGCGCAGAGCGCGAGATAGTAAGCGAGGAGAAGTTCGGCCGCGCCGAAATCGCAGAGGACCACCGGATGAGGCCGGTTGAGACGGCACATTTCGACAAGGGGATCCAGAAAACGGGTGAACTCGGGGCGAAGCTCGTCGGGCCTTGGGGGGGCAGCCGCTAACTCTGTCCAGCCAGCCGGAAACTGGACATGGATGTACTCGCCGTCCAGCCTCCGCGTTGAAAAGGCCAGGAGGTCGGGGATGTTGAAGTAAGGGCTGTACGGCTGTGCATCGTAAGGGCTCAGTACGCGGATTTGCGATTGGTCGGATCCCTCGAAGAGCGCGAGGATGTCCTCCCGCACGTTGCCGTTCACTAGAGCGGGAGGGATCGTTGCGCCAATCAGTACGGGCTTCACCGGCATCTGCCGGACCTGAGGAGGTATGTTACGGATCGCATAGAACGAGCCGAACGGTTTCTCCAGCCGTTGCCCCTTGGCGTCGTTCGTGTGATACGTGCGACAAACGTAGAACTGCCACCCTTCACCGAAATCGCTCGGCTCCCAGCCTGACAGATGGTCCTGCAGCTTGTTGTACGACACCCCCCAGCCGTCTAGCTCCCCGACCTCATGAACCTGAGGCATGAAGCCTAGCGGGGTAGCGACCACGATCTGCACCCGCGCTATTCGCTCGCAATGCGCTAGCACGGTCAGTCCATGATCCTTCGGCATGTGCTCGATCACGTCTAGCAGGAAGATGCTGTCGACCGATCGATCCGGAAGCAGCGACAGCCCTTCGAGCGCGCCTGCTTTCAGCAGGACAACGCCAGGGGCCTTCGCGAACCTTCGCTGAAGAATCTTTGCGTAGGCATCAAATGGTTCCAGGCAAAGATGGACCTTCGGCTCGAACCGGGTCATCGGCCTAATCCCGCAGCCGATATCGAGCACCACCTCCGTGGGAACGATCGCTGCAGTAGCAGCGTTCTCGAGCGCCTCAGCGTTCTTGAGGTAGATGATTGCCTTCTTCGATGTCATTCAGAATGTACACTTAGCGGCTCGACGTCTTTGCGACAGCAGTTCGCAAATACGACAAAACCGATGGTTCGTAGGTGTTGACCTTTAGTGCTTCCATCAGTCGAGAGAAAGCCCGCGGGCATTTGTCCGCGTTGCTTCCCGGCGCAAGGCCTCAATCTCGATGCTGAGCGCCTCGTATTCGGCGAGCCGTTGGCGGAAGAAGCGCACCGTCACTCGCGCCTTCTCCTCGAAGCCGTGCGGGGTGAGGTAGTACATGTAGGCGCGCTTGTTCTTGTTGTTCTTGAAGTTGCGTGCCTTGAGCAGGCCCTTCTCGATCAGGGCGTTGAGGCAGTAGTTGACCTTACCGACGCTGATGCCGAGCGCGTGCGCGAGATCGCGCTGGCTCGCCTGCGGGTTCGACTCGAGGATGCGGAGAAGCTTGTAGCGGGTCTCGTCGGTGAGCATCGGGCTCCAGCGTTCAATTGTTGAACGCAGCCGCGATTAGACGCGCTTTCGGCCGGTCATGCAAGGCATTGAGCCAGCTGCGGAGGCGAGCAACGACGCGCCAAAGGGCCGGTCATTCCCGCGAAAGCAGGTACGCGGCGATCAGCACTTCGAGGGATCGCAATCCCTCGCGGCCGTCGAACGATCCGGATTGATTTGCCTATCCATCATTCAAGAAAATCGTATTTATTGACTAAAGTGCATAAAATTTTCAGAATTTATGACATAGAATGCTATCACTTCGGGTTGCCGAGCAAGATTCTTGACAGACCCGTTGGCGGAATCTGTGAACTCCAATATGCATGAGTGCTGACTAGAGGCCACCATAAACGCGAATAAATTGACGATCACCTCCAAGATCGACTCTTATGAACCAAAAAAATGACAAACTTCCCGAGCTTCTCCTTTCTTCCGCGACCGATCCAGCCCAGGCTCAGCGGGTTTCTCGGCTTGCGCGGGCGAACAAGATCCGAAAAATTCGCGCGGGCGTCTACACCTCCAACCTCGAAAGTCCCCTCGAGTCGATTGTCCAGCGCAACTGGCGCGCGATCGCCGAGCACCTGAATCCGGGTGCCGTGGTCGGCTATCGATCCGCCATCCGTGCAGGCCCCGAAGGCGGGAAGCTCTTCCTCGTCCAAGGGAAGCGGGCGAAGCGAATCCCGCTCCCCGGGCTGGAGATTGTCGTCGTGCCGGGCGCTGGTCCCATCACAGAGGGACTTGCAGCCGATGCGCCCTACGGCGCGCTCTTCGTTGCGAGCGAGCCCCGCCGGTTCCTCGAGAACTTGTCGACCGGAAAGGGTTCAGCCGAGCGCACCACGGGACGCATAGCGGTCGAATCAGATCTCGAGCGCATCCTCGCGCTCCGCGGCGAACGAGGCCTAAACGCGCTTCGCGACGCAGCGCGAGACGTCGCGCCGAAGCTCGGGCTGAAGCCGCAAGCCAAGGCGCTCGATGAGATTGCCGGGGCGCTGCTTGCCACGCACGACGCGAAGGTGCTTCACGCGAAGTCGGCTCTCGCGCGGGCCGCCGGGCGACCCTACGATCCCAATCGGCTTCCATTGTTCGACGTCTTATTCGAGGCCCTGCATGGAACTCTCTTCGAACACGTAGGCGACGCGGCGCCGCGCGGGCGCGCAATGGAGAACTTTGCGTTCTTCGAGGCCTATTTCTCCAACTTTATCGAGGGTACGGAGTTCACGGTCGAGGAGGCCGAAGACATCGTCTTCCGCGGCAAGATTGTGGAAAAACGGACCGAGGACTCACACGACGTGAGAGGCACTTTCCAGGCGCTCATATCTGACCCTTGGCGCGGCCAGCCCGCGAACACTGCGGACGAATTCCTTGCCTGGATCAAGAGCGTGAACGCACTCGTGATGGCGGCTCGGCCGGACAAGCGCCCGGGGGAATGGAAGGCGCAGCCCAATCAAGCTGGATCGACGCTCTTCGTCCTGCCCGAACTCGTCCTCGGAACGCTGAGGGAAGGGTTCGAGCGGATCCGGGCGCTGACGGATCCCCTGGCCCGTGCGCTGATGTCGATGTTTGTCGTCGCCGAGGTGCATCCGTTCGCCGACGGCAACGGCCGCACGGCGCGCATTGCGATGAATGCGCATCTCACGCAAGGGTCGTTGTCGCGCATCATTATCCCGACGGTGTACCGCGACGACTACGTCCTGCCGCTCAAGGCCCTCTCGAATCAAGGCGACCCTGCCGCCTACATCGCGGCCATGACGAGGGCCCAGCGGTGGTCGGCATCGTTCACATGGGACCAGCCCAGACCCAACGTCCGCACGGCGCTGGAAGCCTGCAATGCCTTTCGCGAGGATCTGCGGAATTACAAGCTGGTGTTCTCGGACCGCAGCGCGCCGACATAGATTGTTCTGGTTCGATCCGGTCGGCTGAGGCTGGAGAGCGTGGTCGAGCAGAACAAGGATGCCTACCCCCTGGCACTGCGGCAGACCCAGGGCTCGATCCGCGCCGAGGCGGCCGACTGGCAATCTTGGCTCATGTTCTTCCTGCGCTCCCTGGCCGAGCAGGTGCGGCGGCTGGAAAAGAAGGCCGAGCGGGAAAAGCGGGTCCTCGTCGCGATGCCGGAGCTCTCGTTGCAGATCGTCGAATTCGCCCGCGAGCATGGCCGCGTCACGATCGGCGAGGCGATCAAGTTGACCGGCGCGAGCCGCAACACGCTCAAGCAGCACTTCCGCGCGCTGGTCGAGCGCGGGCACCTGAAACCGCACGGGAGCGGTCGAGGCGCTTGGTACGAACTCCGTTGATCGGGATGCCGGACGTGGGCTCGATTTCGCGATCGAGACCGCCTCGGGCTCAAACCCGGTAGTGCGCGCGGTACCAGGTCACGAACCGCGCAATGCCTTGGCGCACCGGGGTCGATGGGCTGAAGCCGACCGCCTGTGCGAGGTCCGCGGTGTCGGCGTAGGTCGCCGGCACGTCGCCGTCCTGTAGCGGAAGGAAGTTCTTGACTGCCTTCTTCCCCAACGCCTCCTCGAGCGTCTCGATGTAGACCATCAGGTCGACGGGCTGGTGGTTGCCGATGTTGTAGAGGCGATAGGGCGCCCAGCTCGTCGCCGGGTCGGGCGCGTTCTTGTCGAAACCGGGGTTCGGCGCGGGTGGCTTCTCCGCGATGCGGACGACGCCCTCGACGATATCGTCGACGTAGGTGAAGTCGCGCCGCATCTTGCCGTGGTTGAAGACGTCGATCGGCCGGCCCTCGAGGATCGCTTTGGCGAAGAGGAAGAGTGCCATGTCCGGCCGGCCCCAGGGGCCGTACACCGTGAAGAAGCGCAGCCCGGTGGTGGGCAGCCCGAAGAGATGGCTGTAGGCGTGCGCCATCAGCTCGTTCGACTTCTTCGTCGCCGCATACATGCTGATCGGGTGGTCCACCGCGTCGTGCTCGGAAAAGGGCATGCGGGTGTTGCCGCCGTAGACGCTCGAGCTCGACGCGTAGACGAGGTGCCCGACCCCGGTGTGCCGGCAGCCTTCCAGGATGTTCACGAACCCCTGCAGGTTGGCCGAGACGTACGTGTGCGGGTTCTTGAGCGAATAGCGCACGCCGGCCTGCGCTGCCAGGTGGATTACGGTGCGCGGGCGCGTGGCTGCGAAGAGCTCCTCCATGCGCTGCGTGTCGGCGATGTCCTGCCGTTGGAACGTGAACGCCGGATGCGGCTGCAGCAGCGCGAGCCGCGCCTCCTTGAGCGTTACGTCATAATAGTCGTTCAGGTTGTCGACCCCGACGACACGGTCGCCGCGCGCGAGTAGCCGCTGGGCAACGTGCATGCCGATGAAGCCGGCGGCGCCGGTGATGAGGACGGGGGGCTTTGTCATCGTGGGATATCGCGCGGCATGCGCCTCGCCACGCACTCCGCATTCATGCGCTCGTACCGCCAGTCAGGCGGCGATCATGACGGCCTTGCAGGCCGACTGGGGCAGTGTGACGGGAACGAAGAACCGCCTTGGATAGATATTGGCGCATCGTGTCAGGACCGGAAAGAGGCGTCAACGGTACCGCGCGCTTGTGGGCAAGCGAGTGATCGAGTGGCGTGTGGTCCGAAGCGCCTGCTACGCCGTGGCGAGATCGGTGTCCTCGTAGAGCTCCGGCAGGCCGAAGCTCGCGCGCACCGGGCCGCATTCGACCTCGATGTGCTCGCCCGGATCGAGCGTCGCGGCGAGCCACTCGCCATCCTGATCGCGCACGTGATAGCTGACCGCGACGCGCTCGGCGTCGACGAGCAGGTAGTAGCGCAGACCCGCGATGCCGCGATAGGCCTGCAGCTTCTCGCGTGTGTCGATCGCGGCTGTCGAGGGCGAAAGCACCTCGGCGACGAGGCAGGGCGCTTCCTTGTGGACGGCGTCGGGGGCGGCCGGCTCGCGGCTCAGCATCACGTCGGGATAGTAGTAGGCGCGGCCGCCGCCGACGCGCAGCTTCATGTCCGAGATGTAGACGCCGCAGCCGGTGCCGCGCGCCGAAGCCCGAAGTACTGCGAAGAGGTTGCCCGCGACGCGGTTATGGCGTTCGCCCGCGCCCGCCATCGCGTAGGCGACGCCGTCCGCGTACTCGTGCCGCACGGTCGCAGCCGCCTCGCGTTCGAGGTAACTGCGCTCGTCGAGCCACTGTCGCTGCGGGCTTCCCATGATGGCAATCCAGTCCCGCGGCTAGCCTAGCACGGAACCCTGAGCGGGCGAACCGTCAGCGCGGGATCGAGCGGTACTGTTCCCAGACTTCGTCGAGCTGGTCGGGCCAGGCCAGCATCTCGATTCTGAGCGCCGAGCGCACCTTGGCGCACGAGAAGACCGAGTTTGCGGGCCGTTTCGCAGGCGCCGGATACTCGGCCGTCGTGATCGGCGTGAGGCGAGGTGTTCGCCCGAGCATCGCACCCGCTCGCGCGAGGATCGCCTCGGAGAAGCCGAACCAGGTCGTCTCGCCGCCGGCGGTCAGGTGAAAGAGTCCCGAAGCGTCGGCACCGTGGCGCCGCAGGATAGCGGCGGTGGCGGCCGCGAGTGCGATGCTGGAGGTCGGCGCGCCGCGCTGGTCGTCGACGACGCGCAGCTCCTCGCGCTCGCGCGCGAGGCGCAGCATCGTGAGGAAGAAGTTGTGTCCGCGCGGGCCGTACACCCAGCTCGTGCGGAGGATGAGGTAACGGCACCCCGCCGCCTGGATCGCCCGGTCACCCGCGAGCTTGCTCTGGCCGTAGACAGAGAGCGGGTTGGGCGCATCCGTCTCGACGTAAGGGGACGCCTTCGTGCCGTCGTAGACGTAATCGGTCGAGTAGTGGACGAGCAGGGCGCCGAGGGCTTTCGCCTCGGCGGCGAGGAAGCCGGGTCCCGCCGCGTTGACGAGGAAGGCCGTCTCGGGCTCGGACTCGGCCCGGTCGACTGCGGTGTACGCGGCCGCGTTCACGATCACGTCGGGCCCCACGTTGCGCACGCGCGAGACGATCGCCGCCGGGTCGGCGAGATCGAGCTGCCGGTGATCGAAGGTGAAGACTTCGCCGAGCGGCGCGAACGCGCGCTCGAGCTCGTAGCCGACTTGGCCGTTGCGGCCGGTGAGGAGGATCTTCATGGCGTACGCCGCGCGCCGGGTCGATGTGGCCCGCGAGAAAGCAAGCTCAAGTCAGTTCCCGATGATCTCATCGAGCCCTTCGACGACTTGCGAGATCTCTTCGGGCGAGGCGCGCCCCAGCTTCCCGCCGATTCGTTCGGCGGCCAGCGTGCGGATCTGGCTGATCTTGACCCATGAACATTTCGGCAGGCGCGCTGCCTTGAGCTCGAGCGTCAGCGGAAAACCGGCGCGCTGCGGCTGGCTCGTCAGCGCCATCGCGATGACGGTGCCGGAACGCTCGTTGAACACGTCGTGGCTGAGGATCAGCACCGGGCGCAAGCCGGCCTGCTCGCGACCACGGACCGGGTTGAGATCGGCCCAGCGGATCTCGCCCCTCAGTATTCGGGCCAAGCGTCGAGCTCCTGCCCCAGGCCCTCTTCAGCGAGCGCTCGCTCGAACTTGGGGTCGAGCTTCGCGCACTCGGAGGCAAGCCGGCTGCGCTCGATCCGCGCGAGCTTCTCGGCGACGGCGGACTGGACCGCCCGGCTCCGGTTGGGGAAGACTTTCTTTGCCACCAGGACGTCGACGCGCTTCAGCGTTTCGCTGTCGAGCGTGATGGCGACTTTGACGCTGCTCATGGCGATCCTCCAAGGTATGACAAATTATCATACCCACTCGCAGCGCGCAAGCGAGGCTCCCGGCGCTCCGGCGTCGAGGGAACACATCGGCGTGGCGGCGGCGCGCGCCGGCCTTGTCCTTCGCCGAGCGGCGCGAGTGCGCGCTCGAGCTCGAAGCCGACCTGGCCGGTGCGGCCGGCGGGGAGGATCTTCATAGCCAACCCCACGCACTGCGTGTGCACACCACGGGGGGGTCACCCATGGCCGAGCAAGCGATCGATCTGTTCCCGGAGTCGCGGCAAGTCCTGTTGCAGCGTCCGCCACACGATTTCCAGATCTACCCGGAAGTAGCCGTGGGCGAGAACGTTTCGCATGCCGTACGCAGCGCCGAACGGAAGCTCGGGATGCGCGGCCTCGATCTCTGGATACCGCGTGCGCACGTTACTCAGCGCTTCGCCGATGATCTCGAGGTTTCGAATTACGGCATCCTGGGTCTTCTCGTCGCTACGGAACGCGGTCCGATCGAGCCCCGCAATGTAGCGGTCGATCCGAGCGATCGCATCGCGAACGTGACGGAGATAGTCTGCGAGCCGGGGAGCCTCGCCCTGACTCACAGCGGCACCGCCTCCGCGATCGCCCGCGCCCGGACACGGTCGGGAAGCGCATTCGGAGTGACGACGTCGACCCTCACGCCGAGCAGCCTCGAAGCCTCGTCGCAGATGCGGCCGATGTCGAAAAGGGTTGTCTGCGGCGTCGGATCGACGAGCAGGTCGAGGTCGCTCTGCTCGGTGTCGCGCCGGTGCGCGACCGACCCGAACACTCTCGGATTCCGTACCCGATGGCGCAGCACGAGCGCCCGAAGGGCGTCGCGGTGCCGGTCCAATGCGTCCGATGGCCTCATCTCAGGTATAGCCTCGCGAGATTCCGCGTTCCCGGAACGGATGATAGCGCCCTTCCGAAGGCAATACGCTTACTCGACGCGTGTGACACTTTCCCGGATCGGGGCGGTAACGCCCAGTGAGGCGGATCCTCACGCAAAGATTTCCGCGTCGTGCAGGCGCGCGGCGGTCTGGTCCTTCGCCGAGAGGATGGGCTCGCCCGCGAGCGGCCAGGCGATGCCAATGTCCGGATCGTTCCAGGCGACGGAGCGCTCGTGCTCGGGCGCGTAGTAGTCGGTGGTCTTGTAGAGGAACTCGGCGAACTCCGAGAGCACGAGAAAGCCGTGGCCGAAGCCGGGCGGAATCCACGCCATGTGCTTGTTCTCCGCCGAGAGCGTGACGCCCGTCCACTTGCCGAAGGCGGGGGAGGATCGGCGCAGGTCCACCGCGACGTCGAAGACTTCGCCCGCGATGCAGCGCACGAGCTTGCCCTGCGGCTGCCTGATCTGGTAGTGCAGGCCGCGCAGGACGTTGCGGCCCGAGCGCGAGTGGTTGTCCTGCACGAACTCGAGGTCGAGGCCCGTCGCCGAGCGTAACGCGCGCCGGTTGAAGCTCTCGAAGAAGAAACCGCGCGCGTCGCCGAACACCTGCGGCTCGATGACGAGCACCTCGGGCAGCGCGGTTGGCGTGACCTTCATGAAGAGCTTGCGTTTCGGCAGTCGGCTGAAGCTTCGCACCCCAGAACGTGCGGGCGACTGGATTTGACTCGGTCAGGTTTTGAGCCTACTTTCTGACCATGATCAAGGCAAACATCCATCAGATCAAGGCTCATCTCTCGGCCTACCTCGCGCGTCTGCGGCCGGGTGAGCCGCTGGTGATCTGCCGTCGGAACACGCCCATTGCCGAGCTGAGACTGCTGCCGCAGCGGCGGCGCAAGAAACGGCCGATCGGGCTCGCCGCCGGTCAGTTTCGCATCCCGCCGGAATTCTTCGACCCGTTGGCCGAGGAGATCGTCGACGCATTCCGCGGCGGCCGCTGATGCGGTTGCGGCCCGATCGTCGTCAAGCAAGCGCTTGGCCGGCATAGCGCTCGCGCGGGGGGCGACCGGCGCGAAGCGCCGCGACGCGCGCGCTGCGTGACCTTCATCAGAAGACGCGGTCCTCCAGCACCCGCAGGAGGTACTGGCCGTACGCGTTCTTGTCGCCCATCGCGGTGCCGAGGCGCCGCAGGTCCTCGGCGGAGATGTAGCCCTGCCGGTAGGCGATCTCCTCGGGGCACGCGATCTTGAGGCCCTGCCGGCGCTCGATCGTCTCGATGAACGCGCTTGCCTCGAGCAGCGTCTCGTGCGTCCCGGTGTCGAGCCAGGCGTGGCCGCGGCCCATGACGATGACCTCGAGCTCGCCCTTGTCGAGGTAACGCCGGTTGACGTCGGTGATCTCGAGCTCGCCGCGTGCGGAGGGCTTGAGCGACTTGGCGATGTCGACGACCTGCGCGTCGTAGAAGTAGAGCCCGGTCACGGCGTAGCGCGACTTCGGCCGCTTCGGCTTCTCCTCGATGCTGATCGCCCGGCCCTTCGCGTCGAACTCGACCACACCGTAGCGCTCGGGGTCCTTCACCGGGTAGGCGAAGACGGTGGCGCCCTTGTTCTTCTGCGCCGCCTGCTTGAGATCGCCGCCGAGATCGTGGCCGTAGAAGATGTTGTCGCCGAGCACGAGGCACGACGGGCCGCCGGCGAGGAACCGCTCGCCGATGATGAACGCCTGCGCGAGACCCTCCGGGGCGGGCTGCACCGCGTAGGAGATCGCGAGGCCCCATCTTGCGCCGTCGCCCAGCAGCTGCTCGAAGCGCGGGGTGTCCTGCGGCGTCGAGATGACGAGGATCTCGCGGATGCCGGCGAGCATCAGCACCGAGAGCGGGTAGTACACCATCGGCTTGTCGTACACCGGCAGCAGTTGCTTGGAGACGACCTGCGTCACCGGGTAGAGGCGGGTGCCGGAGCCGCCGGCGAGGATGATGCCCTTCATGCGTGAAGCGTGAATCGCGAATCGTGAAGCGTGAAGCGCGAATCGTGAAGCGTGAAGCGCGAATCGTGAATCGGGAATCGCGAATCGTGAATCGCGAAGCGCGAATCGTGAATCGTGAAGCGCGAATCGTGAACCGGGACTTGTGCGAGGCTCATTGCTTGAGGCTCCGGTGAAGGCCGGCCACCAAGTGTGCCACTCGGTCAGCGACGGCGAGTACTTCGTGATTCCGATCCAGGTAGCCGAGATCGATTGCGATTAGCAGCTGCGTTTCGAGCTCGCTGAGCGACCCGCGCGCGACGTTCACGAATTGCGCGAACTCCTTCGTCGACTCGAGGGCGGCGCCCTCGGCGATATTACTTGGTATCGAGATCGCGGAGCGCCTGAGCTGACTTGTCAGTCCGTAAATTTCGCCTCTGTTGAATTCCGAGTGGGTGGATCCACGGGTGTTTCGGCTGATGGCCGGGGTCAAGGGCGGGCGAAGCCCGGCGCAGCGAACCCTTGAGGCCGGCCATCAGCCGGTACGCTGCCGTCGTGGC
>JADLAV010000077.1 GCA_020848075.1 Burkholderiales bacterium
GCCACGACGGCAGCGTACCGGCTGATGGCCGGCCTCAAGGGTTCGCTGCGCCGGGCTTCGCCCGCCCTTGACCCCGGCCATCAGCCGAAACACCCGTGGATCCACCCACTCGGAATTCAACAGAGGCATATAAGATCGCCGACCGGGTCGACGGTGCCGGCACGGTCGCCGCGATACCGCGATGCGGTCGCACGTTTCACTGCGAGCCAGACATGAGCGTCCATCCCCTCGCCGGCCAGCCGGCACCTCCCGATTCGCTCGTCGACGTCGCGGCGCTCGAGCGCGCCTTCTATGAGCGCCGCCCCGACCCGAGCGTGCCCGGGGAGCGGGTCGCCTTCGGCACCAGCGGGCACCGGGGAACGGCGCTCGCCGGCAGCTTCAATGAGGCGCACATCCATGCCATCGCGCAGGCGATCTGCGAGTACCGCGCGAGCCAGAGCATCGACGGGCCGTGCTTCATGGGCAAGGACACCCACGCGCTCTCGCGCCCGGCCGAGCGCGCCGCGCTCGAAGTGCTCGCGGCGCACGGCGTGCGCGTGCGCGTCCAGCGCGGCGATGGATTCACACCGACGCCGGTGGTGTCGCACGCGATTCTCTGCGCAAATCGCGGCCGCGCGCACGGGCTTGCCGACGGCATCGTCGTCACGCCGTCGCACAACCCGCCGCCCGACGGCGGCATCAAGTACAACCCGCCGCACGGCGGCCCCGCCGACACCGATGCGACCGGCTGGATCGAGCGCCGGGCGAACGCGCTGCTCGAGGACGACAATCGCGCCGTCAAGCGATTGCCGTACGCGCAGGCGATGGCCGCGGCCGGCACCGAGCAGTACGACTTCGTCCAGCCCTACGTGGCCGACCTCGGCGCCGTGATCGACATGGATGCGATCCGGGACGCGCGGCTGAAGCTCGGCGTCGATCCGCTCGGCGGCGCCGCGGTCGGCTACTGGCGGCCGATCGCGGAACGCTACGGGCTCGCGCTCGAAGTCGTGAACCCTGCGGTCGATCCGACCTTCCGTTTCATGACCCTCGATCACGACGGCAAGATCCGGATGGATTGCTCGAGCCCCTACGCGATGGCCGGCCTGGTCGCGCTGAAGGAGCGCTTCGCGGTCGCGTGGGGCAATGATGCGGACGCCGACCGCCACGGCATCGTGACGCGCTCGGCGGGACTGCTCAATCCGAACCACTACCTCGCGGTGGCGATCGACTACCTGCTCGCGTATCGCACCGCGTGGCCGCGCGGCGCGGCGGTCGGCAAGACGCTCGTGTCGTCGAGCCTGATCGACCGCGTGGCCGCTGCGCGCGGCTTCCGCCTCGCGGAGATGCCGGTGGGCTTCAAGTGGTTCGCCCCCGGCCTCGCGGATGCGAGCATCTGCTTCGCGGGCGAGGAGAGCGCCGGCGCGAGCTTCCTGCGCCGCGACGGCACCGCGTGGGCGACCGACAAGGACGGTCTCATCCTCGGACTGCTCGCAGCCGAGATCACCGCGGTGGCTCGCAAGGACCCGGGCGAGTACTACCGCGACCTCACCGCGCGCCACGGCGCCCCGTGGTACAGGCGCATCGACGCGCCGGCGACGCCCGACCAGAAGAACCGGTTGAAGAAGCTCGCGCCGGCCGACGTGCGGGCCGTGCGGCTTGCAGGCCAGCCGATCCTCGCGTGCATGACGCGGGCGCCCGCCAACGACGCCGAGATCGGCGGCCTCAAGGTCGTCACGCCGGCGGGCTGGTTCGCCGCGCGGCCCTCCGGCACCGAGGACATCTACAAGCTCTACGCGGAGAGCTTCGAGAGCGAGGGGCATCTCGCGGCGATCCTGCGCGAGGGGCAGGCCATCGTCGCCGCGGCGCTCGGCTGATCTGCGTGCACGCCCCGGTCAGGCCGGCGGCCGCAGCACCTGCAGCGCCCTCCGGTCGGACGCATCCGGCTCGCCGCAATACGCAAGGATGTATGCGCGTGCCGCGTCGCGCAGCCGCACCGCGGCCGGCCAGTCGTCGCCGGTCGGCGCGATCGACTCGCCCACGAGGACCCGAAGCTTCGCGCGTCTGAGCCGCCAGGCCCCGGCGGGCAGCGCCTTGCGCGTGCCCGCCACCGCGACCGGAACGACCGGCAGGTCGCGCTGCGCCGCCAGCACGAACGCGCCCATGCGGAACGCGAGCACCCCCGGCTCGCGCACGAACGTGCCCTCGGGAAAGAAGGCGAGCGACTCGCCGCCGCGCGCGGCCTCGGCGAGCGCGCGGGTGTCCTCGATGCCGCGCGCCGCATCGAAACGCTCGACGAAGCGCGTGCCCAGGGCGCCGAGCAGCCTGCGCATCACCCAGCTCCGCTGCAGCTCGGCCTTCGCGACGAACGCGATGCGCACCGGCAGCGCGGCGAGCAGGACGATCGGGTCGACGTAGCTCGCATGGTTCGCGACCAGGACGAAGGCGCGGGCGCGCGGCAGCCGCTCGGCGCCCTCGACCTCGATGCGCAGCCCCGCACCGGCGACCGCGAAGCGCGCCAGCGCGCGGCCGACGGCCTGCCGAGCGGCCAAGCCGGGGACGGCGAATGCCGCGACGAAGCCGGCGAGCGCCGCCACGCCGAACACCAGCCACGACCACGCGCCGTAGAGCGCCGCCGGCGCATCGCCGGCCGCACGGCGCGCGCGTGCCCACGCGCCGCGCAGCGCGAGGCGGGCGATCTGCCACCACACCGCGCGTCCGCTGGCGCCGAGGAGCCCGCGCTCGTAGCGCTCGCGCGTCGCGGCGCGCCGCAGCTTCCCGCTCGAAGTCTTGAGCACCGAGTGCGGCGGCGCGAGCACGATCTCGTCGGCGGGGCCGCCCACCAGTTCGACCGCGAGCCGGTTGATCTCCGCACGGAGCGCGTCGCGCCGCGCGCGGTCGTGCTCGCGCGTCTCGGCGACCACGATCAGGCGCTCGCCGGCGCCGTGGTTCGAGCGCGCGCCGAACACCGCGACGCACCCGCGGCGGATGCCCTCGAGGACGCCCACTGCCTCCTCGAGCTCCTGCGGATAGATGTTGTGACCGCCGCGGATGATGATGTCCTTGGCGCGCCCGGTGACGTAGAGATCGCCCTCGGCGAGATAGCCGAGGTCGCCCGAGTCGAGCCAGTCGCCGTCGAAGAGCGCGGCCGTCGCCTCCGGGTTGCGGTAGTAGCCCGTCGTTGCCGAGGGGCCGCGAAACTGGATGCGTCCCTCGACGCGCTCGGGCAGCGCCCGCCCCTGGGCATCGGCAATGCGCAGCGCATAACCCGGCAACACCTGTCCGCACGCCACGACCTTCTGCGCGCCGGGACTGCCCGCGGGTGCCGGCACAGCGCGATGCGCACGCATCAGCGTCTCGCGATCGATGTGATCGACCAGCACGCCGCGCCGGTCGGGCGGGAACACGATGTCGAGCGCCACCTCGGCGAGACCGTACACCGGCGCGAGCGAAAGCGGATCGAGGCCGTACTTCGCGAGGCGAGCGGCGAACCGCTCCATCGTCTCGGCGCTCACCGCCTCGGCGCCGTTGAATGCCCAGCGCAGGCACGAGAGGTCGACGCCCTCGATCTCGCTCTCGTCCAGCCGGCTCGCGACGATCTCGTAGGCGAAGTTCGGCGCAGCCGAGATGGTGCCGCGGAAGCGGTGGATCGCCCAGAGCCAGCGCGACGGCCGCGCGAGGAAGGCGACCGGCGACATCAGCACGAGATGCAGAGAGAAGTAGCTGCTGGCGAGCCACGCGCCGATCAGCCCCATGTCGTGATAGAGCGGCAGCCAGGAGACGAACACGTCGCGCGAGCTCGCCTGCGCGGCCCGGCCCATCGCGCGCATGTTGGCGAGCAGGTGGGCGTGCGTCAGGACGACGCCCTTCGGGCGCCCGGTGGAGCCCGAGGTGTACTGGACGAACGCGATGTCGTCGGGGGATGCCGGTCGCACGGCGAGCGTGCCGTCGCGCTCCTCGAGCTCCTCGGGCGTCGCGACGCGCTTGAGCGTCGGCACCTCCGCGCCCAGCAGCCGTGCGACGAGCTTCGCCTCCGGCACGGTGACCAGCACGCGCGCCTCGCAGTTGGCGAGAATCCCGGCCTGGCGGCGCAGGTGGTCCTCGATCTGCGACATCCGGAAAGGCGGGTAGATGGGCACCGGCACGCCGCCCGCCATGAGGATGCCGTAGTAGACGGCGAAGAACTCGAGCGAGCTCGGGAGCATGATCGCGCAGACCTCGCCGTGGCCGAGCCCGATGCCGGCGAGGCCGCTGGCGATGCGGTGCGCGCGCGCCGCCAGCGCACCGTAAGTGAGCGTCTCGGTCTCCGTATCGCTCGCGAGGAACGTCACGTGCAGCCGGTCCGGGTGGTGCTCGACGTGCCAGGCGAGCACGTCGAGCAGCGTGCGCGCCGCATCCGGCTCGCCCGTCACCTCGTCCAGGACCGGCATCGCGGCGGGCACGTGCCTTGCCCCGCGCGCGGCCGCGCCGCCGTCGAGCGCGGCGAGGAGATCGCGCGGCGTCTCCGCGCCGGCGAGCGCCTCGTCCGGCACGCGCACGCCGAACACCCGCTCGATGCGCAGCCCGATCTCGACCCGCGCCAGGCTGTCGATGCCCAGATCGCGGTCGAGCTGGCGGTCGAGCGACACCGCCACGCGATTGCCGGGATGCGTCTCCGCGATCAGACCGCGCAGCAGCTCGAGTAGCTGCTGAGCCCGTTCCTGCGGAGGAAGCGCCGCGTCAGCGGGGGCCGGAGCGGATGACATCGGACCTCGTGCGTCGAACGCGCGCGGCGGGCGGGCGCCGCCGCGCCCGCGAACCTCGCGCGAAGAGAAACGCTAGTATCCTACCGCGCTTCCGCAAACGAGAACCCGCACCGCATGCGCGTACTGTTCGCCACGAGCGAAGCGGCGCCGCTCGTCAAGACCGGGGGCCTCGGCGACGTCGCGGGCGCGCTGCCGGCCGCGCTCGCAGCGCGCGGCGCCGACGTGCGCGTGCTGCTGCCGGGCTACCGCCCGGTGATGGCCGCGCTCGCCGGAACGCATCACGGCGCGCATCACCGCGCGGATCGCGGCGCGGACCGCGGCGCGGGCACGAGCGCGCGCAGCCGGATGCAGCCGGGCGTGACGGTCCCGGCGCACGCGGGAATCCCGGCGGCATGCCTGCTCGAGCGCCGCGGGCCGGGCGATGTCCCTTGCTACGTCATCGACTGTCCGGCCCTCTATGACCGCGACGGCGGGCCGTACCAGGACGCGACCGGCATCGACTGGCGCGACAACGCGATGCGCTTCGGTCTCCTGTCGCGCGTTGCAGCGCTGCTCGGCTGCGCGAGCTCACCGCTCGACTGGCGGCCCGAAGTCGTCCACTGCAACGACTGGCAGACCGGGCTCGCGCCCGCCTATCTGCGCTACGCGACCGATGCCCGCGCGGCGAGCGTCATCACGATCCACAACCTCGCGTTCCAGGGCATCTTCCCGCCCGGCCTGCTCGCCCCGCTCGGGCTGCCGCCGGCGAGCTTCACGGTCGGGGGCCTCGAGTACCACGGGAGCATCTCGTTCCTCAAGGCGGCCCTGGCATTCGCCGACGCGATCACGACGGTGAGCCCGACTTACGCGCGCGAGATCCAGTCCGAGCCGCTCGGCTTCGGGTTGCAGGGTCTGCTCGGGCAGCGCGCGGACGTGCTGACCGGGATCCAGAACGGCATCGACACCGGCGTCTGGGATCCGGCACGCGATCCGCACATCGTCGCACGGTACGGGCCGGATTCGCTCGACCGCAAGGCGGCGAACAAGCGCGCCCTGCAGAAACGGATGGGCCTCGCGGCCGACGCCGCGGTGCCGCTCGTCGCGATCGTGAGCCGCTTGACCGAGCAGAAGGGCATCGATCTCGTGGTCGAGGCGGCGCGCTGGATCGTCGGGCTCCCGGCGCAGCTCGTCGTGGTGGGCACCGGCGCGCGCGAGTACGAAAGCGCCGTGCAGGCGGTGGCGGCGCGCCACCCGGGCCGCGCAGCCGCGCTCATCGGCTTCGACGAGCCGCTCGCGCACCTCGTCGAGGCCGGCGCCGACATGTTCCTGATGCCCTCGCGGTTCGAGCCCTCTGGCCTGAACCAGATGTACAGTCAGCGTTACGGCACGCCGCCGGTGGTGCACGCGACCGGCGGACTCGCCGATTCGGTGGTGGACTGCACGCCCGCGACGCTCGCCGACGGCACGGCCACCGGTTTCACGTTCGCGGCCGCGACCGGCATCGCGCTGCTCGATGCAGTCGACCGGGCCGTCACCGCCTACCGCGACCCGCCGACCTGGCGGGCGCTCCAGAGAAACGGCATGGCGCGCGACTTCAGCTGGAGCGCGGCCGCCGCGCGCTACGTCGAGATCTACGCACGGGTGGCGCGCCGGGCGTGAAGCGCGGCGATCATCGGCGCGTGGGCGTTGCGGCCGGCACAAGAGAGATGGCGAGACCGGAAGAAGAGCTGGCGGACAAGGTGGCGTTCCTGCGCCGGGGCGATGCGTATCCGGACCCGGTCGCGCGCGTGGACGCGATCGAGACCCACATGTCGTGGGTCTTCCTCGCCGACGGCCGGGTGTACAAGCTGAAGAAGCCGGTGCGCTACGACTTCCTGGACTACTCCACGCGGGAGGCGCGGCGGATCGACTGCGAAGCCGAAGTCCGGTTGAACAGCCGGCTCGCCCCCGAGGTGTACGTCGACGTCGTTCCGCTGACGCGCGACGCCGCGGGCCGGCTCGCGCTCGCCGGCACGGGCGAGGCGGTCGATTGGCTCGTGGAGATGCGACGCCTGCCCGCGGAGCGCATGCTCGACCGGGCGCTCGCCACCGGCACGGCCGATCCGCACGCGGCGCGGGACGTCGCCGCGGTGCTCGCCGACTTCGACCGCGCCCTGGCGCCGGTCGCGCTGACGCCCGCGGAGTACCGCGCCCGGCTCGCACGGGACATCGAGGCGTGCCGCCGCGAGCTCGCGAAGCCGGCGTACGGGCTGCGCGCCGGCGAAGTGCACCCGGTCGCGGAGACGCTCGACGCGTTCCTCGGCGCGCATGCGCCGGTCTTCGACCGGCGGGTCGCCGCACGGCGCGTCGTGGAAGGTCACGGCGACCTGCGCCCGGAGCACGTGTGCCTGCTCGCCCCGCCGCTGGTGATCGACTGCCTCACGTTCAACCGCGACTTGCGCATCCTCGACGCCGCCGACGAGATCGCCTACCTCGCGCTGGAGTGCGAGCGGCTTGGGCACGCCGATTTCGCCGCCGCATTGCTCGCCGCATATCGCCGCGCGGCGCACGACGACGCGCCGGACGCCCTCGTGCACTTCTACTGCGCCTACCGCGGGCTCGTGCGCGCGAAGATCGCCGCCATGCACACTCTCGACGCGGCCGCGCGCGAGGTGCCGAAGTGGATCGGCCGCGCGCGCGAGTACCTCGCGCTCGCCGCATCGCACGCGCGGCAGATCCGGTGACGCGGTCGTCAGGGCTCGAGCAGCTCGACGAGCGATCCGCCGGTGTGGCTCCGGCGGATCGCGTCGGCGAAGAGCGGCGCGACGTCGAGCACGGCGAGCTTCGAGCCGAGCGCGGCGCGATCGACGTTGAGCGGCGGGACCGAATTCGTCACGATCACCTGGGCGAGCGCGGGCTCGGCGAACATCTCCGCCGCGCCGCCCATGAAGAGACCGTGCGTGGCGAGCGCGTGCACCGCCTTCGCGCCGGCGTTGCGGCAGGCGCGCGCCGCGCGCAGGATCGTGCCGCCGGTGCTGATGAGGTCGTCGACGATCAGCGCCACCCTGCCCTTCACGTCGCCGACCAGGAGCTCGCCGGTCACCTCGCCGCGCGCCCGGTACTTCTCGGCGAACGCGTTCGCGACCGGCCGGCCGAGCAGCTGGCCGAGCGTCGCGCGCAGCGCCTCGGCCCGCTTCGCGCCGCCGGTGTCGGGCGAGACCACGGCCGCGTCCTCCGCACCGATCAACTGCGCGGCGTGCCGTGCGAAGAGCGGCCGCGCCTCGAGATGATCGGTGCCGCAGCGGAACGCGTTCTGGAAGGCCGCCGGGTTGTGCACGTCGAGCGCGAGCACGCGGTCGGTGCCGACCGCCTCGACGAGCGCGGCGACGTAGCGGGTGGTGACCGGATCGCGCGTCTGCGTCTTGCGGTCCTTGCGCGCGTAGGCGAGATACGGAATCGCCGCGGTTAGGCGGCCGGCGCCGGCGTCCTTCAGGCAACCGAGGAAGAACAGCAGCTTGACGAGCTTGTCGTTCACGGTGCGGCCAGGCTCCCCGTAGAGCGCCTGCACGACGAACACGTCCTTGCCGCGCACGTTCTCGAGCGGCCGTGTCTTGTGCTCGCCGTCCTCGAAATCGCGCTCCTCGTGCCGGGCGAGCGCGACGCCGAGCGCGCGCGCCACGGCCTCGCCGAACGCGCGGGTGTCGTCGAGCCCAAAAAGCCGCAGATCTTCGAGTGCCATCGCCGTCCGCCAGCCAGGAGAGCTTGCATCATGGCCGTCGTTCCCGCGCAGGCGGGACGCCACGCCACACTTTCCCGCAGCATACTGGATCCCCGCCTTCGCGGGGATGCCTTCGTCGCGGCGCGGGCGGTCCGTGATCGAGCCGCGCTCACGGGCACGGCCGGCACAAGCGACAATAGCGCGCCATGCGCCGGTTCACCCACGTCATCGGCTTCGACGACGCACCCTTCGAGCGCAGCCACCGCGGCGGCGTGCTGGTCGTCGGCGCGGTCTACGCCGGGACGCGGCTCGAAGGCGTGCTCTCCGCCAAGGTCCGGCGCGACGGCGCGAACGCGACGCGGGTGCTCGCGGATCTGATCCGCCGCTCGCGCTTCGGCGCGCACGCGCACCTCGTGCTCCTCCAAGGGATCGCGCTCGCAGGGTTCAACGTCGTCGATCTCGCCGGCCTGCACCGCGCGCTCGGCGTGCCGGTGCTGGTCGTCGTGCGCAAGCCGCCGAACCTCGCCCGGGTCCGCCGCGCGCTCCTCGAGCACGTGCCGGGCGGCGCGCGCAAGTGGCGGCTCGTCGAGCGTGCCGGCGCGGTCGAGCGCTGCGGCCGCCTCTACGTCCAGCGCGCCGGCCTGTCGCTCGCCGAGGCCGAGCGGGCGCTCGCCGCGCTCGCGGTGAGCTCGAGCGTTCCCGAGCCGCTGCGCACCGCGCACCTGATCGCCGGCGGCGTCACGCAGGGCGAGAGCCGGCATCGTGTCTGACGCGGCGGGCTGACGAGCAGAAGCGTGACGGGGTGGTGTGCAACGGTTGCTGACGGTGATGGATCCCGTCACGCGCCGTAGTCGGGCGCGCCCCCCGGCGCCTTTTCCTCGTGCGGCAGGTCGGCCACCATGCAGTCGGTGGTGAGGATCAGGCCGGCGATCGATGCAGCGTTCTGCAACGCGATGCGCGTCACCTTCGCCGGATCGAGCACGCCCATCGCGACGAGATCGCCGAACTCGGCGGTCATCGCGTTGTAGCCGAAGCTGCCCGCGCCCCCGCGTACCCGGTCGAGGATCACCGACGGCTCGACGCCCGAGTTCGCGACGATCTGCCGCAGCGGCTCCTCCAGCGCGCGCCGCACGATGTCGATGCCCGCCTGCTGGTCCATGTTCTCGCCCTTGAGCGAATCGAGCGCGGCCTGGCAGCGCACCAGCGCCACGCCGCCGCCGGGGACGATCCCCTCCTCGACGGCGGCGCGCGTCGCATGCGTCGCGTCCTCGACGCGGTTGCGCCGCTCCTTCATCTCGGTCTCGGTCGCCGCCCCGATCTTGATCACCGCGACGCCACCGGCGAGCTTGGCGAGCCGCTCCTGCAGCTTCTCCTTGTCATAGCTCGAGGTGGTGGTCGCGAGCTCGCTGCGGATCGCCTTCACGCGCGCGTCGATGGTGGCGGGATTCCCGGCGCCACCGATGATCGTCGTCTTGTCCTTGGTGATCTCGATGCGCTTCGCCCGGCCCAGGTGCTCGAGCGTCGCGCGCTCGAGCGTGAGCCCGAGATCCTCGGCCACCACGGTGCCGCCGGAGACGGTCGCGATGTCCTCGAGCAGCGCCTTGCGCCGATCGCCGAATCCCGGCGCCTTCACCGCGCAGGCCTTCAGCACCCCGCGGATGTGGTTCACCACCAGCGTCGCGAGCGCCTCGCCCTCGACTTCCTCGGCGATGAGCAGCAGCGGCTTGCCGGATTTCGCCACTTCCTCCAGGAGCCCGATCAGGTCGCGGATGCTCGACACCTTGCGGTCGTGGAGCAGCACGAACGGCTCCTCGAGGACGCAGACCTGCTTCTCGAGGTTCGTGACGAAGTAGGGCGACAGATAGCCGCGGTCGAACTGCAAGCCCTCGACCACCTCGAGCTCGCTCGCGAGGCCCGAACCCTCCTCGACAGTGATGACGCCTTCCTTCCCGGCCTTCTCCATGGCGGCGGCGATCAGCTCGCCCACCGACCGGTCCTGGTTCGCGGAAATCGCGCCGACTTGCGCGATCTCCCGGCTGGTGTCGCAGGGCTTCGCGAGCGCTTTCAGTGCCGCGATCGTGGCATCGACCGCCAGGTCGATCCCGCGCTTGAGGTCCATCGGGTTCATGCCCGCGGCGACCGACTTCATGCCCTCGCGCACGATCGACTGCGCGAGCACCGTCGCGGTCGTGGTCCCGTCGCCTGCCACCTCGGACGTCTTGGCGGCGACCTCGCGCACGAGTTGCGCGCCCATGTCCGCGAACGGATCGGGAAGCGAGATCTCCCTCGCGACGACGACGCCGGAGTTGGCGATGATCGGCGCGCCGAACTCGCGCTTGAGGATGACGTTCCGCCCGTGCGGGCCGAGCGTCACCTTGACCGCGTTGGCGAGCGTGTCCACGCCGGCGAGGATCTTGCGGCGCGCCGGCTCGCCGAAGAGGAGCTGCTTCGCAGCCATGGCGGCCTCCCGAGGATCGCGCTCAGAAAGTAACCCATTGTTTCCGAGGCTGTTTGACGAAGGTCAACAAACGGGACACCGGAGACCCGCAGGGATGGCGCCGCAAGCGGGGCTCGTTTGACTCTTGTCAACGAGCCGTCGCGCCCAAAGTTTAGGCTTGACCAGACGGCCTGATCCGCCGGTCGCGCGCGCCGCGCGCGCAGGTTGCGGTCGCCGTTGGTGCTCACTTTCGAAAAGCTGGAGGCATACATCATGGCAAACCTGACCCGTTGGAATCCGTTTCGCGAGCTGACCCGCTTCGACCCGTTCACCGACATGGAGGATTTCTTCAAGGAGTTCGGGATGCGGCCCGCATGGCGCGGCTTCGAGGCCGAGCCGCAGATCAAGGTCGACGTCTCCGAGGACGACAAGGCTTACACGGTCAAGGCCGAGATCCCGGGCGTGAAGAAGGACGACATCAACGTCTCCATCGACGGCAACCGGGTGTCGCTGAGCGCCGAGGTGCGTTCGGAGAAGGAAGAGAAGGAAGGCAAGAAGGTGATCCGCCGCGAGCGCTACTACGGTGCGGTTTCGCGCAGCTTCACGCTCGGCCAGGACCTGGACATGAACAGGGCCGAGGCGAAGTACGAGGACGGCGTGCTGATGCTCACGCTGCCGAAGAAGCCCGGCGCGGAGTCGAAGAAGCTCACCGTACGCTAGCGGGAATCACCGGCGGCGGCCGCGGGGCGCCCGGCAGCGGCGCTGCGCCGCCCGATCGCGCCCGCTGCCGTCCTCGGAGCCGCGCCCTCAGCGCGGCGTCTGCTTCAGCTTGGCCAACTCGGCCTCGAGCGCGGTGACCCGACCCCGCAAGGCCGAGATCTGCCCATTGAGCGCGCCGACATTGACGAAGACCTCGTTCTCGGCCGGTGCGTTCAGAACACCCGCGTAGCCGAGCCACGACGGCTCGTAGACCTTGACGTTGCTGAAACCGAGATCGCGCAGCACCGCGGCGGTCTCGGACGCGCGCACGCCGCTCTGGCAATAGACCACCGTCTCCTTCGCCGGATCGAGCTTCGCATACAGCGCCTTCAGCTCGTCGGCGGATTTCAGCGCCATGCCGTCCTTGTTCGCCACCTCCTTGCTCGCGAGCTTGGCCGGCGCCGCCGGATCGCGCCAGTTGTCCTCGTACGGGATGCTCAGCGCGCCGGCGATATGGCCGCCGCGGATCGCGCGCACGTCCTGGCCGGCGTATTCCTTCGGCGTGCGCACATCGAGGATCTGCGCGCCGCCGCGGCGCACTCGCTCGATCACCTCGTCTGTCCACAGCGCGCCGACGCGCTCGGACTCCAGTGTCAGTGCCACCGGCGGCAGCTTCGTCGCCTGGGTGCTGACCGGCTTGCCGGCGGCCTTCCAGTCGTCGATGCCGCCGTGGTAGACCTTGGCGTGCCGGCCGCCGTAGTACTCGACCATGCGCGCGGCGAAATACGCGAGCGCGTCGCCCTTGCCGCCGTAGACGATCACCTCGCGGTTGAGGATGTCGATGCCGGCGTCGCCGAAGAGCTTGGCCGCCACCGCCGCCGGCGGCGGATCCTCGCGCACCGGGTCGCGGAAGAGGTCGCCCGCGGCGCCGAAGTTCACCGCGCCGTCGATATGGCCCGCGGCATATTCCTTCGCGCTGCGCGAATCCCAGACCACCGCGCCGCGCTCGATCGCCTGCGCGACTGCCGCCGTGTCGACGATCAGCGATTGAGCGAGCGCGCCCGCGCCGGCAAGTGCCAGCGTTGCGGCCGTGAGCGCGCGGATCAGTATCCCAAACATCCCAGCCTCCCTTCCCGGTTCGCGGGTGCGAAGTCTGTGCCGTCGACGATGGGGACGTCAAGCGGGCTTTGCTCGCCGCTCGCCCGGCTGCCGCCCAGCCATGTTCGCTCGCGTATTCGATCAGGAAGCCGGCGGATCCTTGCGCCGGCGTGCCGGCCCGGCGGCAACAACCGGACTCTTGAACTTCTCTTGAACTTCCTATCGACGGCGCGGGAACCAGTGCCCACGTTTCGATGTCAACGAGAAGCAGCTCGACGCACCCGAGCCGCAACATAACAACACGGCCCCGCGATTCGCAAGGCGAATGTGCGATGCGTAATGCGGAATGCGCATTGCGCGCGGGGCCTCACAGTGAAGGAGAAGGCGGATGGGTATGCCCAACTCCGAGGTCGTCGTCGCCACCGACGACCAGCGCCTCGTCGATTCGCAGTCCCGGTCTCTCTCGCAGCGCCAGTCCGCGCACGCCCGTCTCGAACCCGGCCGCCATCGCGATGCCCCTCGCGATGTGGATATTCCCGCTTGCGCCGAGGCGTTCGTATGGCGGCGACTGATGGCGCTCACCCGGGAGCATTGGGGCATCGCGAGCCCACTGCGGGCGGTGACTCGCGCGACTGCTGCGTCGCAGCAAGCAAACTAGGCCAATTGGCCGAGACCGCGCAATGCTTGAGTTGCGTCAACTTGGCGTCATCATGATGCCGCACAGTGTGCGACGAGGGCATCCGCACAACTCCGCCGCTGCCCGGCGCAGCGGCGGGCGCAAGTCCCGTCCGCGGGAGGAGGTACCAGATGGATGCGCTTGACTTCGAGGTCGTCCGCGTGATCGACGACAACTCGCTCGTCGACTCCGAATCGTACCAACGCAGCTACCGGCGCCGCGGCGCGCAGTCGCTCACGCCGGGGTTCTACGTCGTGCTCTGGCCGGACCCGGCCTCGCGGCCACGCTACGACGTACGCGCGGAGTTCGTCGGGCCGTTCGAGTCGGACATCGTCGCGCGGGCTGCCATGGAAGGGCCGCGGCCGGTCACCCTGTAGCGGTCGTTGCGCGTGCCGCGGGCACGCGCCTGCGCTCCACCCCGCGCCTCGCTTCTCGCTCAGAAGAGCCGTGCTTTGCCCGCCAGCACGAGGTCGGTGATCTCGCCGATTCGCTCCAAATGCTCGTCCGTGATGTCGCGCGCCTGCGCGCGCACCGCAGCGGTCAGCCCTGCGGCGGGCGCGATCTCGACTGACGCGAGCTGCGGCCGGTCGATCGGCATGCCGATCGACGAGAGGAGCTGCACGCTCACCGACGCCGCCGCCGGCAGGCGCTCGTGGATCGCCGCGGCGATGCGCATTGCCGCCACGTTGTAGATCTTGCCGACGTGCGCGACCGGGTTCTTCCCGGCGGTGGCCTCGAGCGACATCGGCCGGCCCGGCGTGATCAGCCCGCTCGCGCGGTTGCCGCGCCCCACTTGACCGTCGTCGCCCATCTCGGCGGACACGCCGCATACCGTGAGATAGACCCCCCGCTCGTCCTGCGCCTCGGGATCGTCGAGACTGTTGAGGCGGATCAACACGCCGCCCCTCAGCCGCGCGCTAACCGAACTTCGCGGATTCGCCGCCCAATCGGGCGGATTTCGGCGGGGTCATCTTCGTAATCGTTTGATTCGTCACGCGGGTGGTGAGTGCCCGGCGCGAAAGCCGTTGTAGTGAAGACCTTGGTTCTA
>JADLAV010000078.1 GCA_020848075.1 Burkholderiales bacterium
CACCGTACTTCTTCGACAAAATGTGCGTCATCGCCGCCGTCAGCGTCGTCTTCCCGTGATCCACGTGACCAATCGTCCCCACATTCACGTGCGGCTTCGTGCGCTCAAATTTCGCTTTTGCCATGGCTCGCTACCTTGTCTCGTCTCTCGCGGCTCGCGCGGTCACTTCTCGGCTTTGCCCTTGTTGATGATCGCCTCGGCGATCTGCTTCGGCGCCTCGGCGTAATGCTTGAACTCCATCGAGTACGTCGCACGGCCCTGCGTAAGGGAACGCAGCGTCGTGGCGTAGCCGAACATCTCCGCAAGGGGCACCTCGGCGCGGATCGCCTTGGCGCCGCCGGAGATGTCCTCCATCCCCTGGATCATGCCCCGCCGGGACGAGAGATCGCCCATCACGTCGCCCATCTTCTCCTCGGGCGTCTCGACCTCGACCGACATCATCGGCTCGAGGAGCACCGGCTGCGCCTTGCGCAGCCCGTCCTTGAAGGCGATCGAGGCCGCCATGCGGAAGGCGTTCTCGTTCGAGTCCACTTCGTGGTAGGAACCGTCGAAGAGGGTCACCTTCACGTCGACCACCGGAAAGCCGGCGAGCACGCCGTTCGGCAGCGTCTCTTTCAGGCCTTTCTCTACCGCGGGGATGTACTCGCGCGGGACCGAGCCGCCCTTGATCGCATCGATGAACTCGAACCCCTTCCCGGCCTCGTTCGGCTGCACGCGCAGCCACACGTGCCCGTACTGCCCGCGGCCGCCGGTCTGCTTGACGAACTTGCCCTCGACCTCGTCGCAGGGGCGCTTGATGGTCTCGCGGTACGCGACCTGCGGCGCACCGACGTTCGCCTCGACGCCGAACTCGCGCTTCATGCGGTCGACGAGGATCTCGAGATGCAGCTCGCCCATGCCGGAGATGATCGTCTGGCCGGACTCCTCGTCGGTGCGGACGCGGAACGACGGATCCTCCTGCGCCAGCCGGCCGAGCGCGATCGCCATCTTCTCCTGGGCGGCCTTGGTCTTCGGCTCCACCGCGACGTGGATCACGGGGTCGGGGAACTCCATGCGCTCGAGGATGATCACCCTTGCCGGGTCGCACAGCGTCTCGCCGGTCGTGACGTCCTTCAGGCCGACCGCGGCCGCGATGTCGCCGGCGCGCACCTCCTTGATCTCGTCGCGCTGGTTGGCGTGCATCTGGAGGATCCGGCCGATGCGCTCCTTGCGCCCCTTCACCGAGTTGTAAACCGTGTCGCCGGAGTTGAGGACGCCGGAGTAGACACGGATGAAGGTGAGCTGGCCGACGTAAGGGTCGGTCATGATCTTGAAGGCGAGCGCCGCGAACGGCTCCTTGTCGTCCGACCTGCGCGCGTCCTCCTCGCCGCTCTCCTTCTGCCCTTTGATCGGGGGCACGTCGGCCGGCGAGGGGAGGTAGTCGATCACCGCGTCGAGCATCGCCTGGACGCCCTTGTTCTTGAAGGCGGTGCCGCACAGCATGGGCACGATCTCATTCGAGATCGTGCGCGTGCGCAGACCCTTCTTGAGGTCCGCAATCGGCAAGTCGCCCGAGTCGAGGTACGTGTTCATCAGCTCCTCGCTCGCCTCGGCCGCCGCCTCGAGCATCTTCTCACGCCACTCCTGCGCCAAATCCATCAGCGCGCCTGGGATATCGCGCAGCTCGAATTTCATGCCCTGGGTCGAGTCGTCCCAGTGGATCGCCTTCATGCGGACGAGGTCGACCACGCCCGCGAACTTGTCCTCGGCGCCGATGGGGAGCTGGATCGGGACCGGATTGCCGTTCAGCCTCTCGCGGATGTGCCGATAGGCCTTGAAGAAGTCCGCGCCGGTGCGGTCCATCTTGTTGATGAACGCGAGGCGCGGCACGGCGTACTTGTTCGCCTGGCGCCACACCGTTTCGGACTGCGGCTGCACGCCGGCGACTGCGTCGTACACCATGCAGGCGCCGTCGAGCACCCGCAGGCTGCGCTCGACCTCGATGGTGAAGTCCACGTGGCCGGGCGTGTCGATGATGTTAATGCGATGCTCGGCCTGGCTGCCGTCCATGCCTTTCCAGAAGCAGGTGGTCGCCGCCGACGTGATCGTGATGCCGCGCTCGCGCTCCTGCTCCATCCAGTCCATGACTGCGGCGCCGTCGTGCACCTCGCCCATCCTGTGGGACACGCCGGTGTAGAACAGGATGCGCTCGGTGGTCGTGGTCTTGCCGGCATCAATGTGGGCACTGATGCCGATGTTGCGATAGCGCTCGATTGGGGTCTCGCGTGCCATAAATCAGGCGGGGGCGGGCTTCAGTCCGCCCCCGGGGAATCCTTTCGTCAGAACCTATAGTGCGAGAAGGCCTTGTTCGCCTCGGCCATCCGGTGGACTTCGTCCTTCTTCTTCACCGCGCCGCCGCGACCCTCCGCGGCCTCCAGCAGCTCGCTTGCGAGCCGTGCCTGCATGGACTTCTCGCCGCGCTTCTGCGCCGCCTCGCGCAGCCAGCGCATCGCGAGCGCCGCCCGGCGCACCGGACGCACTTCCACGGGAACCTGGTAGTTCGCGCCGCCGACGCGACGGCTCTTCACCTCGACCATCGGTCGCGCGTTCTGCACGGCCTGCCCGAAGACCTCGAGCGGATCCTTGCCCGACCTGGACTTGATCGTGTCGAACGCACCGTAGACGATGCGCTCGGCGACCGATTTCTTCCCGCGCGTCATGAGGACGTTCACGAACTTCGCGACGTCGGCGTTGCTGAACTTCGGATCCGGCAGGATCTCGCGCTTGGGAACTTCTCTGCGGCGGGGCATGGCGTTCTTCTCTTTCTGGTTGACCCTACTTCGGGCGCTTCGCGCCGTACTTGGAGCGGGCCTGCTTGCGATCCTTGACGCCCTGGGTGTCGAGGCTGCCGCGAACGATGTGATAGCGGACGCCGGGCAGGTCCTTCACGCGGCCGCCGCGAATCAGCACCACCGAGTGCTCCTGGAGGTTGTGCCCTTCGCCGCCGATGTAGCTGATCACCTCGAACCCGTTGGTCAGCCGGACCTTGGCGACCTTGCGCAGCGCCGAGTTCGGCTTCTTGGGCGTGGTGGTGTACACGCGCGTGCACACGCCGCGCTTCTGCGGCGAACCGGCGAGCGCTGGCACTTTGCTCTTCTTCGGCAGGCGCTCGCGCCCCTTGGCGACGAGTTGACTGATCGTGGGCATGGACCTTCCGTGATTGCTTTGCGGGCCTTCAGGCGAGAACGGGCCGGCAAGACGCCGGCCCGGATCCAAAGACTTGGAATTATAAGGGGGTTTTTCAGGCAGGGTCAACCGTGCTGCGGCGCATAATCATGGACTCGGCGGCGAACCGTACGGGGCCGAGCCGATCATCAAGGTCGGGCGTCCGCACGCGCCGCGCCTTATCGTTCACTCCTCGCACCTCGTGCGCTCGCGCTACCCCTGGATGCACCGGAGAGCCAGACGATGCCGCCCGCCCTGTCCCAGCCTGCTTTGTTTCAACGCCTGCGCCTGCGCGACCTCGAGCTCGCCAACCGGATCGTCGTCTCGCCGATGTGCCAGTACTCGGCGGCCGATGGCTCGGCAACCGATTGGCACTTCATCCACCTCAACACGCTCGCGCTGAGCGGCGCCGGCCTGGTGCTCGTCGAGGCAACCGCGGTGGACCCGGCCGGCAGGATCACGCCCCCATGCCTCGGCCTCTACTCCGACCAGAACGAGCAGGCGCTCGCACGTGTGCTGGGCGCGGTGCGCCGGTATTCGTCCGCGGCGCTGGGAATCCAGCTGGGCCATGCCGGCAGAAAGGCGTCGAGCCGGGAGCCGTGGAACGGAGGGACCTTGATCCTCCCGCAGGACGGCGGATGGCAGCCGGTCGCTCCATCGGCCATTCCCGAAGACCCTGGCGAGCCCCCTCCGCGCGCGTTGCGCAAGGACGAGCTGCCGCGCGTGGTCGAGGCGTTCGCGGGCGCGGCGCGGCGCGCTGACCGGCTTGGGTTCGACGCCGTCGAGCTCCACGGCGCGCACGGCTACCTGCTGCACGAGTTCCTCTCGCCGATCGCCAATCGGCGCGATGACGAGTACGGCGGCTCGCTCGAGAACCGGATGCGGTTCCCGTTGGAGGTCTTCGACGCGGTGCGGGCGGTGTGGCCGCCCGGCAAGCCGCTCGGCGTGCGCCTCTCCTGCACCGACTGGGTCGAGGGCGGTTGGGACATCGACCAGACCGTGGAGCTCGCGCGTGCGCTCGCCGCACGCGGCTGCGACTGGATCGATTGCTCGAGCGGCGGGGTGTCGCCGCGGCAGAAGATCCCGCTTGCCCCCGGCTACCAAGTACCGTTCGCCGAGCGGGTACGCCGCGAGGCGGGCATTCCGACGATCGCCATCGGCCTCATCACCGACCCGCATCAGGCCGAGGAGATCGTGTGGTCCGGTAAAGCCGATCTGGTCGCGCTCGCCCGCGGCATGCTCTATGACCCCCGTTGGGGCTGGCATGCCGCCGCTGCACTCGGCGGCACGGTCGTCGCGCCAAAGCAGTATTGGCGGGGCGTTCCGCGTGAGCATGCGCAAACTTTCGCGAAAGCTGGCGCCGGCAAACGGTAGCGCGCCCGATTCCCGCTTGTCCGCGGCGTTCGATGCCAAGCGAAGCGTGACGTTCAGCGTCCGCGCGCGCCGGGTTTGAGAGCGCGGGGCGAGGCTTCGATCACCCTCACGCGCCACCGACGTCGCCGCGCGAGCGGCTGTGCCCGCCCAGCGCCTGAGAGGCCGCAAGCCTGTCCCCTCCTTTTCAAGGAGGGGAAAGAGACTTCCCCGCCGGCTTTGCCGGCACGCCTCCTCGGAGAGGAGGGGAAAAGACACTACCTCGACGGCTTCGCGGGCACCCCTCCTTGCAGGGGGGAAAGCCATGCAGCAGGGATGCCGGGCCAATTGCGACCCAACAGAAAGGGCGACCGAAGCCGCCCTTTCCACGAAGGAACGCCGCGCCGGTGTCCGATCACGCCTCCTGCTGCTGCTCCTCGGCGGTCTCGGCGGTCTCGGCGAGCTCCTGCTCCATGAGCACCTCGGCCGACGGTGCGGTCTTGCGTGCGTTGTGGTACGCAAGGCCGGTACCTGCCGGAATGAGCCGCCCGACGATCACGTTCTCCTTGAGGCCGCGCAGGTCGTCCTTCTTACCCATGATCGCGGCCTCGGTCAGCACGCGCGTCGTCTCCTGGAACGAGGCGGCCGAGATGAACGAATCGGTCGAGAGCGAGGCCTTCGTGATCCCCAGCAACTTGTAGCTGAAGGCCGCGGGCTTCTTCCCCTCCGCCTCGACGCGCTCGTTCTCGGTCAGAACCTCGGCACGCTCGACTTCCTCGCCCTGGATGAAGCGCGTGTCGCCGGCATCCTCGATCTGCACCCGGCGCAGCATCTGCCGCACGATCACCTCGATGTGCTTGTCGTTGATGCGCACGCCCTGGAGGCGGTACACGTCCTGCACCTCGTCGGTGATGTAGCGCGCAAGCGCCTCGACCCCCTGCAGGCGCAGGATGTCGTGCGGCTCGACCGGTCCGTCCACGATCAACTCGCCCTTGTTCACCACCTGGCCGTCGTGCACCGTCACGTGCTTGTCCTTGGGGATCAGGAACTCGTGCTGGGTGTCGTCGAGATCGGTGATGACCAGACGCTGCTTGCCCTTCGTGTCCTTGCCGAACGAGACCGTGCCGGTGACCTCGGCGAGCATTCCCGCGTCCTTGGGCGAGCGCGCCTCGAAGAGTTCGGCCACCCGCGGCAGACCTCCGGTGATGTCCCGCGCTTTCGCCGCTTCCTGCGGGATGCGCGCCAGCACGTCGCCGACCGAGACGGGTTGGCCGTCCTTCACCGTGATGAGCGAGCCGACCTGGAACGTGATGGCAACGGCGTGATCGGTGCCGGCGATCTTGACCTCCTCGCCCTTTTCGTTCAGCAGCCGCACCTGCGGGCGCAGGCCCTTCGTCGCGGCGCCCCGCCGCTTCGCGTCGATGACGACCAGGGTGGAGAGCCCGGTGACCTCGTCGATCTGCTTCGCGACGGTCGCGCCCTCCTCGACGTTCTCGAACTTCACCGTTCCCGAGTACTCGGTGATGATCGGACGCGTGTGGGGGTCCCAGGCGGCGAGCAGCGTGCCCGCCTTGATCTGCTTGCCGTCGTCGGCGGTCATGGTCGCGCCGTAGGGCACCTTGTGGCGTTCCCGCTCGCGGCCGCCCTCGTCGGTGACGGTCAGCTCCGCGGTGCGCGAGATCACCACCTTCTCACCCTTGGCGTTGGTGACATAGCGCATCGTCGGGGAGAAGCGGACGACACCGTTCGATTTCGCCTCGACCTGGCTCGCAACGGCAGCGCGGGAAGCCGCGCCGCCGATGTGGAACGTCCGCATCGTGAGCTGCGTTCCCGGCTCGCCGATGGACTGCGCCGCGATGACGCCGACCGCCTCGCCGACGTTCACCAGCGTGCCGCGCGCGAGGTCCCGGCCATAGCACTTGCTGCACAGGCCCCACCGCGTCGCGCATGTGAGCGGCGTGCGCACCTTCACCTCGTCGATGCCGAGCGCCTCGATCTCGGCGACCTTCTCCTCGTTCAGGAGCATGCCGGCTTCGACCAGCACTTCCTGCGTCTCGGGGTGCGGCAGCTCGGCGGCGGTGACCCGTCCGAGGATCCGCTCGCGCAGGGGCTCGACCACCTCGCCGCCCTCGACTAGCGCGCGCATCGCGACGCCGTTCGTCGTGGCGCAGTCGTCCTCGGTCACGACCAGATCCTGGGTGACGTCCACGAGCCGGCGCGTCAGATAGCCGGAGTTGGCGGTCTTGAGCGCCGTGTCGGCGAGGCCCTTGCGCGCGCCGTGCGTGGAGATGAAGTACTGCAGGACGTTCAGGCCCTCCCGGAAGTTCGCGGTGATCGGCGTCTCGATGATGGAGCCGTCCGGCTTCGCCATCAGGCCGCGCATGCCCGCGAGCTGGCGGATCTGGGCGGCCGAGCCCCGGGCGCCGGAGTCGGCCATCATGTAGATCGAGTTGAACGACTCCTGCTTGACGCGCTTGCCGCCGCGGTCGATCACGTCGTCCGCCGACAGCTGGTCCATCATCGCCTTGCCGACCTGATCGCCGGCGCGGCCCCAGATGTCGACCACCTTGTTGTAGCGCTCGCCTGCGGTGACGAGACCCGAGGTGTACTGCTGCTCGATCTCCTTCACCTCGCTCTCGGCCTGCTCGATCAGTCCGTGCTTCTCGCGCGGCACGAGCATGTCATCGACCGAGATCGAGAGCCCGGCGCGGGTCGCGATCGTGAAACCCGCATTCATCAGCTTGTCGGCGAAGATCACCGCCTCCCGCAGGCCGCAGCGGCGGAACGCTGCGTTCACCAGGCGCGAAATCTCCTTCTTCTTGAGCGGCTTGTTGATCAGGTCGAACGGCAGTCCGGCCGGCAGGATCTCGGAGAGGATCGCCCGACCGACGGTGGTGTGGTAGCGCGTGATCTTCGGCGTCTGCTCGCCGTCCGGCCCGAGCTCGTTCCCGCGGATCCGCACCGTCACGCGCGAGTGCAGCTCGACCTGGCGCGCCTCGTACGCGCGGATGGCCTCGGCGACGTCGGTGAACACCATGCCCCCGCCGCGCGCGTTGATCTTGTCGCGCGTCGCGTAGTACAGCCCGAGCACGATGTCCTGCGAGGGGACGATGATCGGATCGCCGTTCGCGGGCGAGAGGACGTTGTTGGTGGACAGCATCAGCGTCCGCGCCTCCATCTGCGCCTCGAGCGACAGCGGCACGTGCACGGCCATCTGGTCGCCGTCGAAGTCGGCGTTGAACGCGGCACAGACGAGCGGGTGCAGCTGGATCGCCTTGCCCTCGACGAGCTGCGGCTCGAAGGCCTGGATGCCCAGGCGATGCAGCGTCGGCGCGCGGTTCAGCATGACCGGGTGCTCGCGGATGACGTCCTCCAGGATGTCCCACACCACCGGCTCCTGGGCCTCGACCATGCGCTTCGCCTGCTTGATCGTGGTGGCGAGCCCCATCAGCTCGAGCTTCTGGAAGATGAAGGGCTTGAAGAGCTCGAGCGCCATCAGCTTGGGCAGGCCGCACTGGTGCAGCTTGAGCTGCGGCCCGACGACGATCACCGAGCGTCCCGAGTAGTCGACGCGCTTGCCGAGCAGGTTCTGGCGGAACCGGCCGCCCTTGCCCTTGATCATGTCGGCGAGCGACTTGAGGGGACGCTTGTTCGCACCGGTCATCGCCTTGCCGCGGCGGCCGTTATCGAGCAGCGAGTCAACCGCCTCCTGCAGCATGCGCTTCTCGTTGCGCACGATGATCTCCGGCGCCTTGAGCTCGAGCAGCCGCTTCAGGCGGTTGTTCCGGTTGATCACGCGGCGATAGAGGTCGTTCAGATCGGAGGTCGCGAAGCGCCCGCCGTCGAGCGGCACCAGCGGCCGCAACTCCGGCGGCAGCACCGGGAGCACCTCCATGATCATCCAGTCGGGCTTGATGCCGGACTTCTGGAACCCTTCCAGCACCTTCAGCCGCTTGGCGATCTTCTTGATCTTGGCATCCGACCCCGTCGCCTCGAGATCCTTGCGCAGCGTGTCGATCTCATGCTGCATGTCGAGCGTGCGCAGGAGCTCGCGCACGCCCTCAGCGCCCATGCTGGCGCTGAAATCGTCGCCGAACTCCTCGACCTTGGCGAGGTAGTCGTCCTCGGTAAGCAGCTGCGCGCGCTTGAGCGGCGTCATGCCCGGGTCGACGACCACGTACGCCTCGAAGTACAGCGCCCTCTCGATGTCGCGCAGGCTCATGTCGAGCACGAGCCCGAGGCGCGACGGCAGCGACTTCAGGAACCAGATGTGCGCCACCGGGCTCGCGAGCTCGATGTGCCCCATGCGCTCGCGGCGCACCTTGGCGAGGGTCACCTCGACGCCGCACTTTTCGCAGATCACGCCCCGGTGCTTGAGCCGCTTGTACTTGCCGCACAGGCACTCGTAGTCCTTGATCGGCCCGAAGATCTTGGCGCAGAAGAGGCCGTCCCGCTCCGGCTTGAAGGTGCGGTAGTTGATCGTCTCCGGCTTCTTCACCTCGCCGAACGACCACGAGCGGATCTTCTCGGGCGATGCGAGCCCGATCTTGATCGCGTCGAATTCCTCTTCCTGCGTGACCTGCTTGAACAAATCGAGCAGTGCTTTCACGTCGAACTCCTTCGGAAAAACCTTTCACCGGGGCCGCGGACCGACCGCGGCCCCGTACCGCTGCCTAGTAGCGCTCCAGGTCGATGTCGATCCCGAGGGACCGGATCTCCTTCACGAGAACGTTGAACGACTCCGGCATGCCGGCGTCGATCTTGTGGTCGCCCTTGACGATGTTCTCGTAGACCTTGGTTCGCCCCTGGATGTCGTCCGACTTGACGGTGAGCATCTCCTGCAGCGTGTAGGCGGCGCCGTAAGCCTCGAGCGCCCAGACCTCCATCTCGCCGAAGCGCTGTCCGCCGAACTGTGCCTTGCCGCCGAGCGGCTGCTGGGTAACCAGGCTGTATGGCCCGGTGGACCGCGCATGCATCTTGTCGTCGACCAAATGGTGCAGCTTCAGCATGTGCATGTACCCCACCGTGACCGTCCGGTCGAATGCCTCGCCGGTGCGACCGTCGTACAGGGTGACCTGGGTCTTGCTCGAGGTCATGCCGAGCAGCCGCGTGTTCGAGTCGTCGTTCGGGTAGGCGAGATCGAGCATCGCCCTGATCTCGCCCTCGGTGGCGCCATCGAAGACCGGCGTCGCGAACGGCACGCCATGGCGCAGGTTCGAGGCCATGGCGCGAACTTCGGTGTCCGACAGCTCGGCCAGGCGCTCGGCGCGCCCGCTGCCGTTGTAGACCCGCTCGAAGAACGAGCGGAGCTCGGCCTCGCCGCGGTTCGCCGCGAGCATCGCTTCGATCTTCCGCCCGATTCCCTTTGCCGCCCAACCGAGGTGCGTCTCCAGGATCTGGCCGACGTTCATCCGCGACGGAACCCCGAGGGGGTTCAGAACGATGTCCACCGGGGTGCCGTCGGCCATGTGCGGCATGTCCTCGATCGGGACGATCTTGGAGATGACGCCCTTGTTGCCGTGGCGGCCCGCCATCTTGTCGCCGGGCTGCACGCGGCGCTTCACGGCGAGATAGACCTTGACCATCTTCTGCACGCCCGGCGCGAGCTCGTCGCCCTGGGTGAGCTTCTTCTTCTTCGCCTCGAACATCGCGTCGAACTCCTCGCGGATGTTCGCGAGCGAGTCCTTGTTCGCCTCGAGCTGGGCCTGCGGTTCCTCGTCGGCCAGGCTGATCTCGAACCAGGAGTGCCGCTCCACGTCGTCCAGGTAGGCCTTCGTGATCCGCGTGCCGCGAACGAGCTTCTTCGGGCCCTTGTTCGCGACCTTGTTCAGGAGCAGCCGCTCGATCCGGCCAAACGTGTCGGTCTCGACGATCCGCATTTGGTCGGCGAGATCCTTCTTGTAGCGTTTCAGCTCCTCGTCGATGATGCTCTGAGCGCGCTTGTCGCGCTCGATGCCCTCGCGCGTGAACACCTGCACGTCGATGACGGTCCCGGAGATCCCGGAGGGCACCCTGAGCGAGGTGTCCTTCACGTCGGAGGCCTTCTCGCCGAAGATCGCGCGGAGCAGCTTCTCCTCCGGGGTGAGCTGCGTCTCGCCCTTCGGCGTCACCTTGCCCACCAGCACGTCGCCCGCCTCGACCTCGGCGCCGATGTACACGATGCCCGACTCGTCCAGGCGCGAGAGTTGCGCCTCGGACAGGTTCGAGATGTCGCGCGTGATCTCCTCCGGCCCGAGCTTGGTGTCGCGCGCGACGACCGTCAGCTCCTCGATGTGAATCGAGGTGTAGCGATCGTCGGCCACCACCCGCTCGGAGATCAGGATCGAGTCCTCGAAGTTGTAGCCGTTCCACGGCATGAACGCGACCAGCATGTTCTGGCCGAGGGCGAGCTCGCCAAGGTCGGTGGACGCACCGTCGGCGATCACGTCGCCTTTGGCGATCGTCTCGCCGACCTTGACGATCGGCCGCTGGTTGATGTTGGTGTTCTGGTTCGAGCGCTGGTACTTGGTCAGGTTGTAGATGTCCACACCGACTTCCCCCGCCACCGTCTCGTCGTCGTTGACGCGCACGACGATGCGCGTCGCGTCCACGTAATCCACGATGCCGCCGCGCAGCGCGATCACCGCGGTCCCGGAGTCGGCCGCGACCGTGCGCTCGAGCCCGGTGCCGACGAGCGGCTTCTCCGGCCGGAGGCAGGGCACCGCCTGGCGCTGCATGTTCGATCCCATCAGGGCGCGGTTGGCGTCGTCATGCTCGAGGAACGGGATCAGCGATGCCGCCACCGACACGACCTGCGACGGCGCGACGTCCATGTACTGCACGCGGTCCGGCGTCGACAGCATGAATTCGTTCCTGAAGCGGCACGACACCAGCTCGTCGACGAGGCGGCCCTCGCCGTCCAGCGAGGCGTTGGCCTGCGCGATCACGAAGTTGCCTTCCTCGATCGCCGACAGGAACTCGATGTCGTCGGTCACCTTGCCGTCGGTCACCTTGCGGTACGGCGTCTCCATGAACCCGTAGCGATTGGTCCGCGCGTAGATCGCGAGCGAGTTGATCAAGCCGATGTTCGGGCCTTCCGGCGTCTCGATCGGACACACCCGGCCATAGTGCGTGGGGTGCACGTCGCGAACCTCGAAGCCCGCGCGCTCGCGGGTGAGCCCGCCGGGCCCGAGCGCCGAGACCCGCCGCTTGTGGGTGATCTCGGAGAGCGGGTTGGTCTGGTCCATGAACTGCGAGAGCTGGCTCGAGCCGAAGAACTCCTTGATCGCCGCGGAGATCGGCTTCGCGTTGATCAGGTCGTGCGGCATCAGGTTCTCGCTCTCGGCCTGCGAGAGACGCTCCTTGACCGCACGCTCCACGCGCACCAGGCCGGCGCGGAACTGGTTCTCCGCGAGCTCGCCGACCGAGCGCACGCGACGGTTGCCGAGATGGTCGATGTCGTCGATCTCGCCGCGCCCGTTGCGCAGCTCCACCATGATGCCGACCACCGCGAGGATGTCGTCGTTCGAGAGCGTGGCTGCGCCGTCGGTGTCCTTCGGCCCGACCCGCTCGTAGAAGCGCTTCAGCCAGCCGGGCGCCTTCTCCTCGATCTGGTCGGGGTAGGCGCGCCGGTTGAACTTCATGCGGCCCACCATCGAGAGGTCGTAGCGCTCCTCGGAATAGAAGAGACCGTGAAACAGCGTCTCGACGGCGTCCTCGGTCGGCGGCTCGCCCGGCCGCATCATCCGGTAGATCGCGACCTTCGCCGCCCATTGGTCGGTGGTCTCGTCGGTGCGGAGCGTCTGCGAGATGTAGGCGCCCTGGTCCAAGTCGTTCGTGTAGATCGTGCTGATTATCTCGATGCCGGCAACGCGCAGCTTCGCGATGACCGCCTCGGTGATCTCCTCGTTCGCGCTCGCCAGGATCTCGCCCGTCTCGCGATCGACGCAGTTGTGGGCGAGCGTGCGCCCGAGCAGGAAATCGTCCGGCACAGTGATCCGCTTCATGCCCGCGGCTTCCATGTCGCGGATGTGCTTCACCGTGATGCGCTTGTCCTTCGCGACGATCACCTTGCCGTCGCGGTCGACGAAGTCGAACTTGGCGAGCTCGCCGCGCAGCCGCTCGGGCACCAGCTCGAACTGGATGCCCTCGGCGCCGAGATGAAACGTGTCGAAGTCGAAGAAGTGGGCGAGGATATGCTCCGGCGTCATCCCGATCGCCTTCAGCAAGATCGTGACCGGCATCTTGCGGCGCCGGTCGACGCGGAAGTACACGAAGTCCTTGGGGTCGAACTCGAAATCGAGCCACGAGCCGCGGTACGGGATGATGCGCGCCGAGAAGAGCAGCTTCCCGCTCGAATGCGTCTTGCCCTTGTCGTGCTCGAAGAAGACGCCGGGGGAGCGGTGCAGCTGCGATACGATGACGCGCTCCGTGCCGTTGATGATGAACGAGCCGGTATCCGTCATGAGCGGGATCTCGCCCATGTACACCTCCTGCTCCTTCACCTCCTTGACGGCCGGCTTCGCCGCCTCGCGGTCCATGATCGTCAAGCGGACCTTGGCGCGGAGCGGCGCCGCGTACGTGAGGCCACGCTGCTGGCACTCCTTCACGTCGAACGGCGGCTCGCCGAGCGCGTACGAGACGAACTCGAGCCGCGCGTTGCCGGAATGGCTCGAGATCGGGAAGATCGAGTTGAACGCCGCCTGGAGGCCCTCGATCCGGCGCCGCTCGGGCGGAACCTCCGCCTGCAGGAACGCGGCGTAGCTCTCGAGCTGCGTCGCCAGCAGGAACGGCACGTTCAGCACGCCCGCGCGCTTGGCGAAGCTCTTGCGGATGCGCTTTTTCTCGGTGAGGGAGTAGGTCGCGGTGGTCATGGATGCTCCACTGTCGGAACAGGGTTCAGTTGCAGGGTTCAGACGCCGGCCGCTGCCGGTGCGGCGGCCGGCGTCTGGAACCTGCAGCACTCCGCGGCCGCCCCTCGGGCAGCGCGCCTCAGAAGCGGAAAAGGCCGGCGGCCGTTGCGGGCCGCCAGCCCGACCTCGTTCGCCGTCTTACTTGATCTCCGCCTTGCCACCGGCCTCGGTGATCTGCTTGACGATGTCCTCGGCGTCCTTCTTCGGAATCGCCTCCTTGACGGGCTTCGGCGCCCCGTCCACCAGGTCCTTGGCCTCCTTCAGGCCGAGGCCGGTCACCGCGCGCACCACCTTGATGACGTTGACCTTGTTCTCGCCCGCCGCGGTGAGCATGACGGTGAACTCGGTCTTCTCCTCCGCGGCCGCTGCGGCAGCGCCTCCGCCGGCCGCCGGGGCGGCCACGGCGACCGCGGCGGCAGCCGCGGACACGCCGAACTTCTCTTCCATGTCCTTGATCAGCTGGGATAGCTCCAGCACGCTCATGTTCGCAATTGCGTCGAGGATTTCTGCTTTTGCGAGTGCCATTTCCATCAACTCCTGAGAATGATTGGTTGCAGTGATCGGTTCGGAACTTTCCGGCATCGAAGCGCGGGCGTCACGCGGGTTGCTTCTCCCGCGCATCGCGCACGGCCGCGAGGGTGCGCGCGAAGCGCGCGGGAACCTCGTTCAGCGTGCGCGCAAGCTTTGCGATCGGCTCCTGCATGGTGCCAAGGAGCTGCGCGAGCAGCTCCTCCCGGCTCGGCATCGTCGCGAGGCTCTTCACCTCGGCCGCGGAGAGCAGGGAACCCGGCATCGCGCCAGCCTTGACGACGACCTTCTCGTTCGCCTTGGCGAAGTCGCTCAGCACCTTGGCGGAGGCCACCGGATCGGACGAAATGCCGTAGATCAGCGGGCCGGCCATCTGGTCGGCGAGCTTCTCGAACGGCGTGTCCTTCACCGCGCGGCGCGCCAGGGTGTTCTTCAGCACGCGCAGGTACACCCCCGAGGCACGCGCCTTGCGGCGCAGCTCGGTCATGCCTTCCACTTCCAGACCACGGTACTCGGCGACCACGACCGACTGAGCCTGCGCGATCCGCGCAGAGATCTCGGCCACCGCCGCCTTCTTCTCGTCGAGATTGAGACCCAAGGTCTACCTCCGTTAAGTCGAGGACGCGGGTCGCGGGCTGAGAGGACCGGACGGCGTGCGCCGCCCTTCCCCATCCTTCATCCCGCATCCTGCATCCCGTCGTTTCCGGCGCCCGTTCGATCCGGAAGTCCTGCGCTGCCCCGGCGATGCTCTGCCCGAACCTGCTGCCACAAGAATCCTTCAGTTGGGTGCGCCATCTGCGTTGGGCGCGAGACGTGAAACGTGAAAAGTGAAACGTGAGCCGTTCCGCCATCCACCTGACTCGTCCAATCGATTAAGCCATCGCGGTTGCCCGTGCTGCGCGAGCCGGAAAGCCGCCGGGCCTGCGCCCGCCGCTTTTCACGTTTCAGGCCTCACGTTTCACCGAATCCAGGCCCCAACGGTCTTTGACAACCCCGCCCGCTCCACCGCACCCGCCGCCTTCCGCGCACTCCGCCAGTCGGAGCGACGCTCGGATGCCCGGCAAGCGCCGGGGCGGTCGATCGGTCGGGCCCAAAGCCCTTCCCGCGTCGTCGCGGGATCCTTCCTTCTCCGCATCACGGCGGAGGTTCGATCAATCTCCAGTCCCCGCGATGACGCGGGGTCGCATTCGTTACGCGGTCTGCTGCTGCAGGCTCGCGAGATCCACCCGGACCCCGGGCCCCATGGTGCTCGATACCGCGACCTTCCGCAGGTACACGCCCTTCGTACCCGACGGCTTGGCCTTGTTCAGCGCCTCGACCAGCGCTGCGAGGTTGTCGTGCAGCTGGCCGACCGAAAAGGAGGCGCGGCCGATCGAGCAATGCACGATGCCCGCTTTGTCGGTGCGGTACTGCACCTGGCCGGCACGCGCGTTCTTGACCGCAGTCGCGACGTCGGGCGTCACCGTGCCGACCTTCGGGTTCGGCATCAGGCCGCGGGGACCGAGGATCTGTCCGAGCTGGCCGACCACGCGCATCGCGTCCGGGCTTGCGATCGCAACGTCGAAGTCGATCTGTCCGGCCTTGATTCTCTCGGCGAGATCGTCCATCCCGACGATGTCCGCGCCCGCGGCCCGGGCGGCTTCCGCCCGGTCACCCTGGGCAAATACCGCCACGCGCACCTTCTTTCCGGTGCCGGCGGGCAGCACGACCGAGCCGCGCACCGCCTGGTCGGACTTCTTCGCGTCCACCCCCAGGTTGACCGCGACGTCGATCGATTCGTCGAACTTGGCGGTGGCAGCGCGCTTCACCGCCTCGAGCGCCTCGGCCACCGGATAATTCTTCGCCCGGTCCACCGCGCCGGCAACTGCGCGCCACCGCTTGGTGAGCTTGGCCATTTACGCGCCCTCCACGGTCACGCCCATGCTGCGGGCGCTGCCCGCGATCGTGCGCACCGCCGCGTCGAGATCGGCGGCAGTGAGGTCCGGCATCTTGGCTTTCGCGATCTCCTCGGCCTGGGCGCGGGTGATTCTGCCGACCTTGTCGGTGTGCGGGCGCGGGCTGCCCTTCTCGAGCTTCGCAGCCTTCTTGATGAGCACCGTCGCCGGTGGCGTCTTGATGATGAACGTGAAGCTCTTGTCCTGGTAGGCCGTGATGACCACGGGCAGCATCAGGCCGGGCTCGACCTTCTGGGTCTGGGCGTTGAACGCCTTGCAGAACTCCATGATGTTCAGGCCGCGCTGGCCGAGCGCCGGGCCGATCGGCGGGCTGGGATTCGCCTTCCCCGCCGGCACCTGCAGCTTGACGAAACCGACTACCTTCTTTGCCACTGTCAGACTCCTCTAGATGGGTTCAAGCGGCGATCTTGGCCCGACCGTCGAACCAGTCGGCCAGCTCGCCTCCCCGATAGACGATGCGCCGCTCGCGCACCGCCGTCACCGGAGCCGAAAAATCGAGCTCCAGCGATTCGTCAGGCCTTCTCGACCTGACTGAATTCCAGTTCCACCGGCGTCGCGCGGCCAAAGATCGTGACCGAGACGCGAAGCTTGCTCTTGTCATAGTTGACGTCCTCCACCATGCCGTGAAAATCAGTAAAGGGGCCTTCCTTGACGCGCACCGCCTCGCCCACTTCGAACAGCACCTTGGGCTTGGGCTTCTCGACGCCCTCCTGCATCTGATGCAGGATCTCCTGCACCTCCTTCTCGCTGATGGGCGGCGGCTTGCGGCCGTGCGCGCCGCCGACGAACCCGGTCACTTTCGGGATGTTCTTCACGAGGTGCCAGGCCTCGTCGGTCATGTCCATCTCGACCAGCACATAGCCCGGGAAGAACTTGCGCTCCGAGATGCTCTTCTGCCCCGCGCGCATCTCCACGACCTCCTCGGTTGGCACCATGATGCGCCCGAAGTGCTCCTGCATGCCTTCGCGCCGGATGCGCTCCTCGAGCGTGCGCTGCACGGTCTTCTCGAAGCCCGAGTAAGCGTGCACCACGTACCAGCGCTTTGTCGTGGCCGCCTTGTTCACTAGCGTCTCCATCCGAGCACCAGGTCGTAGAGGCCGATTTCGAGACTCTTGTCCACCAGCCAGAGAAAAATCGCCATCAGCACGACGAACCCGAATACCGCAGCCGCGGTCTGGAACGACTCCTTCCGGGTCGGCCACACGACCTTCTTCGTTTCCTCGATCGCCTCGCGCGCGAAGCCGGCGAGCTGCCGGCCGGGCACCGAGAAGGAGCCGATCGTCGCGCCGAGCGCGATGCCCGCCAGCACCATCCCGACGCGGACCACCAGCGGCAGCGCCGAGAAGTAGTAGAACCCGGCGAGACCGGCGAGCAGCGCGAGCCCCGCAAGGGTGATCTTGATCTTGTCCGCCATCGCGCCTGCCAGGGTTTCCGTCGTCATAGGTCAGCCCCGCGGGAAGCCCGGGCAGCGCGGGCGTTGCGGGAGCAAGTGGCAGGCCAAGAGGGAATCGAACCCCCAACCTTCGGTTTTGGAGACCGACGCTCTGCCAGTTGAGCTATTGGCCTAGTCCCAGAGGTCAGGTGACCGGCTTCCGAACGAGCGATGTCCGGAAAGGGCCGCCATTCTACTCCCGAATCCCTAAACGCGCCCGTGCTCGGGCTCCAAGCAGCCAGTTGTCGGTTCCTACTCGATGACCTTCGACACCACGCCCGCGCCCACCGTGCGACCGCCCTCGCGGATCGCAAAGCGCAGGCCCTCTTCCATCGCGATCGGGGCAATCAAGCCCACCGCGATGCGCACGTTGTCCCCAG
>JADLAV010000079.1 GCA_020848075.1 Burkholderiales bacterium
CTGGGGACAACGTGCGCATCGCGGTGGGCTTGATTGCCCCGATCGCGATGGAAGAGGGCCTGCGCTTTGCGATCCGCGAGGGCGGTCGCACGGTGGGCGCGGGCGTGGTGTCGAAGGTCATCGAGTAAGAGCTGACAAATGGCAGTGCAGAGCCAGAAAATTCGGATCCGGTTGAAGGCGTTCGACTACAAGCTGATCGACCAGTCGGCGCTCGAGATCGTGGACACCGCGAAGCGCACCGGCGCCGTGGTGAAGGGGCCCGTGCCGCTGCCGACGCGCATCCAGCGCTTCGACATCCTGCGCAGCCCGCACGTCAACAAGAGCTCGCGTGATCAGATGGAGATGCGCACCCACCAGCGGCTGATGGACATCATCGACCCGACCGACAAGACGGTGGACGCGCTGATGAAGCTGGAGCTGCCGGCCGGGGTGGACGTGGAGATCAAGCTGTAGGGCGTGAAACGCGAGACGCGAAACGCGGGTCGGAGCGAGGCTGGCGTTTCACGTTTCACCGCGGCGGTAGCCGCATCACGTTTCACTGGGTGATTTGAGGGCCGGTCAATTGCAACCGGCGCCCGGGGCGAACCCGGGTCGACTAGAAGAGGTAAGTGTCATGAGTCTGGGACTCGTCGGCCGCAAGGTCGGGATGACCCGCGTTTTCACCGACGACGGCGATGCCGTCCCGGTGACCGTGCTGGACGTCGCCGACAACCGCGTCACGCAGATCAAGACGTTCGAGACCGACGGCTACAGCGCCGTCCAGATCGCCTATGGCAAGCGCCGCGCCTCGCGCATCGGCAAGGCGATGGCCGGCCACTTCGCCAAGGCGGGCGTCGAGGGCGGGTCGGTCCTGAAGGAATTCCGGGTCGCCGCTGAAGAGCTCGGCAGCCTCCAGGTCGGCGGCAAGATCGGCGTCGACCTCTTCCAGGTCGGGCAGCGGGTGGACGTCGCCGGGACCACGAAGGGGCGCGGGTTCGCCGGCGTGATCCGGCGCCATCACTTCTCGTCGAACCGCGCGAGCCACGGCAACTCGATCTCGCACAACCGCCCGGGCTCGACCGGCCAGAACCAGGATCCGTCGCGGGTCTTCCCCGGCAAGCGCATGCCGGGCCATCTCGGCGATGTGGCGCGCACGACGCAGAACCTGGTGGTGGTGAAGGTCGATGCGGAGCGCCAGTTGCTGCTCGTACGCGGTGCGGTGCCGGGCGCGAACGGCGGCCACATCGTCGTGCGTCCCGCCGTGAAGGCCGGCCAGCCAGCGGCGAAGTGAGGGCGCGGAAATGGAACTGAAAGTCATCAACGAGAAAGGCAAGGCGGCGGCCACGGTCGCCGCCTCCGACGCGCTGTTCGGCCGCGAATTCAACGAGTCGCTGGTACACCAGGTCGTGGTCGCCTACCAGGCGAACGCGCGCCTTGCCACGCGCAAGCAGAAGGCGCGCGGCGAGGTGAACCGCTCCCACCGCAAGCCATGGCGCCAGAAGGGTACCGGCCGCGCGCGCGCGGGCTTCAGCGGCAGTCCGCTCTGGCGCGGCGGCGGCAAGATCTTCCCGAACCTGCCCGAGGAGAACTACAGCCAGAAGGTGAACCGCAAGATGTACCGGGCGGGCATGGCCGCGATCCTCTCGCAGCTCGCGCGCGAGGGTCGGTTGTCCGTGATCGAGGATTTCAAGCTCGAGACGCCGAAGACCAAGCTGCTCGCCGAGAAGGTGCGTAACCTCGGGCTCGACCGGGTCCTGCTGATCACCGACGGCGTGGACGAGAACCTCTACCTGTCCTCGCGCAACCTGCCGAACGTACGCGTGGTCGACGTGCGGCGTGCCGACCCGGTGTCGCTCGTGCACTTCGACAACGTGTTGCTCACCCGTCCGGCGGTAGCGCGATTCGAGGAGATTCTGGGATGAGCGCTTTCAACCAGGAAAGGCTGCTGAAGGTGCTGCTCGGCCCGGTCGTGTCGGAGAAGAGCACCTTTGTCGGCGAGCGGAACAACCAGTACGCCTTCCGGGTGGCGGGCGACGCCACAAAGCCCGAGGTCAAGGCCGCGGTCGAGCTCCTGTTCAGCACCAAGGACAAGAAAATCGAGGTGCAGTCGGTGCAGATCGCCAACGTCAAGGGCAAGCAGAAGCGCTCGGGCCGATTCACCGGCCGGCGCTCCGACTGGAAGAAGGCCTACGTGCGTCTCGCCCAGGGCCAGGACATCGACTTCCAAGCCGCGGGGTAAACCATGCCGCTCGTCAAGATGAAAGCAACCTCCGCCGGCCGGCGCGGCGTCGTCCGGGCGACGACGCCCGGCCTGTACAAAGGCCGTCCGCTGGACGCCCTGGTGCAGCCGAAGTCGAAGCAGGCGGGGCGCAACAACGCAGGGCGCATCACCACCCGGCACCAGGGTGGCGGGCACAAGCAGCTCTACCGCGTCGTCGACTTCAAGCGCCGCGACAAGGACGGCATCCCAGGCACCGTCGAGCGCCTGGAATACGATCCGAACCGCAGCGCGAACCTCGCGCTCGTGTGCTATGCCGACGGCGAGCGGCGCTATGTCATCGCGAGCAAGGGCCTCGCGGTCGGGGCGCAGGTGATGAGCGGGCCGGAGGCGCCGATCAAGGCGGGCAACACGAAAGCGCTGCGCAACATCCCGGTCGGCACGACCGTGCACTGCGTGGAGCTGCAGCCCGGCAAAGGCGCGCAGCTCGCGCGCGCGGCCGGCTCGTCGGTGCAGCTGCTCGCGCGCGAGGGCGACTACGCCCAGCTCCGGCTGCGCTCGGGCGAGATCCGCAAGGTGCACATCGAGTGCCGCGCCACGATCGGCGAGGTCGGCAACGAGGAGCACAACCTCGAGCAGATCGGCAAGGCCGGCGCGATGCGGTGGCGCGGCGTGCGTCCGACCGTGCGCGGCGTGGCGATGAACCCGATCGACCACCCGCACGGCGGCGGCGAGGGCCGCACCGGCACAAAACGCGATCCGGTGAGCCCGTGGGGCGGGCTGACCAAGGGCTACCGCACCCGCAGGAACAAGCGCACCAACGCGATGGTCGTGCAGAGCCGCCACAAGAAGAAGTAGCGCGACCGCGATGAGGCAGCCAAGAGACGAAGAGTAGGAGCCATTCATGGCACGTTCGATCAAGAAGGGTCCGTTCGTGGACCATCACCTGATGAAGAAGGTCGAGGCGGCGCGCGCCGTGAACGACAAGCGTCCGATCAAGACCTGGTCGCGGCGCTCCACCGTTCTCCCGGACTTCGTCGGCCTCACGATCGCCATCCACAACGGCAAGCAGCACGTGCCGGTGTACGTGACCGAGAACATGGTCGGCCACAAGCTCGGCGAGTTCGCTCTGACGCGAACCTTCAAGGGTCATACCGGGGACAAGAAGGTCGCTGCCGCGACCGCACCGTCACCTGCCGCGGCGAAGCGCTAGGGGACAACCCATGGAAACGCAGGCCAAGCTTTACGGCGTGAGATTGTCGGCCCAGAAGGGCCGGCTGGTCGCCGACCTGATCCGCGGCAAGCCGGTCGAGCAGGCGCTGAACATTCTCGCCTTCACGCCAAAGAAGGGCGCGCGCCTGATCAAGAAGGTGCTCGAGTCCGCGATCGCGAACGCGGAGCACAACGACGGCGCCGACGTGGACGAGCTGCGAGTGACGCGCATCGCGGTGGAGCGCGGCTTCGTGCTGAAACGCTTCCACGCACGCGCGAAGGGCCGCGGCAACCGCATCACCAAGCCGACCTGCCACATCTTCGTGACGGTCGGTGAGGCCCCGAAGAAGCCGCGCAAGGCTCCGGCGAAGGCACCGGCGAGGCCGGGACGCGCCGCAAAAGGCAAGTAGAAAGGACTGTAATGGGACACAAGATCAATCCGACCGGCTTCCGGCTCGCGTTCAACCGCGGATGGGGCTCGCGCTGGTTCGCTCAGGGCAGCGGCTTCGCGGGCATGCTTAACGAGGACCTCAAGGTCCGCGACTACCTCAAGCGCAGGCTCGGGCACGCCATGGTGAGCAAGGTCCTGATCGAGCGGCCGGCGAAGGACGCGCGCATCACGATCCACAGCGCGCGGCCGGGCGTAGTGATCGGCAAGAAGGGTGAGGACATCGAGATCCTCAAGGCCGATCTGCGCAAGCTCCTCGGGGTGAATGCGGTGCACGTGAACATCGAGGAGGTGAGGAAGCCCGAGGTCGACGCCCAGCTGATCGCCGACTCGATCGCCCAGCAGCTCGAGAAACGGATCATGTTCCGGCGCGCGATGAAGCGCGCGATGCAGAACGCGATGCGGCTCGGGGCGCAGGGCGTGAAGATCATGAGCGCCGGCCGGCTGAACGGCGCGGAGATCGCGCGCACCGAGTGGTACCGCGAGGGCCGGGTGCCGCTGCACACGCTGCGCGCCGACATCGACTACGGGACTTCGGAAGCGAAGACGACCTACGGCGTCATCGGCATCAAGGTGTGGATTTACAAGGGCGAAGTGCTCGGCCGCGGTGAGGAGGCGACGCCGACGATTCCGCCGGTGGCCCCTCTCGAGGAGCCGACCGCGCCGAAGAAGGTGCGGCGCGCCCCGCCGAGGCCGGGCGTGAAGCCGGCCGAGGGCAGACCCGAGGCGCCCCCGGAAGGCGGCGGCGAGGCGAAGCCGAAGCCGGCCGCCGGGCGGCGCGCGCCTGCCAAGAGGCCGGCATCTGCCGGCGCGGGCGCAAAGCCTGCCGGCGAGGCGAAGGCCAAGCCCGTCGTGAAACGCGTGGTGAAGAAGACGACGAAAGAGGGTTGAGCGATGCTCCAGCCAGCCAGAACCAAGTACCGCAAACAGCAGAAGGGGCGCAACACGGGCATTGCGACGCGCGGCACGAAAGTCGCGTTCGGCGAGTTCGGCCTGAAGGCGACCACACGCGGGCGGCTCACGGCGCGCCAGATCGAAGCCGGACGCCGCGCCATGACGCGCCACGTGAAACGCGGCGGGCGCATCTTCATCCGCGTGTTCCCGGACAAGCCGATCTCGCAGAAGCCGGCGGAGGTCAGGATGGGGAACGGCAAGGGCAATCCGGAGTTCTTCGTCGCGGAAATCCAGCCAGGCAAGGTCCTCTACGAGATGGACGGGGTCGCCGAGCCGATCGCGCGCGAGGCCTTCCGCCTGGCCGCTGCCAAGCTGCCGCTGCGGACCGTGTTCGTCGCGCGCCACCTCGGATGAAGCCGCTCAAGCGGGGAGAGCGATGAAGACCAGCGACCTGCGCGCCAAGGACAAGGCGCAACTCGACAAGGAGCTCGGCGATCTTCTGAAAGCGCAGTTCTCTCTGCGCATGCAGAGGGCCACCCAGCAGCTGACGAACACGAGCCAGATAGCGAAGATCCGGCGCGACATCGCGCGGGTGAAGACCGTGCTGGCGGAGAAGGCGAGGGCCGGGAAATGACCGAGCAAGCGGGCGCAAAGCGCAATCCGACGAGCGAGCAGCCGAGGAAGAACACGCGGACGCTTACCGGGCGCGTCGTGAGCGACAAGATGGACAAGACGGTCACGGTGCTCATCGAGCGCCGGGTGATCCACCCGCTGTACGGGAAGATCATCACCCGCTCGAAGAAATACCACGCGCACGACGAATCCAACGAGTGCAAGGAAGGCGACCTGGTCACCATCGAGGAGTGCCGGCCGCTGTCGCGGACGAAGTCGTGGCGGGTGGCGAAGCTCGTGGAGCGGGTCCGGGCCGCGTGAGGCGGGAGGGGGGACGGCAAAGGTGTCGCCGTCGGATCCGGGGTTGTGGGGTCGACTGCGAACGATATATAATCGAACGCTTTTCACCCCGGCTCCGCCGGGGCGTATTCCCGGACGGGATCCAAGACTGACCGCCGACTCCGTCCCGCGTGGCGCGACAGCGCCCGCCGGGACGCGGCGGGAGAAGTTGGAGAGAGCGACAACATGATCCAGATGCAGACGGTATTGGACGTCGCCGACAACACCGGCGCGCGGGCGGTGATGTGCATCAAGGTGCTCGGCGGCTCGAAGCGGCGCTACGCCGATATCGGCGACGTGATCAAGGTGAGCGTCAAGGACGCGGCGCCTCGCGGCCGCGTCAAGAAGGGCGAGATCTACCACGCGGTCGTGGTGCGCACGGCGAAAGGCGTGCGCCGCCCCGACGGGTCGCTCATCCGGTTCGACTCGAACGCCGCGGTGCTTCTGACCCCGAAGTTCGAGCCGATCGGGACCCGCATCTTCGGGCCGGTGACGCGCGAGCTGCGCTCCGAGCGCTTCATGAAGATCGTCTCGCTCGCCCCGGAAGTGCTGTAGGGAGAACCGCATGCAGAAGATTCGCAAGGGCGACGACGTGATCGTCATCGCGGGCCGCGACAAGGGCAAGCGCGGCACCGTGCTGCGCCGGGTGGACGAGAACCACGTCGTCGTCGAGGGCGTGAACCGGGTCAAGAAACACCAGCGTCCGAATCCGATGAAGGGCCTGACCGGGGGCATCGTGGACAAGGACATGCCCATCCACGTCTCGAATGTCGCTCTCTTCAACCCGCAGGCCAAGAAAGCCGACCGCGTCGGCGTCAAGGCCATGCCCGACGGTCGCCACGTCCGCGTGTTCAAGTCGAACCGCGAGCAGGTCGACGCGTAAGCCGGGTTGACGGATCGCGGCGCGCGAGAGGACGGTAAGGAGCGAAGCGAATGGCAGCGAAAGAGCCCAAAGGCGCCAAGGCGCCCAAGGAATCCAAGGCGCCCAAGGAGCCCAAGGGGCCGAAAGGCGCGAAGGAGGCCAGGACGCCGCAGGCGCCGGCGCCCAAGGCCGCGGCCCCGAAGGCGGCGGCCGAAGAGCCCGCCCCGCCGGCCGGACCCGCCCGCCTGCAGGAGCACTACCGCAAGGCGGTCGTGCCGGAGCTCATCAAGAAGTTCGGCTACAAGTCGGTCATGCAGGTGCCGCGCCTGCGGAAGATCACCGTCAACATGGGCGTCGGCGAGTCGACCCAGGACAAGAAGATCCTGGACAACGCGGTGGCCGACCTGACGAAGATCACCGGGCAGAAGCCCGTGGTGACCAAGGCGCGCAAGTCGATCGCGACCTTCAAGATCCGCAAGGGCATCCCGATCGGCTGCATGGTCACGCTGCGTGGCGCCCGCATGTACGAGTTCCTCGATCGCTTCGTCTCGGTCGCGATTCCGCGGGTGCGCGACTTCCGCGGGGTCTCGAACCGCGCGTTCGACGGCCGCGGCAACTACTCGGTCGGCGTGAAGGAACAGATCATCTTCCCCGAGATCGACTACGACAAGATCGACGCGCTGCGGGGAATGAACATCAGCATCACGACCACGGCGAAGACCGACGACGAGGCGCGCGCCCTGCTCGCCGGATTCAGCTTCCCGTTCAAGACATCCTGAGGTTCGAATGGCCAAGCTCGCACTCATCAACCGCGAAGAGAAGCGCCGCAAGGTGGTGGCCAAGTTCGCCACCAAGCGCAAGACGCTGCTCGCCGTGATCAACAGCTCGCAGTCCTCGGAGGAAGACAAGGCCGAAGCGCGCGCGAGCCTGCAGCGGCTGCCGCGCGATGCCAGTCCGGTCCGGCTGCGCAACCGCTGTGCGCTCACCGGCCGGCCGCGCGGCTACTTCCGCAAGTTCGGGCTCGCGCGCAACAAGCTGCGCGAGATCGCCATGCGCGGCGAGGTGCCGGGCCTCACCAAGGCGAGCTGGTAAGGAGCCTGCCGATGATGACCGATCCGATCGCCGACATGCTGACCCGCATCCGCAACGCGCAAGCGGGCGGCAAGCCCACCGTCAGCCTGCCGGCCTCGAAAGTGAAGGCCGCGATCGCGCAGGTGCTGAAGGACGAGGGCTACATCGACGGGTTCGCGGTGCGTGAGAACGGCCCGCACCGCGAGATCGATATCAGCCTCAGGTACTACGCCGGGCAGCCCGTGATCGAGAAGATCGAGCGCGTGAGCCGGCCGGGCCTGCGGATCTACAAGCGCGTCGACGACATCCCGAAGGTGATGAACGGGCTCGGCGTGGCGATCGTCTCCACTTCGCGGGGCGTGATGACCGACCGCAAGGCGCGCGCGCAGGGCGTCGGCGGCGAAGTGCTCTGCATCGTGGTGTAGGAGGCCGACATGTCCCGCATCGGAAAGAGTCCGATCACGCTGCCGAAGGGCGTCGAGGTTTCGCTCGCCGGCGAGACCATGTCGATCAAGGGCCCGCTCGGAACGCTGTCGCAGCGGCTCTCCCGCCACGTCCGGGTGAAGCAGGAGGACGGCAAGCTGATGTTCGAAGCGGTCCCCGATTCGGAGGAAGGCGGCGCCATGTCCGGCACGATGCGTGCCATCGCGGCCAACATGGTCGCCGGCGTGACCAGGGGCTTCGAGCGCAAGCTGAGCCTGGTGGGGGTCGGCTACCGTGCGCAGGCGCAGGGCGACAAGCTCAATCTGACGCTCGGATTCTCGCACCCGGTGGTCCACAAGATGCCGAAGGGCGTGAAAGTGGAAACGCCGACGCAGACCGAGATTCTGATCAAGGGTCTCGACAAGCAGCAGGTGGGGCAGGTCGCCGCCGAAGTGCGAGCGTACCGGCCGCCGGAGCCCTACAAGGGCAAGGGCGTGCGTTACGCCGACGAGGTGGTGGCGCTCAAAGAGACCAAGAAGAAGTAGCGGGGTCGGCCGATGATCGAGAAGAACGAAGCCCGTCTGCGCCGCGCGGCGCAGACCCGCCGCAAGCTCGCGGAACTGCGGGCGACGCGGCTGTCCGTGCATCGCACGAACCAGCACATCTACGCGCAGGTGATCGCGGCCGGCGACGACGCGAAGGTGCTGGCGAGCGCATCGACGCTGGAGAAGGAAGTGCGCGCGCAAGTGCCGAACGGCGGGAACAAGGCCGCCGCCGCAGCGGTCGGCAAGCGCATCGCGGAGAAGGCGAAAAGCCTCGGCATCAGCGAGGTCGCGTTCGACCGCTCCGGCTTCCGCTATCACGGTCGCGTGAAGGCGCTCGCCGAGGCGGCGCGCGAAGCCGGCCTCAAGTTCTGAGCAAGGACACGTTAGACACATGGCACGCATGCAACCGAGAATGCAGACCGAGGATCGCGGTGACGGTCTGCGCGAGAAGATGGTTTCGGTCAACCGCGTCACCAAGGTGGTCAAGGGCGGCCGCGTCCTCGGCTTCGCCGCGCTCACCGTCGTCGGCGATGGCGACGGCGCGGTCGGGATGGGCAAGGGCAAGGCACGCGAAGTTCCGGTCGCGGTGCAGAAGGCGCTGGAGGAGGCGCGCCGCAAGATGTTCCGCGTCAGTCTGCGCAATGGCACGCTGCAGCACGCGGTCATCGGCCGGCACGGGGCCTCCAAGGTGATCATGCAGCCCGCGTCAGAGGGCACGGGGATCATCGCCGGCGGTGCGGTGCGCGCCGTGTTCGAAGTGCTCGGCGTCACCGATGTCCTCGCCAAGAGCATCGGGTCGACCAACCCGTACAACGTGGTGCGTGCGACGATCGACGGGCTGCGCCGCATGCGCACGGCATCGGAGATTGCGGCGAAGCGGGGCCTCTCGGTCGAAGAGATCACGGGTTGATCGGTGCCGAGAGCGTATGCGGACGGTGGCTTCGTTTATCTGCACGAGTTCGTGAGGGACGCGGCATGAATGCCAAGAAGACCGTGAAGGTGGCGCTCGTGAAGAGCGTCGCCGGATGCAAGGAAGCGCACCGCGCGACGGTGCGCGGGCTGGGCCTGCGCCGGCTGCACCAGACCGTGCAGCTCGAGGACACGCCGGCGGTGCGGGGAATGATCAATCGCGTGAACTATCTGGTTCGCTGCGATGACTGAAGGAGAAGAGGTGCAGGAATGCGACTGAATACGCTGAAGCCCGCGCGGGGATCGAGGAAGGCCCGGCGCCGAGTCGCCCGCGGCATCGGCTCGGGGCTCGGCAAGACCGCCGGGCGCGGCCACAAGGGCCAGAAGGCGCGCTCGGGCGGCTTTCACAAGGTCGGCTTCGAGGGCGGTCAGATGCCGCTCCAGCGCCGGCTGCCGAAGCGCGGGTTCACCTCGCCGACGCGCGACGAGGTGGCGGAGGTGCGCCTGTCGGACCTGCAGAGGATGAAAGCCGAGAAGATCGACCTCGCCGCGCTCAAGGCCGAAGGCGTCGTGCCGCGGCTTGCGACCGGCGCGAAGATCATCCTGTCGGGCGCGCTCGCGCGCAAGGTCACCGTGGCCGGCGTTGGCGTGACCAAGGGCGCCAAGACGGCGATCGAGGCCGCCGGCGGAAGCATCGCGGCGCAGGCCGAGTAGCGCGACAACCGGACTCGATTCCCCCTTGGCCAGACAGTCCCCATCGCTCGGCAAGACCGGCAAGTACGGCGATCTGAAGAAGCGCCTGCTCTTCCTGCTGGGCGGGCTGGTCGTGTTCCGGATCGGTGCGCACATCCCGGTGCCGGGGATCGATCCCGCCGCGCTGGCGGAGCTCTTTCAGGGCCAGCAGGGCGGCATCCTCGGCCTCTTCAACATGTTCTCGGGCGGCGCCCTCCGGCGCTTCACCATCTTCGCCCTCGGGATCATGCCGTACATCTCGGCCTCGATCATCATGCAGCTGATGGCGGCCGTATCCCCGCAGCTCGAGGCGCTGCGCAAGGAAGGCGCCGCCGGCCAGCGTAAGATCACCCAGTACACGCGCTACGGTACGGTCGGGCTCGCGCTCTTCCAGGCGACCGGGATCTCGATCGCGCTCGAGTCTCAGCCCAACCTGGTGCTGGACCCCGGCCTCATGTTCCGGTTCACGACGGTGATCACGCTCGTCACCGGCACGATGTTCCTGATGTGGCTCGGCGAGCAGATCACCGAACGCGGTCTCGGCAACGGCATCTCGCTCATCATCTTCGCCGGCATCGCCGCCGGCCTGCCAAACGCGATTGGCGGGTTGTTCGAACTCGTCCGGACCGGCGCCATGCACCCGCTGACCGCGCTCGTGATCTGCGCGGCCGTGGTGGTGGTCACGTGGTTCGTCTGCTTCGTCGAGCGCGGCCAGCGCAAGATTCTGGTCAACTACGCCAAGCGCCAGGTGGGGAACAAGATCTACGGCGGCCAGAGCTCGCACCTGCCCTTCAAGCTGAACATGTCCGGGGTGATTCCGCCGATCTTCGCCTCGTCGATCATCCTCTTCCCTGCCACGCTCGCGGGCTGGTTCGGCTCGTCGGAGAAGACGGCCTGGCTGCGCGACATCTCGTCCACGCTCTCGCCGGGCCAGCCGATCTATGTCCTCCTCTACGCCGCGGCGATCGTGTTCTTCTGCTTCTTCTACACTGCGCTGCAATACAACCCGAAGGACACGGCCGACAACCTGAAGAAGAGCGGCGCGTTCGTTCCCGGCATCCGGCCCGGCGAGCAGACCGCGCGCTATCTCGAGCGCATCCTCCTCCGCTTGACGCTGGTCGGCGCGGTCTACGTGACGCTGATCTGCCTGCTGCCGGAGTTCCTGATCCTGAAGTGGAACGTCCCCTTCTACTTCGGGGGCACCTCGCTCCTGATCATCGTGGTGGTGACGATGGACTTCATGAGCCAGGTGCAGGCCTACATCATGACGCACCAGTACGAGAGCCTGCTCAAGAAGGCGAGCTTCAAGGGGGCGGGCTTCCCGACGCGTTAGCGGAATGGCCAAGGAGGACGTCATCCAGATGCAGGGCGAGGTTCTGGAGAACCTGCCGAATGCCACCTTCAGGGTGAAGCTGGAAAACGGCCACGTGGTGCTGGGGCACATTTCCGGGAAGATGCGGATGCACTACATCCGCATCCTTCCCGGCGACAAGGTGACGGTTGAGCTGACGCCCTACGATCTCACGCGGGGGCGGATCATCTTCCGGGTGAAATGAGCCCGGGAGCAAGAGGAGAAGCGAGCCATGAAAGTGGTGACATCGGTAAAGAAGCTCTGCCGCAACTGCAAGATCATCCGCCGCAAGGGCGTGGTGCGCGTGATCTGCACCGACCCGCGCCACAAGCAGCGGCAGGGCTGACGGACGGGACGAACGACGTGCGGGCTGGAACAAAGCTTAAGTCCGCGTTATAATTCACGATTTTTCGCCACTACCGCAACCGAACCGGGGTATTCCAGATGGCCCGCATCGCAGGCGTCAACATTCCGAACCAGCAGCACGCGGAGATCGCGCTGACCGCGATCTACGGGATCGGCCGCACGCGCGCGAAGCTGATCTGCGCGGCCGCCAACGTCGCTGGCACGGCGAAGATCAAGGATCTGTCCGACACCGACCTCGACCGTCTCCGCGAGCAGGTCGGGAAGATCGCAGTCGAGGGCGATCTGCGCCGGGAAGTGTCGATGAACATCAAGCGGCTGATGGACCTCGGCTGCTATCGCGGCTCGCGGCACCGCAAGGGGCTGCCGGTGCGCGGGCAGCGCACCCGCACCAACGCCCGCACCCGCAAGGGTCCGCGCAAAGCGGCCATCAAGCTCGCTGCCGCGCCGAGCAAGACCTGATCACCCGAGCGCATCGAAGCGCAAGACTCTCGTAGGAACCGGATCACATGGCAAAACCGCCCGCACAGCCAACCGCAGCGGCACGCGTCCGCAAGAAGGTGAAGAAGAACGTCGCCGAGGGCGTGGCGCACATCCACGCCTCGTTCAACAACACGATCATCACGATCACCGACCGGCAGGGGAACGCGCTCTCCTGGGCTAGCTCCGGTGGCGCCGGGTTCAAGGGCTCGCGCAAGAGCACGCCGTTTGCCGCTCAGGTCGCCGCCGAGGCGGCGGGCCGCGCGGCGCAGGAATGCGGGGTGAAGAACCTCGAGGTGCGCATCCAGGGCCCGGGCCCCGGCCGCGAATCGGCAGTGCGCTCGCTGAACGCGCTCGGCATCAAGATCACCAGCATCGCTGACGTGACCCCGATCCCGCACAACGGGTGCCGGCCGCCGAAGCGCCGTCGCATCTAGGAGAGCCTACCGTGGCCCGCAGCCTCGATCCGAAATGCCGCCAGTGCCGCCGCGAGGGGGAGAAACTCTTCCTCAAGGGCGAGAAGTGCTTCACCGATAAGTGCGCCATCGAGCGGCGCAGCTACGCGCCCGGCCAGCACGGGCAGAAATCCCTGCGCCGCTCCGACTACGGCAAGCAGTTGCGCGAGAAGCAGAAGATCCGCCGCACCTACGGCGTGCTCGAGCGTCAGTTTCGCAAGGTGTATGCCGAAGCGGTCCGCCGCCGCGGCCCGACCGGCGAGAACCTGCTCCAGCTGCTCGAATCGCGCCTGGACAGCGTCGCGTACCGCATGGGGTTCGGCGCGTCGCGCAGCGAGGCGCGCCAGATCGTCCGTCACAACGGCATCAAGGTGAACGGCCGGCGCGTGAACATCCCGTCGTTCCTGCTGAAACCGGGCGACATGATCGAGGTGGCCGAGGGCGCGCAACAGCACCTGCGCCTCAAGGGGGCGGCCGAGGCGGCCGAATCGCGCGGCTTTCCGGAGTGGATCGAGGCCGATGCGAAGGCCCTGAAGGGGAAATTCAAGGCGCTGCCGCAGCGGAGCGAGCTTCCCTCCACGATCAACGAGAGCCTGGTGGTGGAACTCTACTCGAGGTAATCGAGACCCGACCCCGACTCCCCGTCACCGCCGGTGTCGGGCGCCGGGCAGAATGCAAGCTTCAGCGCCGGGCGGACGCCCGGCGCCGAACATGACCAGCGACTGAGGGATACGCATGCAGGCAACCGCCTTCCTGAAACCACGCATCATCGACGTGCAAGCCGTCGCTCCATATCACGCGAAGGTGACGATGGAGCCGTTCGAGCGCGGGTACGGCCACACGCTCGGCAACGCGCTGCGGCGCGTGCTGCTCTCGTCGATGCCCGGCTTTGCGCCGACCGAGGTCCAGATCTCCGGCGTGCTGCACGAGTACTCGACCCTCGAAGGAGTACAGGAGGACGTCGTCGACATCCTGCTCAACCTGAAGGGCGTGGTGTTCCGCCTGCACTCCGCAGGCGAAGTCACGCTCAAGCTCGCGAAGCGGGGCGAGGGCGCCGTGACGGCGGCCGACATCGAGCTCACCCACGATGTCGAGGTGGTCAATCCCGATCACGTGATCGCGCACCTGGCGCCGGGCGGGAAGCTCGAGATGGTGGTCAAGGTCGAGCGCGGCCGCGGCTACCAGCCCGGCAACCTGCGCACCGTCCCCGAGGAGTCCAAGGGCATTGGCAAGATCATCCTCGACGCCTCGTTCAGCCCGGTGCGCCGCGTGAGCTACCAGGTGGAGGCGGCGCGCGTCGAGCAGCGTACCGACCTCGACAAGCTGATCATGGACATCGAGACGAACGGCGCGATCGAGCCGGAGGAGGCGATCCGCTATGCGGCGCGCGTGCTGGTCGACCAGTTGTCGGTGTTCGCCGCGCTGGAGGGCACGGCGCCGACGGTGGAGCCGCCGAAGAGCCCGCAGGTGGACCCGATCCTGCTCCGCCCGGTGGACGATCTCGAGCTCACGGTGCGCTCGGCCAACTGCCTCAAGGCGGAGAACATCTACTACATCGGCGACCTCATCCAGCGCACCGAGACCGAGCTCCTCAAGACGCCGAATCTCGGCCGCAAGTCGCTGAACGAGATCAAGGAAGTGCTCGCGTCGCGCGGGCTCACGCTCGGCATGAAGCTCGAGAACTGGCCGCCGGCCGGCCTCGAGCATCACCGCGTGAGCTAGGGCGCGCCGCGGCCGAGGGACGACGATCATGCGCCACCGCAACGGACTCAGGAAGCTCAACCGCACCGGCAGCCACCGCCTGGCGATGCTGCGCAACATGACGAACTCACTGCTGCGGCACGAGACCATCAGGACGACGCTTCCCAAGGCGAAAGAGCTGCGGCGGGTCGTCGAGCCGATGATCACGCTCGGCAAGCAGCCCACGCTCGCCAACCGGCGGCTCGCCTTCGACCGCCTGCGCGACCGCGAGATCGTGTCGAAGCTCTTCGCCGAGCTTGGGCCGCGTTACGCGAAGCGTAATGGCGGCTACCTGCGGATCCTGAAGTTCGGCTTCCGCAACGGCGACAACGCGCCGATGGCGCTCGTCGAGTTGCTCGACCGCCCGGCGGCTGCCGAGGGCGGCGAGGGCGAGGCCGCAGCAACCAAGTAGACCCCCCGCGCCGGCGCACGGCGCCGGCGCGCCACGGCAGACCTCTTCGGCCTCCGCCATGGCGTTCGTGCTCTTCACGGACTTCGGCTCGGCGGACCTCTATGTCGGGCAGGTCGAAGCGGTGCTCGAGCGGGATGCGCCCGGCGCGCGGGTGATCCACTTGCTCCACGAGGCGCCGATGTTCGATCCGCGCGCGAGCGCCCATCTGCTCGCCGCGCTGGCCTCCAGGCTGCCGCCGGGTCACGTCCATGTCTGCGTCGTCGATCCCGGCGTCGGGAGCGCGCGGGGCACGGTCGTGCTGAACGCCGGGGGCAACTGGTTCGTCGGGCCCGACAACGGGCTCCTCTCGGTCATCGCGGGGCGCGCAGCCACCCGCCGCCTGTGGCGGGTGACACGGGACGTGCCCGGACCGTCGGTGTCGTTTCACGGCCGCGACCTCTTCGCGCCGCTCGCCGCGGCCGTGGCCACGGGCCGCTTTCCGAGCGAGCAGGTGGCAGCGGCAGCATCGCTTGAGGTCGACTTCGGCGCCGACGACCTGCCCGAGATCGTCTACGTCGATCACTACGGAAACGCCTTCACTGGCCTGCGCGCAGCGGGTCTGCCGACCGACCGCAGGCTGGTGGCGCACGACCGGGAGATTGCGCATGCGCGAGTATTCGCCGAGGCGCCATCCGGCAAGCCCTTCTGGTACGAGAACAGTGCCGGCCTGGTCGAAATCGCGATGCGCGGCGCGAGCGCAGCGCGTGCGCTCGGGCTCGCGATCGGCGATCCGGTGCAATGGCGCTGAGGGGCGGCGCGACCGCCTGCCGGTCGATCAGGGCCGTCGCGCGCGCCCGTTGCGACTTGCGCCCGGGCCGGAGTACGTGCGCCGCCCGCGACCCGACGCGCGCGGCAAGGTGCATCAGGCGATGCCCATCATCCCGAGCGCGCACTCGAAGAGCGGGCTCGACGGATCGGCGAGCTTTTCGATGACGCTGAAATGGTTCTCGCCGTGCATCGCAACGTCGCCGCCGTGCACGCGCTTCCACGCCTTCGCCATGGCCGCGTTCTGCTCGGCGAATCCCGGCGGCTCGTCGCCGCCCACCGCGGTCCAGAGTTTCGCGTCGGTCGCCGGCGGCAGCAGGACGGGCGAGCACCTGCGCGCGACCGCGAGGTCGAAGTTCACCTCCGGCTTGAGAAACGGAGTCCCGGCGAGCGGGCGCAGATCGAACACGCCGCTCACCGCAAGCCCGCCCTGGAACACCTTCTGCGGCAGATCGCGCGCGAACACCGGCCACAGCGCGGCAAGCAGCATTGCGGTGAGATGCCCGCCGGCGGAATGCCCGGCGGCATAGAGCCGCTGCGGGTGGCCCCCGAAGTTGCTCGCATTGCGGTAGAGCCACGCGCCTGCCTGCAGGACGTGACGCACGATCTCCTCGAGGGAAACCGCAGGCGAAAGGCCGTAGTTGATGTTGGCGAAGGTCACGCCCGCCCGCGTGAATTCCGGCGCGAGGAAGCTGAACGGACGCTTGTCGAGCGCCCGCCAGTAGCCGCCATGGATGAACATCAGCACGGCCTTGCTCGTGCCACGCGCGCGGAAGATGTCCATCTTCTGCTGCTCGTGCGGCCCGTACGGCACGTCGAGATAGCCATCGAGGCTGGCGAGCGCCTCACGCGAACGCGCCTCGCCGCGGTCGAAGTAGTCCTGGAAATTCCTGGTCCGTGCGCGGGGGTTGTACGCGCGCTCGACTGCGGCGGGGTCCACGGCGGTCGGACCTCTTACTCCGGCAGCACTGCGGTGACCTCGATCTCGAGCTTCGCGCCCTCCTCGACGAAGCCGCCCACCTGGAGGGCCGTCATCACCGGGTAGTGCCGGCCGATGATCTCGCGATACACCGCGCCGAGCTCCTTTCCCGCCGCGAGGTACTCGTGCTTGTCGCCGACGTACCAGTTCATGCGCACGATGTGCTCGGGCTTCGCGCCGGCCTCGGCGAGAATGTCGACGATGTTCTGGAGCGCTTGGCGCGCCTGGCCCACGAAGTTGCTCGAGGCGATCTTCTCTTCCTTGGTCCAGCCCACCTGTCCTGCGACGAACACGAGACGACCCTTCGCGACGATGCCGTTGGAGTAGCCCTTGGGTTTTGGCCAGCCGGGGGGTTGCAGGATCTGCATGGGGGTTCCTTTCACTCAGTCGGTAGAGGGGCCGATTATACCGAGAGGGATCATCGTCATCTCCAATAGGCAGCGCCGCGAATGGCGCTCTCGAGGGTCAGGGGCTCGAGGCAGCCTTCACGAGATACGCCATCGCCGCAGCGGCGTCCGTGCCTTCCTGCGTCAGGGCCGCGATCACCCCGTCGCGGTCGCGCGCGGGACGGTTCTGGCTGACTTTCCATTTGCCGGTCAGCTCTGCGATCGGGATCTCGATGCCGGCGATCGCGTTCAGCATCTCTTCCACGTAGTCGGGCGGCGCTTCCGCGACCTTCCACGGGTCGCTGCGCCCGGCCTCCTGGCGGTCGGTCAACCGCTCGACGTGCGCACGCAGCCATGCCCGATCGTCGATCGCCCGCAGCGCGCCGCGCGCGTGGACGACGGCGTAGTTCCAGGTCGGCGCGACCTTCCCGGTCTCCCGCTTGGTCGCGTAGGACGAGGGTGAGATGTAGCTCTGCGGTCCCTGGAAGATCGCGAGTGCCTGGACATCCGCCACGAGCTCGCGCCACATCGGGTTGGCGCGCGCGACGTGGCCTCGCAGGGTCCCGTACGGCGGCGGATTCGGGTCGATTTCGACCGGGACATGGTTGGCCGCGAGACCATCCGGCGTCAGCGTCACGATCGCCGCGAGCGGATGCGCCCGGATGAGCGCGTGCAGGACCTCGACGCGCGTCTCGCTGAACTGGTTCGGGACGTACATTGCCTCGCGCTCCGTGGCCGCGCCGGCGCGACCCGGCGTGCGAGGCCGCAGTATGACCGAAACCGCGGCTGCGGCGCCGGCGGCCGCGCGGCGACCGCCGGCAGCGAGGGCGGCGTCAGGCGCTGGGGATGGCCGCTGCCTGGCCGTCCATCGCGGCGGGCGCCGCCCCGCCGAGGAGCTTGGCAAAGGCTTCGGTCGGCAACGGCTTGCTGAAGAGAAAACCCTGGCACTCGTCGCAATCGTGCCGCTTGAGGAGCGCCAACTGCGAGCGCGTCTCGACGCCCTCCGCGCACACTGCGAGACCCAGCCCGCGGGCCATGGCGATGATCGCGATGACGATCGCGGCGTTGTCGGCGTCGGTGTCGACCGCCATCACGAAAGAGCGGTCGATCTTGAGCTCGTTCAGCGGGAAGCGCTTGAGGTAGGAGAGCGACGAGTAGCCGGTGCCGAAGTCGTCGATCGACAATCGCGTGCCGATCTCCTTCAGCTCCTGCAGCGCGCGGATGCTCCGCGTGGCGTCTTCCATCATCGCGCTCTCGGTGAGTTCCAGGCACAGGTAGCGGGGATCGAGGTCTGCGTCCTCGAGCGCCGCGCTCACGGTCTGCGGGAAGCGCTGCGTCCGGAACTGCGGCGCCGCCACGTTGACCGAGATGCGCGGCACGAGCAGTCCCGCTCTGATCCAGTCCGCGCTCTGGGTGCAGGCCGTGCGCAGCACCCACTCGCCGAGCGGCACGACGAGCCCCGTCTCCTCCGCCATCGGAATGAACTCGCCCGGGCCGAGCAGTCCGCGCTCCGGGTGCTGCCAGCGCACGAGCGCCTCGGCGCCGCTGCCCCGGCCGTTGGCGACTCGCACCTTCGGCTGGTAGAAGAGGCGCAGCTCGTCGCGGTCGAGCGCGCGCCTGAGCTCGCCCTCGAGCGAGAGCCAGTGCAGGGACTTCGCGTTCTGCTCCCTGGAGTAGAACTTGAACTCGTTGCCGCCCTGCTCTTTGGCCTGGCGCATCGCCACGCCTGCGTTGTTGATGAGCGTTCCCGCTTCCATGCCGTCGTCTGGAAACACCGCGACGCCGACGCTCGCGGTCAGATAGACCTCTTCGCCCGCCGCGCGGAACGGTCCGGCGATCGCGTTGACCAGGCTCTGGGCGATCGGCGTGGCGTTCTCGACCTTGCCGATCCCGGCCACGAGCACGGTGAACTCGTCGCCGCCGAGCCGGGCGAGGACGGGCTGCACCGGGCCGGAGGCGTCGAGGATCGCCGTCGCGCTGCCGCGCAGGGCGAGCTCGAGCCGCATCGCCACCGCCTTCAGCACGGAGTCGCCGATGTTGAGCCCGAGCGCCTCGTTCACCTGCTTGAACCGGTCGAGGTTGAGCTGCATGACGGCACCCATCGCGCCGGCGTGCGCCGTGTCGCGCAGCGCACGCTCGATGCGGTCCATGAGACAGCGGCGATTGGGCAGGCCGGTCACGGCGTCGTAGTTGGCCAGCCGATCGCGGTAGGCCTTCGCCGACAGGGTGTTGCGCAGCCGCAGCGCGAGCTCGCTCGAATCCACCGGCTTCGCGAGGAAATCGGTTGCGCCGAGCTCGAGCGCCTTCAGCTTGGTGTTCGAATCGGTCGACGGCGTGAGGAAGATCACCGGCACGTGGCGCTGCGCGTCGTCGTTGCGCATGCGCTTCAGAATCTCGAAGCCGCTCATCTGCGGCATGACGGTATCGAGCAGGACCACGTCGGGCCGGTGCTGGGCAATGAGGTCGATCGCCTCCAGGGGATTGGCTGTCGAGACGAACTTCTTGTAGCCGGCGTCCCGTAGAAACGTCTGCAGGACCTCGATGTTGATGGGCTCGTCGTCGATCATCATGATGAGCGACTCGGCAGCCTGCTCGGCCTCGGGCGCGGCGCTCGCATCCTCGGTGAGCAGCCGCGAAACGGTGTCCGCCCCGTCGCTTCGCGCCGGGGTGTGCAGGAGGATTTCTTGCGTTTCGACCGCTTTCATCCGGATCATCCGATAGTCGCGTTCGGAAATATCACGCATGCACCGCGGCTTGCGGAGGCAAGGCTCGCGCCGATCACTGTGTTGCTCGCATCGGAGCAACGGGGCGGCGCGCACTGCCATTTGCATGGCGACCCGCGGCGCGGCGCCGTTCCCGCGTACGACCAGGCGGCCCGCGAGGTGACGCATTTCGCGTAATGCAGCACCGGGATCCGTCGCGCTGCCGCCGTCGTCATGTCCCCAACAGGCGTCACCTCCAGGTAGGCATCTGATCTCATTGCTTTTTCGACTGTTGTAGCAGCGGTCCTCCATCCATCCGGAGCGAAAAAAGCAAGACGCACGCCGAGCCGGGCGAGAACGCGCGCTAACGCGCCCAATTCATTCGAGAACGGACGGGGCCGGGTGGCATATGGCACACTTGGATCCACCTCCGCACGAGCAAAGGCCGGATCGTTCGGGAATTCACCGCCGCATGCAGCCTCGTTCGCCGAGGCCGACGGCGCGACGAGTGACCCGCCGCCACGAATCGGGGCATATGTCACGCGCCCCGCGCTCGGCACGCTGCCCGCCTGACGCTCTGCCGACAATGCGCCGCCACGGTCGTCACGCGCATGCATCGATGCTCGTGCGCATCGTATCGACCCAAGTGAGGTGCTTGCGGTTGTGCCGCCCCGCCACTCCGCTGGTATTCAGTGGGGTATGGGCACAACCGGCGCGCTCGACGGCGCGAAAGCATGCCAGCGCATCCGAGCGCAC
>JADLAV010000080.1 GCA_020848075.1 Burkholderiales bacterium
GAAGGGGGTGGGTGATCCTATAATCCGCGCAGGAAGTCGCGCCGCCGATCTTACAATGACCGCTCCGCTCATCGCCAATCTCGAGCGTCTCCTCGGCGGACCGAGGGACACGGCGCTCCTGCGCTTCGCCTACGGCTCTGCTCCGCGCCGCCCGACATTCCTACGCGACTTGCAGAGGCGCCGACGCTGCGTCTCCCGCCCTTTCGAGCACCCGGCCCGGACTGATGCGGTCTGTTGCCGGCCTCCTCTCATGCCGGGTGCCGAGTGGCTCGAACTGCCAAGGCACGTCGCGGATCGGTAAGAGCGCTTTGTGCAATTACGTGGGCGGGTATTCCGATGACGTCGTCGCCGATGACGTCGTCGCGTCAGTAAAACGTCAGCCTCGCCGACGTACCATTCAACCATTTTTTCGGACGACAGTGATGTGAGCTCTCGGGTTTTTCGTGCGGTCCTGCTCGCGGTGCTCGCCACGGCGGGCGCCGTTCAGGCGCAGGCGCCGATCGGACTCGGCGGGCTCACGCTCAAGGAAGCCGAGCAGCTGATGCAGGCGCACAACCGCGAGCTCATCGCGGCGCGGCGCCAGCTCGAGGTCGCGCAAGCCGGCACCCTCTCCGCCGGTGCGGTTCCCAACCCCCAGTTCAGCTACTCGATGACGAACATCAACCCGTCGCAGGGGATCGGCGCCGGGAACTTGTCGCAGAAGCAGGTCGATAGCGTATTCCGGGTCGACCAGCTCGTCGAGCGCGGCGACAAGCGCGAGCTGCGGCTCGCCACGGCGAAGCGCCTCGAGGCAGCGACCGGCGAGGACCTGGCGGAAGCCTTGCGCCAGCAGCGGCTCGCGCTCGCCGCGGCGTATTACGACCTCCTGTTTGCCCAGGAGAAGACCCAGGTCACGCGCGACACGGCCACGCTGTTCGAGCGTACGCTCGAGGCCGCCGATCGCCGGCTCAAGGCGGGCGACATCGCCGCGGCGGACGTTGCGCGCATCCGCGTGGACGTGATGCGTGCGCTGAACGATACGCGGGTGGCCGAGGCGGACCAAGCGAAGGCTCAGCTCGCGCTCGGCTACCTGATCGGCGCCGAGAGCGAGGCAAAGCGCATCCGCGCGATCGATCCATGGCCTACCGTGGGCGCGGTGCCGCCCGGCGGCGTCACCGAGGAAATGGTGGATCGCCGTCCGGACGTACGCGGAGCCGCGACCCGGGTGCAGGCCGCGCAATCCGCGCGCGAGCTCGCGCGGGCGCTCAAGACGCGCGACGTCACGGTCGGAATACAGTACGAGCATTACCCGACCAACCCCAGCAACAGTCTCGGCAGCGGCAACAGCTACGGTTTCGCGGTGAGCGTGCCACTTTTCTTCAATTACCAATTCCAGGGGGAGATCGCCCGCGCCGAGGCAGACTTCGCCGCCGCGAACGATACGCTGGCACAGGTCCGCGCGAAGGCCTACGCGGAGCTGGCGGGCGCTGCCGCCGACCTCGCCGCCGCGGCCGACCGTCTGAAGCGCTACGAGGGACAGCTGCTCGTCGAGGCGCAGAAGAGCGCCGACTACGCCGAGTTCGCGTACCGCAACGGCGCGATCGGCGTCATGGATCTGCTCGACGCGCGGCGCACGCTCCGGGCGGTGCAGGTGGACGCCGCGGCCGCGCGCGACGACTACGCCAAGGCACTCGCCGCCTGGCGCGCCGGGCTGGGGGAAGCCGACTGAGTAGCGACATTCTTGCGTAGTCCGCTCGGCCGTGCCGTGACCGTCGCCGCGAGCCTCGTCGCGGCGATCTCCGGCTGCGGGGAGCGAGATCCTCTGCCAGAACCGCCGCAGGTGAAGCTCGCGGCCGGCGGCATCGTGTTTCCCCAGGATAGTCCGCAGCTCGCCTCGATCACGGTCGAGCCGGTGCGACCTGGGGGCGCGACCGTGCTCCGCCTCGGCGGACGGCTGGTCTGGGACGAGGACCGCACGGTGCGCCTGTACCCGGCATTCGCCGGCCGCGTCGCGCGCATCCTCGCAAAGCCCGGGGACGCGGTGAAACCGGGGCAGACGCTCGCGCTGCTCGCCTCGCCCGACTACGGGCAGGCCCAGGCCGAGGCGCGCAAGGCCGAGGGGGACATCGCGCTCGCGCAGAAGACGCTCGTGCGGGTTCGCGAGCTCGTCGCGCACGGCGTGGCGCCCGGCAAAGACCTTGCTACCGCCGAAGCCGATTACGCGCGGGCGGAGGCCGAAGTCGAGCGGACGCGCGCGCTGCTCAAGCTCTACGGCGGCCGGGAAGCGATCGACCAGAGCTTCGCGCTGAAGACCCCGATCGCGGGCGTCGTGGTCGAGCGCAACATCAACCCCGGGCAGGAGCTGCGCCCCGATCTGCAGCTCGCGAACTCGCCCGCGATGTTCGTCATCACCGACCCGTCGCGGCTCTGGGTCGTGCTGGACGCGACCGAGCGCGATCTGCGGTTCCTGAAGTCCGGCGGCAAGGTGACGCTTCGGGTCGGCGCATTCCCCGGGGAACACTTCGTCGCCACCATCGAAACCATCTCGGACTTCCTCGACCCGCAGACGCGCACGGAGAAGGTGCGCGGCTCGATCCCGAACTCCGATCGTCGCCTCAAAGGCGAGATGTTCGTCACGGCCGAGCTCGAGACCGAGGAGCGCGCCGCGCTCGAAGTCCCCGCGAAGGCCGTGTTCCTCGCCGGCGACAAGTACTACGTATTCGTCGAGGAAGGACCGGGCGCTTCACGCGCGTCGAGGTGAAGACGAGCGGCGAGCACGAAGGCCGGATCGGCGTTCTCGGCGGCCTCTCGCCCGGCCAGCGGGTGGTGGTCGCCGGCAGCCTCTTCCTGCAACGGATCTACCGCCAGCTCACCACCGGGGCCGCGGCATAGAGCGGGCACGCGACCGGGCATGATCAGACGCGTCGTCCACTTTGCGCTGCACCAGCCGCTGTTCGTCGTGCTGGGCACGGTACTCTTCGTCGGCGCGGGAATCGCCGCCTTCCGCTCCCTCCCCGTCGAAGCGTTCCCCGACGTGACCGACACGCAGGTGACCGTGATCACGCTCTACCCGGGGCGCGCACCCGAGGAGGTCGAGAAGCGGGTCACCATCCCGCTCGAGGTCGTGCTCGCCGGACTTCCGAACGCGGTGCGCATGTTCTCGCACACCCAGTTCGGACTGTCGCTCATCATCCTCACGTTCGACGACCGGCCCAACCCCTACTTCGCCCGCCAGCATGTCATCGAACGGCTGCGCGAGGCGGCCCTGCCGCCCGGCATCACGCCCGAGCTCGCGCCGCTATCCACTCCGATCGGCGAGATCTACCGCTACACGCTCAGATCGGACGACCTCGACTCGAAGGAGCTGCGCACGCTCCAGGACTGGGTCGTCGAGCGCCAGCTCAGACTCATCCCGGGCGTCGCCGACGTCGTGACGCTCGGTGGTCTCATCAAGCAGTACGAGGTGAACCCGGACCTCGCGAAGCTCCGCTATTACAAGGTCACGCTCGGGCAGCTCTTCGACGCGCTGGCGAAGGGCAATGCCAACGCTGGCGGGAGCTACACGGAGCAGGGCCGCCAGCAATACCTCATCCGCGGCATCGGCCTGCTGCGCTCCGCGGACGACATCGGCAACATCGTCGTCGCCAAGCGCAACGGCGTACCGGTGCTCATCAGGCACGTGGCGGACGTCACGATCGGCGCGGTGCCGCGCCAGGGCATCGCCGGGCAGGGCGATGACGACGACGTCGTCTCCGGAATCGTGCTGATGCGCAAGGGCGAGAATCCCTCGGAAGTCCTCCGGGCAGTCAAGCAGAGGATGGAGCTCCTCAACACGAGCATCCTGCCGCGGGGCGTCAAGGTCGTACCGTTCTACGACCGCACGTGGCTCATCGACAAGACGCTGAAAACGGTGTTCACCAACCTGCTGGAAGGCGCGGCGCTCGTCACCGGGGTGCTGATCCTCTTCCTCGGCAACCTCCGCGCCGCCCTCATCGTCGCCGGGGTGATCCCGCTGTCGCTGATCGCGACGTTTCTCGGCCTCACGATCGTCGGCATCCCCGCCAACCTGCTCTCGCTCGGGGCGATGGATTTCGGGATCATCGTGGATGGCGCGGTGATCGTGGTGGAGAACGTCTTCAGGAAGCTCTCCGAGGGCGCAAGCGACCGCGTGCCGCGCATCCAGAAGGTGCTGGAGGCGACCGTGGAAGTGGGGCGGCCGACGCTCTTTTCGATGCTGATCATCATCGCGGCGCACATCCCGATCTTCACGTTGCAGCGCCAAGAGGGCCGCATCTTCGCGCCAATGGCCTGGTCGGTGACCTCCGCGCTGGTGGGGTCGCTCGTGCTGTCGCTCACGCTCGTCCCGCTTCTCTGCCTGTGGCTGCTGCGCCGGAACCTTCCGGAGCACGAGGGCCGGCTGATCCGCTGGTGCAAGGCCGCCTACCAGCCGGTGCTCCGCTGGTCGATCGCGCGGCCGAAGCGCGTGATCGGGACGGCGGTGGCCGCCCTCGCCGGAGCGCTCGCGCTCGTGCCGCACCTCGGCACCGAATTCCTGCCCGAGCTGAACGAGGGCTCGATCTGGGTCAACGTGCCGCTCCCGTCGAGCGTGTCGGTCACCGAGGCGCAGGCGGAGACCGCGAAGATGCGCGCTTTGATCGCCGGAATCCCCAAGGTGAACCTGGTGATGTCGAAAGCGGGACGGCCCGAGGACGGCACCGATCCGAAGCTCGTCAACATGGCGGAATTCTTCGTGGATCTCAAGCCCGAGTCGGAGTGGAAGCGGAAGGTCACCAAGCGCAGCCTGCTCGACGAGATGGACAAGGCGCTCTCGGCGCTCCCCGGGCATCGAGCCATCGTTTTCCCAGCCGATCCGCGACAACGTGCTCGAGTCTATCTCGCAGATCGACGGGCAGATCGTGATCAAGGTGTTCGGCGAGGACCTCGGCGTGCTGCGCGAGCTCGCCCAGCAGGTGCTGGTTTCGGTGCACGACGTTCGGGGCGTGTCGCGGACCTTCATCGACCGGCTGGGCGAGCTGCCGCAGCTCACGATCTCGATCGACCGGGCGGCCGCGGCGCGCTACGGGATCAACGTTTCCGACGTGCAGGACGTCATCGAGACCGCGCTCGGCGGCAAGGCCGCCACGCAGCTGTGGGAGGGCGAGCGCCAGTTCGGCGTCGCCGTCCGGCTCAAGGACGCCGAGCGCACCATCGAGCGCATCAAGGAGGTCACGGTGAGCACCCCGTCGGGCATGTACGTCCCGATGTCGCAGGTGGCCGAGTTCAGGACGGTGAGCGGCGCCCAGAACATCGCCCGCGAGAACGGCACGCGCGTGTTCTCGATCGGCATCTTCATCCGCGATCGCGACATGGGCAGCGTGGTCGCCGACATGAAGGCGGAGGTCGGGAAGCGCGTGAAGCTTCCCCCCGGCTACACCATCACCTGGTCCGGCGAGTTCGAAAACCAGGAGCGCGCCATGGTGCGGCTCTCCATCATCGTGCCGATCTCCGTGCTGATCATCTTCCTGCTGCTCTTCGACGCGTTCAAATCGTTCCGGAGCTCGCTGCTCATCCTGCTCAACATCCCGTTCGCGCTGATCGGCGGCATCGTCGCGCTGTTCGCTACGGGCATCCCCCTGTCGGTGTCGGCGGCGATCGGCTTCATCGCCCTGTTCGGCCAGGCGGTGCTGAACGGTGTGGTCATGGTCGCCTATTTCAACCAGCTGCGCAGCGCCGGCGCGGCGCGCGAGGACGCGGTGCTGAAGGGCTCGCTGGTGCGGCTGCGCACGGTTCTCATGACCGGCCTCCTCGCCATGCTGGGCCTCCTGCCGATGGCGCTCTCGCGCGACATCGGCTCGGAGACGCAGAAGCCGCTCGCGGTGGTCGTGATCGGCGGACTCATCTCGGCGACGCTCCTCACGCTCATCGTCCTGCCCACTCTGTATCTCGTGTTCCAGCGCAGCCGCCCCGGGCACAGGGCGCGCACCGACGCTACCGGGCTACGTTCGTAAGGCCGCTGTCAGCGGCTGGCCATATACTGCGTTCCTCGCTGCAGTCTCCGGCCTCGGCAGCCTCCTCTGAAGGTGACAGTTGCAGACCCCAGCACCACAATCTCGCATGACGCTCGCACGCTGGGCCGGGGGGCTCGTCTTGGTCGTTGCCGTTGCCGTCGCTGCCGCGGTCGTCGGCGTGCGGTGGTTGGCCGCGCCTTCGGCCCCGGTGTCGGCTGCCGCGCCGCGTGAACCCGACGTGCTGCGCTTCGCTCCCGGTGCTCCGCAGCTTGCCTCACTGCAGGTCATGCCGGCCGAGCAGGCGCCGCTGCCGCTCGCGGAGCCCCTGAACGGCCGGATCGTCTATAACGAGAATGCCACCGCCCGCGTGAGCTCGCCGATCGCCGGCCGGGTCACGCGCCTCGCGCGGCAGCCCGGCGACGCGGTGAAGGCGGGAGACCTGCTGCTCACGCTCGACTCGCCCGAGCTCGCCGCGGCCGTGGCCGACGTCGAAAAGGCCGCCGCCGACGAGAGCCGCAAGCGGCTCGCGTTCGAGCGCGCCCAGAAACTGGTGGAGGGCGGCGTGGCGGCGCAGAAGGATCTGGAGAACGCCCGGGCCGATTACGAGCAGGCCCGCGCCGAGACGGAGCGTGCGCGGCTGCGCCTGGGCAACCTGACGCCCCGCGTACGCGAAGGCGCGAGCTACGGGCTGACGGCGCCGATCGCCGGAATCGTCGCGGAGCGCAAGGTGAACCCGGGCATGCAGGTGCGTCCCGATCTGCCGGATCCGCTCTTCATCATCACCGATCCGGCGCGGGTCTGGGTGACCATCGATCTCCCCGAGCGCGATCTCGTCAAGGTAGCGCCGGGCCGACGAGCGATCGTGGAGGTGGATGCATACCCGGGCGCGCGCTTCCCGACCACGATCGAGTATGTCGGCGTGGCGGTTGATGCGGCGACCCGGCGCGTCCAGGTGCGAGGGGCCATCGCCAATCCGGACGGCAAGCTGAAACCCGAAATGTATGCGCGGGTCACGCTCGTCGCGGACGACGCAAACAGGGCGGTCCGCGTGCCGAATTCGGCACTGGTCACCCAAGGACTCTACAGCTACGTGTTCGTCGAAACCGCTCCCGGCGTATTCCAGCGGCGGCGTGTCGTGCTCGGCCTCCAGGAACGCGAGTGGAGCTATCTCGCGTCCGGCGTGCAACCCGGCGAGCAGATCGTGGCCCGCGGCGCGCTGCTGCTCAACTCGGAGCTCGCCGCCGGCGGTTGAGCCGTCGGGCGTTCATTTCCGGCTCACGCCTCCCTTGCGCGCACCAGCGAACGGATGCTCGACCGCCTGATCACGTTCTCGCTGCACCAGCGCGTCTTCGTGCTCGTGCTGACGGCGGCGCTCGCCGGATTCGGCTGGAACGCGCTCACCAATCTGCCGATCGAAGCTTTCCCGGACGTCCAGGACGTGCAGGTGCAGATCGTCACCCAGATGCCCGGGCTCGCGCCCGAGGAAGTGGAGCGTGTCGTGACGCTCCCGATCGAGCGCGAGATGAGCGGCGTGCCGCGCCAGACCAACCTGCGCTCGGTGACGATCACCGGCCTGTCGCTCGTCACGTTGACGTTCGCCGAGGGCACCGACGACTACTTTGCGCGCCAGCAGGTGCTCGAGAAGCTGCAGAACGTCAGCCTGCCGCCGGACGTGCAGCCGCAGCTCGCGCCTCTGTCCACTGCGGTCGGCGAGATCTACCGCTACGTGCTGGAGAGCCCGCCGGGGATGCCGCTCGCGGATGTGCGCGCGCTGCAGGACTGGGTGGTAAGGCCGGCCTTGCGCATCGTTCCCGGCGTAGCCGACGTCGTCAGCTTCGGGGGGACGCTCAGGGAGTATCAGGCACGCATCAACCCCTACGCTCTGAAGCGCTACGGCGTCACCATCGACCAGGTGTCGACGGCCCTCGCCAACAACAACGCCAACGTCGGCGGCGGGCTCTTGCGCCGGGGCGACGAGGCGCTCGTGATCCGCGGGATCGGCCTGTTCCGCAGCGTCGACGACATCGGGCGCACCTTCGTGGCGTCGCCGGGAGGCAGGCCGATCTACGTCTCGGACGTCGCTGAGGTCGCGATCGGCGAGCGAGTGCGCTCGGGAGTGGTCGCGTACAACGACCACGACGACGTCGTCGAGGGCATCGTCCTGATGGTCAAGGGACAGAACGCGTTGAAAGTGGTTGCCGACCTGAAAGCCAAGGTGGAGGAGGTGAACGCGACACTGTCCGCAGGCGTGAAGATCCACCCGGTCTATGAGCGCAGCAAGCTCGTCGACCACACGGTGAAGACGGTGGTCGAGAACCTGGCCCTCGGCGCCGCGCTTGTCATCGGCATCCTGCTCCTGTTCCTGCGCAATTGGCGCGCTTCGCTCATCGTCGCTGCGGTGATCCCGCTCTCCCTGCTCTTCGCCTTCATTCTCTTGGACTGGCGCGGGATCTCGGCGAACCTTATCTCTCTAGGTGCCGTGGACTTCGGGATCATCATCGACGGCGCGGTGGTGCTGGTCGAGGCACTCATGGTGCGGCTCACGCTCGCGCTGCGCGAGCAGAACCCGCTGCACGCGGGCTACGGCTGGCGCCTGCACGAGCTGAAATCGACCGCAGTCATGCTCGGCCATCCGATCCTGTTCGCCAAGGCCATCATCATCACCGCGTTCCTTCCCATCTTCACCTTCCAGCGCGTCGAGGGACGGATCTTCACGCCCCTCACATACACGCTCACCTTCGCCCTGCTCGGCGCGATCCTGCTCACGCTGACGCTCGTGCCGACGCTCTTGTCCTTCGCGATCCGGCGTGAGGGTATGGCGGAGAAGCACTCGCCGTGGATGCATCGCCTGCAAGCCTGGTATCGGCGCTTCCTCGAAGGCGCGGGCGCGCACCAGCCGGCGATCGTGGCGGCCTCCCTGCTGCTGCTCGCCGCCTCGCTCGCGCTCGCGCCCTCACTCGGCAGCGAGTTCCTGCCGAAGCTCGACGAAGGAAACATCTGGCTCACGATCGCCCTCCCGCCGGCCACAAGCCTCCAGAGGACCAAGGATCTCGAACGCGAGGTGCGCGCCATCCTGCGCAGCTACCCGGAAATCAAGATGGTGGTGACGCAGGTGGGCCGCCCGGACGACGGCACCGACCCCAAGGGGCCGAACAACCTCGAGATCCTCGCCGATCTCACGGCACGCAGCGAATGGCGCTTCGCCGACAAGGACCAACTCGTCGCGGACCTCTCCGCGAGGATCCATCAGATCCCGGGCGTGCCGACCAACTTCTCACAGGTCATCGAGGACAACGTCGAGGAGGCGCTGTCGGGCGCCAAGGGCGAGATCGTGGTGAAGCTGTTCGGCCCGGACCTCGACATCCTCGACGACAAGAGCGAGCAGATCGTCGGGGTGCTCAACTCGGTCCGCGGCGCGACCGACGTCGCGGCGTTCCGCATCGGTGGGCAGAGCGAGCTCACGGTCAATATCGATCGGAGCCGCGCCGCGCGGCTCGGAATCAACGTGAGCGACGTGAACAGCATCATCCAGTCGGCGCTCGGCGGCAAGGTGGTGGGCGCGTTCTACGACGGCGAGCGCCGCTTCGACGTCACGGTGCGCCTGCAGGAACGCTATCGCGACGCGGTGGACGACGTCGCCGACCTGCAGGTGCCGCTCGGCGGGGCGGCGAGCGGCGCGACCGTCGCGCTCGGCGACATCGCCCGGATCGAGGTGAAGCAAGGCGCCACGCGCATCGCGCGCGAGGCCGGCGGACGCAACGTTGCCGTCAAGGTCAATCTCCGCGGCCGGGACCAGGGAAGCTTCGTCGCCGAGGCCCAGGCGCGGGTGGCAAAGGAGGTGGCGCTGCCACCGGGCTACCGCGTCACCTGGGGAGGCCAGTTCGAGAACCAGCAGCGCGCCATGGCCCGATTGCGCATCGTGGTGCCGCTCTCCGCACTCATCATCTTCTCGCTCCTCTTCTGGACCTTCCGCTCCGTGCGCCGGGCGTTGCTGGTGCTGGCGATGGTTCCGTTCACGCTCATCGGCGGCATTGCCGGGCTCGCCGTGGCCGGCTTGCATCTCTCGGTCTCTGCAGCGGTGGGATTCATCGCGGTCGCCGGCATCTCGGTGCAGAACGGGGTCATCATGGTCGAGCAGATCATGGAATTCGTGCGCCGGGGTCAGTCGGTCGAGCACGCGGTGCTCGAGGGCGCGGTGCTGCGGCTCCGGCCGATCCTGATGACCGCGCTGATGGCGGGGCTCGGCCTCCTGCCTGCGGCCTTGTCGCACGGCATCGGTTCCGAGACCCAGCGCCCGTTCGCGGTGGTGATCGTCGGGGGTATCGTCTCGGCGACGCTCTTCACTCTGCTACTGCTGCCTCTCCTGTACCGGCAGGTCACCGCCGACGCCGAGCCGCGCTAATCCGGCGGCGCCCGCGGCCGCACAGGTGGTGAGCCTTGCTCAGGACATGCCTCGGGCGGCCCGGGCGGGCTGACCCTGAACGCGGTCGCCGGCGCGCACCGCCTGCGAGTAGGTGCCGATCGCGGCAGGCGCGGCGGCCGTGGAGATGATGGTCTTGGGCATGGCGTCGGCAGAAGGGGGTGGGTGATCCTATAATCCGCGCAGGAAGTCGC
>JADLAV010000081.1 GCA_020848075.1 Burkholderiales bacterium
GGAAGATCCTCTGGAACGTGCCGTGCTGCCTGCCGTCGGTGGACACGATCTACATCGGCGCCGGCGGCGGCTCGATCGGCTGGGTGGACAAGGGCGGCATGCTCAACGTCGGCCCGCAGAGCATGGGTGCGGTCCCCGGGCCGGCCTGCTACGGTGCCGGCGGGGACGAGCCGACCAACACCGATACGCAGATCGTGCTCGGCCGCATCGACCCGGACTACTATCTCGGCGGCGAGATGAAGGTCGACGGCCGGCTCTCGCACAAGGCGCTCGAGCAGAAGATCGGCCGGCGCTACGGCTGGGACGCGCAGACCTCGGCGGCCAACATGTACATGGTCGCGATGACCAACCTGATGATGGCGATGCGGTTGCAGACGGTGAGCCGTGGCTGGGACCCGCGCGACTTCGCGGTGGTGCCGTACGGCGGCGGTGGCGCGATGTACGCCTGCGACCTCGCGCGGGAGATCGGCGCCTCCACCGTGATCGTCCCGCCGCTGCCCGGCTATGCCTCGGCGTTCGGCGCGATCCGCGTGGACGTCAAGCACGAGTTCACCACCGCGATCCACAAGATCGAGACCGAGCTCGACTACAAGTGGCTGAACCGCCAGTTCGCGAGCCTCGTGCACAAGGCCGAGCGCACCCTCCGCAAGGAAGGCATGCGGCCGGAGGACATCACGATCGAGCGCTACCTCGACGTGAAGTACTTCAGCCAGAGCCGCTTCTTCACCGTGGAGGCGCCGGCCGGCGAGATCCGCGATCTCGCCGCGATCACCGAAACCTTCATGCGCGACATGAAGACGGCGTACGGGTACAACCTGCCGCCCGGCTACGCGCCGGTCGAGATCGTCAACCTGCGCGTGGTGGCGAAGGGCGCGCTGCCGAAACCGGATTTGCAGCCCATCGGCAACTCGGGTAGCGCGGCGCAGGCCGCCAAGGGCCACCGCAGGGTGTGGTTCCGCGACGCGGGGTTCATCGACGCCGCGATCTACGAGCGCGGCCGGCTCGCGGCCGGCGCGACCATCGACGGCCCGGCGATCGTCGAGCAGGCCGACACGACGACCGTCCTGCCGCCCGGCACGCACTGCCAGGTGGACAGGTGGGGCAACCTCGTCATCAAAGTGGATCGGTAGGAGGCGGGCATGGAACGCGAACTCAAGGCGCTTGAACCGGGGCACACTCAGAGCGGCGCCCGTCGTGGCCGCGCGGCCAAGTCCGCCGCGGCAGCCGTGGTCGACCTCAAGGAGAAGCTCGCCAAGCCAAGCCAGATCGGCATGGATCTCATCACCTTCGAGGTGATGCGCAACGCATTCGTCGCCGCCTGCTACGAGGCCTCGACCACCATCGAGCGCGTGGCCTATCACCCGGTGGTGGGGATGGGGCGCGACCGCTCGAACGCGCTGCTCACGCGGGACGGGCGGCTCGTCGCGCACGGCTTCACCGATGCGGCCGCGCACTATGCGTCGTTCGGCCCGTCGGTGAGGGAGCTGCTCAAGGACGCGCCGCTCGAGACCATGCGGCAGGGCGACACGTTCCTCTTCTCCGATCCCTATCGGTGCGGCTCGCACGTCAACGACACCCGCCTCATCCGTCCGATCTTCTTCGAAGGCGAGATCGTGGCCTTCGCGTGCACGGTCATCCACTGGGCCGACATGGGTGGTCCGAACCCGGGCACCTTCAACCCCGAGGCGACCACCTGCTACGCGGAGGGGATCCGCGTGCCGCCGATCCGCCTCTTCAAGCAGGACAAGCTCGACGAGGAGCTGTGGAGCTTCATTGCGATCAACATCCGCGGCTCGATCGAGCGGCGCGCCGATTTGCAGGCCCAGGTGGAGGCCTCGAAGCTGATCGAGGCGCGCGTGCAGGAGCTGTGCCGGCGCTACGGCAGGGACACGCTCTACCAGGCCTTCGAGGAGCAGTTCGACTACAGCGAGCGCCTGATGCTGGCCGAGGTCGCGGCGCTGCCCGACGGCGCCTGGGAGTTCGAGGACTGGGGCGACCAGGACGTCAACTCGCCGGGCAAGCCGCCGATCTACGTGCACTGCCGGATGACCAAGAAGGGGACGAAGCTCAGCTTCGACTGGTCGAAGTCCGGCCCGCAGCCGAAGGCCTCGTGGGGCGCGAGCTACGCCACCCTCACCGGCGGCAACTACCTCGGCTTCATGATCTGCTTCCCGCAGCTCTTCCCGCTGAACGAGGGCATCATCCGCAACATCGAGATCCTCTCCAAGAAGGGCACCTGCGTCGACGTCGTGGAGCCGGCGCCGACCACCGGCTACTGCTCGGGCGCGTTCGACAAGGTGGAGGCGGTGACGATCGCCTGTCTAGCCGGGCCGCTGGGGAAGGTGCAGCCCTGGCGCGTCTACCCGGCTGCGGTGAGCCTCACCAACCTGTGCATGGGCGGCTACAACCCGCGCACCAAGAAGCAGTTCGTGCAGTACACCTACGCGGTGGGCGGCGAGAACGCGCGCACCTTCAAGGACGGCAAGTCGCTCATCTTCATGCGCTTCTGCAACGCGCGCACCATCCCGCAGGAGCTCGAGGAGCGCTGGTTCCCGGTGATGTTCACGCGCTACGAGGCGCGCCCGGACTCGTGCGGCCACGGCATGCGCCGCGGCGGCTTCGGGCTGGTGCGCGAGTTCGAGGTCCTGACCGACGTGACGATGACGATCCACGGCGACCGCGAGAAGTTCACGCCGTTCGGCATCGCCGGAGGCCTGAACGCCGGCGGCTCGATGCTGATCGTGAACAAGGGCACGAAGCGCGAGATGAACGCCGGCATGTACGCCACCGGCGTCCCGGTCCACAAGGGCGACCGGATCTACTACTCGTCGGCCGGCGGCGGCGGCTTCGGCAACCCCCTCGAGCGCGAGCCCGAGCTGGTGCTCGAGGACGTGATCGACGAATGGCTGTCGCCGGAGGCGGCGCGCAAGTACTACGGCGTGGTGATCAAGACGAAGGACCCCGAGGCGCTCGATCATCGCATCGAGTGGGCGGCGACGAAGAAGCTCCGCGCGCAGTTGAAGAAGAAGAAGTTTCCGGAGGGCACCGGCGCGCACCAGGTCCACCCCCTCGGCAAGAAGGTGAAGGTGGCTTGGATCCCGACCGAGGAGGAGGTCGCGCCGCACATCACGATCTCCCGTCCGCCGGGCTGGTAGAAGCGCGCACCGAACCGGCGTCGCAGCTTCGCGCGCGACGCCGTCGCGAACCGATCCGGGAGGGGCAGACGTGAGCAAGGCGAACTGGTACGACATGCGCGAGTTCGTCGCGCATCTGGAGCAACTGGGCGAGCTCGTGCGGGTCAAGGACGAGGTCGACCCGGGCTGGGAGATCAACGGCCTCACCCGCGTCGGCCTGCAGTCGCATGCGCCGGCACTGCTCTTCGAGCGCATCAAGGGCGCGGACTTCCCGATGCTCACCAACCTGCTCGGGACCGACCGCCGCTTCCTCGCCGCGCTCGGCATCGAAAAGTGGAGCGACTTCAACGAGGAGTGGTGCCGCCGCACCGAGCGGCTGGCGCCCCCGCGCATCGTGCGGGACGCGCCGTGCCAGGAGGTGGTGATCGAGGGCGACGCGATCGACCTGCACAAGATCTGCAACACGGTCTGGCACCAGTACGATGGCGGCGAGTTTCCCGGCACGCTCTCGGTGTCGATCACCAAGGACCCGGAGAACGGCGTTCTCAACGCCGGCATCTACCGCATGGGGACGCTCTCGCGGAACACGCTCGGTTGGGGTGCGCCCGAGTACACCCACGGGCGCCAGCACTACATGAAGTACGAGCGGCTCGGCCAGACCATGCCGATGGCGGTGGTCACCGGCTACGACCCTTCGGTGGAGATCGTGGCGTCGACGCGCACGCCGCCGAACGTCGACGAGTTCCAGATCGCTGGCGCACTGCGTGGCGAACCGCTCGACATGGTGCGCTGCCAGACGATCGACATCCCCGTCCCGGCGACCTCGGAGTTCGTGTTCGAGGGCATCGTGCGTCCGGGCGTGCGCGCGATCGAGGGCGGCTTCGGCGAATACACCGGGCACTACGGCGAGGCGCGCAGCAACCCGGTGTTCGAGGTGCAGCGGATCACCCATCGGCGTAAGCCGATCTACCTCGGCGCGCGCGAGCAGTGGTACCCTTCGGAGAGCGCACTGACCGTCGGCAAGTCCTCGCAGGCGGTCGCCTACAAGACGATCAAGGCGCTGGTGCCCGGCATTCTCGATCTGCGCTGTGACGTCACCTACGAGGCGATCGTCAAGATCGACAAGCTCTTCCCCGGCCACCCGCAGCAGGCGATGGACGCGGTGTGGGGCGCGACCTACGCCCGCTACAAGCACGTCATCGTGGTCGACAAGGACGTCGACATCTGGAACTACGACTCGGTCCACTGGGCGCTCTCCACGCGCGTGCGCGCCGATCGCGATGTCTACATCCTGCCGCACCGCGCCGGGCAGTGGCTCGACCCGGCGGTGTCGCTGCGCGAGAAGGGCTGGCAGACCGGCATGGGTATCGACGCGACCATGCCGGACGAGGAATACCACTTCTGGGGCGAGCAGCCGCCCCGGCTGGTCGATGATCCGGAGATCGTCGCGCGCACGATGCAGAAGTGGGGCGAGCGGCTGCCCTGGCGGAAGTGACCGCCGGCAGGGGTTAGACGCCGAAACAGGGGCGGTGTGAGCGCGCTGAAGCAGGTGCACTTCCCGAAGACGCCCGAGGAGGCCGCGCGGCTCCTCGCGCGGGGCGACGGCGTACGCTGCCTCGCGGGCGGCGCGAGCCTCGTGGCGATGATGAACCTCGACCTGGTCGACCCCGACGAGCTCGTCAGCCTCGCCGAGGTCGCCGAGTTGAAGGGGATCGCGTCGCTGCCCGACGGCGGGCTGCGGATCGGCGCGATGACGCGCCACCGCGAGCTCGAGACCGAGGCGCGGCTTGCGGGCCCGTTCGCGGTCCTGCGCGAGGCGGCGGGGAAGGTGGCGAATCCGCCGGTGCGGAACATGGGGACGATCGGCGGCGTGGTGGCGCTCGCCGATCCCGCGGCCGATTACCCCTCGGCGCTGGTCGCCGCCGACGCGGTCATCGAGCTCGCCTCCGAGCGCGGCCGGCGGCGCGTGCCGGCGCGCGAATTCTTCGTCGGGCTGTACGCGACGGCGCTCGCCCCGGCCGAGATCGTGAGCGCGATCCTGCTGCCGCCGGCGGCTGCCGGCGTCGGGCTCTACGACAAGCTCGCGCGCGTCGCGGGCGATCACGCGATCGTCTCGGTCGCGCTCGCCGTGACGCGGCGTCCGCGCGGGGACCTTGGCGTGGGCTTGGCGATCGGCGGCTGCGGCCTGACGCCGGTGCACCGCGCGGAGGCCGACGTGCTGCTCGCTGCGGGCGCGCTCGGCGACGCGGCGGCCCGGCGTGCGGGCGAGCTGCTCGCGGCGGCCGCCGATCCGCTGAACGACGTGCGCGCGAGCGCCGACTACCGGCGCCTTGCCATCCCGCGCATGGTGACGCGCGCGGTGGCGCGGGCACGCGAAGAGCTGGGGAGGCTCGGGTGAGCGTACGCCAGACGCTCGTTCTGCGCGTCAACGACGCCGAGCGCGAGGTGCGCCCGGCGCTGCACGATACGCTGCTCACCGTGCTGCGCGACGAACTGCAGCTCACCGGGGCGAAGCGCGGCTGCAACCACGGCGTGTGCGGCGCGTGCACCGTGCTCGTCGACGGCCGACCGGTGCGTGCGTGCCTCACGCTCGCGCACACCTGCCGGGGCGCCGCGATCACGACGATCGAAGGCGTGACGGGCATCGCCGACCGGCTGCGGAGCGCGTTCGAGGACGCGAATGCGGTCCAGTGCGGCTTTTGCACGTCGGCGATGGTCCTCGTCGCCGCCGCGCTCGTCGCCGAGCGGCCCGGCGCGAGCATCGAGGAGATCCGGACCGGACTCTCGGGCAACCTGTGCCGCTGCACGGGCTACCGCAAGATCGTGGACGCAGTCTGCGCGGTCGCACAAGGGACGGGTCGATGAGCGTCGAATCGCTGATCGGGCGCAGCCTCCCGCGGCTCGAGGTCCGCGAAAAGCTGACCGGGCGCGCGCAGTACACCGCCGACCTCTACCGCCCCGGCATGCTCCACGGCGCGCTCGTGGGCAGCCCGCACGCGCACGCGCGGATCGTGTCCTACGACGTGCGCGCCGCGCGCGCCGCGCCGGGCGTGCGCTGCGTGCTGACCGGCGACGACTTCGGCGATCACCGCATGGGCGCCTTCATCAAGGACGAGCACGCCATCGCCAAGGGCAAGGTGCGCTACGTCGGCGAGCCGGTGGTGGCGATCGCCGCCGAGACCGAGGAGCAGGCGCGCGCCGCGGCGCTGCTCGTCGAGGTGCGGTACGAGGAGCTGCCGGCCATCCTCACGCCCGAGGACGCGCTCGCGCCGGGCGCGGCGCTGGTCCACGAAGATCTCGCCTCCTACTTCAAGGTGTTCGAGGCGGTGTGCGGCGGCAACGTCTGCTCCCGCACCGAGCTCGCCGAGGGCGATCTCGCGCAGGGCTGGCGCGAGAGCGACCTGGTCGTCGAGAGCGAGTACCGGACGCCGGCGCAGGCGCACGTATCGCTCGAGCCTTGCGGCGCCCTCGCCGAGGTGGACCCGGCGGGACGGGTGACGCTCTGGTCGGCGAACCAGTCGGTGTTCCGGATCCAGGCGAGCGTGTGCGAGTCGCTCGGTCTGCCGATGTCACGGCTGCGCTGCCTCACCCCGCGCGTGGGCGCGGGATTCGGGAACAAGATGGAGGCGCACATCCAGCCGATCGTGGTGCAGCTCGCGCTCGCGACCGGACGGCCGGTGAAGCTCATCCTGAGCCGCGAGGAAGACTTCGAGATCGTCCGCACGCGCCACCCGTTCCAGATCCGGGTGAAGACCGGCGTGCGGAACGACGGCACGTTCGTGGCGCGCGAGGTCGAGGTCGTCGCCGACGGCGGCGCCTACGCCGACGACAGCCCGGGCGTGCTCGGCTACAGCCTGCTGATGGCGCGCGGCCCGTACCGCATCCCGCACACGCGCTGCCGTGGCACGCTCGTATACACGAACAAGCTGCGCGCCGGCGCTTTCCGCGGGTTCGGCAATCCGCAAGTGAGCTTCGCCACCGAAACGCAGATCGACGAGATCGCCGCACGGCTCGGGATCGACCCGGTGGAAATCCGGCGCAAGAATGCGCTCGGGACCGATGATCGGTGGTTCTGCGGGCAGCGCCTCGGCTCCATCGGGCTCGCCGAGTGCATCGCGGTCGCCGAGCGCGAGTCGGGTTGGGCGGACCGGGCAAAGCTCGCATCCGCACCGGGCAAGCGGCGCGGGTTGGGCTTCGCGTGCACCGCGCACATCAGCGGGCTCCTCGGCACGGGCGCGATCGTGCGCCTGCTCGAGGACGGGTCGGTGGTGCTCAACACCGGCGCGGTGGACATCGGACAGGGCTCCGATACGGTATTGACGCAGATCTGCGCGGACGCGCTCAAGATCCCGCTCGACCGGGTGAGCATTGCGAGCCCGGACACGGATGGGTCTCCCTACAACTGGGGCACGACGGCGAGCCGCGTCACCTACACGACCGGGCGGGCGGTGTTCGCTGCCGCGCGCGAAGTCGAGCGCCAGATCAAGACGCACGCCGCCGAGCTGCTCGAGTGCGCGGAAAGCGACCTCGAGCTGCGGCCCGGCGGCGTGGTCGGGATCAAGGGTGTGCCTGGCAAGGAGCTGCCCTTCGTCGCGATCTCGGCACGCGCGCACTGGCGCAAGGGCGGGCCGATCATCGGCACGAACTCGTGGGTATTCGACCAGCCCACCTTCGACCCGAAGCGCGCGGTGGCGATCGGCCTGCCGTTCCCCCAGATCGGCGTCTACAGCTTCGGTGCGCTGTGCGTGGAGGTCGAGGTCGACGAGATCACCGGCAAGGTCGACGCGCGTCGCGCCTGGACGGTCGCCGACGTCGGGCGCGCGATCAACCGCGCCTCGGTCGAGGGCCAGCTCGAGGGCGCGTTCGCGCAGGGGCTCGGGTTTGCGCTCGTGGAGGAGGTGGTCTGGGACGGCCCGCGGCTCGCGAACCCGACGCTGATGGACTACAAGGTGCCGACGACCCTCGAGGTGCCTTACGAGCTGCACGCGCACATCGTCGAGTCCCCCGACCCGGACGGACCGTTCGGCGCGAAGGGCGTGGGCGAGATCGGCATCAATGTCGTCGCGGCGGCGGTGGCGAACGCGGTTGCGGCCGCGACGGGAGTGCGGCTGCGCCAGCTTCCGATGACCCCTGAGCGCGTGCTGCGCGGCGTGCTCGCCAGCCAGCCGGGCGGATGACCACTGCTCGGGGCGCGCGCGGCTGATGGATCTGCTCAAGATCGAGAATCAGGTCGCGAGCGCGGCGGCATGACCGCGCGTGGTGGACGGGTACGCCCGCGGGGGCGCCCCATTGCAAGAGGAGGAGGGCAGGCATGAAAAGCAGGCGAGCGGTAATCGGTGCGCTGGCGGCTGGGCTCACGGCGGCGATCGCGTGCAGCGGCCCCGCCCGTGCGCAGCAGGTGGAGGAGGTGACTTATTTGCTGCCGGCGGCGGCGTTTCTTCCGGCCTTTGGGCCGTGGATGCTGGCGCAGGCGCGAGGCTACTTCAGCCAGGAGGGGCTGAAGGTGGA
>JADLAV010000082.1 GCA_020848075.1 Burkholderiales bacterium
AGCAGCAGCGCGCACTCGACCTGATCCAGCAGATCCGGTTGTAGACAGCAACCGGAACCTAAAACTCACGCCAAGCATTTGTTACGTAGCGATAAACTCGCTCGGCTACAGCAGGAACTTCAGTCTAGCGCGGACCCCGGCAACGCGGTGCATATTCCCAGCCGGCCGCGAATGCGATATGTTGTGCTGGCTATATCGAACGGAGGCCGGCTTGAAGAGCGGACGCGTCCTGCCCTTGCTCGTGCTCGCGGCGGTCGCCTGGCTGCCGGCGCGGGCTGCCGAGGTGCCGGTGATCGCGGCGGCCGCCAACCTCGGCTTCGCGCTGCCCGAGATCGCGGCGGCGTTCGCGCGGGCGACCGGTCGCGAGGTGAAGCTTGCGTTCGGGTCGTCGGGAAACCTCGCGCGCCAGATCGCCGCAGGCGGACCGTACGAGCTCTTCCTGTCGGCCGACGAGGACAAGGTGCGCTTCGTGCTCGACCAGGGACGGGCGGCGGACGCGGGCCGGATCTATTGCGTCGGCCGGCTCGCGCTCTTCGCGCCCAACGGCTCGCCCGTGGCGGTCGACCCCGATCTCGCGGGCCTCGCCGCGGCGCTGCGCGCGGGCGAGATCCGGCGCGTGGCGATCGCGAACCCGGAGCTCGCGCCCTACGGCGCGGCTGCGCGGGCGGCGCTCGAGCGCAAAGGCCTGTGGCAAGCGCTGCAGGGCAAGCTCGCGATCGGCGAGAACGTCAGCCAGACGGCACAATTCGCCCTGACCGGTGCGGTGGATGCGGCGTTCATCCCCTACTCGATCGTTCGCGCACCGACGCTGCAGGGCAAGGGGCGCGCGGTACTCGTGCCCGAGGCGCTGCACGACCCGATCCGGCAGCGCATGGCGCTCCTGCGCGGGGCCGGCGAGACCGCGCGCGCCTTCTACGCGTTCATGGATGGCCCGGAAGCACGCGCGATCCTCGAGCGCTACGGCTTCACGGTACCGGTGCGGTAGGGGTTACCCGCGTGGACTGGACCGCGCTCGCGCTCTCGCTCAGGCTCGCTGCCGCGACCGCGCTCGTCCTGCTTCCGCTCGCCATCCTCGCCGCGCGCGAGCTGGCGTGGCGGCGCTTCGCGGGCAAGGCGGTGATCGAAACCCTCGTCGCGCTGCCGCTCGTGCTCCCGCCGACAGTGCTCGGCTACTACCTGCTGGTTGCGTTCGCCCCGGCGAGCGCACTCGGTCGGGCGTTCGCCGCGCTCACCGGCGGCACGCTCGCGTTCAGCTTCGCGGGTCTGCTCGCCGCGTCGATCATTTTCAACCTCCCGTTCGCGGTGCAGCCGCTCCAGCGCGCATTCGAGGCGATCCCGGACGAGGTGCGCGAGGCGGGATGGCTGTGCGGGATGTCGGGATGGCGCACGCTGTGGCAGGTCGAGCTGCCGCTCGCCTGGCCCGGATTGTTGAGCGCATTCGTGCTGACGTTCGCGCACACGCTCGGCGAGTTCGGCGTGGTGCTGATGGTCGGGGGCAACATTCCCGGCGAGACGAGGACCGCGGCGATCGCCATTTACGACCGCGTACAGGAACTGGACGACCACGGTGCCGCCACGATGTCGGCGCTCCTGCTTGCGATCTCCTTCGTCTCGATCGTGGTCATCTACGGCATCGACCGCGCCCGGAGGCGCCGTGGCTGAGCCCGCACTGCGCGTGCGTCTCGCGCAACGGGCGCCGATCCCGCTCGCGGTCGAGTTCGAGTGCGCCGCGGGCGAGCTGCTGGCGCTCGTCGGCCCGTCGGGGAGCGGCAAGACCACCACCTTGCGCGCGATCGCGGGTCTCGTCCGGCCGCGCGAGGCCGAGATCCGGTGCCATGACGAGGTCTGGCAGGACGCCGGACGCTTCGTCGCGCCGCAGGCGCGGCACGTGGGCCTCGTGTTCCAGCACTATGCGCTCTTTCCGCACATGAGCGCGCGCGGCAACGTCGAGGCGGCGCTCGGCGCGATGCCCGCCGCGGCGCGGCGCGCGCGCGCGCGATCGCTGCTCGAGCTGGTGCATCTCGCCGGGCTCGAGGATCGCCTGCCGCGCGCGCTCTCCGGCGGCCAGCAGCAGCGGGTCGCGGTGGCGCGGGCGCTCGCGCGCGACCCGAAGGTGCTCCTGCTGGACGAGCCGTTCTCCGCGGTGGACCAGGTGACGCGCCGGCGCTTGCAGCGCGAGCTCGCGCAACTGCGCCAGCGCCTGAACCTGCCGATCGTCCTCGTGACGCACGACCTCGAGGAGGCGGCGAGCCTCGCCGACCGGATGGTGGTGCTCGCGAGCGGCGAGACGCTGCAGGCGGGACCGCCGTTCGAGCTGATGGCGCGGCCACGCAACGTGCAGATCGCGCGCCTGGTGGACTTCCGCAATCTGTTCCACGGGGAGATCGCGCGGCAGGAGGCCGCGGCCGGGCGCACGCTCGTGCGCTGGCTCGGCTACACGCTGGAGGCGGTGTCGCGGCCGGAGTTCGGCCCTGGCGAGCGCGTCTGCTGGGGCGTCCTCCCTGCGCATTGCATCCTGCATCGGCGCGACCGGCCGTCGCGCGGCGAGCGCGAGAACCCGATCGCGGGCGTGATCGGCGAGCTCGTCCGGTTCGGCGAGAACGCCGCAGTGACGATGCGCGTCGATGGCCGGCAGGACACCGAGTTGCAGCTCGCGATCCCGCTGCACGTGGCGCAACGCAACCGGCTCGCGGTTGGCGTCGAGATCGGGGTATCGCTGCTGCAGGACGGGATTCACCTGATGCCCTACGAGCCGCTGGAGCGACGGCCCGCGGCCACCTGGCTTGCCGGGCCGGTTGACCAGCCGCTGGGGGAAGACTAAAATCCGACAAGATTTGTCGGGTATTCGGGCGAACGCCGAACCCGCATCATCCAGGAGATCGACACATGAGCGCGCAGGACGAGATCAAGCAGGTCGTGACGTCCAACAAGGTCGTCCTCTTCATGAAAGGCACGCCGAGCTTTCCGCAGTGCGGGTTCTCGGCCGGTGCGGTGGCGATCCTCAACGCGTGCGGCATCAACGAATTCGCGAGCGTGAACGTCCTCGAGGATCCGGAGATCCGCCAGGGCATCAAGGAGTATGCGAACTGGCCGACCATCCCGCAGCTGTACGTGAACGGGGAGTTCGTGGGAGGGTCGGACATCATGCGCGAGATGTACCAGTCGGGCGAGCTGCAGCAGCTGCTCGAAGGCGTGAAGGCCTGATCACTTCTACGCTGCCAGCGTACATCTCGCGCTGACTCGGGGGATCTACAAGGGGGCATCGCCCCCTTGTTCGTTCGGGCATGCGCGAGATGTACCAGTCGGGCGAGCTGCAGCAGCTGCTCGAAGGCGTGAAGGCCTGATCACTTCTACGCTGCCAGCGTACATCTCGCGCTGACGCTGGCGTTCAACGCACGCGGCGTCAGCCGCCGACCTCGGCGAGCAACCGGTCCATCATCCCCTGCGCCTGCGTGGCGTAGCCTCCGCCGAAGAGATTCGCGTGATTGAGGACGTGGTAGAGGTTGTACAGCGTGCGCCGCGCGGGATAGCCTGAGGGGAGCGGCGCCGCCTCCCGATACGCGGCGTGGAACGCGGCGGGGAAGCCGCCGAAGAGCTGCGTCATCGCGAGATCGGCCTCGCGGTCCCCGTGGTACACGGCCGGGTCGAACAGCACCGGCGTGCCGTCCGCGAGAAACCCGGCGTTGCCGCTCCACAGGTCGCCGTGCAGCAGCACGGGAGCCGGCGCGTGACCCGCGAGCAGCGCCGGCAGCGCCGCGATGACTCTCGCTCCGCTTTGCTGCAGCCCGCCGCCGAAGCCGCGCTCCGCCGCGAGCGCGAGCTGCGGTGCAAGCCGCTCGCGCTCCCAGAACTCAGCCCACGATTGCGCCTCGCGGTTGCGCTGCGGCGTCGCACCGATGTAGTTGTCGCGGGGCCAGCCGAAACGCGGACCCGCGTGCCGGTGCATCGCGGCGAGCCCGCGCGCGAGCGCGCGATACGCGGCGTCGTTCCCGCGACCGAGCGAGAGGTGCTCGAGGACCAGGAAAGCCGCTCCGGCGGCGATGCCTTGCGCGACGACGCCGGGCGTGCGGAATCCGGCGCGGGCGAGGGCCTCGAGCCCGTCCGCCTCCGCCGCGAACGCATCGGCGAGGCGCGCCTCGTTCAGCTTGGCGAAGAACCGGTCGCCGCTGCCTGCGAGAACGATCGCCTGATGAATGCAGCCGCCGCCGGCGGCCTGGATCTGCTCGACACGAAACCGCTGCCCCGTCGCCTCGGAGATCGCCGCCTCGAGGGCGGCGCGGAGCGCCGGGCTCACACGGCAGTCAAGCGATTGTTGGCGAGCGTGAGCCGCTCGACGAGGATGTCCATGAACGCGCGGTCGAAGCGATGGCGGCAGGCGTCCGAGGCGTTCTCGAGATCCTCGCAGCGGATGGTGATGATGCGCGCGGGGCTCATGGTCGAGACGTCCGCGCTGCGCTCGTTGGTTGCGCGCGAGAGATAGGCCATCTCGCCGAAGCACTCACCGCTCGCGAGGATGTTGAGGAGCTTCTGCTTCTTGGTGACCTTCACCTCGCCGGTGGCGAGAATGCAGAAGAAGTCCCCGGCGTCGCCTTCCCTGATGACCACCTTTCCCGGACCGGTGTCCTGCCAGGTGCTGATGCGCAGCACCTCCCACAGCTCGGCGTCGGTGAATTCGCCGAAGAACGGCATGGCGCGCAGCGTGCTGAACTTCTCGCTGTCGGCGACCTCCTGCGTGCGCTCGGCGAGGTCCTTCGAGCGCAGCGCCTCGGCGAGCGCGAACGAGAACTCCTCCCACGTCTGGTAGCGGTCCGCGACGCTCTTCGCCATCGCTCTCCGCACGATCGCGTCGAGCGCCGGCGGCACGTCCTTGCGGTGCGACGACGGCGGCGGCGCCTCCACGCTCGTGATCTGGTACATCATGCTGAAGTTGTTCTTGCCCTGGTAGGGCAACGCGCCGGTCATCAGCTGGTACATCACCACGCCGAGCGAGTAGACGTCGGTGCGGTGGTCGAGCGGCTGCTCGCGCACCTGCTGCGGCGACATGTAGGCGGGCGACCCGATGCCGGTCACCTGCGTGGTGTCGCGGCCGCCCGACATGATCGCCGCGCCGAAGTCGCAGATCTTGATGTCGGTGCTGCCCTCCGCGGCGAGCAGGATGTTGGTCGGCTTGATGTCGCGGTGGGTGATGCCGAGCCGGTGCGCGAAGTCGAGCGCCCGCGTGCACTTGAAGACGATCTCGACCACCTTCTCGATCGGGAGCAGGCTCTCCGGGGCGCAGTAGCGCTCGAGCGTGCCCCCCGGCACGTACTCCATGACGATGTAGCTCGCGCCGTCGCTCACCACCGCGTCGTAGATCTGGACGATGTGCGGGTGGGCGAGCTTGCCCGCAAGCGAGGCCTCGGTGACGAACAGCTTGCGGTGCACGCGCCCGTCCGCGCCGTCGCCGGCGCGGTTCAGATACACGACCTTCACCGCCACGTCGCGCTTGGCGAACTCGTCGTGGCAGAGGAACACCTCGCTCGTCGCGCCGTCGCCGAGCTTGCGCATGACCTGGTATTTCCCGATGTAGTCGGGAATGGTCCGCTCGTTGCGATCCGGCATGCGCGCCGGCCTCTGGGTCTCGACCGAGGTCATGCGAGCTCGGCGCGCGCCCGCCGCACGGCCTCGAGCACCTGCGCCGGCGCGGTGCCGCCGCGATGCGCGCGGCTCGCGAGCGAACCCTCGATCCCGAGCACGCCGTAGACGTCCGCGCCGATCTCTCGCGCGAATCCCTGCAGCTCGGCGAGCGGCAGCTCGGCGAGGCCGCTCCCCTTTGCCTCCGCGGCCCGCACGGCGCGCGCCACCGCCTCGTGCGCATCGCGGAAGGGCATGCCGCGCTTCACGAGGTAGTCGGCCAAGTCCGTCGCGGTGGCGTGGCCTTCGGCCGCCGCCGCGCGCATGCGCTCGGGGTTCACTTCGATGCCGGGGATCATCTCGGCGAAGATGGCGAGGGTGTCGACCAGGGTGTCCACGGTGTCGAACAACGGCTCCTTGTCCTCCTGGTTGTCCTTGTTGTACGCGAGCGGCTGACCTTTCATCAAGGTAAGAAGTCCCACCAGGTGGCCGAACACGCGGCCGGCCTTGCCCCGGGCAAGCTCCGGGACGTCGGGGTTTTTCTTCTGCGGCATGATCGACGACCCCGTGCAGTACCGGTCCGGCAGCCGGACGAAGCCGAAGCGAGGGCTCATCCAGAGGACGATCTCCTCGGACAGCCGCGAAATGTGGGTCATCACGAGCGCGGCCGCCGCCACGAATTCGATCGCGAAGTCCCGGTCGGAGACCGCGTCGAGCGAGTTCTCGCAGACCCCGTTGAACCCGAGCTCGCGCGCGACCCGCTCGCGGTCGATGGGGTAAGAGGTGCCGGCGAGCGCCGCTGCGCCGAGTGGCAGCCGGTTGAGGCGCTTGCGGCAGTCGGTGAGCCGCGACCGGTCGCGCCCGAGCATCTCGTAGTAGGCCATCAGGTGGTGGCCGAACGTGACCGGCTGCGCCACTTGCAAGTGCGTGAAGCCGGGCATCGCGGTGGCTGCATGCCGCTCGGCGAGATCGACCAGCGCCCGCTGCACGGCCCTCAACAGCCCGGCGATCTCGTCGATGCCGGCGCGCAGGAAGAGCCGCACGTCGGTCGCGACCTGGTCGTTCCGCGAGCGTCCCGTGTGAAGGCGCTTGCCGGCATCGCCGACGAGCGCGGTGAGCCGCCGCTCGATCGCGAAATGCACGTCCTCGTCATCGATCGACCAGGCGAAGCGCCCGGTCCGGATCTCGCCGGCGATCGTCGCCATGCCGCGCTCGATGGCGGCGAGATCGTCTCCGGTCAGCACCCCGGCTGCCGCGAGCATGCGTGCATGCGCGAGCGAGCCCTGGATGTCGAACTCGGCGAGCCGCCGGTCGAACCCGATCGACGCCGTGTAGCGCTTCACGCGCTCGGCCACCGGCTCGTCGAATCGTCCGGACCAGATCGGCGCAACGTGACCCTTTTCCTCACCCGCGGCCATGGCGGCTTGAACTCCCCTTCCCGCAAACCGAGAATAGGCGCAAAATCAGCATCTTATACCAGAGTTCCGAAGCCCACGCCTCCGGTGCGGAGTTTAAGCCAAGACACGATCCCCGACGCGCTGCCGGATTTCCGCAACCTGGGCGTCGTCGCCCGCATCCTGGTGCTCGTGAACGGGCTCGCGTTCATCGGCGCCGCGATCAAGTCGACGACGTTCCCGCAGCTGGTGGACGCGTTCCTGGAGATCGCGCTGCTCCTCGAGCCGGTGCTGATCGCGAGCCTCGCCGCGCTCTACGTGGCGAACGCGGGCCTCGCGCGGCTGCCCTACGCGACTGCCGTAGCGATGGTCGTCGGAGTCGTGGTCCTGCTCACTGCGGCGGCGTACCCCCTGCAGCCGGGCTTCGACGTGTCGCCGAGCGGGCTGGTCCGCAGCGCTGCGTTCGCCGTGCTGATCACGGGCTTTCTGATCGGCTATTTCCACCTGCGCAATCGCGCGTTCTCGCCGGCGCTCGCCGAGGCGCGGCTGCAGGCGCTGCAGGCACGAATCCGGCCCCACTTCCTCTTCAACTCGCTGAACGCCGTGCTCTCGCTGATCCGCACCGACGCGCGGCGCGCCGAGACCGCGATCGAGGACCTCGCCGAGCTCTACCGGATGCTGCTCTCCGACACGCGGACGCTCACCACGTTGAGCGACGAGATCGAGCTCACGCGCCGGTACCTCGACCTCGAGCAGCTGCGCCTCGGTCCGCGGCTCGCGGTGGAGTGGCGCGTCGAGACGGCGCCCCGCGACGCGCTCGTGCCCCCGCTCCTGCTGCAGCCGCTCGTCGAGAACGCCGTCTACCACGGCATCGAGCCCGGGCTCGGACCGGGGACGATCGAGATCGCGATCTACCAGGAGCGCGACCGCGTCCGCGTCCGGCTGACCAATCCGTACCATCCCGAGCACCAGCACCGCCAGGGCAATCGCATGGCGCTCGCCAACATCCGCGAGCGGCTGCAGCTGCACTTCGACGTGGAGGCGAGCATGGAGAGCGGCGTGGTCGGCTCGAACTACGAGATCAGCATGGCGATGCCCTACCGGAGGGCGAAGTGAGCGTGCCGCTCCGCATCTTCCTCGTCGACGACGAGGCGCCGGCGCGCAACCGCCTCCGCGAGCTGCTCGCCGACTTGCAGGCCGAGCTGCCGAACGTGGTCATCGGCGAGGCGGGGAACGGGCACGAAGGGCTCGTGCGGCTCGCATCGCGGCCGGCCGACGTGGCGCTGGTCGACGTCCAGATGCCCCAGATGAGCGGCATGGAGTTCGCGCGCCACCTGACCGCGCTCGACGCCCCGCCCGCCGTCATCTTCGTCACCGCGCACGACCAGCACGCGCTCGAAGCGTTCGAGGTGAACGCGCTCGACTATCTGCTGAAGCCCGTCCGCGCCGCGCGGCTTGCCGGCGCTCTCGCGAAGGCCGCGGCGGGCGGCGCGGTGCGGCGCGAGGCGCTCGCGCGCGCGGACCGCGTGCCCCGGCGCTACCTCTCGGTTGCCGAGCGGGGGCGGATCACGCTGGTGCCGGTCGCCGACATCCGGTACCTGCGCGCAGAGCTGAAATACGTGACCGTCCGAACGCCGGAGCGCGAGCACCTCCTCGAGGAGTCGCTCACCGCGCTCGAGCAGGAATTCGGCGACGCGTTCGTGCGGGTGCACCGCTCTTGCCTCGTCGCGCGCAGCGCGCTCCGCGGCGTCGAGCGCGTCACCGACGAGGACGGCGAGGGCGCCGGATGGGCGGTGGTGGTCGAAGGCGTGCAAGAGCGGCTGCCGGTCAGCCGGCGCCAGTGGCCGTCCGTCAAGGCGCTGCTGAAGGCCTGAGCGCGGACCGAAGGGGCGCCCGCGAACCGCGGTCGCGGCGGGGGTGCGTGCTAGAATCGCCGCGCGGGCCGTCGTTGCGAGCGGCGCCGCCGCCCGTCGAACGGATTTCCTGGCAGCGCGCGGCATCGCGCCCGTCGGCGCCGCGCGCGCGGTGGCCTCGCCAAGCGCGCTGCTACGCCAGCATTCACGCCAGCATCCACGTCCATCTCGCCTGCGCCGCTTCGCCGGCCGAATCCCGTGAGCGCTCGCCTCGTCATCGCATCGCGCGAAAGCCGCCTCGCCATGTGGCAGGCGGAGCACGTGCGCGCGGCGCTCGGCGAGCGCCACCCGGCGATGCGCGTGGAGATCCTGGGCATGACGACCCGCGGGGATCAGGTGCTCGAGACGACGCTCGCGAAGATCGGGGGCAAGGGCCTCTTCGTGAAGGAGCTCGAGGTGGCGCTCGCCGAGGGCCGCGCCGACATCGCCGTGCACTCCGCCAAGGACGTGCCGATGGCGCTCGCCGACGGATTCAGGCTGGCGGCCATCCTGCCGCGTGAGGATCCGCGCGATGCGTTCGTGTCGAACGGTTTCGCGCAGCTGGAGGACCTGCCTCCAGGCGCCGTGGTCGGGACCTCCAGCGTCCGGCGCGAGGCGCAGCTGCGCGGCCGCTTCCCCGCGCTCGAGATCCGGCCGCTCCGCGGCAATCTGGACACGCGACTCGCGAAGCTCGACCGCGGCGACTATCAGGCGATCGTGCTCGCGGTGGCCGGCCTCACGCGCCTCGGTCTCGGCGGGCGCATCCGGGCGATTCTCGATCCCGCGGTGAGCCTGCCGGCGGCCGGGCAGGGCGCGCTCGCGATCGAGTGCCGCGCCGACCGGCACGATCTCATCGATCTCCTCGCGCCGCTCGACGACCCGCGGACCGCGGCCTGCGTCCGGGCGGAGCGCGCGGTGAGCCGTGCCCTCGGAGGCAGCTGCCAGGTGCCGCTCGCGGCGCACGCGGTCGCCGAGGGCGAGCGCGTCTGGCTGCGCGGGCTCGTGGCGACGCCGGATGGCAAGCGCATCGTCCGCGCCGAGGCGCGCGGCGCGGCCGCCGATCCCGAGCGCGTTGGCGAGCATGTGGCGGCGGAACTGCGCAGCCGCGGGGCGGAAGCCATCCTCGCCTCGCTGGCGGGCTGAGGCGCGATCGTGGGCAGCGCGCTCGCCGGCCGCCGCATCGTCGTGACGCGGCCGGCCGCGCAGACCGAGGCGCTCGCCGAGCTGATCCACGCCGAGGGCGGCGAGCCGATCGTGTTCCCGGTGATCGAGATCCGGGAGGTCGCGGACGTCCGGCCGCTCCTCGATCTCGTCGACCGGCTGGACGCGTTCGATCTCGCCGTGTTCATCAGCGCGAACGCGGTGGACAAGGCGATGAACCTCGTGCAATCGCGGCGCGACTGGCCCTCGCGCACGCGCGTCGCCACGATCGGGAAGGGCAGCGAGAAGGCGCTGCGGCGCTTCGGCTTCGGCGACATCGTCGCTCCCACCGGCGGCTTCGACAGCGAGGCGCTCCTCGAGCTCGCGCCACTCGTCGACGTGGCGGGCAAGCACGTCGTCATCTTCCGCGGCGACGGCGGACGGGAGCTGCTCGGCGACACGCTGAAGGCGCGCGGCGCGACGGTCGAGTACGCCGAGTGCTACCGGCGCGTGCGGCCGACCGCGGACGTGGGGCCGCTCCTCAAGCTGTGGGCGCGCGGCGAGCTCGATGCGATCACGGTCACCTCCAGCGAGGGCTTGCACAATCTGTACGACATGGTCGGCAAGCTCGGCCAGCAGTGGCTCCGGCGCACACCGGTGTTCGCGCCGCACAGTCGCATCGCCGCCGCGGCGCGGGCCCTCGGCGTGTCGCGGGTCGTCGAGACCGGACCCGGCGACGCCGGCCTCATCGCGGGGCTGCTCGCGTTTTTTGGTACAGTCGAGAAGCCTTCCTGAGCCTTCGCCATGACCGAGCCCGCCCGACCCGCTGCAGACGACCCCGCGCCAACCGCCGGCGCTCCGGCGGCTGCCGGCGCGCCATCGGGTGCGCGCGCGGCCGCCAACACCGCGCCGCCGCGCCGCGGCGGTGTGGCCATCCTGTGGTTCGCGGTGATCGCGCTCGCCGCGGCGCTCGTGCTCGAGTGGTACGACAGCCGCGACCGGATCGCGACCCTGCGCGACGATACGGCGGCGCGCGTGCGCGAGGCGGCGAGCGACGCGCGCGAAGCGGTGGCCTCGGTCAAGGAGATGCGCGAGTCGCTGCGCGAACTGCAGGCGCGCGTCGGCGCCGCCGAGGCGCGCCTCGCCGAGTCGCGCAGCCGCGAGGTCGCGCTCGACGCGATGTATCAGGAGCTCGCCCGCGGGCGGGACGACTGGCTGCTCGCCGAGACCGAGCAGACGGTGCAGATCGCGGCGCAACAGCTGCAGCTCGCCCGCAACGTGCCGGCGGCGCTCGCGGCGCTGCAGACAGTCGATGCGCGGCTGGCGCGGGCCGACCGTCCCGAGTTCGCGGCGCTGCGCACCGCGGTCGCCGCCGACATCGAGCGCTTGAAGAACACCCCGAGCGTCGACATCGCCGGGCTCACGGCGAAGATCGATCGCCTCATCGAGGATGCCGAGCGTCTGCCCCTGCGGAGCGAGGAGCGGCCGATCGCCCCGCGCCCGCGCGCGGCGCCGGAGTCCGGCCCGTGGTGGGAGCGCTGGATGGCTGCCGGATGGGACGAGATCAAGTCGCTCGTGCGCGTCGAGCGCATCGACGTCGCGGATCCGCGCCTGCTCGCGCCCGAGCACGCCTACTTCCTGCGCGAGAACCTCAAGCTCCGGCTCCTGCATGCGCGGGTCGCGCTGATCCAGCGCAACGAGGCCACGTTCCGCGGCGATCTGAAGCAGGCGCGGGAGTGGCTCACCCGCTATTTCGATCCGCGCGACAAGTCCGTGGCCGCTGCGCAGGCGGCGATCGCGCAGCTCGACGAGGCCTCGCTGCGGGTGGAGCTGCCGGCGCTCGCAGACAGCCTGGGCGCGGTGCGCCGGCTGCGCGAGCCGCGCGAGGGCCGCTGATGCGGCAGCTCTTCTGGTTCCTCGCCGTCGCCGTCGTCGCCGTCGCCGCGGGGCTGTTCCTGCGCCAGAACGCGGGCTACGTCGTGATCGTCGCGCCGCCCTATCGCGTGGAGATTTCGCTCGCGCTCGCGATCATCGGGGCCGTCGCCGGCTTCGTCGCGCTCTACGTGCTGCTTCGCCTCGCGGTGAGGACGCTGCGCATGCCGGCGGCGGTCGCGGAGTTCCGCAGGCGCTACCGGGAGCGGCGCGGGCGCGAGTCGCTGCGCGGCGCCATGCAGTCGCTCGCCGAGGGCCGCTACAGCAAGGCGCGCAGGCTCGCCCGGCGGGCATACGATCTGAACGAGGCCCCGGCGCTCGCGGCGCTCACCGCCGCGCGCGCTTCCCATCTGATGAACGAGCACGACGAGCGCGACCGCTGGTTCACGCGCGCGGAAGGCGCGCGGGGCGATTCGCGCGAGGCGCGCCTCGCCACCCGCGCGGAGCTCCTGCTGGACGAGCACCGGTTCGAGGAGGCGCGGGATCTCCTGCGCGAGCTCTATGCGACCGGCCCGAAGCAGGTCGCCACCCTGCGTCTCCTGCTCCGCGCCGAGCGCGCCCTGCAGAATTGGGACGAGGTGTTGCGCATCGTGCGGCAGCTCGAGAAGCGCGACGCGCTGTCCGCGACGAGCGCGGAGTCGCTGCGCGTCACCGCGACGGTGGAGAGCCTGAAGCGCAAGGCGCACGACCTCGATGTGCTGCAGGGATTCTGGAACGACATCCCGGCCGCCGACCGGCGCGAGCCGCGCATCGCCGCGGTCGGGGCGCGCCAGTTCCTCGCGCTCGGCGGCTGCCGCCGGGCGCACCGGATCCTCGCCGACGCGCTCGGCCACGAGTGGACGCCGGAGCTCGTGCGGCTGTTCGGCGAGTGCCGCGACGAGGACACGCTGGAGCGCATCGAGCTCGCGGAGAAGTGGCTGAACGAGCGCCCGCACGATGCCACGCTGCTCGCCACCCTCGGCCGGCTCTGCGCGCAGCAGGAGCTATGGGGCAAGGCGCAGAGCTATTTCGAGGCGAGCCTGTCCCAATCGCCCTCGCGGGCGACGCATCTCGAGCTCGCGCATCTGTACGACCGGATCGGCCGCGAGCGCGACGCGAACCAGCACTACAGGGCGGCATCCGACGCCGCCCTGCCGGCGTGAGGGCGGCCCGCGCCGCCGCGCGCCGCTTGCGCTACTTCTTGCGCCCGTACCTGCCGGTGAGCGTCGCCTTGCCGATCGAGTTGGCGTTCACCATGAACCCGGCGAGCGCCGCGGTCGCGCCCGGCGGAAGGTCCAGCTTCCCGACGTTGAGCGCGTGGAGCGTGAAGTTGTAATGATGCGGTTGGTCCCCGACGGGCGGGCACGGCCCGCCCCAGCCGGGGCCGCCGTAGTCGGTGTTGACCTGGAGCGCGCCCGCGGGCAGGTTGGAGCCGTCGGCCCTGCCCGCGTCTTTCTTCAGCCCGGTCGCCGTCGCGGGGATGTTAACCACGACCCAATGCCACCAGCCGGCGCCGCCGGTCGGTGCGTCCGGATCATGCACGAGGAGGGCGAAGCTCTTGGTATCCCGCGGCGCGCCCGACCACTGGAGCGCCGGCGAGACGTTCTTTCCGGTGCAGCCGAATCCGCTGAACACCTGCTCGTCGGCGATCGTCCCCCCGGGCTTGATATCGGGGCTCGTCAGCTTGAGCTGCTGCGCCTGGGTGGCGTCCGAAAGCCCGAGGCCGAGACAGAATGTCAGAATGCGCGTGAGCATGGTGTCCTCCTTGGTGGCAATGCCGTCGCGGAGGGAAGTATAGGCGGGACGGCGCGAGGGTTGGCGGCGGCGCGCTAACGTCTGCGGAACAGCACGTCGCACACGCGGTGGCCGAGCGCGAGGCCGCGCCGCTCGAACTTCGTCTCGGGCCGCGTCTGCGGCCGGCCGGCGAAGCCGGCGGCCGCGTTCACGAGGGCCGGGTCGGCGGAGAGGACCGCAAGAATGTGCTCGGCGTAGTCCTGCCAGTCGGTGGCGACGTGCAGGTAGGCGCCTGGCTTCATGCGCGAGGCGAGCAGGGCGACGAGCGGCGGCTGGACGAGCCGGCGCTTGTGGTGACGCTTCTTCGGCCACGGGTCGGGAAAGAAGACGTGCACGCCGTCGAGCGAGCCCGGGGCGATCATGTGCTCCAGCACCTCGACCGCGTCGTGCTGGATCACCCGCACGTTGGCGAGACCAAGCGCGTGGATGCGGTTGAGGAGGCTGCCCACGCCGGGCGCGTGCACCTCGATGCCGAGATAGTCGTTGTCGGGGTGCGCGGCCGCGATCGCGGCAGTGGTCTCGCCCATGCCGAAGCCGATCTCCAGGATCTTCGGCGCCTGGCGCCCGAACGCGGCATCGAGATCGATCAGCCTCGGCGCGTAGGCAATGCCGTAGCGCGGCAGCAGCTCGCGCCGCGCGCGCGCCTGGGCCTCGGTCGTGCGGCCCTGACGCAGAACGTACGAGCGGATCCGGGGGTGCGAGGTGCCCACCGGCCGAATGGTAAACGGGGAATGACGCGCAGGGCCGGCAGCCGGCTGCCCGGCACGCGCGGCCCAGTTCAGGACTTCGGCGCGATCAACCCGCTCGCCGGCGAGCTCGCGGACGCGGAATAGAACTTCTTCGGCATGCGGCCGGCGAGATACGCCTTGCGCCCGGCGTCGATCGCGAGCCGCATCGCCTCGGCCATCAGCACCGGATTCTGCGCGCCTGCGACCGCGGTGTTCATCAGCACCGCGTCGCAGCCGAGCTCCATCGCGATCGCGGCGTCGGACGCGGTGCCGACGCCCGCATCGACGATGACGGGCACCTTGGCCTGCGCGAGGACGAGCTGCAGGTTCCAGGGATTGAGGATGCCCATGCCGGAGCCGATCAGCGAGGCGAGCGGCATCACGGCGACGCAGCCGATGTCCTCGAGCCGCTTCGCGATGATCGGATCGTCGCTGGTGTACACCATCACCTTGAAGCCCTCGTGCACCAGGGTTGCGGCGGCGGCGAGCGTTTCCGTCACGTTGGGAAAGAGCGTGTCCGGGTCGCCCAGCACCTCGAGCTTCACGAGGTCGTGGCCGTCGAGCAGCTCGCGGGCGAGCCGCAGGGTGCGCACCGCGTCGTCCGCGCTGTAGCAGCCGGCGGTGTTCGGGAGGTACGTGTACTTCGCGGGCGGCAGCGCGTCGAGGAGCGAAGGCTCGCCCTTCTTCTGGCCGATGTTGGTGCGGCGGATCGCGACGGTGACGATCTCGGCGCCGCTCGCCTCGACGGCGTGGCGGGTCTCGTCGAAATCCCGGTACTTGCCGGTGCCGATCAGCAGGCGTGACGAGTAGGCGCGGCCGGCGATGAGCAGCGGATCGGCGCCCGCTGCGGCGCGTGAGGTGGGTGCGTTCATGGGCGTCTCTGGGTTATCCGCCGCCGACGGCGACGACGATCTCGAGCTGGTCGCCGTCGGCGAGCGGCGTGCCGGCGTAGCGGCTGCGCGGAACGATCTCGCCGTTGCGCTCGACCGCGACCTTCTTGCCGGCGAGTTCGAGCCGCTCGAGCAGGCGCGCGACGTCGAGCGCCTCGTCGAAGCGACGGGCCTCACCGTTCACGGACAATCGGATCATCAGGAGGCGCCGGCGAAGCGAAGCTCAGACGCAAAATCATACACCTCTTGCGAGCCACGCTCGAACGGGCAATGGAACGGACGCGGCCGCAGAGAACGAGGCGTTCGCGCCGTGGGCCGGGTTTGCCCGGGACGCGCGGGGCCGCGTACAATCTGCCCGCCCGCGGGTGTAGTTCAATGGTAGAACATTAGCTTCCCAAGCTAAGAACGTGGGTTCGATTCCCATCACCCGCTCCAGTTCCTGTCCGCTCTGATCGTTTCCGCCCGGCGGTTTTCGGGGACGGAGAGCGGGAGATTCCCTCCAGAAGGACACCATCGGCGCGGCCACGCGGCGCCGATGGCGCTCGACGACGAGCTGGAGGGGGTCAGCCGGCGAGAAAGTCGCCGGCGCCGTGGAAGACGATGTAGCAGCCGAACACCAGCGTCGCGAAACCGACCGCGGCGACGAAGCCGTCATGCGCGCGGCTCAGCCGGTGCGAGGTCAGCCGCAGCGGCACCGCGATCGCCGCCGAGAGCGTCGCCATGCCGAGGATCGAGCCGAGCCCGAAGATCGCGATATAGACGAACCCCAGGGCGGGCGAGTGCAGCGCCTCGAGGCTGAGCAGGACGAGCGCGGCGGAGCCGGCCATGCCGTGCACCATGCCGACGAGCAGCGCGCGGCCGGGAAAGCCGTGCCGGTGCTCGTGACGCGCCGGATCGTGCCGGGCCCCCTCGCCGCGGTGCGAATGTGCGTGGAAATGCGCAACGCCGTCCGCGTGGTGATGCGCATGGAAGTGGATGCGCTCGCGCCGCAGCCGGTAGAGCGCGTCCGCGCCGAGCGCCACGAGCATGACGCCGACCGCGAGCTCGAGCGCCTGCGCCACGTGCGGGGGCACGACCGCGCCGAGCACCAGCACCGTCCCGCCGAAGAGCATCAGCGTGAGCGTGTGGCCGACGCCCCACGCCATCCCCTGCGCGATGGTGTGGGCGAGCGACGGGCTGCGCGTCGCGAGCGTGGCGACGGCCGCGACGTGGTCGGCCTCGGTCGCGTGCCGGAGCCCGAGCAGGAACCCGAGCGCGAGGATCGAGGCGGCCGTCACGCCCGGCTCACTCGAACTTGAGGCCGGGCAGCAGGAAGAGCCACGTCACCAGGACGAACGTCCCGGTCAGCGTCGGGATGCCGAACGGCGCGAGGAACGTCATCATCGTGCCCTGCACGATCACCGACAGCACCGTGGCCACCAGGGTGTACACCACGACGCGCAGGCCGGGGCGATAGAACACCGCGCCGAGCGCGATCGCCGTCAGCACCGGGTTGAAGCCCAGCAGGCCGGCGGTGACGAGCTCGCTTTCGGCGCCGAGGAGGTGCGCGACGACCACGCCGACCAGTGCGCCCACGACGGCGAACACCGCCGAGGCGACCGAGCTCACCGCCAGCCCGGCGAGCAGAAGCACTGCAGCCGGCCCGTGACCCTTCAGGAACACCTGCGTGATGCTGGTGAATGTCCCGCTCACGAAATCGCCGAACCGCAGCGGATCGGCCGCAGCCGGGTCGATCGGCACGATCTCGCCCACCGGCGGCAGCGCCCCACCCTCCAGCCCGGAGAACGCGTAGGTGGCAAGCAGGAGGAGCCACGTCACGAGCACGAACGGGGCGGTGAGCGCGGGCACGCCCCAGGTCTTGCAGACGTTGGCGATGGCGAGCATGGCCACGACCGACACCGCGCTGCCGAAGATGACGTAGACCCACATCGTCGTCGAGGGAGTCATGAACGTCGCCAGGGCGAGGCCGACCAGATAGCCGTTGAAGCCGTAGAGCCCGGCTTTGAGCGAGGTCTCATCGACGCGCAGCCAATACGTCGTCAGCGTCGAGGCGACGACGGCAACCAGCCCGCCGATGGCGATCTCCGGCACGCCGGCGGCGTAGGATCCCCAGCCGATGGCCACGAAGAAGAGGAGCCCGCTGAGCGGGTTGTCCTGGAACATCACCTGCCCGATGCCGCGCAGATTGACGTCGATGAAGCGCAAGGCCTTCGACGCAGCGCACCGGCCTTCCCACCACGCGAGCAGTCCTTTCATCGTCGCATCCCCCCTCGGAAAAATCGATCAGCGCCAGAAGAACGGCGGCGGGATCGCGCTGCCGGTGGCTTCCTCGCGCGCTGCCGTCCAGAACTCGCGCACCTTGGCCCGGACCTGCGCAGTCTCGCGCGCGAGCGCCTTGAAGACGAGGCCGGCGTCGTTCGGCAGCCGGCAAGCGCCGAAGGCGACACCTTCGGCGAGATCGACCTCGGCCCCGACGCGCGCGTAGACGCGCTCGGCGACGTCCTTCGGCGCGAGCAGAACGACGTTGCCGAGCACGTCGAACGAATCCATCACGCCCGTCTGCCGCACCGGACGCCGCGCCGGGTCGATCACCAGCTTCTCGCAGAAGAGCGGCTTGCCGTCGGGGCGCACGGCTTCCACCGCGAGGGAGAGCAGCGTCGCGCCGAAGGACTCGTCGGGGTGGTGGTGCTTGCGGCCCGCCTGGACGATCTCGCCGCAGAGCGCCGTCGCCGTGGGGGCGATCGTGATCCGCGTGTCGCTCAGGAAGCGGGCGCGCCGGTGCGGGAGCAGCGGTTCGGGCAGGTACTCGAGGTAGGCCCCGTCGGCGAGCGCGATGGCCTGCGTCTGCACCGCGTAGTTCGCGTCCATGCTGTGGATCTTGGTCGCCGACTGCGTGGTCACGTGCGCCCGCGCGCCGGGCGCGAGCACGACCTCGAGCGCGAGCCGGTCGCCCTGCAGCACGCAGCCCGAGGTGGTGATCACGAAGAGCCAGGCCTGGTCGGGCATCTCCGGGTCGGGGTACAGCGCGCGCTGCGCCATGTACGGCGCGCGCCGGTCGAGCTCGGCGAGGATCGTCCGGTCGTCGCGCCGCTCGAAGCCGAGCCGGAGGAATCCCGTCTTGCCGACGGCGCCGCTCGCCATCTGCGGCGGCTCGTCCTGGAAGCCCGCGAACTCCGCCGCCGCGAGGCCGAGCGCCTCCGCCGCGGCCCAGGGGGCGAGAGTCGGTGCGCCCTCGGCGATGCGCATCTACGCGGGCTGCCTCGCCGGCAGCTTGAGGTCGAAGAGAAGGTCGCTGCGGATCAGGTCGACCAGCGCGGGAATCCCCTCCCCGGTCTTGCAGTTGGTGAAGAGAAACGGCTTGTCGCCGCGCATCATCTTGGAATCGCGCGCCATCACCTCCAGGCTCGCGCCGACGTGCGGCGCGAGGTCGGTCTTGTTGATGACGAGGATGTCCGACTGGGTGATGCCGGGGCCGTTCTTGCGCGGGATCTTGTCGCCGGCGGCGACGTCGATCACGTAGATGAAGAAGTCGACCAGCGCCGGCGAGAAGGTGAGCGTCAGGTTGTCCCCGCCGCTCTCGATCAGGACGACGTCGCCGTCGGGGAAGCGCGCCTCCATGTCCTCGACCGCCGCGAGGTTCATGCTCGGGTCCTCGCGCACCGCGGTGTGCGGGCAGGCGCCGGTCTCGACGCCGAGGATCCGCTCCTCGAGCAGGATGCCCTTCAGCGTGCGCTGAACGTGCTTCGCGTCCTCGGTGGTGACCACGTCGTTGGTGATGATCAGCACCTTGACGCCCATCTCGAGGAGCCGGGGCGTGATCGCCTCGACGATCGCGGTCTTGCCCGAGCCGACCGGTCCCCCGACGCCGATGCGCGTGATCTTCTTCTTCACCCCGGTGCCTCTTCGTTCTTCAGTCCATGAACAGGCGCACGTGCGCCTTGACGTGTACTGCCGCGAGGATCTCGGTGAGCGGCGCGAACCCGGCCATGTCGGTGAGACGTGCGCGCGCGGCGGCCTCGTAGCCGGCGTCCGCATCGGCGTTGAGCCGGTAGAGCATGCGCTGCGTCTCGACGTGGCCGATCTTCATCAGCCGCAACGCAGCGCTCAGGATCATCGCCGCGACGCCGTACTGATGGACGACGAAGGCGTCGCGTGCCGCAAAGCCCTGCGCGGCGAAGTTCACCGCCAAGGCGACCGGATAGCAGCCGGGCGTTGCGCCCTCGTCGATGCGCTCGCGCCAGGTCGCGAGGAGCGGCGCGGGGGCGACCTCGGCGCTCAGCTCGGCGAACTTCTTGCCCATCCGCACCGACATCGCCCGCGTCTCGCTCGAGAGCTTGCGCGCATACACCCGCGCGTCGATCCGGGCGAGCTCGTCGAGGTCGCCCGCCGCCGCCGCGCGATGCGCCCACACGACCGCGATCCCGTCGCCGGCCGCCGCCTGCTCGATCGCGGTGCGCGCGAAGGCTTCCAGGGTCCGCGCGTCCGTCACCACACGCTTCTGGACGCCCGATTCGAGACCGCTCGAGAAGGCGAATCCGCCGATCGGGAACATCGAGTCCCCGAACTGCAGCACGCGCGCAAGGCCCGCGGCCGGGGCCGCGGCGCCGTGGTCACCGCCGCTCATTTGTGGGAACCGGCCTCGTGCGGATGCGGGTGCGAATGGGCATGGGCTCGCACCGGAGGACGCGCGTAGGTCTCGCCGGTTTCGGCATCGACCGCGACGTAGCGCTCGTGCGTGTGGGTGTGCACCGGCCCCTCGGCGCCGCCGAAGAGCCGACGCGACTCGTGCGGCGCGAGATAGGGCACGACCTCGCCGCCCGCCACGAACTCGTAGCGGATGCCCTCGAAGCGGTGGGTGTTCATCACCGAGCTCATCACCTTGCGGTCGACCGTGAGCGGCACGAACACGCGGCTGTCCTTCACGAGCGCGGGCCAGTGCTGGTTGCCGAGCGCATGGCCGAGCTCGACGCACGCGCACATCGCGAGCTCGGGCGCGAGCCTCGCGAGACCGTCGAGGTGGACGATCATCACGTCGCGCAGGCTGATCTTCGCAACCACGGCGCGCTTGCTCGTCTCGTCCCAGACCAGCACGTCGCCGTCGCGCATGAACGTGCCGCGGTCGAGCGAGACGGCAAGCTCGGCGCCGCCGGCCGTCCGCTTGCGGAAGCGGTTCTTCTGCGCTTCCCAGTGGTCGAGCGCGAGCGCGTCCACCGTGGCGCCGGCGAGGCGCGCTGCCCATTCCGGCTCGCCGGCGTTGCCGAGCACGGCTTCGACCAGGGTCACGGCGCGCCGCCCTAGCTGAAGAAGTACTTCTGGTTGAGCGAGACGGTCTTCAACGGCGCCACGGTCGCGTGCTTGCCGTCCACGGTGACCGCGAAGGTCTCCGGGTTCACCTCGATCTTCGGCGTGCCCGCGTTGCGCACCATGCTGCGCTTGCCGATCTTGCGGGTGTTCCTGACCGCGATGACCTGGCGGTCGAGGCCGAGCTTCCGCTTGATCCCCGCGGCGAAGGCGGCGCCGGAAACGAAGGTGATGCACGTGTCGGGGAGGGCCTTGCCGTACGCGCCGAACATCGGCCGGTAGTAGACCGGCTGCGGCGTGGGGAGCGAAGCGTTCGGGTCGCCCATCACCGCCCAGCTGATGACACCGCCCTTCAGCACGAGCTTCGGCTTGGCGCCGAAGAAACCCGGCTCCCACAGCACGAGATCGGCGATCTTGCCGACCTCCACCGAGCCGAGCACGTGGGAGATGCCGTGCGTGATCGCCGGGTTGATCGTGATCTTGGCGACATAGCGCAGGACGCGGAAGTTGTCGTTGCCCTTCGCGTCCTCCGGCAGCTTGCCGCGCTGGGTCTTCATCGCGTCGGCGGTCTGGATGGTGCGCAGCCAGCACTCGCCGATCCTGCCCATCGCCTGCGAGTCGCTCGACATCATCGAGATCACGCCGATGTCGTGCAGCACGTTCTCGGCGGCGATCGTTTCGGCGCGGATGCGGCTCTCGGTGAACGCCACGTCCGCCGGGATGTCGGGGCTCAAGTGGTGGCAGACCATGATCATGTCGTAGAGCTCGGCCTGCGAGTTGATGCCGTAGGGGAGCGTCGGGTTGGTCGACGACGGCAGCACGTTCGGCAGCGCCGAGATGCGGATGATGTCCGGCGCGTGGCCCCCGCCGGAACCCTCGGTGTGGAACGAGTGCACCGCGCGGCCCTCGAAGGCGTCGATCGTGTCCTCGACGAACCCGGACTCGTTGAGCGTGTCGGTATGGATGCAGACCTGCACGTCCATCTCGTCGGCGACGGTGAGCGCCGAGCGCAGCACCGCGGGCGTGGTGCCCCAGTCCTCATGGCACTTGAAGCCCACTGCGCCCGCCTCGACCTGCTCGACGAGCGCGGCCTTGCCGTGGCCGTGACCCTTGCCGAGGATGCCGACGTTGATCGGGAAGTTCTCGAACGCCCGCAGCATCATGCGGATGTTGCCCGGACCCGGCGTGACCGTCGTCGCGCTGGAGCCGTCCGAGGGACCGGTCCCCCCGCCGATGAGGGTGGTGGTGCCGTTCGACAGCGCCGCGTACGCCTGCTGCGGGGAGATGTAGTGAATGTGCGTGTCGATGCCGCCGGCGGTCAGGATCAGGTGGCTGCCCGAGATCGCGTCGGTGGCGAGGCCGCACTCGAGGCCCGGCGTGACGCCGGTCATCGTCTGCGGATTGCCGGCCTTGCCGATCGCGCAGATGCGCCCGTCCTTGACGCCCACGTCGGCCTTCACCACGCCGAGCACCGCGTCGATGATGGTGACGTTGGTGATCACCAGGTCCGGCGCACCCCCCGCGCGCGTGATCCGGTTGTCCATGCCCATGCCCTCGCGCAGGCTCTTGCCGCCGCCGAAGACGATCTCGTCGCCGGGCGCGCCGCGCAGGTCCCGCTCGATCTCGACGTAGAGGCCGGTGTCGCCGAGTCGGATGCGGTCGCCGGTCGTGGGGCCGTACAGGCCGACGTACTCGTTGCGTGATAGGGTCGCCATCGATGACCTCGCGGGTGAACTAACGCTTACGTGCGGCGGGCGAGCGGAACCCGCGCTTCGCCGCAGCCGCGACCGCCTTCGCCTTCTTCGCCGCGGCGGTCGTGCCGGTGGTGGGGCCGTCCACCAGATTGTTGAAGCCGTACACGGCGCGCTTGCCCTCGTAGGGGACGAGCTTCACCTCGCGCTCGTCGCCGGGCTCGAACCGCAGCGCGGTGGCCGCCGGGATGTTGAGGTGCTGGCCGAAGGCCGCGGCGCGATCGAACTCGAGCGCGCGGTTGACCTCGAAGAAGTGGAAGTGCGAGCCCACCTGCACCGGCCGATCGCCGGTGTTGCGCACGGTGAGCGCGGTGACGGGGAGCCGCTCGTGGAACGAGATCTCCTCCTTGCGGCACACGTAGCCGCCCACCGGCACCTTCGCCTTGACCGGATCGACGTCGGGGGCAAGGCTGGGATATGACTTGACGACTGCCATCGCTCAAGCTCCTCTCGCGTGGATCACTGGATCGGCGTGTGCACCGTCACGAGGCGGCTGCCGTCGGTGAACACCGCCTCGATCTGGACCATCGGGATCAGGTCGGCGACGCCATCCATGACGTCGGCCTTGGTGAGCGCGTCGCGCGCCTCCTTCGTCACCTCCTCGATCGTCTTGCCGGCGCGCGCGCCGTCGAGCGCGGCCGCGGAGATGACCGCGACCGCTTCGGGATAGTTGAGCTTGATGCCCTTCGCCTTGCGCTTGAGCGCGACCTCGGCGAGCATATAGATGAGGAGCTTGTCGAATTCCCGCGGTGTGAGCTGCATGCATCCCCCTGCCGCGCGTCGGCGGTAAAAAGCGGAATCTTCTAAGGAGCCCTGACCCGATGGCCGCGAAGGAACCGGACGGGACGGCCCGCAGCCTACCCGAACTCTCGGACAAAGTCATTCTGCGCGTCGTGGCCGCGTACGCCGCGGCGTTTGTCGTCTTCGGGTTCCTCGTCGACCGACCGGGCGATGTCGCGGGCGGCCTCCTCGCCATCACGACCACGCGGGATGCGCTCCTCACCGACTACTTCGGCGTCGGCGGCATCGGCGCCGCGTGCGTGAACGCCGGGCTTCTGACGCTATGTGCCTGTTTCATCTACGGCAGGGCGCGCGCGAAGATGACCGGCGCGGCGGTCGCGTGCCTCTTCCTGGTGCTCGGCTTCGCGCTGTTCGGCAAGAACCTCCTGAACGTCTGGGGCATCCTGATCGGGGTCTGGCTGTATTCCCGTTTCAAAGGAGAAACGTTCGCGACCCACATCAACACCGCCTTCTTCGGCCTCGCGCTCGCGCCGATCTTCTCGGAGATCCTGTTCAGCACCAGCTTGACGCCCGCCGTGCGGGTGCCGCTCGCCATCACAACGACCCTCGTCATCGGGTTCGTCCTCGCGCCCGCCGCGGCGCAGCTCTTCAAGTCCCACATGGGGTTTAGCATCTACAACATGGGGTTCACGGCGGGCCTGGTGGGAACGCTGGTCGTCGCGCTGTACAAGTCCTACGGCTTCGTGCCCGATCCGGTCTTCATCTGGACCACCGGCAACAACGCGCTGCTCGGCGCGTTCCTGGCGGTGCTCTTCGGCTCGATGATCGCCGCCGGGTTCTGGCTCGATCGCGCGGCGCTCTCCGGGATGCGCAAGATCCTCGGGGTCTCGGGCCAGTCGCCGGCCGATTTCATCGCCCTCGCCGGGTTCGGGCCGGCGCTCGCCAACATGGGCGTGAGCGGCGCGATCGGCATGGCCTACATCCTCGCCGTCGGGGGCGAGCTGAATGGGCCGGTCATCGGCGCGATCCTCACCATCGTCGGGTTCGCCGCGTTCGGCAAGCACCCGCGCAACATCGTGCCCATCATGGCTGGCGTGTTCCTCGGCTCGCTCGCGAAGCCGTGGAGCGTGGACGATCCGTCGATCCTGCTCGCGGCGCTCTTCGGGACGACGCTCGCGCCGATCGCGGGGCGCTTCGGCTGGCACTGGGGCATCGTCGCGGGATTCGTCCACTCGTCCGCTGCGCTGACGGTCGGGTCGCTGCACGCAGGCCTGAATCTCTACAACAACGGCTTCGCCGCCGGCATCGTCGCCTCGGTGCTCGTGCCGGTGATCATCGCCATCCAGTCGCGCACCCAGCCGGGACGCGAACCACCGGGACCGTCGGGCACCGAGCGCGCCGTGAGGAAGGACAGCGGCTAGGCGGTTGACGCTCCGGCGCACGCGCGAATTCGCGCCGTCGAAATGGCTTATCATTGCGGGGCACGTCAGCCGTGCTTTCCCGGCACCCTTCACGCGATGCCCGCCAGCTTCGACGGCCAACTCGTAGTCGCCATTTCTTCGCGTGCGCTGTTCGATCTCGAAGCGTCCAATCGCATCTTCGAGGAGCAGGGCGTCGAAGCCTATCATCGCTACCAGCGCGCGCACGAGGACGAGATTCTCGCCGAGGGCATCGCGTTCCCGCTGGTGCGCAAGCTGCTCGGGTTGAACGCGCTCGCGCCGGTGCGGCCGCGCGTCGAGGTGATCCTGCTCTCCCGCAACACCGCGGACACCGGGCTGCGGATCATGAACGCGATCGGGCATTACCGGCTGGAGATCAGCCGGGCCGCGTTCACCGGCGGGGAAAGCACCTACCCCTACGTGCCCGCGTTCGACGCGCACCTCTTCCTCTCGGCGAACCCCGTGGACGTGCGCAAGGCCCTCGAGGCGGGTCACGCAGCGGCGACGATCCTGCCGGCCAACGTCGGCCAGAATCTCGCCGAATCGCAGGAGCTCCGCATCGCGTTCGACGGGGACGCCGTGCTCTTCTCGGACGAGGCGGAGCGCGTCTACCAGGCGGCGGGGCTCGAGCGCTTCACCGCGACGGAAGTGAGCGCGGCGAAGGAGCCGCTCGGCGGCGGACCGTTCAAGGAGTTCCTCGCGGCGTTGCACCGCATCCAGACCGAGTTTCCGCCGGACCGCCCGCCGATCCGCACGGCGCTCGTCACCGCGCGCGCGGCGCCGGCGCACGAGCGCGTCGTGCGCACGCTGCGCGCGTGGGACATCCGGATCGACGAGGCGCTGTTCCTCGGCGGGCTGGACAAGGGGCGGTTCCTGAAGGCGTTCGGCGCCGACATCTTCTTCGACGACCAGCGCGGCCACTGCGAGTCCGCGCGCAGCCACGTCGCCACCGGCCACGTGCCGTTCGGCGTCGCGAACGAATGAACCCGGCTGCGCGCGCGCCGCGCGCACGATGACCGGAGATCCCATGAAAGCGCTCAAGTACGTGCTCTTTGCGGTCGGCGGGGTGATCCTGCTCGCGATCATCGCCGTCGCGATCGTCGCCGCGACCTTCGACCCCGGGAAATACAAGCCCGAGATCGTCAAGCTCGTGAAGGAGCGAACCGGCCGCACGCTCGCGATCGACGGCAGGATCGGGCTCACGTTCTTTCCGAAGATCGGCGCGACGGTCGGCAAGGTCTCGCTCTCCGAGCCGTGGAGCGACAAGGTGTTCGCGCGCGTTGGCGACGCACGGGTCGCAGTCGCGCTCATTCCGCTCCTGTCGAAGCGGGTCGTCGTGGACCGCGTCACGCTGTCGGGCCTCGCCGTCGATCTGGTGCGCTACAAGGACGGCCGGACGAACTTCGGCGATCTCGCCGGCGCTCCGCCCGCCAAGCCGGGCGAGCCGCCCAAGCCGGCGCCGCCCGCAGGTGCGCCGGTCATCGACATCGGCGGCATCGCGCTCACGGACGCCAACATCGGGTGGCGCGACGAGCGCGATGGCACGCAGCTCCGCGTCTCGAAGCTCGATCTCGACACCGGGCGCATTGCGAGCGGCGTGCCCGGAAAGCTCGCGCTGACGGGCCACGTCGAGGGCCCGCAGCCGAAGGTCGACCTGGACGTTGCGCTCGCCACCGGCTATCGCATCGACTTCCAGACGCTCGCCACGGCGCTCTCCGGCCTCGACCTCAAGGCGAGCGGCAATGCGCCCGGGTTCGCCGGGTTCGAGGCGACCGCCAAGGGCGACGTCGCGCTCGATCCGAAGGCGGAGCGAATCGATCTCTCCGGCTTTGTGCTCGCCGCGAAATCGAAGGACGGCCTTGAGGCGCGCTTCAGCGTGCCGAAGCTCGCGCTCTCGCCGGAGGCGGCGAGCAGCCAGGCGATCGACGGCGCGGTCAGGCTCATCCGCGGCGACCAGGCGATCGATGCGAAGCTCGCGCTCTCGACCGCGGAGGCGAAAGGCAAGCAGGTCGAGTTCGCGAGCTTGTCGGCCGACGTGAACGTCAAGCAGGGCGCGCTCGCCGTGCAGGGCAGGATCGCGACTCCGGTGTCGCTCAACCTGGCCCAGAGCCAGGCACGCCTGCCGAAGATCGCGGGCGATCTCGCGCTCACCGGGCCGGACGTGCCCGGGAAGAGCGTCAAGCTCGCGCTCGCGGGGAGCGCCGGCGCCGACTGGGCGAAGCAGACGGCGGAGGCCGATCTCGTCGCGAAGCTCGAGGACAGCACGATCAACGCGAAGCTGGCGGTGGCGAGCCTCGCCGCGCCGGCGATCAGCTTCGACGTCGCTGCGGACCGACTGAATGTCGACCGATACCTGCCGCCGAAGACGGCCGCGAGGGGCGGCGGTGGAGCGGCGACGAGCGGCGGTGATGCGGCGAAGGGCGGGGCCGGTGGCGCAGGCGCCGAGCAGCCGATCGATCTGTCTGCGTTGAAGACGCTCAACGCGAACGGCACCGTCCGCATCGGCGCGCTCACCGCGAGCAACATCAAGGCGCAGAACGTGCGGGTCGACGTGCGCGCCGCGGGCGGGCGCCTGAACGTCGATCCCATCGCGGCGAACCTCTACCAGGGCACGCTCGCCGGCGCGGCGAGCGTCAACGCGAACGCGAACACGTTTGCGACCAGGCAGCAGCTGAAGGGGATCAGCATCGGCCCGCTCTTGCGCGACGCCGCGCAGAAGGACGTCCTGGAAGGGCGCGGCACGGTGAACCTCGACGTGACGACCGCGGGCGGCACCGCGAGTGCGCTCAAGCGCGGGCTGAACGGCACCGCGAGCCTCGATCTCCGGGACGGTGCCATCAAGGGGGTCGACATCGGCGCGGTGCTGCGCAAGGCGCAATCGCTCCTCAGCGCGAAAGGGGCGCTCGAGGAGCCGGCGAAGGGCGGCGACCAGACCGATTTCAGCGAGCTCTCTGCGAGCTTCGTGATCAAGAACGGCATCGCGTACAACGACGACCTGCAAGGCAAGTCGCCGCTGCTGCGGCTCGGCGGCGCCGGCACCATCGACATCGGCGCCGGCACCGTGGACTACACGGTGAAAGCGAGCCTCGTGGCCACCGCGAAGGGGCAGGGTGGCCGCGATGTCTCCCAGCTGCACGGCGTGACCGTTCCGGTGAAGCTGAGCGGACCGTTCGACAACTTGAAGTATCGCGTGGACGTCACCGCGCTCGCCGCGGACGCGGCGAAGGGTGCGCTGGCGCAGGAGCTCGAGCGGCGCCTCGGCGGCGGCAAGGCGGACGGACAGCAGCAAGGCGGAGAGCAGAAGGGCGGCAGCATCGGCGACGCGCTCCGCGGGTTGTTGCGGCGCTGAGGCGCCTGGGCATGGCGCGCAAGTGGAGCAGCGCGCAGTGAGCGATTTCGCGCGGCGTCTCGTGCGCTGGCAGGCGCGCGCCGGGCGCAAAGATCTGCCGTGGCAGGGCACGCGCGACCCGTACGCCATCTGGGTGGCGGAGATCATGCTCCAGCAGACCCAGGTCGGAACCGTGATTCCGTACTACCAGCGCTTCATGCAGCGCTTTCCGGACGTCGCTCGCCTGGCAGCGGCTGCCCCGGATGACGTCATGCGGCTGTGGAGCGGTCTGGGGTACTACTCGCGCGCCCGCAACCTGCAGCTCGCCGCGCGCGCGATCGTCGCGCGCCACGGCGGGCGCTTTCCGCGCGCGCTGGCCGAGATCGAGCGCCTGCCCGGGATCGGCCGCTCGACGGCAGCGGCGATCGCGAGCTTCGCGTTCGGCGCCCGTGCGGCCATCCTCGACGGCAACGTGAAGCGCGTCCTCGCGCGGCACTTCCTCGTCGAGGGCTTTCCCGGCGAGCCGGCGGTCGAGCGGAAGCTGTGGTCCCTCGCCGAATCGCTCGTCCCCGCGCGAGGCGTCGAGGCCTATATCCAGGGGCTGATGGATCTCGGCGCGACGCGGTGCACGGCGCAGCGCCCGGCATGCGGCCGCTGCCCGGTGCGCGCGACGTGCGGCGCCCATGCCGCCAATCGCGTGAGCGAGCTTCCCGCGCCGCGCCCGCGCAAGCGAGTGCCTGCACGGAGCACGGTGATGCTCGTCCTGCGCCACGGCGCGGACGTCCTGCTGGAGAAGCGGCCCGTGACCGGCGTGTGGGGCGGCCTTTGGAGCCTGCCGGAAATCGCGCTCGCGGCGGACGCGGTCAAGGACGGGAGGGCGGACGTGCAATGCGCGATCGTCCAGCGGTTCGGCGTCCAGGTCCGGCGGGTCGAGCCGCTTGCGGCCATGCGGCATGCGTTCACGCACTTCACGCTGGACATCCGGCCGGTTCTCGCCGACGTCGCGGCCGTCGATCGGCGCGCGGGCGAACGCGGCGCCGTGTGGCTGCCGCTCGCCGAGGCGAGCGGCGCCGCGCTGCCGGCACCGGTGAAGCGGCTCCTGCTTCGCCTCGCGGCGTCAACCGGCGGCGATCAGCCCTCGCTCCTCGAGGAAGCGGTGCAGGATCTGTAGGCGGGCCACGCTGTCGTCGAGCTCGAGCAGCCGTTGCTTTGCCGCGAGCGGCACGGGCAGGATCTCGGTGAGCCGGTAGCCGACCCAAGACGCGTCCTCGAACTGGTGCGGCTCGGCGAACACGGCAGCGCTCTTGTCGGCGACCACCAGCTCGAGCAGCCGGACGCACGCCCCGAATTCCTCCGGAACGTCCGTCTCCTCCTCCGGGGCGATCAGCTCGACGCGCGCGCGGACGAGGCCCTGCGCGCCGACCGTGCGCTCGCGGATGCGAAACCGCTCGCCGCCGAGCGTGCGCAGGTTGAGCACGGCGAGCTCCTGCATGTCCCACGCGACGATCCGGGCGAGGCAGCCGATGTCCTCCGGAACCGCCGCCTCGCCGACTTCGCGCCCCGACCGGATGAGGCACACGCCGAAGGGCTTCTCCTCCCGCATGCACTCGCGCGTCATGTCCATGTACCGGGCCTCGAACACCCGCAGCGGCAGCAGTCCGCCCGGAAAGAGCACGGTGTTCAGCGGAAAGATCGGGATCTCGAGCGCGTCTTCGGACATCGTCTGTTCCTGGGCTGCCCGCGGGGCTCGCGCGGCAGCCCTCAGGCGGACTCGCCGCGCGCAAGCTGGCGGTGCCGCACGAGCACCGGCGCATCGGCGCGGAACCTTGCCGCCAGCCGCTCCACGAAATAGACCGAGCGGTGCTGGCCGCCGGTGCATCCGAGGGCGATCGTGAGATACGAGCGGTTGTCCCGCTGGAATGCGGGCAGCCAGCGGGCGACGAAGTCGCCGATGTCGGTCACCATGCGGTGCGCCTCGGGCAGCCCGTCGAGGAACGCGACCACCGCCGCGTCGAGCCCGGTGAGCGGGCGCAGCCGCGGATCGTAGAAGGGATTCGGCAGGCACCGCACGTCGAAGACCATGTCGGCATCGAGCGGAATGCCCTGCTTGAACCCGAACGACTCGAAGAGCAGCGTCGTGCCGGACCGATCGACGTCCACGAGGTCCTTCACCCATCCGCGCAGCGTATTGGGCGCGACTTCGCTCGTGTCGAGGTGGTGCCCGATCTCGCCCACCGCCGCCAGCAGCTCGCGCTCGTGCGCAATCGACTCGTCCAGCGTGCGCCGGCCGTCGGCGAGCGGATGCCGCCGGCGCGTCTCCGAGAACCGCTTGATCAGCGTCTCGTTCTTCGCATCGAGGAAGAGCAGGCGCACGTCGACGCCGCTCGCCTTCAGCCCGCGGACCGAATCCGGCAGCCCGCCGAGCGCCGCGCCGCTGCGCGCGTCGATGCTGACCGCCACGCGACCGTAGCCCGCGTCGCGGAGGAACGCGACGGTGTCGGCGAGCAGCGTCGCCGGGAGATTGTCGACGCAGTAGAACCCGGCGTCCTCGAGCACGTTCAGCGCGACGCTCTTGCCGGAGCCCGACAGCCCGCTGACGATCACCAGCAACATGGATGTCCTTGCCTCGCCGGGCGGCCCGTCATCGAGACGGCTGCTCGTATCCCGTCATGCGTCGGCGCCGCCGTCCTCGGCGTCGTCGGTGGCCGCCGCGTCGAGCGCCGCGCGCTGGCGCTGGACGAATTCGCCGGTGCTGTCGATCCCGCGCAGCTGCAGGATGTAGTTGCGCACCGCCGCCTCGACCAGGACGGCGAGGTTGCGCCCCGCGGCCACCGGGATGACCACCTTGCGCACGGTGACGCCGAGGATGTCCTCGGCGAGCTCGTGGAGCGGCAGCCGCTCCACCTGGGCCGCGGCCTGCGCCGGCTTCTCGAGATGCACCACGAGGCGCAGGTTCATCTTCAGCCGGACCGCGGTCTCGCCGAAGATCGTCCGCACGTTGAGCATGCCGAGCCCGCGCACCTCCAGGAAGTCCTTGAGCATGGCCGGGCAGCGGCCCTCGAGCTGGGTCGCGCCGATTCGCGATATCGCGACCACGTCGTCGGCCACGAGCCCGTGGCCGCGGCTGATCAGCTCCAGCCCGAGCTCGCTCTTGCCGACGCCCGAGTCGCCGGTGATCAGCACGCCGAGCCCGAGCACGTCCATGAGCACGCCGTGCCGCTCGGTCGTCTCGGCCAGCGCCTTCGCGAGGTAGCGCCGCAGCTTGTCGATCACGAACGCCGCGGGCAGCGGCGTCGCCAGCACGGCGATGCCGCGCTCGTGGGCGATCTCGCGGACGCGGGGGTGTCCGGCGACGCCGTCGGCGAGAATCAGGGCAGCCGGCGAGGGCGTGAGCTGCCGCTCGATCACGCGCGTGAGCCGGTCGGGCTCCAGCGCCGCGACGTGCGCCTCCTCGTGGGTGCCGACGACCTGGATCCGGTTCGGGTGGATCGGGTTCAGGTGGCCGACGAACGCCGCCGACTCGACCGGGTCCTGGCGGATCGGCGCGTCGCGTCCCGCCTCGCCGCACACCCAGGTGAGCGAGAGCTTCTCCCGGTTGTCCTCATACAGCCGCGCGACGGTTGTCTGCAACATGCGGTTGCCATGCCGTGATGGCCTGATGCAGCGCGCCCGGATCGCTGGCGGTCCCGAGCTGCTCGCGCAGGCCGCGATCGCTGAACATCTGCGCGAGCTCCGAGAGGATCTGCAGATGCTGCTCGGTCGCCTGCTCGGGCACGAGCAGCACGAAGACGAGGCTCACCGGCTTGCCGTCGGGCGCGTCGAAGGGCACCGGCGTCCGCAGGCGCAGGAATGCGCCGACCGGATCCTTCAGGCCCTTGATGCGCCCGTGCGGGATCGCGACGCTCTGGCCGAGCCCGGTCGAGCCGAGGCGCTCGCGGGCGAACAGGCTCTCGAACACGAGGCTTCTCGCGATCCCCTGGTGGTTCTCGAAGAGCAGGCCGACCTGCTCGAACATGCGTTTCTTGCTGCTGACCTCGAGGTCGAGGACGATGTTCGCGGGCGGGAGCAGCTTGGCAACGAGGTTCATGCCGTCTGACTGTCCGTGATGATGAGGTGCGCGTGGCGCTCGGGCGAGAGGCTTCGAAGATGGCGAGAATACACGCGCGAAAAACGCCGGGTAGCGCGGCGCGAGTCGTGGCGCGAGTGGGGGTACGGTGCTCGTCTTGCCGTCAGATCCGAAACCCTCGATAGCACAAGCGGCGCGCCCGCCCGGGCCCCCGCCCAACCGCGAATTATACCTGGAGCCAATCGGCAGTTCCGGGGAGGAAGCCCCCGGGGGGCAGCAGGGGGTCGCGAGCGAGGACGCCGCCCGGCCGGCGCGTTTCCCACCCGGGGCGCCTCAGAGGGCCTTGCGGAGGTTCACGGGCGGAATCTGCAGGGCCTCGCGGTACTTCGCGATCGTGCGCCGGGCGACCACGATGCCCTGCTCGCCGAGGATCTCGGAGATCCTGCTGTCCGAAAGGGGCCTGCGTCCATCTTCGGCTGCCACGAGCTGCTTGATGAGGGCCCGGATCGCCGTCGCGGAGCACGCGCCGCCCGTATCGGTGGCGACGTGACTGCCGAAGAAGTATTTCAGCTCGAAGATGCCGCGCGGCGTGGCCATGAACTTCTGCGTGGTGACGCGCGACACGGTCGATTCGTGGAGCCCCAGCGCCTCGGCGATCTCGCGCAGCACGAGCGGGCGCATGGCGACCTCGCCGTGCTCGAAGAAATGCCGCTGGCGGTCGACGATCGCCTGCGAGACGCGCTGGATCGTCTCGAAGCGCTGCTGCACGTTCTTGATCAGCCAGCGCGCCTCCTGGAGCTGCGCGGCGAGCTGGCTCCCGCTCGCGCCGCGGTTCGCCTGCAGGATGTCCGCGTAGATCCGGTTGATCCGCAGCTTGGGCATCGCGGCCGGGTTGAGCGTGGCGACCCAGACGTTCTTCACCTTGCGCAGGATCACGTCGGCGACGACATAGCGGGTCTCGAGCGGACCGTACGCCGCGCCGGGGCGGGGATTCAGGCTCTGGATCAGCTTGTGCGCCGCGCGCAGCGCGACCTCGTCGCAATGCAGCAGCTTGCGCAGCCGCGCGAAATCCCGCGCGGCAAGCAGCGGGAGCTGCTCGCGGACGATGCGCAGCGCCAGGTCGCGCCCAGGCGTGCACTCCGGCAGCGCCGCGAGCTGCAGCTCGAGGCATTCCTCCGGGTTGCGCGCGCCGACTCCGGTTGGATCGAAGTTCTGCAGGTGCCGCAGCGCGATCGCGAGCTCCTCGAGCTCGACCCCGAGCTCTGCGGGAAAGAGCGCCGCGATCTCCTCGAGCGGCTGGCTGAGATAGCCATCCTCGTCGAGCGCGTCGATGAGCGCCGCCACCAGGCTGCGGTCGCGATTCGGCAGCGTGGTGAGCGTGAGCTGCTCGAGGAGATGCTCGCGCAGGCTCGGCGTCTCGGCGGCGAGCTGCGGATAGTCGCCCTCGTCGGAGTCGTCGCGGGCACCGGCGCCGGTCGGCATGCCCTCCAGGAACCAGTCGGAGTCGCCGGGCCGGCTCTCGTCGTAGGCGGGCGGTTCATCGGCTGCGGCGCTGGATCCCTCGGGGGATTCGTAGTTCGGTGCCTGTGACCCGTTCAAGGCGACGACGGGCGACTCGGCCTCCTCCTCACCCTCCTCGCGCTCGAGGAGCGGGTTTTCGGCCAGGAAGCGCTCCAGCTCCTGATTGAGCTCCAGCGTGGAGAGCTGCAGAAGGCGAATGGATTGCTGCAGCTGCGGCGTCAGCGTGAGATGCTGCGAGAGCTTGATCTGCAGTGTCTGTTTCATGTCGGGGTACCGGCGCTCAACGGGTCGGCATGCCGCCGGCGTGCGTCGCGGATCGTTGCCGCGGCATCCGTTTCCCGCCCGCGAACCTCACAGGCGGAAATGCTCGCCCAGGTAGACGCGTCTCACCATGTCATTGTAAACAATTTCTTCCGGCTTCCCGGCCGCGAGGACGACCCCTTCGTTAATTATGTACGCTCTGTCGCAGATTCCGAGGGTCTCGCGCACGTTGTGATCGGTGATCAGCACGCCGATCGATCGGTCCTTCAGGAAGCGGATGATGCGCTGGATGTCGAGCACCGCGATCGGATCGACTCCGGCGAACGGCTCGTCGAGCAGGATGAAGCTCGGGCGCGTCGCGAGCGCGCGCGCGATCTCGACCCGCCGGCGCTCACCGCCCGAGAGCGACAGCGCCGTCGCATCGCGCAGGTGCGCGATGTGCAACTCCTCGAGCAAGCCGTCCAGCCGCGTGCCGATCGTCTCGGCGTCGACGTGCTGCAGCTCGAGGACGGCCCGCACGTTCTCCTCCACTGTCAGCTTGCGGAACACGGAGGCCTCCTGCGGCAGGTAGGAGAGCCCGAGCCGCGCGCGGCGATGGATCGGCAGGTGCGTGATGGTGCGGTCGTCCACCTGGATCTCGCCGCCGTCGGCGGCCACCAGCCCGACGATCATGTAGAAGCACGTCGTCTTGCCGGCGCCGTTCGGTCCGAGCAGTCCGACCACCTCGCCGCTCGCGACCTCGAGCGAGACGTCGCGCACGACGGTGCGCTTGCCGTAGCGCTTGTTCAGTGCGAGCGCTTTGAGCTGGCTCATGCCGGTCGGGGGCGACGGCCCGCGTGCGGCGCGTCGCGGATCACTTGCCGCGCGGCGAGTCGAGCCGGGGCGCCGGCTTGAGCTCGAGCGGCGCTGCGGCGGGCGTCCCGCCAGGCTTCGGCTTCGGCTGGATGACCGCACGCACGCGGCCCTCGCGCCCGGGCGACGCCGACGGCTGCTTGCCGCCCTGCACCCGGAACACCTCGCTCCGCGTGTCGTAGACGATGTAGTTGCCGCGCACCTCGTCCTGGTCGCGCGAGACGCGCGCGCCATCGAAGAGCTCGACGCGCGCGAGCTTCCCGTCGTACTCGATGCGCCGCGCCTCGCCGTCGATCCACTCGTCGGTGCCCTCGCGCTGCTGGCGGAAGGTCGCCGGATTGCCGACCGCGACGCCGTGCTCGAATCCCTCGCCGTCCTTGCGCACGGTGAGCTTGTCCGCGCGCAGCTGGAAAGTGCCCTGGGTGAGCACGACGCGCCCCTCGAACTCGGCGACCTGCTTCTGGTCGTCGGCGCGCATGCGGTCGGCCTCGATGTTGATCGGCTCGTCCTGGTTCGTGGTGCGCGCGGCCTTCGGCGCCGGCCCCTCGCCCCACGCCGTCCCGCCGGGCGCGATCGCGACCGCGACCGTGAGTGCGACCGTGAGCATGAGGCGGTGCCGGGTCATTGGCGCGCTCGCCCATCGGCGTAGGTTCCGCTGACCTGCGATCGCAGCACGAGCACGCGCGAGGCCTGGTTGAACTCCATGCCGACGCCCTCGAGGCGCGAGCCGTCGGAGGTGATCACGACGTGCTCCGGCGTGCGCGCGATCTCGGCATCGGGGATCACCTGGAGATAGCTCGTCTCGACCCGCAGCTCGGGGTGCTTCGCGGCGGCGTCGCGGGTGATGACGACGTGGCCGCGCAGGTTGAACTCCTTGCCGTCCCCGGTCACGGTGCCGCGCTCCGCGGCGACCCGCACCGGCGGCGCGTCGCCACTCCACTGCACCAGCCGCGGCGCGTCGATCTCGGTGGTGTCGCTCGCCTGGAAGTGCGCCATGCGCGTCGCCGCGAGCGAGTACTCGGCTTCTCCCGCGGCGTTCATCGTCGTCGCTTTCAGGTTCTCGATCACGAAGTCGGGAACGTCGGGCGCGCGCCGCTGCGCCAGTCCGTCCGGGCCCTGCACCAGGCGCTCGAGCCAGAACGTGAGCGCGGCGAGCACGGCCACCAGCACGACCGGAAAGAGGGTGCTCGTGCGCGCCCTCACGACAGATATCTCCGCAACGCGGCGTCCAGGTTCCCCTGGGCGGCGAGGACGAGCTCGCACACCTCACGGACGGCGCCGCGACCGCCGGCGGCGCGGGTGACGTAGTGCACGCGGTTGCGCACCGCTTCGGGCGCATCGGGGACGCTCGCCGCGAAGCCGCACCGGAGCAGCACCGGCAGGTCGGGAAGATCGTCGCCCATGTACCCGCACGCATCGAGTGCGACGCCGATGCGCGCGCAGAGCGCCTCGAACGCCGGCAGCTTCTCGGTGAGCCCCTGCAGGACGTGATCGATGCCGAGCTCGCGGGCGCGGCGCTCGAGCGCCGCCGACGCGCGCCCCGAGGCGAGCGCGAGCTGCACGCCGCTCTCGCGCAGCATCCTCAGCCCGTGACCGTCAAGGATGTTGAAGGCCTTGAGCTCCTCGCCGCTGGCCGAGACGAAGACGGTGCCGTCCGTGAGCACGCCGTCGACGTCGAAGGCCATCAGCCGCACGGCACGCGCCCGCTCGCCGCTGCCGCCCCGCTGCATCGCCGTCACACCACCTTGGCGCGCAGCAGGTCGTGGATGTTCAGCGCGCCGGCGAGCCGGCCGTCCTCCGACACCACGAGCATGCCGTGCACCTTGTAGCGCTCCATCATCTCGACCGACTCGACCGCGAGCTGTTCGGGACGGATGACGCGCGGATCGCGGGTCATGACGTCGACGACGCTCGTGGTCCGGAAGTCGGCGACCCGATCCAGCGCGCGCCGCAGGTCGCCGTCGGTGAATATCCCGACCACGCGACCGCCGGCGTCGAGCACCGCGGTCATGCCCATGCGCTTCTTCGACATCTCCAGCACCGCCTCGGGCAGCGAAGCCGAGTCGGACACCGCGGGGACGTCATCGCCGGTGCGCATCACGTCGCGCACGTGCGTGAGCAGGCGCCGGCCGAGCGTGCCGCCCGGGTGGGAGCGCGCGAAGTCCTCGGCGCCGAACCCCCGGGCGTCGAGCAGCGCCACCGCGAGCGCGTCGCCGAGCGCGAGCGTTGCGGTGGTGCTCGCCGTGGGCGCAAGGTTCAGCGGGCAGGCTTCCTTCGATACGCGCACGTCGAGCGCGATGTCCGCGTCCTGCGCGAGCGCGGAGCCGGGATTGCCGGTAAGCGCGATCAGCTTCGCGCCCTGCCGCTTCACCAGCGGGATGAAGGCGAGCAGCTCCTCGGTCTCGCCGGAATAGGAGATCGCGACGACCACGTCGTCGCGCGTGATCATTCCGAGGTCGCCGTGGCTCGCCTCGGCCGCGTGGACGAAGAAGGCCGGCGTTCCGGTGCTCGCGAGCGTCGCGGCGATCTTGCGCGCGACGTGGCCCGATTTTCCGATGCCGCTCACCACGATGCGGCCGCGGCACTGGAGCACGACGTCGACCGCGTCCGCGAAGCGCGCGTCGACGCGCCGGGCGAGCTCGGCGACCGCGTCGGCCTCGATCCGCAGCACCTCGCGCGCGAGCTCGAGCGAGCGCGCTTTCGCATCGGCTTGGTCCGCGGAGGAGGCCACGGTTATCATCGCCTCGGAGTATAACAAAGGGGCTCGCGCTCCCCGAGGATGCGCGGGATTGCAGGGAGAAAGGCGACCGGTGAACCGTAACGGGCAGGCGTTCGAATTCGCTTTCTTCCGCGCGGCGGCGGCTCGGCCCCCGGTGCGGCGCCGCGGCCCGCCTGGCCGGGCCTCGCGGCGTGGAGGCGAAGGGCGCACCCGCCGCGGCGGGGCCGCATGATCAAGGGCCTCGAGCTCGCGCTGATCCTGCTCGCGAGCGCGGTGCTCGTCGTCGTCCTGTTCCGCCGGCTGAATCTGCCGCCGCTGCTCGGCTACCTGCTGGTCGGCGTCGCCATCGGACCGCATGCCCTCGCCTGGGTGCCCGACACGCCGCTTGCCCACAACTTCGCTGAGTTCGGGATCGTGTTCCTGATGTTCACCATCGGTCTCGAGTTCAGCCTGCCCAGGCTCACCCAGATGCGACGGCTGGTGTTCGCCCTCGGCGGCATGCAGGTCGCGGCGACCGGGCTCGTGCTGCTCGGCGTGCTGGTGGCCGCCGGCATCGCCTGGCAGGCGTCCTTCGTGATCGCCGCCGCGTTCGCGATGTCCTCGACGGCGATCGTCATGCGCATGCTCGCCGAGCGTCTCGAGCTCGAGACGCCGCACGGCCGGGCAGCGGTGGGGGTGCTGCTCTTCCAGGACCTCGCGGTGGTGCCGTTCCTGATCGTGATCCCGACGCTCGGCTACGGGGGCGAGGCGCTTGCGGGCGCGCTTGCGCTCGCCGCGCTGAAAGCGCTCGCCGTCCTGGCGGTGCTCCTGTACTTCGGCCCGCGGGCGATGCGCCTCTGGTTCTACGTCGTGGCGCAGCGTCGGTCGCGCGAGCTTTTCATCATCAACGTTCTCTTCATCGCGCTCGGGCTCGCCTTCCTCACGGAGCTCGCGGGATTGTCGCTGGCGCTCGGCGCCTTCCTCGCCGGCATGCTGATTTCCGAGACGGAATACCGCTACCAGGTGGAAGACGACATCCGGCCGTTTCGCGAGGTGCTGCTCGGCCTCTTTTTCGTGAGCATGGGCATGCAGCTCGACCCGCGCGTCGTCGGCGACCAGCCCGTCACGGTCGCGCTGCTGTTCGCGGTGCCGATGATCGTCAAGTTCGGCGTGGTTGCCGGGCTCGCGCGGTTCCTCGGCCAGACCCCCGGCGCCGCGCTGCGCACCGCGCTGTCGCTTGCCCAGGCCGGGGAGTTCGGGCTCGTGCTCGCCAGCGTCGGTGCGCTGGCGGGCGCGCTCCCCGCGAATCTCTATCAGGCGGTCGTCGCGGGCATGCTGCTCTCGATGCTCTGCGCGCCGTTCCTGATCCAGCACAGCGACCGCCTGGCCCTGCGATGGTCCAGGTCGGAATGGCTGCTGCGCTCGCTCGAGCTCCACCAGGTGGCCGTGCAGACGCTCGCCCGCGAGCAGCACGTCATCGTGTGCGGCTACGGACGCACCGGGCAGCACCTCGCCCGGTTCCTCGAGCGCGAGTCCATCCCGTACGTCGCGCTCGACCTCGATCCCGACCGGGTCCGCGAGGCCGCCGCCGCGGGCGAGGAGGTGGTGTACGGCGACGCGTCCCGGCGCGAGATGCTGGTCGCGGCCGGAATCAGCCGCGCTGTGGCGCTCGTCGTGTCGTTCCTGGACACGCCGGCCGCGATCAAGACGCTGGCGCGAGCGCACGAGCTCAGTCCGTCGCTGCCGGTCATCGTGCGCACGCGGGACGACGGCGACTTCGAGCGGCTCTCGCAGGCGGGGGCGGCCGAGGTCGTGCCGGACACGTTCGAGTCGAGCCTGATGCTCGCTTCGCATGCGATGCTGATGGCCGGCATCCCGGTGCACCGTGTGTTCGACCGGCTCCGTGATATCCGGACCGATCGCTATCGGCTCCTGCGCGGGTTCTATCCTGGAGCGAGCGACGAGCCGTCCGACCTCGACGAAGCCGCACAGCCCCGGCTGCATTCGATCGGCCTGGAGCAGGGTGCCTACGGCGTCGGTCGCAACCTTGCCGAGCTCGATCTCGCGGCGCTCGGCGCCGAGGTGACGGCGGTCCGGCGCCGCGGCATCCGGGCCGAGGAGCCCGGTCCGGAGACGCGTCTCAAGGCGGGCGACGTGCTCGTGCTTCTCGGCCGTCCGGACGCGCTCGCGGCGGCCGAGACCCGGCTGATGAAGGGCTAGCCGGCAGCGCGGGCGCGCGGCTAGATCGTCTTGCAGAGGACGTACTGGGCGGCGCCGGTCTCGACGTAGCTCGGTCCGCTCGGCGCCTTGCTGGTGATGTCCTCGTTCTGGACGGTCTGCAGATACGCGCGCACCTGACCGGTGTGCGGCCGCCCGTCGTCCATCTGCATGTCGATCGCGGCTGCGATCTTGTCCGGCACGTTCGATTCGCAGACGATGAGCGATGCGAGACCGAGCCCGCCGGTCTGGACGCCGACGATGCCCCCGGTCGCGTTGCTCGGTTGCGTCGCGGCGCCGGGGCCGGAGCTCGGCCCGAAGACGAAGCCGGCCATGCGCAGGTGCCACCAGAACGCGAGGCTCTCGCCCTGGTTGTTGTCGACGGTGAAGCCGCCCGCGGTCGGGTCGGCCGGGGCGGGGTCCATGTACTTGCCCGAGACGACGCCGTCCCCGCCGCCCGATTTGGCGCCGTAAGCCGGCCAGCGCGCTGCAGCGTTCGGATCGTCGCCGGGCAGCGCCTTGTACCGGTCGTAGTAGAAGTTGTAGGCGGCGCCGACGCCGTTCAAGTCGTTCGCGATGTCGCGGATGCGCGCCTGCGTCACCATCTCCTGGCCGCGCAGCACGCCGCCGAGCAGCAGGCCGACGATGACGAGGACGATCGAGATCTCGACGAGGGTGAATCCGTGCTGGAGGTTGGGCGCGTGCATCATTCTTGGGTTTCTTCGTTGTCCGCCCGACGTGTCGTGATTTCAGCAAGAAAGGCGCCACTTGGGGCGGGCCTTCTGTTCCGGGAACGGAACAATTGCACGCGAGGCGAAAATCGGGAATCGAAACAAAAAAGGCCCGCCGTGTGGCGGGCCTCGCGTGCCGAAAGCGGAACGGCTACACGCTCTTGCAGATGATGTACTGCGTCGCGCCGTCTTCCACGTAAGCCGTTGCGGGCGTCACCGCGCTCACGTCCTCGTTCGAAGCGCTCTGCTTGTAGGCGCGCATCGACCCGGCGTTCGACCGCTGGTCGTCGAGCTGCGTGTCGACCGCGCTCGCGATCTTGTCGGGGATGTTCGACGAGCACACCACCAGCCCGGTGAGGTTGCCCGGCGCGGCGAATGCGCCGTTCTGCACGCCGACGATGCCGCCCACCGCGTTGTTCGGCTGGGTTGCGGCGCCGGCGCCCTGCGTCGGCCCGGGGATGAACCCCGCCGCGCGCAAGTGCCACCAGAAGTTGAGTGACTCGCCCTGGGTGTTGTTGACGGTCATGGCCGTGGGGTCCGCCGGCGGCGTGTCCCTGTACAGGCCGGAGATCGATCCGTCGGCCCCGCCTTTCTTCGCGCCGAACGACGCCCAGCGCTGGTCGGCATTCCCGTCGTCACCGGGCACGGCCTTGTAGCGATCCTGGTATGAGAAGTAGGCGGCCGTCGTCCCGTTGAAGTCGTTGGTGACGTTCTTGATCCGGGCCTGGGTGATCATCTCCTGGCCCTTCAGGATCCCGCCCAGCAGCAGCCCGATGATCACGAGCACGATCGCGATCTCGACCAGCGTAAAGCCAGATTCTCGTCTTTGAACTCGCATGCGAAGCTCCTTGAGTCGCCTCTCGGAAGAGAGGGGTCCCAATTGACAAGCAACTTCGATGCCTGCTCAAAGCCCGTATATGTGAAAGAAATCACGTGATTTTTGGCGCAAGAGTGTCGGGTTCACGCCAGAATCGTCGGGCTCGCAACACGAGGGCGATCGATATCGGTGTCGATCCGGCAACTCAAGGCTGCTTCAGGGAGCGCTCAGGAGCCCCCTGGGGGCTCGGCTTGGAAGGCTTCGATGACTGATCCGCAAGGCGTTTTTCAATCATCTCGAGCCGGCGCTGGAGCATCTCGGCGTCGCGCGCATCCCTGACCTGCCCGCTCGCGATCAACCCCCCGATCAGGATGCGTGCCTGCTCGAGCTCGCCCATGTCGGCGAGGATGAACGGCACCATCTGCCTCACCCACAGCGGGGCGCTGGGCGTGGTGGTGTTCTTCTCCAGGGCATCCGCAAACCGCAGCGCGAGGGGCAGGTCCTTCAGCTCGTGCTTGGCGATGATCGCCGCGTGGGCGAGCCAGGGCCACCGGCGGTTGGGGTCGGCGAAATACGCCCGGTACACGAACTCGAGCATCTTGCGGCTGCGCACGGGATCCGGCACGTCGGCGTAGGTTCGCGCCGCCGCCATGAGCGGGTATTGGCCGGCCGGATCGAGGCCGAGAATCACGTCGAGCCAGCCGATCAGCGCATCGTAGTCCAGTTTCCGGTAGGGGACTCGCGTTCCCGCCTGGTAATCGAATGCCTGGAGATAGAGCATCGCGAGCTTGGCCGCGGCGACGGGCTCGCCGAGTGCGAGCAGGCGGGCAACGCCGGGCGATGGCGGCTGCGGCAGATCCTCGGCCGTCGCGCTTGGGTGCGGCTGCAGCGCCGCCCAGCCGATCTGCGCCGCGAGGCCGGCCGCGGCGCACGCGCGCACCCACATCGGGACGTCGCGGACCGGCCGGGCCGACACCGCCTCAGATCTCCTGCCGGTAGAGGTCGAAGAGGGCGGCCGCGAGGATCAGAGCGACGTAGATCGCGGTCTGGGCGGCAGCGCTCGTCAGGTCGTGGACCACGACGGATCCGCTGTCGGTCAGCCAGGCGCTCTGCGTCATCCGGTCGAGGCGCGGCATCGCGAGCGCGATCCCGTGGGCGATCCAGTCGGCGATGCGCGGCCCCAGCGCGATGTTCTCCTCGGACGGCCTCGCGATGATCTGGAGGGCCGCGATCGAGCGGGCGAGCAGGTAGAACCCCGCGACCGCGCTCAAGGCCGCCACGACATGGCTGAGCGTGAGGACGCAGAAAAGGCTCACCGCCGCCATGATGAGCAACTCGCCGAAGAGGGAGAGGGTCCAGGCGGAGACGCGCGCAGCGGACGCGAACAGCAGCAGCGGGAGACCGAGGGCGACGGCGGTCACCCCGGCGACCGCGGCGAAGCCGAGGAATTTTCCGAGGAGGTACCCCGCGCGGGGGAGCGGCTGCGAGAGCGCGAGCTCGAGGAACTTGTCGTTCGCCTCGCGCACCATGCTCGTGACCACGAACAGGACGACGAAAAACACCGCGCAGGCCCGCAGCAGGGCTGCGATAATCGCGCCCTGGACCTCGCGCACCTCGATGAGAGCGACCTGCTGCAGGAAGCCGGCCACCGCCAGGCTGGCGAGAAGCACCAAGCCGATCAGCCACGGGAGCCGACTGCGTGCCGCCTCGAGGAGCGTGATGCGGGCGATGGGGAAGATGCTCATGAGCTCGTTCGACTCGGAGGTGCGCCGCGCGCGCGGCGGCCGGGGCAGAGCGGCCAAGCGTAAGGGCGCGCCGGTCCCGGTGCAAGCATCGTGCGTGCCGGTGGGGCGCGACGCCATCGCGGGCGCGCCCGCCGCATGTCCCCGCGCTGCGGCGGCGCGACCGCCGCGCGGCGCGATCGCGCCGAGGGCGCGATGACGCGGGTCCTCGGCTCCGCCTTCGCCTCCGGCATCCTGTGGCGGCTCCTGGTCGTCGCGATGCTGCTCCTCCTTCATTTCGCCGCGGTGCGCGGCACCGAGGACATCTGGGCCCGCGGGATGATGATGGCGCACCTCGGCCTTTTCTTCATCTGGCAGCCGTTCATGCAGGCGGGACAGCGCCTGCGCGTGAGCGAGGTGATCCTCATCTCGCTCATCACCGTCGCGATCCTGGTCTTCCTGAACTGGTGGATGCTCGGTCTGTGGGTGGCGCTGCTCGCCGCGATCGTCGGCGGCAAGGTGTTCCTCTTCCGGTCGCGGGGCCTGAAGACCTTCCATCTCACGATGTTCCTCTACCTCGTCGCGCTCCTCCTCGTCTGGGTGGTGCCGAACGGATTCTCCACGCCGCTGCCCGAGGAGCTGCGCACGGTTGCGCAGTACGGGCTTCCCGCGATCCTCGTCCTGATGCTGGCGCTGCCGGTGAAGAGCGACACGTCGGAGCCGCAGATCGTCGATTTCTTCTACGCATCGTTCATCTTCCTGCTGCTGCTCGCGCTCGTGCTCGGCAGCTTCGCGTTCATGACGATCGCGAAGATGCCCTATCCCTTCGCGCTGACCTACAGCCTGCTCGCGATCGCGGCGGTCCTCATCTTCCTCTCCATCGCCTGGAACCCGGGCGCGGGCTTTGCCGGGCTGTCGATGATCTTCTCGCGCTACCTGCTGACGATCGGTCTCCCGTTCGAGCAATGGCTGCACTTCCTCGCCGAGCTCTCGCGCGCCGAATCGCGCCCGGAGCACTTTCTCAAGCAGGCGTGCGCGGGGCTCGGCGGGCTGCCATGGGTGACCGGCGGCACGTGGCACACCTCGTCGGATGCGGGCGAGTTCGGCACGAGCTCCAAGCATTCGGTGGAATTCACCGGCCGCGAATTGACCATCCGGCTGTACAGCCGCCACCGCCCGAGTCCCTCCCTCGTCTGGCACTTCCACCTGCTCGGCCAGCTGCTCGGGCAGTTCTATGTCGCCAAGCAGCGGGAGCAGAAGCTGAAGGAGCAGACGTACGTGCAGGCGCTGCACGAGGCGGGCGCCCGCCTGACGCACGATGTGAAGAACCTGCTGCAGTCGTTGAACGTGCTCTGCTCCGCGGTCGAGCGGGACCCGGACGGCAATCCCGAGGGGCTGCATGTGCTCATCCGCAAGCATCTGCCGATGGTCACGCAGCGCCTGCGCCACACGATCGAGAAGCTGCAGCGGCCGCAGGTCGAGACCGGCCGCTTCGTCCGCGCCGACGCCTGGTGGGAGGGGGTGCAGAAGGCCTACCAGATCCGGGGCGTGGACTTCCAGCTGGGCGAGCTCGCCGAGGGCATCCTCTTGCCGAAGGACCTCTTCGACGGCGCTGCCGACAACCTGGTTCAGAACGCGCTCGAGAAGCGCAAGCTCGATCCGGATGTGCGCGTGCGCGTGACGTTCGACATCAGCGAGGCGGTCGTCCTGACGGTGTGCGACAGCGGGCGGCCGGTCGCGAAGGAGATCGTCGCTGGGCTACTGCGCGGGCCGGTCCCCTCGGAGACGGGGTACGGCATCGGCTTGTACCAGCTCGGACGGCAGGCCGACCTGCTCGGCTTCGGCTTCCGGCTCGCCGCGAACGAGCACGGCAACGTGTGCTTCGAGCTGCGCGGCGATCTCGGGCGGGGGACTTCCCGTCAGCCGGCCGCGCCGGCCGTCGCCCAGGGCTGACGCTCAGGCCGCCGCTTCCTCGCGCAAGGCCGCCTTGCGGCCCTGCAGCCGGTAGATCGTGGTGTCGCCCTTGCCCTTGAGATAGACGGTCTGCGGGGCGTCGAACTCGAACCGGTTGCGCAGTCGCCGGTAGGTGGTGACGTCGACCTGGATCATGCCCGGCACGCTCTCGGCGGTGATGCGGCTCGCTAGGTTGACCGTGTCGCCCCACAGGTCGTAGATGAACTTCTTCTTGCCGACGACGCCGGCGACCACCGGTCCGGTGCCGATGCCCATCCGGATCGCCACGCGGTGGTCGTTCACGGTGAGATCGTTCGCCAGCAGGTCGCGCATGTCGAGCGCCATGTTGGCGATCGCCGCGGAGTAGTTGTGCGTGTCCTCTCCGTCCAGCCCGCCCGCCACCATGTAGGCGTCGCCGATCGTCTTGATCTTCTCCAGGCCGTACTTCTCGGCGAGCCCGTCGAACGACGAGAACACCTTGTTCAGCATGGCGAAGATCTGGTTGGGCGACATCCCCTCGGCGATCGTCGTGAAGTTCACGATGTCGGCGAACAGCCCCGTGACGTCCGCGAATCCGTCGGCGATGGTGCCGGTCTCCGGCTTCAGCCGCTCGGCGACCGGGCCCGGCAGGATGTTGAGGAGGAGCCGCTCGGAGCGCTCCTGCTCGGCCTGCAGGAGGCGATGCGCCTCCTCCAGGCGCGCTTTGGATTTCTCTCGCTCCACCGAGGAATTGCGCAGGAGCGCGTAGACCATGCTCGAGATGGCGAAGAAGTTCAGCGCGAAGAACACCGCGCTCACCTTCGGCGGGATGGACACGTGCGAGGTCGCGCTGCCCACCAATTGGTAGTCGAACCCGGCCGCCATGAGGATGAGCATGGCGTAGGCGAAGAACCAGGGGATCGAGTCGCGCGCCCCGTAGAGCAGGATCGCGCCGACCGGCGCGAGCAGGCCCCACAGGATGTACCCGCTCGCCGTGATGAAGTCGCCGAGCGAGAGCTGCTGCACGAACGGGAAGAAGAGGAAGAGCCCGAGCTGCAGGAGGCGCCACTGGTTGAAGTTCCGCGTGACGAGGTAGAGCACGAGGGCGGCGAGCGACAGGAGGAGATACAGGATCGGCAGCGTGGTCGAGAGCGTCACGCCGAACAGGCGGTAGATCGCCACCCACAGAATGGGCACTGCGATGGTGAGGGCCATCGCGAACATGAGCAGCTGCTTCTTGAGCCGGAGATCCTCCGGATCGCCGGGCTCGACGCCCGCGGTGCGCAGACGGCCCAGCAGTTCGGCTCCGTAGCTCATGCGGGGGTGTCGAAGTGGATTGGCGTGACGCCGCGAGACCGAAGCAAGACGTGTTCCACGGCGATTCTACCGGGTTCGGGTTGCGGCATCGCGTCGTGGAACATGCAGCGGCGCACCGGCAGCCGCCTGCTAGAAGCCGTTGCCCGCGATCATGCGGGCGTAGAGCACGCTCTCCGACAACCAGATCATCTGGTCGTCGAAGCTCGGGCCCGGCGTGTGGGAAACGAAGAATCGGTCGCCATCGTTGTTGTCGGTCTCGTCGCCGCCGCCGGCGGGCTGCGCGAAGTTCTTCCCGCGCGAGAGGATGATGGCCGGCACGCGCGCCCCCGGGTTCGCCGCGCCGCAATCGACCGGCTTGTTCGTCGACGCCGACGTGCAGACGTACAGGTTCGGCGTCACGGCAAATCCGAGCGTGCGCAGCCTGCCCGTGGTGGTGAAGTCGCGCGGATTGCTGCCGGGCGAATCGGAGACGGCGTACATGACGCGGCCGCCCCAGCCGTCGAGGAGGAAGCCCTGCGCGTCGGTCGGCCCGATGCCGAGCGTGAGCGCGGGAAGAAAGCCCACGCTGTCGGCGCAGCGCCCGTTCACCGTGCTCTCGGGGCTGCCGGAGGTCGAGGTCACGGCCATCGCCTCCTCGCCGGTGCCGTCCACGCGCGTCGCCGCGCCGTCGCGATAGCCGATGGCGGCGTGCGCCTGCCAGTACGCCGGCAGGCTCCCGACGAAGTCGATGTTCTCCACCGCCGGGCAGGGCAGCCGCCCCTGGCGGAGCGCGAAGCCGACCAGCGCGTCGCGTGCGAGCTGCATCGACTGCTCGGTCTGGCTCGCGCTGCGCGCGTTGTTCTGCGCGTCGAGCGTCGCGACCAGGCCGCCGAGCAGGAGCGCGACGATCATGATGACCACCGCGAGCTCGACGAGCGTGAAGCCGCGTGCTCTGCGAATCGCTGCGAGGCGCGTCATGGGGCCCTGTATGCCGCGAGGCGGTCGTTGAATGCGGCGGCGGGCTGGCTCGAACGCCGCTTCTCCTGGTAAGAGAGGTTCGCGATCAGGTTGCCAGCTTCGAAGTAGTTCGCGAGGTCCGTCGTCATGGCGCCCGCATCGTCCTGGCGCAGCTGCGCGGCCGGGCCGGCCTTGAACGAGCCGGAGCCGGCGAGCACGAGCACCGCGCGCGAGAAGTCGACCGTTCCGTTCGCATGGTGCGCGTCGAGGCAGGTGGCGGTGCCGCCCGACGTGCAGTCGGCGACGGCGCCGGGCTTCCCCGGCGCCGCGCCGGGGGCGATCGCGTACTGCACCAGGCGATACCACTCGTTGCGGACGAACCACGCCGTGTCGCTGCCGGGGCTGTCCAGATCGATCGTCGGAAACGCGCTGAACTGGAGCGCCGTACTGGGCGCAGAGGCGAGCCGGGCCCGATAGACCATCGTGGTCCTGCCGTTCTCGTTGGCCGTGCCGCTCAGCGTGCCCGTGGACGGAGTGGGTATGACGCTGTCGAGTTTTGCTTTGACGAGCCCGCGGGCGCCGAGGGGTATCTCGGCGTAAACCTTCACCCACGGCGCTCCCGTGTAGGACAGCGTGCAGCCCAGCGTGTCCGGCGCGCTCGGGTTGACCGCGACCGCGCAGAGCGAACTGCTCACGGTGTTGCCGCCGTCCGGACCCTGCCCGAGCGGCACGCTCGCGTCCTGCTCGTGGATCAAGGGGTCGTAGCCCGCGTACGTCGGATTGACGAGCTGCTTGATGGTCACGGTCCCCCATGCCACGTCGTCGGTGTGCAGCAGAGGCAGGTGTCCCTTCATCACCGAGGTCGAGGTGATCGGCAGCAATGCGGGCACGGTACCGGTGAAATCCGCGCGCATCTTGTCGGCGTCGAACGCCGCCGGGTAGGGCAGCGCGCCCCAGTCGGCGTAGTAGTCCTGCAAGAGCGGCACGATCTCGCGCTGCGCGCGCAGCGCGACCGCGTTCTCGACCACGGCGAAGAGCTCGGCCGCGGTGATCGACACGAGCGTGTCGTTGAAGGCCGGCGAGCGGCTCTGCATCTCGAAGACGTCGTCGCTCGTCGCGCCGGCGTCGTTGTCGAGATAGTTGTTCCTACCCTCGAGCCAGCTCCGCACGCTGTACCGGGCACCGACGCGGTCCTGGCCGGGCAACGGCTGCCCCGGCGCGATGACCACGGCGACGGCGTTCTGCGCCGGCACCGTGCCCTGCACCGTGAGCGGCCGGAAGGCGAACGGATCGGGTGCGGTCCGGTGCACACTGTCACTGTTCAGGATGAGCGCCGGTCCGCCGGAATTCAGGTTGCCGTTCCGGACGCTGTCGGACACGGCGTACCACAGCAGATTGCCGTCCGCGTCGCGCAGCGGAGCGATGCCGAGCGTGCGCCAGGGCAGCCAGCCCACGCGGTTCTTCCATACGCCGCCGCCGGCCGTGCTCCACGAGGCGCAAGTGTCCGCCGGGAGCGCGATGCCGTCCTCGTCCGGCGCGGGGCACGGCAGGCTGCCCGGGCGATCGTTGGAACTGATGTTGAGGCCATTCGTGCCGTAACCCGCGATCGTGGCGGCGTTGTAGTAGGGCGGTGACGCGTTGTCCGGCGCGAGCGGACGCAGGCGCTGGTCGCGCACCGCATAGCCGATCAGCGCCTGCTTCGCTTCGCCGAGCGCGGTCATGGTGACCGCATCGCGGTCGACGCGCTGGGCCGCCCGGCCGAGCTGGCTGAGCAGCATGTAGAGCGCGCCCATCATGACGAGCGCGAGCAGCAAGACGAGCGCTACCCCGCGCTGCCGGAACCGGAAGCCGGCACGCGGTGCGCTCGTGCGGCGGGCGCCCCGCCCGGGCTCAGCGCCCGCGCCGCGGCTTGCTCTGGTTGTCCGCATGAATCTCGATCGCCCCGGGCTCGATCGCCGGGCGCACCTCGCCCCGCGTCCGGTCGAGCGTGTCGCCGATCTTGACCGGCGCGGTCATGCCCGCATCGTCGACCACGACGCGCGCCGGGTCCCTGCCCCGGTATGCGTCGTACTGGGGCACGCCATTGATCCAGGTCGTGGTCCTGCCGCTGGAGCGGCTCACCTGGCCGTTCACCGTGACGAGGCTCTCGACCACGATCTCGGGCTCGACCGCGTTCGACTCGCGCCGGCGGTCGAGCTCTTCGCGCTGCTGCGGTGTGAAGAACAGGCGCCCGAGCTCGGTGGCGGTCGCGTGCGGCGCGCCGAAGAGGAGCAGGGGGGCGAGCGCGGCAAGCGCGCAGTTCGTCAGACGGCGTGTCATGGCGGCCTCGGCTCCGGTCAGGTCGACTTCAGCTGCTTGTCGCGGATGGTCACGAGATCGATCGTGCACGCCGCGCGCAGCCGGGGCACCACGCCCTTCTCCACGGTCGAGCGGTCGAGCCGCTGCATGGAGCACTCGCGCACCAGGACGAGCGACTTCAGGTTGCGGGAGAGATCGTCCAGGAAGGTGAGCAGGTCGCCTTCGTGCAGGAGCTGCATGTCCACCTTGAGCGGGCTCACCCGGAACTCGACCTCCGGGCTCTGCGTGAGCCCGGGCAGCTCGAGCGCGCGCTGCGGCTCGATCTGGTACTTGATGTCGAAGAGCCTGCGGTCGGTCTTGATGTGCCCGATGGTCTCGACCCAGTCGAGCCGGTGCTCGTCGCCGATCACGCCGCGCGCGAGCAGGCGGCGATAGTCGACGAGCTTCTCGCTGATCTCGCGCGCTTCCTCGGTCGCGCGCGAGAGCTTGTTCTGGACCGCCTGGCGGTCGGCGAGCGCGGTGCGGCTCGCGAGGCGGGCGCGATCGAGATAGTGGTTTGCGACCATGACGACGGCGATGCCGATCGCGATCAGGCCGACCGCGGTGGCGAGCGGGACGTAGAGCGGGCGCAGGCTGGCGCCGGGAATCTTCATGGCGCGATCCGCCTGCCGAAGGTGACGGTGAAGCGGGGAATGTCCCCGGTCCGCTCGGTGCCGATGTCGCCGGCGAGCTGCGTGCGCGAGCTCGCCTCGAAGGGCATCTTCACCGCGAGCACCTCGATGCCGGGGCGCTTGCGCAGCTGGTCGACGAACTGGTCGACGAGGAGCTGGATGCCCCGGTAGTCCGAGGCGCTCGTCTCGCGCACCCGCGCCGCGAGTTCGATCGCCTCGTAACGCGGCTGCGCCCCCGCCGTGGCGGCGGAGGCCGGGCGCGGTGCGGCGGGTCCGCCCTCCTTGGGCTGCTCGGCGATCCTGACGTCGGACTCCCAGCGCACCTGCTCGAGTTCGATGCGCGGGGCGTTGGTGAGCACTGCGCTCAGCTCGGCCAGGAGGTCCCGGGGCGACCGGGTCTGCGCGGCGACCACCCGGTACTCCTGCATGGTCGTCCGGAGGTTGTCGGTGCTGGTCGGCATGACCGGAAACTGCGCGGTGACCCGGCCATAGCTCTGCTGCGCCGCGGCGGTTTGCGCCCGGTCCTGGTCCACGGCATCGTGCAGCCGCATGATCTCCCAGGCCTCGGACCCGGCGTAGAGCAGGCATGCCGCGAGCACCACCGCGCCGCCGGCGACGAGGCCGGCACGCCATTGGTGCAGCCGGTACGAGCCCCGCAGGTTTTCCTTCGCGTATTGGTGCGCGGGCGGATGCGCGGCTAGCAAGTGGAGATACAGCGCCTCGGCGCCCGCGCCGGCCGGGGCGGACCTGAGGCCGATCTTGCGCCGCACCTCGTCGAAGTCGACCACCCGGACGCGAAGCTGCGCGACCCCCGCCGCGGTGTCGCCTACTGCGGCAGCCTGGCCGGGCGGCGCGATCAGCAGGGCATCGACCGGGCCGCCCTCGCGCGGCAGCACGCGCATGGCGGTCAGGTACTGATAGACGCGCGTCGTCTCGCGGTCGAACGCGTCGGCGACGCGCTCGGGGCTCGCGACCTCCGCCGGTTCGAGCGGACCGAGCCGGCTGAAGCGGAGCTGACCGCCATCGATGTAGCTTTGCCGCAGGCCGGCCTGCGAGAGCGAGACCATGAGGCACGGCGTCTTCTTGTGCCCGAGCCGCGTGGCGAGCTGTGGCGCGATCAGCGCGACCGAATACACGCCCACCACGGGCACCTCGGAGTCGCGCAGCGCCATCAGCCACGGATGGAGCTGCTGGGTGTTGGTGAAGGAGCTGAAGAGGATCCGCTCCTCGCGCCGCTGGCCGCGCTCGACCCCGAGCGAGAGCGCAACCGACAGGCTGGTGTCGCGATACCGCTGGGCGAGCTTGCGCTCGAGCAGCGTGCGGCGGTCGCCGCCGCGCAGGAAGGGAATGTTCTCCTGGTGGAAGTCCTCCTCCACCACGTCGGCGAGGACGTAGAACAGGCTCGAGGGCGCGGCGTCGAGATAGGCTGCGAACGCGGTCACGCCCTCTTCGCCGGCGAGGAAGCTCGCATCGGTCGACAGCCTGCCCGACGACCAGAGGTACGCGGTCGCGCGGCCGGCGGTGAGGTAGAGGAGGCGCTTCGCGGGCATCGGATCTAGAGCTTGATCTTCGTCATCATGTCGTAGATGGGGCCGAGGACCGAGAGCATGACCCAGCCGAGGATCAGCCCGAGCACGACGGTGAGCGCGGGCTCGATCATGACCTGCATGCGCGCGATGCTCTCGCGCACCTCGCGCGTGTAGAAGTAGCTCACGTTGAGGAGCGCGGTGTCAAGCCCGCCGGTGGCCTCGCCGACGCGCAGCATGCGGATCACGAGCGGCGGGAAGAGCCCGATCTCCTGGAACGCGGCGGTCACGTTCTTGCCGTCCGCGATCTGCTGGCCCACGGCCTGGAGGCCTTCCTGGATGACCACGTTGCCCGCGGTCTCCTCCGAACTCTTGATGGCGTCCAGGATGGTGATGCCGGAGGAGTACATCAGCGCGAAGACGCTCGCGAAGCGGGACAGGATGATCTTGCGCAGGATCGGCCCCACCACGGGAAGCCCGAGCTTGATCGCGTCGAGGTGGTAGCGCACGCGCGGGTTGGAGCGGGCCGCGAACTTGATCCCGGCCCAGATCGCGAACGGCGCGGCGATGACCGCCCACCAGTAGCTCACCAGGAAGGCCGACACCTGCATCAGGATGCGCGTGTGCAGCGGCAGCGTCTGGCCCATCGTCTTGATGAGCGTGACCATCTGCGGCACGAGGTAGAGCATCAGGAAGAACGTCACGAGGATCACGACCCCGCCCACGAACGCGGGGTACATCATGAGCTTCTTCGTCTGCGCCGCCAGCTCGTCCTCCCACTTGAGGCTCTCGGTGAGGCTGCGCAGCACCTCGGGCAGACGGCCGGTATCCTCGCCGGCCCGGATGAGAGACCGGAACACCGGCTGGAACACCTGCGGATAGTTGCCGAGCGCGCCGGACAGGTTCTGGCCGCCCTGGATCGCCTCGATCAGGCCGCCGACGACCTCGCGGAATCGCGGGTTCTCGACGCTGTCGCGCAGGTCGGTGAGACCGTCGACGAGGGTGACCCCGGCAGTGGTCATCTGCTCAAGCTGGAAGCAGAAGTTGATCAGGTCCTGGCGCTTGACCCGCCACGCGCCGCCGCCGCCGCTCTTGGTCGGGCCGCCGACGATGAGGTCGAGGCCCATGCGCTTGAGCCGCAGTTCCAGGTCGACCAGGTTGAGCGCGTCGACCTGGCCAGTGACGGTCTTGCCGCTGCCGTCGATCGCTTTGTAGATGAAGAGCGCCATTCCTCGCGGGCAGACTACCGGAATTTCAAAAGGATACCTCGTCTCTGCGATTCGCGGCGCAGGGGAGATCGGGCGCCGTGATGCCCGTCACGGCGCCAACCACGGACGAAGACAGCTCGAGGGCGGGAAAGGGAAAACCGCGCGCGCCGGGAGGCGCCGGATGCCGCTCCGGAACCGGACGATACCTGCGCGGCGCCGGTTCGAACGCGGGGCTACATGCGGTCGGTGAGGTCGATGACCCGCATCAGCTCCTCGAGCGAGGTCGAGCCGTCGAGCACGCGCCGCACGCCGTCGTCGGCGAGGGTGCGGAAGCCCTTCGCGAGGGCCGCGGTCAGCATCTCGCGCGCGGTGGCGCGGTGGGCCATCATCTCGTCCAGCTCGCCGTCGAGCTTGAGGAGCTCCATGATCGCGAGCCGGCCGCGAAAGCCCTGGTACTCGCAGTGGTCGCACCCGACCGCCCGGTAGATCGTCGGCGGCGTGTCGGACTTCACGCCCAGGATGCCCCAGTCGGCGGCGCTCGCCTCGTAGGGCTGGCGGCAGTGCTTGCACAGGCGGCGCACCAGGCGCTGCGCCACGATCCCGATGATGTTGCCGGCCATGATCTCGGGGGAGACGCCGATGTCCACCAGCCGCGGGATGGCGCCGAGCGCGTTGTTCGAGTGCAGCGTCGAGTAGACCTGGTGGCCGGTCATCGCCGCGCGCAGCGCCATCTGCGCGGTGTCCTCGTCGCGGATCTCGCCCACCAGGATGACGTCGGGGTCCTGGCGCATGAGCGAGCGGATGCCGTTCGCGAAATCGAGCTTCGCCGCCTCGTTGACCGAGGTCTGGCGGATGAGGGTCATCGGGTACTCGACCGGATCCTCGAGCGTCATGACGTTGACGCCGTCGTGGTTGATGTGGTTGAGGATCGAGTAGAGGGTGGTCGTCTTGCCGCTGCCGGTCGGCCCGGTCACCAGAATGATGCCCTCGGGCCGCACGATCATCTTCTTGAGCATCGCGAGCTGCTCGTGCTGCAGGCCGAGCCCGTCCAGCGGCACGATGCCCTTCTGGCGGTCGAGGATCCGCAGCACGATGTTCTCGCCGTGGGTGGTCACCTGCGAGGCGACGCGGAAGTCGACCTGCCGCCCGGTGAGCGAGAGCGAGATGCGCCCGTCCTGCGGGGCGCGCGTCTCGGCGATGTTCATCTTCGACATCACCTTGATGCGAACGGCCATCGCGGGCCAGTAGGTCTTGTGCAGGCTGCGGATCTGCCGCAGCACCCCGTCGATGCGGTAGCGGATGCGCAGGAAGTTCTGCTCGGGCTCGAAATGGATGTCGGAGGCCGCCCGCTCGACCGCGTCGGCCAGGAGCGCCGAGATCAGCCGCACCACCGGCTGGCTGTACTCGTCGCCGCTCGCCTGCAGGCTCTGGTAGTCGATCTCGCCGGTCTCGATCTCGTGCAGGATGCCGTCGATCGACAGCTCGTGCCCGTAGAACTGCTCGATCGCGCGCGCGATCTCCTGCTCCCCGGCGAGCCGCACGTCGATCTCGAGCTCGCCGCGCAGCTGCGCGCGCACCTGGTCGAGCGCGACGATGTTGTTCGTGTCGGAGATGGCGAGGATCAGCCGGCGCCGCTCGCGGTCGACCGCGACCGGGAAGAGGTTGTGGCGGCGCGCGAAATCGCGCGGGACCAGGCGGATCGCGGCCGAGTCCACCACGATCTGGGAAAGGTCGACGCTGCTCAGCCCGAGCTTCTCGGACAGCGCGTCGCGCAGCGTGGCCTCGGATACGAAGCCGAGCTGCACCAGGAGCTTGCCGACCGGCTGGCGGCTCTTCAGCTGCTCGAGCAGCGCGATCCGCAGCTGATCCTCGGTGAGGATCCCCTGCGAAATCAGGATCTGCCCGATGTGGCGCTTGGCTTGCGGGGAGGCCGGGGAGTTCATGCGGGCCCGAGTGTACCCCGTCAGCGCTGCAGCTCGCGGATGCGGGTCTCGACCTGGGGCTTGTCGAAGCTTGCGACCCGGCTCCCGGCGAGCGCCAGCGCGCGCTGGTAGTGCTCGAGCGCCGGCTTCACCTGGCGCATGTGGTCCAGGCTCACCGCCAGGTTGAAGGCGTAGTCGGGGTTCTCGGGCTCGATCGCCGCCGCGCGGAAGTACGCCTGCTGGGCCTCCGCCCAGCGCGACTGCGCCGCGAGCTGATTTCCCAGCATGAAGTGCAGCGGCGCCGCATTGGGTTCGGACGCGATCAGCGTCTTCAGCTGGCTCTCCGACTGCACCGGGTCGGCTCGCCCGCGCAGGCTCACCAGCCCGGCATTCGCGTCGGGGTCGCGCGGGTCGAGTTCGAGAACCTTGAGGTAGTAGGCCTCGGCGCGCGAGTAGCTGCCCGAATGGATATCGATCGCCGCGAGGCCGAGCAGCGCGTCGCGATTGCGGCGGTCGGCCGCCAGCGCGCGCTCGTACTCCCGGTGCGCGGTGGCCATGTCGCCCGACTGGAAAGCCGCATACCCTGCCGAGAGCGCCTGGTTGATGACCGACGCCGAGCGCGTGATCTCTATTCCCGCGTCGGGGCGCGGCGCGGCTGCCGTGGGCTCCCGCGACGGCGCGCGCGGCGGCTGGGAAGGCCGCCTGATCTGCACGGAGGGCGCGGCACGCGGCGCGGCAACGGCCGGCGCGGGCTGCGCGGCCGCCATCGGCTGCGGCGGCACCGGGACTTGCTCCGCCGGCGTGGCCGGCGCAGCGGCTGAAGCAAGCGCTGCGGGAGGCTCGACTGCGCTCGCTGCGGGCGGTGCGACCGTGCTTGCTGCGGGCGGCGCGGTGGGCGGCGGCGCAGGCGGCGGGGCGGCCGCGATCTGGGTCGACGGCGGCTCGGACGGACGCTGCGTGACCTGGAGGCTTCTCGGCTGCATTTGCCACCAGAAGTACACGATGACGCCGATCGCGGCCACGCCGAGCGCGGCGAGCGTGATCTTGAACGGGCGCCGCGGGTCGTAGTCGGCCGGCTTCGCCTCGAAGAGCTGCCGCGCGGCGTCGCGCTCGGCCTGGCGCGGGTCCGGCTCGTCGCGCGGCGGCTGCGCCGGGCCCCGCGGCGCCCCGCGGGCGCCGCCCTGGGATGCGCCGGCCGGCGCCTCCCTGCCCCCGCCGCTCGCCGAAGGCAGGTCGTCGGTCAGGATCTCGAGCGCGGGATTGATCTCGGGCAGCCGGTCGCGCGTGATGGGCGACCGCTCGCCGGTAGCGGGTGACGCCGGAGCCGGCGCTTCGGCGGGCGCGAGCGACAGCCCCTCGCCGCCGCGCAAGGTGGATTCGGGATCCGGTCCCGACCCGCTCTGCTTGGCCTGCTCGGCCTTCTTGAGCGCTTCCAGCAGCAGGCTCATTCCCGCACCTGCATCTGCACCCGCATCTGCACCCGCATCACTGGACCTGCGCGTCGGGGAGAACAGGCCTGCCAGGATTCGGGCGACTCATGAAGTCCTCGCCGGGCAGGAACACGCGGTAGCCGCGAAAGTCGCCCTCCAGGCTGGGATCGTGCACGACCGTGGGCCGCAAGAAGATCACGAGTTCGGTCTTCTGACTCTGAAGGTCCCGATTCGCAAACAGATTCCCGAGCAACGGAATACGGTTGACGCCCGGGACCGTCTGGTCGGTATTGGCGACCTTGTCCTGGATGAGGCCACCCAACACGGCGATCTGGCCGCTCGTCATCTTGAGGACCGACTCCATCTCGCGGGTCGCGACCTGTGGGATGTTGTTTTGTATGGTGAGTTGCGGGTTCGGATCTTGCACCATCTTCGCAACGGCCGAAATGCTCGGCTTGACGTTCAAGAGGATCGAATCGTCTTGGCTGATCTGCGGGGTGATGTTCATGACCAGCCCCACCGGTACCGTCTGAGGTGTCGTCGTGACCGATTGCAGCGACGGCGCGTTGGTGGCTTGGCTGATCTGGGATTGGACGAGAAAGTACACGACGTTCTCGACGACCTTGATGACCGCGGTCTGGTTGTTGACGGCGCTGATTCTCGGACTTGAAATGATCCGGGTCGTCCCGAACGTCTCGAGCAATCGAAGCGTCGCATTGAAGACGTTGGAGTTATACGCCATCGTGAATGCCGTGCCGGCGGGCGAGCGCGGCACTTGGGTCTGCGCGAAGGAAAAACCCATCAGTGTCCGGCCGACGTACGACCAGTCGATCCCCTGCTCATAGGTGTTGTTCAGCAAGACCTCGACGATGGTCGCTTCGATCAGCACCTGGCGTCTCGCGTTCACGAGCACTTGGTCGAGGAATTCCTGCAGCTTTTCGTGCTGCCGGGAGGTTGCGCGGACGAAGAGCACCCCGGCTTCGGGGTTGGCGATCACCGACGCGGCCTCGCGGAAGCTCACCGATGGTGTCGGCGCGGCGCTCGCGACCTGGAGGCCGGGTTGCTGGCCGGCTGCCGCGCCGGGCGCGGGTGCCGGCGCCGGCGCCGGTGCCGGTACCGCGCCTCCGGTCGGCAGGATCTTGTCCGTCTCGCGGAGGACGTCCTTGACGTTCTCGACGAGCGTTTCCCAGAACCGGTTGTTGGATACGTTCCTTATTTGGAGAGACGAAACGTTCTGGCCGCCGCCGGACGCTCCAGCGCCGGCGCCCGCTCCCGTGGTGCCGGTGAGTTGAGCACTCACCGAGACCTGCCCCGTCGTATCCCGCAGCATGTTGACGTAATCGATCTTGTAGACGCGCAAGTAGGGTGAATCGGGCATGACGAGCAGGTTCGGCCCGTCGAGCTCGTAGCGCATGTCCACCTGCTTCGAGATCCGGTTCAGGAGCTGCGGCAGGGTCTGGTCGATTGCGTTCAGCGTGACGGTCCCGGTGATTCCCGGGTGGATGTCGATGTTCAGCTTCGCGTCGCGCGCGAGGGCGAAGAGGAGCTCGTGCACCTTCACGTTGTTGACCACGACGCTGTAAGTCTCGGCGCGCTCGGCGGGGCGGGGCTTGGGCGGGGCGGGCGGCAGTTGCACCGGCGCGGGAATCGCGGCCGACGGCGGCGCCGGCTCGGCTTTCAGATGGCCCTCCGCCGACGGCTTCATCGGCGGCGAGGCGCACCCCGCGACGGCGAGCGCGGTGGCCGCGGCGAGAGGGAGTCGGTGCAGGAGTCTATGAGCGGTCACGGCGCGGATTCTTCGTTCTCCCGCAATCGCGGGCTGTAAGCAGCCTTTTGTGGAAAGCTTACTATAACGACGAAGGCTAAGAAACTGTTTTATCGGAGCAAACAGATGTGGCCTAGTGCCGCCTCCAAGTGAGAACTATTGCTGGTTCTGGGTCCGCATCAGACCGAAGCTGCGCGGATAGGGCGTGCGGGCCTTAAGCGTCTCGGGGAGCTGGCCCATCGCCGTGATGGTATCGGCCACCGTGGGGTAGTCTCCGTACGCAAGCGCATAGTGCTGCCGCCCCTCGACCTTGACGCTGTACACGAAGGCGCGATCGACGGGCAGCATGCGGGCCATCTGCGCGAGAAGGTCTTCGAGGACGCCGACGTTGGCGGCGCTCACCGTCAGGAGCTCGATGGCGTAATGCTTGGACGGGGCGACCTTGAGCCACTCCTGCGTCGCGGCGAATCGCTTCTGCGTGAGGTCCCCGCTGCTCGGCGCGTTAGGGCCGGAGGCCGGCGCGGCGCCAGCGGCCTTGGCCTCCCCCGACGTCGGCTGAGGCGGGGTAGCTGCCTTCGCCAAGGCAGAGGCGGCGGGCGGGATGCTCTTGACCATTCTTCCGCTCGGCGCGGCTTCGGCCGCCGGTGCGCTCGGCGTAACCGGTTTAGCCGCCGCCGCACCGGACCCTTGCGCCGGCGCCGGAGCCCCGGGCACAGCGGCGGATCCCGGTGCCGCGCTCGCGCGGGGGTCCGCCTCCTGCGCGGTCGGCTGGCTCGCTGGCCCGCCGCCCGCCGGAGGCATGGCGCCGGCTGGCGCCGACGCCGCGCTTTCTGCTGGTTTGGAGGGCATCGCCGGCGGCTCCGCCCGCTCGGCGCTCGAATCGGGTGGCGATGCGGTGGCGGGCGGCGCGCCCAGAGTGGCCGCCGGCGCCGGCGGCTGGATGGCCTTGACCTGGGTTGTGGGCGGGGCTTGGCCCGGCAGAATCGCCGGGTAGAAGTGCACTGCGAGCCCGATGACGAGGCCGACCGCCAGCCCGGCGCCGGCCAGCCACCACGCACTGCGGCGCCCGCCCATGCGCTTGAACTCCGAGTCGCGCACTGCCGCGCGGGCCTGCTTGACGGTGACCTGGTGCGTGCCGTCGGCGAAAGCGGCGAGGAGCGCCTTGTCGGCGAGGATGTTGACGCGCCGCGTCAGGCCCTGCGACGCCTGCGCGATCGTGCGCAGTGCCGCGGCCGTGAACACGCTGGGTCCGCGATAGCCGGCCGCGCGCATCCGGAATTCGATGTACTGCGAGACGTCGTCGCGCACCAGCGGCTCGAGGCGGAAGCTGTGGATGATGCGCTCCTTGATCTGGCGCATGTTCGGGGCCGCGAGGTGCTCGTCCAGCTCGGGCTGCCCGAAGAGCACGATGTGCAGGAGCTTGTGGCGGTTCGACTCGAGGTTGGAGAGGAGGCGGATCTCCTCCAGGGTCTCGAGCGGCATCGCATGCGCCTCGTCGATCAGGACGACCACGCGCTTGCCCGCCGCGTAGCGCCGGATCAGGTCCTCCTGCAGCGCGCGCAGCAGCACGGTCGTGCGCCTGCCCTCCACGCTCACCCGCAGGTCGTCGGCGATCGTGTGCAGGATCTCGTCGCGCGAGAGCGAGGGATTGGCGAGATAGATCGTCTCGATGTGCTTCGGCAGCCGCTCGATCAGCACGCGGCACAGCATCGTCTTCCCGCTGCCGACCTCGCCGGTGATCTTGATGATTCCCTCCTCGTGCCCGATCGCGTAGAGCAGCGCCTCGAGGGTCGCGCCGCGGTTCGCGCCGGCGAAGAAGAAATCCGTGTGCGGCGTGATGCGGAACGGAGGTTCGTTCAGCCCGAAATGGCCGAGATACATGCGCCTGTGGGGTCCCCTTACCCTGTCGCGGCCATTCTAAGCCATGACCGGGGCGCACAGGGGGATTCGGCGACGGCCGTTCCGGGAAGCCTCGCCGCGGGGCGAGTCACTGCTTCTGCAGCGACTCCATGCGGCTGTAGAGGGTCGTGCGGTTGATGCCGAGGAGCTTCGCCGCCTGGCTCACGTTGCCGCGCGTGAGCTTCATCGCGGCCTCGATGTAGCCCTGCTCCCACGCCTGCAGCATGTTGTCGAGGTTGAAGCCGCGCTCGCGCTGCAGATGCCGCTGTGCCTGGTCGACCAGCGTCCCCGGATCGCTCGGCAGCCCGAGCTCCTGCGTCGGCGCTGCGACGGACGCAGCGACGTCGAGCTCCGGCTCCAGCTCCGACGCCGAGAGCCGCTGGCCGGCGAACTTCGTGGTCAGGCGGATCACGATGTTGCGGAGCTCGCGGACGTTGCCGGGAAAATGGTACTCGCGCCAGAGCTTCATCGCGCCCTCGTCCACCGAGAAGGGCGCGATCTTCGCCTGCTCGGCGTAGAAGCGGCTGAAGTGCTCGAGCAGGAGGAGCTTGTCGTCCTCCATGTCGCGCAGCGGCGGCACGTTGATCGTGAAGACGCTCAAGCGATGATACAGGTCGGCGCGGAAGTTGCCCTTCTTGATCTCCTGGCGCAGGTCGCGGTTGGTCGCGGCGATCACGCGCGCGCGGCTGAACCGGCGCTGCGTCTCGCCGACCCGCTGGTACTCGCCGTTCTCCAGCACGCGGAGCAGCTTCGCCTGGAGCTCGAGCGGCAGCTCGCCGATCTCGTCTAGGAACAGCGTGCCGTCGGCCGCATCCTCGAAATAGCCCGACTTGTTGGTGAGCGCGCCGGTGAAGGCGCCCTTCACGTAGCCGAACAGCGTCGGCTCCACGAGGGTGGGCGCGATCGCGGCGCAGTTGAGCGCGAGGAAGGGCTTGTCCCGCCGGCCCGACATCCGGTGAAGCGCGCTCGCGACCATCTCCTTGCCGCTGCCCGACTCGCCCTCGATCAGGCAGGGGAAGGGCGCGTCCGCGTATTGGCTCACCTGGCTGCGCAGCTTGTGCATGGCGGGGCTGCGGCCCACCATCGCCCCGGCCTCGCTCGTCTGCCCGCCAGTGATCTCGACCTCGCGGACCTGCAGCGCGTGCAGCAGGATGCGCTTCAGGCTGTCCGGGTCGCATGGCTTCGCCACGAACTCCGCGGCGCCGAGGGCGCGGGCGTGGCGGGCGTTGGCGGCGTCGTTCTGCCCGGACAGCACCAGGATCTGGATGCTCGGTGTGTGCGCGAGCAGGTCGGCGACCAGCTGGAACCCCTCGTCGGGGCGGTGGGGCAGCGGCGGCAGGCCGAGGTCGACGAGCGCGAGCTCGGGCGGGGCGTCGAGCTGCCGCAGCAGGCTGACCGCGTGGCCGCGCGAGTCGCTGGTGAGCACATCGAAGTCCTTGCCGAGCGCGTAGGCGAGCGTATCCGTGATGAGCGGATCGTCGTCGACGATGAGGAGAGTCGGCTTGCCGGCGGTTTCAGCCATGTCCATGTGCGGGGGCGCTGATGCAGCGCAGGAACGCGCGTTCCAGGGAGCTTTCACCGTAATGGTCGCACAAGGATCGGGGCGCTCCTGCGAAATACGGCACACCTTGGTGCAGGATGACCATCCGGTCGCAGATCTCTTCGACGTCCGCCAGGGCGTGCGAGGTAAAGAAGAGCGTCGCCCCGCGTCCGCGCAGCTCGGCGAGCAGGGCCTTGACGCCGGCGCGGGCCTTCGGGTCGAGCCCGCTCATCGGCTCGTCCAGCACGAAGAAGTCGCGCCCGGACAGGAAGCAGGCGGCGAGCCCCAGCTTCTGGGTCATGCCCTTCGAGTAGACGCGGACCGGGCGGGTGAGCGCGGCGGGATCGAGGTCGAGCGCCGCGAGCATGCGCTCCACGGCGGGCGCATCGAACGTGCGGCCCTGCAGCGACAGCATGAAACCGAGGAAGTCGCGCCCGGTGAGGTAGTAGGGCGGAAGGAAGCGCTCCGGCAGGAAGGCGAGCCGCGCGCGCGCGCGCGGCTCGCTGTGCGGAACGCCCAGGATCTCGATCGTCCCCGCATCGAGCGCACAGAAGTCGAGCATGCACTTGATGAGGGTGGTCTTGCCGGCGCCGTTCAACCCGGCGAGGCCGAAGAACTCGCCCGGCGAGATCGCGAGGTCGACGCCGCGCAGGACTGCGGCGGCGCCGTAGCTCTTCGTGACCTGCGCGAACCGGACGACGGCCGCGCCGCGGGTGGCGTTCGTGGGCGCGGTCGCTGTCATACGTGCGGCGAATGATAGCGCGGCTCGCGCGCTGCGGCCTCGCTCGAGCGCCCGAGCGTCGTCCGGCGGAGCGGATGCGATAGAATCGCGGGGTTTTTCTGCGAGCCTGCTGGTGGTGACTGCCGACAACATCGTCGAGATCCGGGACCTCTCGTTCGGATACGAGGAAGCGCGCGAGGTGCTCTCCGGGATCAACCTGGTGATTCCGCGGGGCAAAGTGGTCGCCATCATGGGTCAGAGCGGCTGCGGCAAGACGACGCTGCTGCGGATGATCGCCGGCGCATTGCGCCCGTCGAAGGGCGAGGTGCTCGCCTTCGGCCAGCGGGTCGATCGCATGAGCCAGGACGAGCTCTACGCGCTGCGTCGCCGCATGAGCATGCTCTTCCAGTTCGGCGCGCTCTTCACCGACATGTCGACGTTCGACAACGTCGCCTTCCAGATGCGCGAGCACACGGGGCTCGACGAGCCGCTCATCCGGGATCTCGTGCTCATGAAGCTGCACGCCGTCGGCCTGCGCGGCGCGGCGCAGCTGATGCCGTCCGAGCTCTCCGGCGGCATGGCCCGGCGCGTGGCGCTCGCCCGCGCGATCGCGCTCGATCCGGAGCTGATGATGTACGACGAGCCGTTCGCCGGGCTCGACCCGATCTCGCTCGGCGTGATCGGGCAGCTCGTCCGCAGGCTGAACGACGCGCTCGGCGCGACCTCCATCGTCGTGACGCACGACGTGCAGGAGTCGCTCAAGATCGTGGACTACATTTACTTCGTCGCGGACGGCCGCATCGTCGCCCAGGGCACCGCCGAGGAGGTGCGCGCCTCGCGGGCGCCCTACGTCCACCAGTTCGTCTGGGGCGAGGCGGACGGCCCGGTGCCGTTTCAATACCCGGCGGCCGACTACCGGGAGGATCTCCTGGGCGTGCGCGCGTCATGAACCGGGTCAACGCCGTGGTTGCGGCCGTGGGCGCGCGGGTCGTCGGCGGGGTGTGGCGGCTCGGCTTCGCGGCGCGCTTCTTCCTGGTCATGGTCAAGCACTCGCCCACGGCGTTCCGGCGCTTCCACCTCACGGTGCGCGAGATCTATTTCGCGGGCGTGCTGTCGCTCATCATCATCCTCGTCTCCGGGCTGTTCGTCGGCATGGTGCTCGGGCTGCAGGGCTATGACACGCTCGCGCGCTACGGCTCGTCGGAGGCGCTCGGAGTGCTGGTCGCACTTTCGCTCGTGCGCGAGCTCGGGCCGGTGGTGGCGGCGCTCCTCTTCGCCAGCCGCGCGGGCAGCGCGATCACCGCGGAAATCGGGCTGATGAAGGCGACCGAGCAGCTCGACGCCATGGAGATGATGGCGGTGGACCCCGTCGCGCGCGTGGTGGCGCCGCGCTTCTGGGGCGGCGTGCTGTCGATGCCGCTCCTCGCGGCGCTCTTCTCCGCGATGGGCATCTTCGGCGGCTACCTCGTCGGCGTCGTCCTGATCGGTGTCGACGTGGGCCAGTTCTGGTCGCAGATGCAGTCGGCGGTCGATTTCCGCGAAGACGTGGTGAACGGCGTCATCAAGAGCGTCGTCTTCGGCATCGCCGTGACGTGGATCGCCGTGTTCGAGGGGTACGACGCGCCGCCGACCGCCGAGGGCGTCTCCGGTGCAACTACTCGCACGGTCGTGACCTCGGCGCTTGCCGTGCTCGCGCTGGATTTCGTGCTGACCGCATTCATGTTCCGGGGTGTGCGCTAGAACCTCCCCCGATTTTGGGATAACTTCCAGAACCTCTCGCAAAATGCGAATGCCGTCGCGAAAGAGGGGATTTACAAGGGTCCGGGGGAAGGGTAACGACCCTTCCCTCGGGTCCCTTGTTCGTTCGGGGATATACAAGGGGCAATCCGCCCCTTGTTCGTGCGACCTCGGTTCAGGACGAAGCACCGCCGCGATTTTGGGATAACTTCCAGATGATGAAACGCTCGACGCTCGATCTCTGGGTGGGCTTCTTCGTGCTGGCCGGCCTCGGCGCGCTGGTCTTCCTCTCGTTCCAGGTGGCCAACCTCACCGCGACCGCCCGCGGCGACACTTACGAGGTGAAGGCGCGGTTCGACAATCTCGGCGGGCTCAAGGTCCGCGCGCCCGTGAAGAGCGCGGGCGTCGTCGTCGGACGCGTGTCCGACATCCGATTCCTGAACGACGTTTTCGAGGCCGAGGTCACGATGGCGATCGAAGCTCGCTACAAGTTCCCGCGCGACACCGCCGCCAAGATCCTCACCTCGGGGCTGCTCGGCGATCAGTACATCAGCCTGTCGGCCGGGGGCGACGTCGCGAATCTCAAGAACGGGGATACGTTGAAAATTACCCAGTCCGCGATCATCCTCGAGAACCTAATCGGCCAGTTTCTGTACAGTAAGGCCGCCGACGGGAACGAGAACAAGAAGTGAGGCGAGACGTGCTGACAATGTGGGTCACGCGGGTGGCCGCGCTTTGCGCGGCCGCGGCCGCGCTGGGCGGCTGCGCGACCCCGGCGCTGGTCGATCCCCGCGATCCGTTCGAGCCCGCAAACCGCGCGGTCTTCGAGTTCAACGAAGGCCTCGACCGGACGGTCATCAAGCCGGTCGCGCAGGTCTACCGCGCGGTGCTGCCGCAGCCCGTCCGCACCGGGGTACGCAACTTCTACGGCAACCTGTGGGATCCCTGGATCGGGGTGAACAATCTCCTGCAGGGGAAGGTCGAGTGGGCGATGAGCGACATGTTCCGCTTCGCCGTCAACACCACGTTCGGGCTCGGTGGCATCAACGACGTGGCGACGGACATGCGCCTGGAAAAGCACAACGAGGATTTCGGCCAGACGCTCGGCCGGTGGGGCATCGAGCCTGGGCCGTATCTCGTGCTGCCGGTGCTTGGACCGAGCACCGTCCGCGACGGCGTGGGCCTCATCGCGGACACCTTCGGATACCTGCCGTGGCGCATCCCCACGTGGCGCAAGTGGAACCATTACGTGGCGTGGCGGAACAGCCTCACCGCGCTCGGGTTCGTCAGCCTGCGTGCGACGCTGCTGGACGCCGAGAGCGTGGTCGAGGAGGCCGCGCTCGACAAGTATTCGTTCGTCCGCGATGCGTATCTGCAGCGGCGGCGTAGCCTTATCTACGACGGTGAGCCGCCGCCGGAGCCCGCACCCGAGCACGGTGGCAACACAGCGTTGCCCGACGACCTCGCGACGGAGCCCTCGCGCGCGGTGGCCCCGGCATGGGCAGCGCGAGCGGCGCCGGCGGACGACACGGGAGGCGGACGCGCCCCCGGCGCCTTCGCGCCCGGCGCGCTGCAGTTGGTGGATCCGCGGATTCCGGCGAATTACGTCGCGGTCCTCGCTGCGGCCGGACGCCCGCACGATGAACGGAAAGAGGCTCGTAAATGATGGTGCGAATCTGCGCGGCACTGCTCGCCGCGACGCTCGCCGCTCCAGTCGCGGCGCAGCACATCGGGAAAGACACCGCACCGGACGTGCTCGTCAAGCGCGTCGCGGACGAGGTGCTCGACATCGTGAGAAAGGACAAGGAGATCCAGGCGGGCGACCGCGCCAAGACCATCGCGCTGGTCGAGGAAAAGGTCCTCCCGCATTTCAATTTCACGCGGATGACCGCGCTCGCGATGGGCATCAACTGGCGCAAGGCGAGCCCCGAGCAGCAGAAGCTGCTGGTAACCGAGTTCCGCACCCTGCTGGTGCGGACCTACTCGACCGCGTTGACCAACTATCGCGACCAGACGATCGAGTACAAGCCGCTGCGGGCGCAGCCGCAAGACACCGACGTCACGGTGCGCTCGCAGGTGCGCCAGGCCGGTGCCGAGCCGATCGCGATCGACTACAGCCTTGAGAAGACCGATGCAGGCTGGAAGGTGTACGACGTATCGGTCGGTGGCGTGAGCCTGGTCACGACGTACCGGGACACCTTCGCCCAGGAAGTACGCAAGGCGGGCGTCGATGGCCTGATCAAGACGCTCGGCGAGAAGAACCGCCAGCTGCACTCGACGAGCTAGGTCGCGGGCGCGAATCCGATGCGGCGTGAAGGCGATCGGCTGGTGCTGGAAGGCCCGGTGAACTTCGAGACCGCGCCGGCGCTCTTCGCGGATGCGCGCAAGGCCTGCCGCGAAGGCGCCGCGATCGTCGACTTCGCCGCCGTCGGAGCGATCGACTCGGCCGCCGTGGCGATGGCGCTCGCGCTGCTCCGCGAGGCGCAAGCGGAGGGGCGACAGGTGGCGATCGCCAACGTCCCGGCCGCGATGGCAAACCTCGCCTCGCTGTATTCGGTCTCGGACATCATCGCGGCGTCTCGCGCCTGAGCGGGCGCGAAGGGCGGCGCGCGCGCGGGGCCCGGCCGGCGACATGACCGATGCGATCGAGATCCGCGGGCTCGCCAAGCGTTTCGGCGGCGTTCGCGCGCTCGACGGCGTCGATCTCACGATCGCGCAGGGCGAGTTCTTCGGTCTGCTCGGACCGAACGGCGCGGGCAAGACGACCCTGATCAGCGTCCTCGCCGGGCTTGCGCGCCCGGACCGGGGCACGGCGCGCGTGCTCGGGCACGACGTGCTCACCGCGTACCGCGCCGCCCGCCGCCTGCTCGGCGTCGTGCCCCAGGAGCTGGTGTTCGACCCGTTCTTCACGGTCCGCGAGACGCTGCGGCTCCAGTCGGGCTACTACGGGCTGCGCCGCAACGACGCGTGGATCGACGAGGTGATGCACCACCTCGATCTCGCCGGCAAGGCCGATGCCAACATGCGCGCCCTCTCCGGCGGCATGAAGCGGCGCGTCCTGATCGCGCAGGCGCTCGTGCACCGGCCGCCGGTGATCGTGCTGGACGAGCCGACCGCCGGGGTGGACGTGGAGCTGCGGCACGGCCTGTGGCAATTCGTGCAGCGGCTGAACGCCGAGGGCCACACGATCGTGCTCACCACGCACTATCTCGAGGAGGCCGAGGCGCTCTGCGGCCGGATCGCCATGCTGAAGCAGGGCCGCGTGGTCGCGCTCGACACGACGGCGAACCTCATCCGGCAGTTTCACGCGCTCTACGTGCGTCTGCGGCTCGCGGGGCAACTGCCGGCGGCGCTGCTTCCCCTTCGCGTCACGCGCGCCGCGGGCGAGGAAGACGCGCTCCTGCTGCAGATCCAGGACTACGCCGAGGTGGAGCGCGTGCTCGCCACGCTGCGCGCCGGCGGGTGCACGATCCTCGAGCTGGAGATCGTGCAGCCCGACCTCGAGGAGGTGTTCGTGCGGATCATGCGGGGCAGATGACGGGCTTCCTCACCCTGCTGCAGAAGGAGCTCCTGCGCTTCTGGAAGGTGGGCGCACAGACGATTGCGGCGCCGGTGCTGACCGCGGTCCTCTACCTCGTGGTCTTCGCCCAGGTCCTGGCGGACCGGGTCGCGGCCTTCGAGGGCGTGCGCTACACCGCCTTCCTCGTGCCGGGCCTCGCGATGATGTCGATGCTCCAGAACGCGTTCGCCAACAGCTCGTCCAGCCTGATCCAGTCGAAGGTGACCGGGAACATCGTCTTCGTGCTGCTGCCGCCGCTCAGCTACCGGGAATTCTTCTTCGCCTATGTCGGCGCCGCGATCGTGCGCGGGCTCGTGGTCGGCGCCGGCGTGGTCGCCGTGGCGGCGCCGCTCGTCGGCGTCGGGATCGCCCACCCGCTCTGGAGCATCGCCTTCGCCCTCCTCGGCACCGCGGTTCTGGGTGCGATGGGGGTGGTTGCCGGAATCTGGGCCGACAAGATGGACGGGCTCGCGGCGTTCCAGAACTTCATCATCATGCCGTTCACCTTTCTTTCCGGCGTGTTCTATTCGGTCCGCTCGCTGCCTGATTTCTGGCAGAGCGTGTCCCATCTCAACCCGTTCTTCTACATGATCGACGGGTTCAGGTACGGCTTCTTCGGCGCCTCCGACGTGGATCCGTTCGTCAGCCTGGCCGTCGTCGCGGTATTCTTCGCGAGCCTGAGCGCGGGCACGCTCGCTCTGCTCAGGTCTGGCTACAAGTTGAGGACTTAGCGCGTTGTCGACACCGCGCGAGACCATCCCCTCCTTTTCAAGGAGGGGTGCCGCGCGCAGCGCGGCGGGGTGGTGTCTGTGCTCTCCCCTCCTCACCGAGATCCTATGCAGGGCTGGTCAGTTGGGGTCTCTGCGACTAAAAAGGGTTTTCCACAACCTATTTTTTGGAGGCAGAGATGGAACCCAAACTGGCAGCCCTGCAGGAAGTCAG
>JADLAV010000083.1 GCA_020848075.1 Burkholderiales bacterium
CCGAAACCACCCCGCCGCGCTGCGCGCGGCACCCCTCCTTGAGAAGGAGGGGACAGCAGACGCACCACCCCGTCACGCTTCGCGTGACACCCCTCCTCAAAGAGGAGGGGAGGACGGAGCAGAGCTTGACCAACATTGAGGAACAGGACGTGACGATCAAATCCGACAAGTGGATCCGCCGCATGGCGGCCGAGCAGCGCATGATCGAGCCGTTCGAGCCCGGCCAGGTCAAGGAGGTCGCGGGGCGCAAGGTGGTGTCGTTCGGCACCTCGAGCTACGGCTACGACATCCGCTGCTCCGACGAATTCAAGATCTTCACCAACATCAACTCGACGATCGTCGACCCGAAGAACTTCGACGAGAAGTCGTTCGTCGACTTCAGGGGCGACATCTGCATCATTCCACCCAATTCCTTTGCGCTCGCACGCACCGTCGAGTACTTCCGCATCCCGCGCAACGTGCTGACGGTCTGCCTCGGCAAGTCGACCTACGCGCGCTGCGGGATCATCGTGAACGTCACGCCCTTCGAGCCGGAGTGGGAGGGTTACGTCACGCTCGAGTTCTCGAACACCACGCCGCTCCCTGCGAAGGTCTACGCCAACGAGGGCGTCGCGCAGGTGATCTTCTTCGAGTCCGACGAGGTGTGCGAGACGTCGTACAAGGACCGCGGGGGCAAATACCAGGGACAGAAGGGGGTGACCCTTCCGCGGGTGGCGTAGTCGGCGCGAAGGGTCTGGATGTCAGCGCGCGAGCGGTTGCTTGCGAGCGCGCGGTCGCTCCCTCTGGGGACGGAAGGGAATGCGGGACGGCGCTACGCGGCCTGCAACTCCGCGACCATGCGCTGCTCGCGCATCGGCTTGCCCCACTCGGTGCCCTCGTGCTCCTGCACCACGCGGAAGCCGTGCGTCTCGTAGAGACGGCGCGACGCCGCGAGCCCGGCAAAGGTCCAGAGGTAGACGCGCGAGTGGCCGGCCTTCCGGCAGAAATCCATGGCGCGCTCCATCAAGGCCTGACCGGCGCCCTTGCCTCGGGCCGCCTCGTCGACGATGAACCAGCGCAGGCGGGCGCCCTCCTCGCGCCAATCGCCGCCGTCGATCGTGATCGAGCCGACGGTCTCGCTGCCGAGCTTCGCGATCCAGAAGCCGTCGATCGCGGGATTGAAACGGCCGAAGAACTCGCCGAGCCCCGCCGCGACCTTCGCCTCGAAGGCCACGTCGAAGCTCCAGCTCTTCCAGTAGTACGTCGCGTGCAGCTCCACCACCCGGCCGATTGCGCCGGGCTCGTAGCCGCTGATCTCGATCGCGCTTGCCATACGGCTCCTTGTCGTCCGTTCTTTCGGTCCCGCCCAACGCGTGCGCGGCCCGCGCTATGCTGCCACAGGCGGCGGCGCGGCTCCAGCGCCGCCCGGAACTGTGACAAACTGTGTACCAGGCGAGATCACCATGACCCGCTTCACGCCATCCGATCCCGGGTTCGAGCCACGCGTGCGCGCGAGCTTCGAGCGCCAAGGCATCATGCGGCTCATTGGCGCGCGCATGACGCGGGTCGAACCGGGCCGGGTGGAGATCGAGCTCCCGTATCGCGCCGACCTCACGCAGCAGCACGGCTTCTTTCATGCGGGCGTCACAAGCACCATCGCCGACTCGGCCGGCGGCTACGCGGGATACACGCTCTTTCCGGCGGGCAGCACGGTGCTCACCGTCGAGTACAAGATCAACCTCGTCTCGCCCGCCGATGGCGAGCTGCTCATCGCGGTTGGCCAGGTCAAGAAGGCCGGGCGCTCGCTCACCGTGTGCGAGCTGGAGGTGCTCGCCGTGAGGGCCGGCGCCGCAAAACCGTGCGCCTACGGCCTGCAGACGTTGATGTGCCTGGAAGGCCGAGCCGACGCGCCAGCGTGACGGCCGGCGCATCCGGCGTGCGCGTTCCGTGCGCGCTTTATCGCGCGGCTATTCCGCCTCTCTGGAGCGGGACGGGTGCGCGGCGGCCCGACGTTCGTAGAGGGCGAACGCGTACGGATGTGGGAACTCCGTGCTGGCCGCATGCGGCTCGCGCCACGTGAGGCGCCACTCGCCCGCCGCGAACTCCGGAAACCAGGCGTCTCCGTCGAAATCCGCCTCGATCTCGGTGAGCTGGAGCCGGTCGGCGATGGGCAGCGCCGCCCGGTAGAGCTGCTCACCGCCGATCACGCAGACCTCTTCCGCGTCGTGCGCGGACGCCAGGGCTGCGTCGAGCGATCCCACGACGGCGCATCCGGCCGCGACCAAAGCCGCGTCGCGCGTCACCACGATGTTCCGCCGGCCCGGCAGCGGGCCGCCGAGGGCGCTTCGAATCGACTCGAAGGTCTTGCGCCCCATGACCACGGGCTGGCCGAGCGTCAGCGCCTTGAACCGGCGCAGGTCCGCGGGCAGACGCCAGGGGAGTGCGTTCCCCCGGCCGATGACCCGATTGCGCGCGAGCGCGGCGATCAGCGTGACGTGCGGCATGTCAGGGGACGCTCGCGCCCGGCGCCCGCCGCGCCGCGGCCTGACGGCACGTCGGTCTCCCCTGTATCATGACGGCGGCATTATAGAACCAGGTTCTGGTCAGCAGAGCGCCACGTGCGGCTCGAGCTCTCACACCGATACTATCCGCGGTCGCTCCTGAGACTGCTCGCGATCGGATTCGCGGTGGTCGCGGCGCCGCTCGTCCTCGCGCTCGCCAATGCCGCGGTTTCGGTGCAGCGGCTCGCCGATCAGAGCGAGAGCACCGTCGACCAGGCGGCGCAGGCGGCGCGCGGATCGCGGCTGCTCATGGAGGAAGTCCTGTCCATGGAGCGCATCGTGCGGCAGTACGTGATTCTCAAGGATCCCGGCCTGCTCGACGACTATGCGGCGGTGCGCGCGAACTTCAAGCGCACCACGAGCGCCCTGTCGCGCCTGCCGCTCGACGAGGGCCAGCTCGCCGAGTTGAACCGCGCGATCGACCGCGAGCAGGCGCTCTACGAGACGCTCGGCAGCCGGCCCGACTCGGATGCCGACCGCGACACGCTCGTCGAGGATTACATCGGGCTGTCGCGTCTCGCCGGCTCCGTGTTGAACGAATCGAACCTGCTGATCGACCGCGAGATCGACCGCGTGCGCACCTCGGCAAGCGACGCCCAGCGCGCCCTGTTCCTGCAGCTCTTCGCCGCGATCCCGCTTGGTCTCGGCATCGCCGCCCTGGTGGCCTTTCTCATCGCCCGGCCCATCGGGCAGCTCGACCGCGCGATCCGGCAGCTCGGGGCGGCGGAGTTCGCCGCCGGGATTCAGGTGCAGGGACCGGCCGATCTGCAGTACCTCGGCGAGCGCCTCGAGTGGTTGCGCCGGCGGCTCGCCGACCTCGAGGAGCAGAAGACGCGGTTCATGCGCCACGTCTCGCACGAGCTCAAGACCCCGCTCACCGCGCTGCGGGAAGGGGCGTCGCTGCTCGAGGAAGGCGCTGCCGGCGCGCTCACCCCGCAGCAGCGCGAGATCGTCGCGATCCTGCAGGCGAACGGGGCGCAGCTGCAGCGCCTGATCGAGAGCCTGCTCGACTACCAGCGGGCGGTGGCGTCCGGGGGCCGCCTCGCGCGCCGCCAGGTCGACGTCGCCGAAGTGGTGCGCGAGGTCGCCGAGGCGCACAAGCTCACGGCCGCCGCGCGGGCCGTGACGCTCTCGATCGACGCACCCGAGACCTGGGCGCTCGCCGACCGCGAGAAGCTGCATACCGTGATCGACAACCTGCTCTCCAACGCAGTCAAGTTCTCGCCCGACGGCGCCACGGTGCGAATGGCGGTCGCGCGCGCGGGATCCGCAGTCGCGATCGACGTCATCGACCGGGGTCCGGGCATTCCCGCGAGCGACCGCGAAAAGGTGTTCGACTGGTTCTTCCACGGCGGCCGGGCCCCCGGCGCACGGGTGCAGTCGAGCGGGCTCGGGCTCGCGATCGCGCTCGAGCTCGTGCGCGCGCACGACGGCGCGCTCGAGCTCGTGACCGGCGAAGGCGGTGCGCACTTCCGCGTGACCCTCCCGCCCGCGGAGCCCGCCCGATGAACGCCCCGCGCGCGTGCCTGCAGCGGCTGCTCCTCGCGCTGTCGGCGCTCGCGGCCACGGCCTGCACGGTACCCCCGCAGCAGGCGACCGCGCCGCCGGTGGCCGAGTACGCCGTCGTGCCCGAGGACACGAAGCAACTCGCCGATCTGATAGGCTACTACACGCGCGTGGCGGCGATGGCGCCCGACGACCAGCGGCGCGAGTATGCCGGCGCGGCGCAGGCGTTCAACCGCGAGCGCTCCGAGTACAACCGCGTGCGGCTCGCGCTGGTCGCGGCGATGCCCGGCACGCCGTTCCAGGACGAGGCGCGTGCGCTCGGCCTCCTGGAGCCCTTTGCGGCAGCCGGCGCAAACGTCGGCAAGGTCGCCCAGTTCGGCGCGATGCTGCACGCGCAGGTGAACGAGCGGGCGAAGGCGCGCGGACGCGCGGACCAGCTCAAGGAGCAGCTCGACGCCCTGCGCGCGGTCGAGCGCACGATCATCGAGCGCGGCCAGATGCCGCCGGCGAAGCGACAATGACCCCGGGGCGAGGCACCCCAGCGACCATGACCCAGCACACCGTACTCATCGTCGACGACGATCCCGACATCCTCAAGCTGCTCGCGCTGCGCCTTTCCGCTGCCGGCTACGCCGTGCAGTCCGCCGACAGCGGCGAGCGCGCGCTCGCCGCGGTGGCCGTGACCCGCCCGGACGTGGTGATCACCGATCTCAAGATGGGCGGCATGGACGGCATGGCGCTCTTCGAGGCGATCCAGCGGACCGCGGCCACGCTGCCTGTCATCATCCTCACGGCGCACGGCACGATCCCGGAGGCGGTCGAGGCGACCAAGCGCGGCGTCTTCGGGTTCGTCCCGAAGCCGTTCGAGGGCAAGCAGCTCCTCGAGCAGGTGGCCCAGGCGATCCGCCTGTCGGCGGCGGCGCCCGGTCGCGCCGACGAGTCGTGGCGGAGCGAGATCGTGAGCTCAAGCCCCGCGATGGAGGATCTGCTGCGCCAGGCGAGGCTGGTCGCGCAGTCCGATGCGTCGGTCCTGATCCACGGTGCGAGCGGCGCCGGCAAGGAGATGCTCGCGCGTGCGATCCACAAGGCCGGGCGGCGCGCCGCGGGTCCCTTCGTCGCCGTGAATTGCGCCGCGATTCCCGAGCCGCTGCTCGAGTCCGAGCTCTTCGGCCACCGCAAAGGCGCGTTCACCGGCGCGGTCTACGATCACAAGGGGCTGTTCCAGAGCGCCGACGGCGGGACGATCTTCCTCGACGAGATCGGCGACATGCCGCTTGCGCTGCAGGCGAAGCTGCTGCGCACGCTGCAGGACCGGGAAGTGCGGCCGGTCGGCGCGACCCAGGCCGTGCCGGTCGATGTGCGGATCATCTCGGCGACGCATCGCGACCTGGAAGCGCGCGTGAAGGCCGGCGAGTTTCGCGAGGACCTGTACTACCGCCTGAACGTCGTGTCGTTCCGGGTGCCGGCGCTCGCCGACCGGCGCGAGGACATCGTGCCGCTCGCGAACCACTTCCTCCACGACGTCGCCCGGCGCTACGGCAAGGACGTGCGGTCGTTCGCGCCGGAAGCGCTCGAGCTTCTCATCGGGGCGCCGTGGCCGGGCAACGTACGCCAGTTGCAGAACGTGATCGAGCAGGCGGTCGCGCTCGCGACCGGGAGCATCGTCACGACGACGCTGGTCCAGTCCGCGTTGAGATCGGAGCCCGCCAGCCTGACGCCGCTCGACGAAGCCAAGCGTGCGTTCGAGCGCGATTACCTGATCCGGCTGCTCCGGCTCACCAGCGGTAACGTGACGAAGGCGGCGCGCATGGCGCAGCGGAACCGCACCGAGTTCTACAAGCTGCTGGAGCGCCATCAGCTCCAGCCGGGGATGTTCAAGGGAGCAAGGGTCTGAGCGCTGTGCGCGCGTCGGTGCCTCCCGACGTGAACCGGCGGGGCGGCCGTCCCGAGCATGCGCCCGGACCCGCAGCGCGCAGCCCGGTGGTTGATCGGCAACGTCTCCCGCGCGCGGGCACGGGGATTGCTGAATCCGACCGGATCGACATGCCAGAGAGCCGCTCGATGCCAGCACGACCCATGCAACCGCAGCGCCTGCCGCTTCTGCGCGCGCTCGTCCTGGCGCTATGCGCCGTACTCGCGCTCGGCGCGTGTGCGTCCGCGGACTCCGGTCGGCCGGGCGCATCCGACCCGACGACCGTGACGAGCACGATCAACTTGTCGGGTTTTCCCGCCGAGTTCCGGCGCGGTTTCAGCGACGGGTGCGCGGCCGCGCGCACCGCGAGCGCGGTTGCGCGTCCGCGCGTCGACGGGCAATACGCCGCCGGCTGGAACGACGGCTTCGACTACTGCAAGCCCCGCGAAGCCAAGTAGCCGGCATCGATTGGAGGGGATGCGTCGGCGCGTACGGGCGACCGGGACGTGCTGCCCGGCGTACCGCGGGCGTCGTGCGCGGGCGACACTGCAACTGACTGAGCCGCTTGGACCTGGACCGATCTCGCGGAAAGCTTGTCGTGCGCGGGTGACGTCCGCCGGCGCGGCAAGAGGTCGGCCGAACGCATAACTCCATGATTGATGTCGATTAATCGATTCTGGCACGCTGGTTGCAAATGTGCTGTCATCGACGCGCGCGGTGCATGCGTGGCGCCACCGCCCCGGAGCACCAGTCATGGAGAACACAGCTATCGCTGGTCACTGGCTTCGGGTGCGCGCCCGGCCGCGACGCTGACCGTCTCCTCTAGCGGGAGCTCCTCCGAGCGACAGGTTCACATCAGCTCTCCGCGTTAGGGCCCGCCAGCCTCCCTGCGGGCTCTTTTTTTTGGTTCATTCGGCTTTTCCGTGGGTCACCGCAGCCGGATAGAGGTTGAGACCGCCGCAATGGAAGTAGACGGCGATCTTGAAGTGATCGCGGTTGCGGAAGCCGCAGGCACGTTTTTGCACGGTGGCGATCTTGGAGTTCAGTCCTTCGGCAACGGCGTTGGTAATGCGCTGCGCGAAGGAGGTCAACACGTTGGGCAGATGCCGGGCGACGAGCTTGGCGGCCACGATGATCGGCGCCAAGCGGCTGTGGGTGGCCCAGAAGTACCAGCGTTTCCAGAAGCGCGTCGCCCAGCCGAGGCTTGGTAGTCCCAGTGCCAAGCAGTGCGCGACAGCGTACCTTTAGCCCACCGAGAAGCCTGCAGAACCCCAAAAGAAAGCCCCGCCGGAGCGGGGACCTCGGGAATACGACGAACGCTTATGGTTTCCGACGACGGCGGCTCGCCGCGAAACCAGCCAGGCCAAGACCAAGAAGCGCCAGTGTGCCCGGTTCCGGTACCGACGACGTAGAAGCCGTGACATAGCGAATGTCGTCGAGACCGATGAAGTCTCCCAACGTGTTCGACGGATTCCGCGTGTCGATGACGATGCTCGAGATCAGATTTCCAGCGTCCGTGAAACCGAAGAACTGAGCGCCTGAGCCAAAGTTCGTGAGCGTGAGAGTCTGGCTCGTCCCATCATTGAAGTTCACCGTCTCCCCTTCAAGCTGGAGGCCGGTGATATAGACGCCGAACGCCGAAATGGGGGTGGCGAACGAAAGCGTAATGAAGTTCGCGTCCACGTCGAGATAGAGGCGGCCAGCGGAAGTGGTGTTGAATCCGCAGACGCTGCCGCAGCGATCGCCAGCCCGAATGCTGTGAGTTGCAGCGCCCGTATAGCCTAACCCGCTTGCGGTGACGCCCGGTGCGATCAACAGTGAGCTAAAGGTGCCCAAGGGTGCCGATTCGAAGTTGATCAGGTTGATCGACCCCAGCGCACCTGCCGCAGCGTCAAAGCTCGCCGCCGCGGCATCTGAATTTGGCGTTGCGCTGCCGAGCGACGTGCCAGGATCACCAGCTTGATAGGAAACGATCGCCGCGTTCGCCCCCACGAAGCCAAGGGCTAGACAAAGTCCGAACAGGGATTTGACAATTCTCGTTCTATCCATCGCCGAGCCTCCGAGCGGGTTGATCAAATGGGAAATGCCCAGCGATCGGACAATCAAGAACCGTACCACAGGCGCTGATTTGAAGTAAATCAGGGGCATAGAAAGACAGGGGGCTCTAGCGCTCTCAATACTGTAAGAATCCTCGACACGTCCACCGTCTGCTGGCGGCCAATCAACTGATCCACCAAGCAGCAGCCTGTCACACGGCGATCGGCGCCTTGATCGCCGGGTGCGGATCGTAGCCCTCCAGGGCGAAGTCCTCGTACCGGAAGGCGAAGATGTCGCTCACCGCAGGGTTGAGCCGCATGCGCGGGAGCGGCCGCGGGGCGCGGCCGAGCTGCTCGCGTGCCTGCTCGAAGTGGTTGAGGTAGAGGTGGGCGTCGCCGAGCGTGTGCACGAACTCGCCCGGCGCGAGGCCGCAGACCTGGGCCATCATCAGCGTGAGCAGCGCGTAGGAGGCGATGTTGAAGGGTACGCCGAGGAAGATGTCGGCGCTGCGCTGGTAGAGCTGGCAGGAAAGCTCGCCGCCGGCCACGTAGAACTGGAACAGCGCGTGGCAGGGCGGCAGCTTCATCTTCGGCACATCGGCCGGGTTCCACGCCGTGACGACGTGGCGCCGCGAGTCGGGATTCGCCTTCAGCGCGGCGACCGTCTGCGCGATCTGGTCGATCGTGGCCCCGTCGCGCGCGGGCCAGTGGCGCCACTGATGGCCGTACACCGGCCCGAGCTCGCCGTGCGCGTCGGCCCATTCGTCCCAGATCGTCACGCCACGCTCCTGCAGCCAGCGCACGTTGGTGTCGCCGCGCAGGAACCACAGGAGCTCATAGACGATCGATTTCAGGTGAAGCTTCTTGGTCGTGAGCAGCGGGAACCGCTCGCGCAGATCGAAACGCATCTGCCAGCCGAACACCGACCGTGTCCCGGTGCCGGTGCGATCGGACTTCGGCGCGCCGTGTTCCAGCACGTGGCGCATCAGGTCCAGGTACTGGCGGTCCGCGGGATTGTCCATGGCGCTCAGTGCGTGATGTGCGCGAAGAGGTCGTGGGCGGACTCGAAGCGCTCCTCCGGCTGCTTCGCCATCAGCCGGTCGATGAGCGACTGATAGCCGGCGAGGCGCGCCGGCAGCCGCGGCACCGGCGCGTGCACGTGCTGATAGGCGAGCGCGGAGGGATTCTCGCCGCGGTAAGGGGTGTCGCCGGTGAGCATCTCGTACAGGATGCAGCCGACGCTGTAGAGGTCGCCGCGTGGGCCGTGCGCGTGCCCGAGGCACTGCTCCGGGCTCATGTAGAGCGGGGTGGCCATCACCATGCCGCGCTGGGTGAGGGTGGAGGTGGCGTCGAGCTCGCGGGCGAGGCCGAAGTCGAGGATCGCGAGCCGCCCGCTCTCGCGGAACATGATGTTCGCCGGTTTGAGGTCGCGGTGCACCACGCCGGCCGCGTGGACCGCATCGAGCGCCTTGGCGATCTGCACCAGGATCTTGAGCGCGCCGATCGAATTGATGCCGCCCCGGATGCGCACCGTGAGGTCGCCGCCCGGGAAGTATTCCATGGCGAGATAGGGATAGTCGTCCGTGAACCCCTCGTCGAAGATCATCACGACGTGCTCGTTCTGGATGCGCTGGATGATCTTGTACTCGCGCAGGAAGCGCTGGCGGAAGCTCTCGTCGCGGCGCAGGCGCGGATCGAGCACCTTCAGCACGAGCTGCAGGCCGTCCGACTCCCGCTCGGCGAGATAGACGCGCGACATGCCGCCCTCGCCGATCCTGCGCAGGACGCGGTAGCCGGGAACCTTGACCGATGTGCCGCCGAGCGGCTGGCCGATCTCGCTCACGTTGAGCGGCTGGGTGAGGCGCAGCGCGCCGACATCGCGGCGCGACTCGCGCGCGTCGGCGATGGCGTCGCGGATCGCGGCGGCGAAGCGCTCCCCGGTGAGGTCGGCCTTCTTCAGGTAGTCCGCGGCGCCGGATTTGATAGCACGCACCGCCATCTCCTCGCCCCCGGTGTCGGAAACGACGAGCGTCGGCGGCACCGCGCCCTCGAGCCGGAACTCGCTCAGCCAGGCAAGCCCGTCCGCGTTCTCGCCGGGGAGGTCGTCGAGGACCAGGCAGTCGAACCGCCCCCAGTCGAAGCCGGCCACCGGGCGCCCCTGCACGGCCGGATCCCACGCCAACACTGCAGCTTCGGGAAGGGCTTCGGCGAGCATGCGACGCGCCCGGTCCCGGAACTCCGCTGAATCGTCGATGAGGAGGACGCGCATCGAACAAGCTGTGAGCGGCTATGGCTGCCCGTTCGATGATAGCCGGTTCTCCGCGCCGCCGTCCCGAGCGGCTGCGCTGCGAGCGGGCCTTTTGCGCGGCGGGATCCATTTGAGCGTTGCGGCCACCGCGAGCGCAAAGAGCACGTAGACGGCGGTGAACACCCATTCGGGGAAGCCGTAGTAGAGGACGCGTCCGATCCACCGGCCGACGAAGCCCGGGCCCCCCGGGCTCGCCCGGCGCAGCGCGTCCTCCCACACGGTGAGCGGGCAGGCGATGCCGGCGAGCGCCTCGAGCGCGACGAAGGCGATCGCCGCGAGATGCAGATAGCGGAACACGGGGTTTCGCACCCAGCCCCAGCCGAGCGCCGCGCCCGCGAGGACGAGCACGAAGCCGCCCACAACGAACGCCACGAACCCGAAGTGGACGATCAGGATCGCGTCGGCGAGGAGATCCAAGCTGGCCGACGCCCTGTCAGGGCGTCGGGCCGGTCGCCACCGGCCGGGCCGGGTCCGCGCACCACTCGCTCCACGAGCCGGCGTAGAGCCGCGAGCCGGCAAGGCCGGCGATCTCCATCGCGAGCAGATTGTGGCAGGCGCTCACGCCGGAACCGCACGTGTGCACGACGCTCGCCGCGTCGCGGCCAGCGACGATCGGCTGCCAGAGCGCGCGCAGCGCATCGGCGGACTTGAAGACGCCGCCCGCCGCGAGGTTTTCCTTGAAGGGGACGTTCACCGACCCGGGAATGTGGCCGGCGACCGGGTCGAGGGGTTCGGTGGCGCCGGTGTACCGTTCCGCGCCACGCGCATCGACGAGAAGGATCCCCGGATCGCGCAGGTGCGCAGCCACGAAGTCGACGCCGACGGGGCGCGCGCGCACCGCGCCGTCGAACGTTGTCGGGGCAGGGCGCGGCACCTCGCTCGTCTCCGGATGGTCCTCGCGCAGCCACTCCCCGAATCCGCCGTCGAGCACCGCGACCGCGTCGTGGCCGACCCAGCGCAGCATCCACCAGGCCCGCGCGGCGAAGGTGCCGCCGTGGGCATCGTAGGCGACGACCTGCTTCGCACGGTCCACGCCCGCCGCACCGAGCTTGCGCATGAAGACCCGCGGATCGGGCAGCGGATGGCGGCCGTTCCTCCCGGTCGTCGGTCCGGACAGGTCCTCGTCGACGTGCATGAAGCGCGCACCCGGGATGTGCGATTTCGCATACTCGCGCGGGCCGAATGCGGGGTGCTCGAGATCGTGCCGGCAATCGAAGACGACCCACGACGGGTCGTCGAGATGCGCGGCCAGGGTCTCGGTGGAGACGAGGGTGGCGTACTTCACGCGTCGCGCAGGTGATGCAGGTGCCGCCGCACGAATTCGTGGAAGTGGATCATCCCGTCCTCGGTTGGCGATTGATACGGCCCGCGATCGTCGGCGCCGCGGGCGTGGAGCGCGCGCCGGCCGCGATCCATGCGCTCGCAGGCGACGGCGTCCTCGGCCGCGGTCTCGGCGTACGCCTTCTGGTGCGCCTCGACGATCTGCGGCTCGAAATGGTGGATCTCCTCGGGGTAGAAGAAGTCCACGACGTTCGTGGTGTGCGTCGCCGAGCGCGGCACGAGCGTGCTCACCACCAGCGACTCGGGATACCACTCGAGCATCACGTTCGGGTACAGGATGAACCAGAGCGTCCCGTAGCGGGGCGGCTCGCCGTTGCGAAATTCGAGCAGCAGCTGCTGGTAGCGTGCGTACGCGGGCGTGCCGGGACGCTTCAGGTCCTCGTACACGCCGAGGACCTGGTTCGACCAGCGCTCGCCGAACTCCCAGCTATAGTTGCCGGGATCGACGAATTTCGAGAGACCCGGATGCACCGCTTCGACGTGGTAGAGCTCGAGGTAGATCTCGAGAAAGGTCTTCCAGTTGAACGGCAGCTCGTCCACCGTGGTGCCGTGATACACGAATCCCGAGGAGTCGAACTCGCGCGCGAGCGAGAATCCCGCGAGGTCGGCCGCCACGTCGCGCTTGCCCGCGAAGAGGAGCCCATGCCAGCTCTGCAGCGGCCAGCGCTCGAGGTCGCGGCATGGCCGCTCGTCGAAGTGCGGGGCGCCGATCAGCTTGCCGCCGAGGTCGTAGGTCCAGCGGTGGAGCGGGCAGACGAAGTTGTGGGCCGCTCCGCGCCCCTCGAGCATGAGCGCCTGGCGGTGGCGGCAGACGTTGCTGAGCAAGCTGACGCCGCCCGCGCCGCGGGCGAGGAGCTTGCCGTGCCCCATCCACGCGAGGGTGTGGTAGTTGCCCACCTCCGGCACCATGGCCTCGTGGCCCACGTAGCCCGGCGCGTCCTGGAACAGCGCCTTCTGCTCGGCAGCATACACTTCGGGATCGACGTACCACGCGACCGGCAGCTGCGGCCGGCTCGCAGCCAGCGCCGCGATGCTCTTCGGCAGGTCGGCCATGCTCCGGATTCCTCGTCATCAGGGTGGTTTTGATCGCAGATATGATACTCGCAGAGATCCCAGGGCCGGCGAAGTCTCGCCGTCGTGCCGCGGAGGCGGGGCCACCATGCCCGCAATTTGACCCGCCGGCGGCCTACGCGGTATTTTTTATGCTTCGTCTCACGTTCCGGTCGCCGCTTGCACAGGTCCCGTTCACCCGATTCCGTGTGTTCCCGATGGCCAAGTCCCCGAAGGAAGATGCCCCGCCCACGTTCGAAGGCGCGCTCGCCGAGCTCGAAAAGCTCGTGGCGAGTATGGAGTCGGGCGACCTGACGCTCGAGCAGTCGCTTGCCGCGCACCGGCGCGGCCTCGAGCTCGCCAGGTACTGCCAGACGACGCTCGCCCAGGCCCAGCAGCAGGTGCGCGTGCTCGAGGAAGAGACGCTCAAGGCCCTGCCCGGTGACGATCAGGCGACCTGACTTCCAGTCGTGGATGACGACGGTGCAGGCACGTGTCGAGGCGGCGCTCGAGCGGGCGTTGCCCCCGCGCGAGCAGCCGCCCCAGCGCCTGCACGAAGCGATGCGTTACGCCGTCCTGGGCGCCGGCAAGCGGGTCCGACCCCTCCTCGCGTTTGCCGCCGGCGAGGCGGCAGGCGCGGCGCCGGAGGACCTGGACACGGTCGCGTGCGCGGTGGAGCTCATCCACGCCTACTCCCTCGTGCACGATGACCTGCCCTGCATGGACGACGACACCCTGCGCCGCGGGCGGCCGACCGTGCACGTCGAGTTCGATGAGGCCACGGCGCTTCTCGCTGGCGACGCGCTGCAGTCGGCTGCGTTCGAGCTCGTCGCCAGCGGCACGGCGGCCGGCGACCGTGGCGCGCGGCTCGAGATGGTCCGCCTGCTCGCGCAGGCAGCCGGCTCGCGCGGCATGGCGGGGGGCCAGGCGATCGACCTCACAGCCGTGGGACGGACGCTCACGCTCCCGGAGCTCGAGTTCATGCATATCCTGAAGACCGGCGCGCTGATCCGCGCTTCGGTGACGCTCGGCGCGCGGTGCGGCGCGCTCGCGGCCGCGGAGCTCGACCGCCTCGATCACTACGCCAAGCTGATCGGGCTCGCGTTCCAGGTCGTGGACGACGTGCTCGACGCGGACGCGAGCACCGTCACGCTCGGCAAGACCGCCGGAAAGGATGCCGCGCAGGGCAAGCCGACGTACGTGTCGGTGTTGGGGGTCGAGCGCGCGCGCGAGCTCGCCGAGGAGCTGCGCCGCGAGGCGCACGAGGCGCTCGACGGCTTCGCCGAGCGCGCCCGCCGCCTGCGCGAGCTCGCGGACTTCATCGTCCTGCGGCGCTTCTGATGACTGGCGCGAGCTCGAGGGGATGAGAAAATGACGGGGAGAGACGGGGTGACGCTCGACGGGGACAGTGCACCGGCGCGCGACGCCGGGTACGACCCGACCATGTACGAGCTCCTCAAGACGATCGACGATCCGCGCGCGCTGCGCGCGCTCGACCGCCGCCAGCTGCACCAGCTGGCCGACGAGCTGCGCGCCTACGTCCTGGAATCGGTGAGCCGGACCGGCGGCCATCTCTCGTCCAATCTCGGCACCGTCGAGCTGACGATCGCCCTGCACTACGTGTTCGACACGCCCGAGGACCGGATCGTCTGGGACGTCGGCCACCAGAGCTATCCGCACAAGATCCTGACCGGCCGCCGCGAGGCGATGGCCCGCCTGCGCATGTACGGCGGCATCTCGGGGTTCCCGCGGCGCGCGGAGAGCGTCTACGACACGTTCGGCACGGCGCACTCGTCGACGTCGATCAGCGCGGCGCTCGGCATGGCGCACGCGGCGCGGCTCGCCGGCGCGCGCCGCCACGCGATCGCGGTGATCGGCGACGGGGCGATGTCGGCAGGCATGGCGTTCGAGGCCCTGAACCATGCCGGGGTCACCGATCTCGACCTGCTGGTGATCCTGAACGACAACGAGATGTCCATCTCGCCGCCGGTCGGCGCGCTCAACCGCTACCTCGCGCGCCTGATCTCTGGCCAGGTGTTCCAGTCCGCCCGCAAGGCGGGCGAGAAGGTGCTGAAGGCCGTGCCGTCGCTGCTCCACTTCGCCAAGCGCGTGGAAGAGCACGCCAAGGGACTGGTCGTGCCGTCCACGCTGTTCGAGGAGTTCGGGTTCAACTACTTCGGCCCGATCGACGGTCACGACCTCGAGTCGCTCGTCCCCACGCTGGCGAACCTGAAGCAGCTCGAAGGTCCGCGCTTCCTGCACGTGATCACGCGCAAGGGACAGGGCTACAAGCTCGCCGAGGCCGATCCGGTCCTCTACCACGGGGTCTCGAAGTTCGCGCCCGAGTCGGGGATCGCCGGCGCCAGAGGCGGCGGGAAGCTCACCTACACGCAGATTTTCGGCGACTGGCTCTGCGACATTGCGGCACGCGATCCGCGTGTGGTCGGCATCACGCCCGCGATGCGCGAAGGCTCGGGGCTCGTGCGCTTCGCGGAAGAATATCCGGCGCGCTACTTCGATGTCGGCATCGCCGAGCAGCACGCGGTTTCGTTCGCTGCCGGCCTTGCCTGCGACGGGGTCAAGCCGGTGGTGGCGATCTACTCGACGTTCCTGCAGCGCGGCTACGACCAGCTGATCCACGATGTCTGCATCCAGAACCTGCCCATCCTGTTCGCGCTGGATCGCGCCGGGCTGGTCGGCGCCGACGGCGCGACCCATCACGGCGCGTTCGATCTTTCGTACCTGCGCTGCCTCCCCAACATGGTGGTGATGACGCCCGCCGACGAGGACGAGTGCCGCCAGATGCTCTATACGGGGTATACGCTCGACGGTCCGGCCGCGGTCCGCTATCCGCGCGGCAGCGGGCCTGGCAAGAGCCCGGCGCCGGAGATGACGGCGCTGCCGGTGGGCAAGGCGGAACTGCGCCGGCGCGGGTCGCGGGTCGCGATCCTCGCCTTCGGCGCGCCGCTCGCAGCGGCCCTCGAGGCGGGTGATGCCCTCGACGCGACCGTGGTCAACATGCGCTTCGTCAAGCCCCTCGACGGCGCGCTCGTCGAGGAGATCGCACGCGGCCACACGCTGGTGGTGACCGTCGAGGAGAACGTCGTCATGGGCGGGGCGGGCAGCGCGGTGGCCGAGGCGCTCGCAAGCCGCGGCGTGAGCGTGCCGCTCCTGCAGCTCGGACTGCCCGACCGGTTCATCGATCACGGCGACCAGGCGCAGCTGCTCGCGCTCGCCGGGCTGGATGCGCCCGGCATCATCGCCGCGATCCGCGCGCGCTGTCCCGAGTGAGCGGGCGCCGGGGCTGCGCGCAGGCGGCCGGGGACCCGGAGACCGTATGCTAAAATCCGGCAAGTTTTCCTAGAGCGGCGGCGAGCAGCAGTGGCCCGGCGTCCACCCATGAATACCCGACATCCCCTGACCGCCATTCCCGACGTTCAGAACAAGGCCGACACGCGCCGGCTGGCGATCGACAAGGTCGGCATCAAGGCGATCCGGCACCCGGTGCGGATCGCCGAGCGCGGCGGCGGCGTGCAGCACACCGTCGCCACGTTCAGCATGTACGTGGGCCTGCCGCACCACTTCAAGGGCACGCACATGTCGCGCTTCGTCGAGATCCTGAGCGCGCACGAGCGCGAGATCTCGGTCGAGACGTTCAAGCTGATGCTGCGCGAGATGGTCGCGCGGCTCGAGGCGGAGTCCGGCCACATCGAGATGAGCTTTCCCTATTTCGTCAACAAGACGGCGCCGGTCTCGGGCGTGCAGAGCCTGATGGACTACGACGTGACGTTCACCGGCGAGATCGATCACGGCAAGCCGCGCTTCTCCCTCAAGGTCGTCGTGCCGGTGCAGAGCCTGTGCCCGTGCTCGAAGGATATCTCCGACCGCGGCGCGCACAACCAGCGTTCGCACATCACCATCGAAGCGCGCACGCGCGGCTTCGTCTGGATCGAGGAGATCGTGGAGTACGCCGAGCGGAACGCGTCGTGCGAGCTCTATGGCCTGCTGAAGCGCCCCGACGAGAAGCACGTCACCGAGCGCGCCTACGACAACCCGAAGTTCGTCGAGGACATGGTGCGCGACGTCGCGGCCGCGCTCAACGCGGACGCCCGCATCGAGTGGTACCGGGTCGAGTCGGAGAATTTCGAGTCGATCCACAACCACTCGGCCTACGCGCTGATCGAGAAGGACAAGCAGCGCCAGCCGCGGTGACGAGGCGCGCCGGTCGGGTCGCGCGCGTGGCTGGCCGCCGTCGCGTCGGTCCCGCGGTCGGATGCGGCGTCTAGTAGCGCTTCTTGAGCACCATCGTCTGCCCGACGTTCTCGATCTCCATCCGGCTGAGGAAGCTCATGCCGAGCAGCGGCATGGCGAGGCCCTGATCCAGCACCACGGCGTCGATGTTCGTGAGCGTGACGCCGCCCACGCTCACGCGGTCGAGCTTCACCTTGTACGCCGTGGCCGGCCCGCCGGCGGTGGAGACCACGCCGCGCGGCGCATCCGCGTAGATCACGCCCGCGCGGCGCGCATCCGCGGACGGCAGCGCGATCATGGTGGCGCCGGTGTCGATCAGAAACCGCATCGCCGCGCCGTTCACCGTGCCGTCGGCCAGGAAGTGCCCGGTCGCATCCGCGCTCAGCGTGACGCTCGCGCCTCCCGAAGGCGTCCTGGTCGCATACGGCTGACCGATCCTCAGCGCGCGGCGCTTGCCGTCGATCTCGAAGACCGCGCCATCACCCTCGACCGCGATCAGCCGTGCGCCCTCCGCGGCCTGCTCGCCGACGCGGAAAGTCCTCGGCTGGCCGCCGTCCACGCTCAGCACGGCCTTGTTTCCGAACAGCCCGACGACCCGGATGTCGGCGGCGAGCGCGCCGGACGATAGAAGAATGCCGAGTAATGCAATAAAATTCACGGGAAAGTTCGCCATCGACACTACTCCGTGATGAAACCGGTCGGGATCTTCAGGCATCATCGCAACGAAGGCCCAGGCTATCTTGGCCGCTACCTGGATACAAGGGGCATCCCGTGGCATCTCGTGAGAATCGACCAGCATGACGAACTGCCGGACAGCCCGCGGGACTTCTGCGGACTCGTGCTCATGGGCGGACCGATGAGCGTGAACGACGACCTGCCGTGGATCCCGCCCACGCTCGCGCTCGTGCGCGCCGCGGTCGCGGCGGAGGTGCCGGTGCTCGGCCATTGTCTCGGCGGTCAGCTGATGGCGAAGGCGCTCGGCGGCACCGTGAGCCGCAATCCGGTCAAGGAGATCGGCTGGGGGCGCGTGGCCGTCGAGCCGGTCGACCTCGCGGAGCGCTGGTTCGATGGCGTGCGGGAATTCGAGGGATTCCACTGGCATGGCGAGACCTTCACCATCCCCCAGGGCGCGACGCGCATCGCCTCGAGCGAGCACTGCGCGAACCAGGGTTTCGTGCTGGGGCCGCACCTCGCGCTCCAGTGCCACGTGGAGATGACCGCGGACCTCATCCGCAGCTGGGCGGCGGCCGGCGCGGACGAGATTCGCGATGCGTGCGCGAGCCCGGCCGTGCAGACGGCGGCGGCGATGACCGAGCGACTGGACGAGCGGGTGCGCGATCTGCACGCGGTCGCCGATCGCTTGTACGGACGCTGGACGTCGGGCCTGCGCCACTAGCACCGTGATGCAGAACGCGGAAGCTCGTTTGCGCCAGATCCTGAGACAGCCGTCGACCGCCTCCTTGCTTGGCGCCGTGATCGCGGCCGCCGTGATCGCCGCACCGGCGCAGGCCGCCGCGACCTGGCGGTTCACCGAGGGCGCCGACGGCGTGCGCTCGGCGACGACGTGGGCCCAGGGCCAGACGCCCGCCGGCCAGGTGCCGATGAAGCTCGAGGTGCGGTGCCGGCCGGGGCCGGACGGCGTCGCGAGCATCGTGACCTCGGTGCGCGGGGCCCAGGGCATGCCCAGCTTCAACTTCGACGACTTTCTCGGTCCGGACGCGCCCGCCGCCAAGCGCAAGCTCGGCACGATCCGGGTGGTCGCGCTGCGCCGCGACGTCTCGGTCAGCACTTCGATGACGGGCAGCTACCTCGAGGACGGCACGTTCGCGTTCAATCTGAGCGCGCCACTCGTCGGACGCAACGAGGTGAAGTGGCTCACCGACGCGATGATTCTCGGCGCGGTGCTCATCGTCGTCACGGTCCAGGACCCGCGCGACCCGAGGCGGCGCATCCAGGCGCAGTTCCAGGCGAGCAACGCGTCGGTGCCCGTGACGAACACGATGGACGGCTGCGTGGTGGCTGCCGCGGCGGGCGGCATCGCGGCGGAGCACGTGCGCGCGCGCTAGGACGCGCGCGCTGCCCGTACGCGGGCTAATCCCGGAAGTTGCCGAACTGGAGGGGGATGTCGGTCACGGCGTCCTTCACCAGGCGGATGGCCGCCTGCAGATCGTCCTTCTTCGCCCCGGACACCCGCACCGCCGCGCCCTGGATCGAGGCCTGCGCCTTGATCTTCGAATCCTTCACCAGTTTCACGATCCGCTTGGCCGTCTCCTGCTCGATCCCGTTGCGGACCTCGATCGACTGCTTCACCTTGGTGCCGCCGGCCTTCTCCAGGGGCTTCGGCACAAGCGCTCGCACGTCGACGCCGCGCTTCGCGCATCGTGCGGTGAGGAGATCCATGACCTGCCCGAGCTTGAATTCGTCGTCCGCGTGGAGCGTGAGCGCGAGCTCGGCGAGCTCGATGCGCGCGTCCGAGCCCTTGAAGTCGAAGCGGTTCGCGATTTCCTTGTTCGCCTGCTCGACCGCGTTCTTGAGCTCCATCTTGTTGACTTCGGAAGTGATGTCGAACGAAGGCATCGTCGTGACCCTGCAATGGCCGCTGCCGGCAGCGAAGGAGTGCGGATTCTAGCGCGGGCGCCTGCCTTGGACAGGGCGCGCGGCCGGCCGTCAGGCGCCACCGCGGAAGCAGGAGAAGCCCCACGGTGTCACCTTCATCGCGAGGTGGCAGTGCTGTTCCGGATCGGCGATGCCGAACCGGTAGGTGACGATGTCGAGAAACGGCACGGCCGGCAGCGCCACGCCGACCGCCCGGAAGTATGCGCCGACGTGGAAATCCGCCTCGTACTGTCCGGTCGCAAGGCGCTTCGCGAAAGCGGGCTCCTCGACGAGACCCTTGGCGCTCACGATGCCGCCCGCAACGAGCGTCCGCGAGGTGTCGAGCCGATGCACCTCGACCCGCATCCACGCAGCGACGACCCCGCGCGATGCGTCCACCACGTGAATCGAGAGCCCGCCCGGCATGTGCTCAGTCGCTCCGCGCGGCACGCGCCGCGAACTCCGGCCCGCCGTAGGTTCCGGGAATCCGGATCGCGCCGGCGGCGATGCTGTCCCGATAGCCTTCGATGGCGATGCGCACCTGCGGCGAGACGGCCTCGGCGAGCGAGAGACGCACTGCATCGGGGTAGCGTACGCCGTAACGCCTCACGAGGTCGCCCTTCAGCAGGTTGTCGCGGAGATCCCGGATTGCCATCACGAGAGCATAGCCCGAGTCGGCGACCGCCGAGGCAACGAACCGCTCCGGCGCGATCGCGACCCAATCGCGCATGCTGCCGATCTGCCGGACGTTGCGCTCGCGGCAGGCTTCGCTCGCGCCGGCCTGGCCCGCACCCAGGGTCGTGAACACGATGTCGGCGCCCGCGTCGAGCGCGGCGATGGTGAACCGTCGCGCGAGCGCGACATCGTCGTCCGTCCCCGCGAAGCGCGTCAGGAATCGCGCGGCCGGATTGGCGGCGTGCAGTCCCGCGGCGAACGCTGCGCGCGCGGCGAGCGCTCGCTCGGTCGGCGCCCCGCCGAGATGGGCGACCGCATTCGATCGCGTGAGGAGTCCCGCCGCCGCACCGGCGAGCCACGCCGACTCCTCCTGGCGCACCCCGTAGACCGCCAGGTTCGGGCGCGTCAGCCGGCCCTCGATCGCCACGAAGCGCTGCTGCGGAAACTCCCACGCGACGCGCTGGATCGCCTCGCTCGTCTCCGCGCCGTAGCCGATGACCAGCGTGGCGTCGGAGGCGGCGAACTCCCGCAGGGCCGCGAGCATCGGCTCGCGCTCGGGTGGCACGCCGGCAACGTGGCGCACCGGGATCCCGAACTCGTCGCGCGCCTGCTCCAGGCTGCGGTAGCCGATCTCCATGAAGCCGCCGTCGTCGATGCGTCCCGGGAACATCACCGCAACCGGGCCGCGCTCCGGCGGCCGGAAGCTCCAGCTTGCGCAGCCGCCGAGCGCCGCCGCACCGAGTCCGGCGAGCGCGCGGCGCCGGCCGCGTGAGGCGCCCGCCGGGCAGTGCTCGTCGAGCGGCATCAGCTTGTGCGGTACGCCGTGCAGCGCCACGGCGTGCAGGGCACGGACGCGCGGTCGTGGCCTGCCGCACCGGCGATCCCGTGCCGAGCAGAATGTCGAAGCACCTTGGCCGCCCGCGGGGAGAAAGCGCGGAGTGTAGAACCGGGCATCATCGCTGTAAACCCTCGTTGCGTCGTGCGGCCTGGAATGCGCATGCGGGCGATCGCCATCGCGTCAATGCTCGCCGCGCGAGACGAGAACCGCCCGGAAATCGTTCACGTTGGTGAGGGTCGGACCGGTCATCACGAGATCGCCGATGCCGCTGAAGAAGCCGTAAGCGTCGTTTGCCGCCAGCATGCGCCTGGCATCCAGGCCGCGGCTGGCCGCGCGCGCCAGCGTGTCGGGCCCGAGCAGGCAGCCGGCGTTGTCCTCGGTGCCGTCGATCCCGTCCGTGTCGGCTGCGAGCGCATGAATCCCGGGATGCCCGTCGAGCGCGATCGCGAGCCCGAGCATGAACTCGGCGTTGCGCCCGCCGCGGCCGGCGCCGCGGACGGTCACGGTGGTCTCGCCGCCCGAGAGGAGGACGCAGGGCGGCGGCGCCGGCTGCCCGTGCCGCGCGACCTGGCGCGCGATGCCGGCGTGGACGAGCGCCACCTCGCGCGCCTCGCCCTCGATCGCGTCGCCGAGGATCACCGGCGTGACGCCGTGTGCGCGTGCGACACCGGCTGCCGCCTCGAGCGCGTGCTGCGCCGTGGCGATCACGACGGTGCGGGCACGCCGCAAGCGCGCGTCGCCCGGCTTGGGCGTCTCGTCGCGGGCGGCGCGCAGGTGATCGAGGACGGCGCGCGGCTCGGCGATTCCATACTTGCGGAGCACGGCCAGCGCTTCGGCGAAGGTGGTGGGATCGGGCGCCGTCGGGCCGGAAGCGACGACGGACGGATCGTCGCCGGGGACGTCGGAGATCGTCAGCGTGAGCACTGCCGCGGGCGCGCACGCGGCGGCGAGGCGGCCCCCCTTGACGCGCGACAGATGTTTGCGGACGCAGTTCATCTCGGCGATGTTGGCGCCGGAGCGAAGCAGCGCGCGATTCACTGCCTGCTTGTCCTCGAGCGTGAGGCCGGCCGCGGGCGCGGCGAGCAGGGCCGAGCCGCCGCCCGAAATCAGGCAGAGGACGAGGTCCTCCGCGGAAAGATTCGCGACCCGCCCGAGGATGCGCTCGGCCGCTGCCTGCCCGGCCGCGTCGGGCACCGGGTGTGCCGCCTCGACGACCTCGATGCGCTCGCAGGGCACCGCGTGGCCGTAACGGGTCACGACCAGGCCCGCAAGCGGTCCGTCCCAGTGCGTCTCGACCGCGCGCGCCATGCTGGTGGCCGCCTTGCCGGCGCCGACCACGATGGTGCGTCCGCGTGGACGCGGCGGGAGGTGAGGCGGCAGGCACTTTGCCGGAAGCGCGGCGGCCACGGCGGCATCGAGCATCTGCTTGAGCACGGCCTGCGCCGGACCGGTCATCTTCCTCTCCCGCGGATCGCGCCTAGCCGCGCTGCGCGCTCTTCTGGCCGATCTCGAAGTTGGCGAGCTTTTCGAGCGCACGGACCGTGCCCGAATGGTCCCACCCCGCGCCGCCGCTTGCCGCGCACGCGTTCATCAGCTGCTGGGTGATCGCCGTGAGCGGCAGCGACATGGCAAGCGCACGCGCGCCGGCGATCGCGAGGGCGAGATCCTTGAGGTGCAGCTCGATGCGGAAGCCGGGATCGAAGGTGCGCTTGATCATGCGCTCCCCGTGCACCTCTAGGATCTTCGACGAGGCGAAGCCCCCCATCAGCGCCTGGCGCACCTTGGCCGGATCGGCGCCCGCCTTGGCGGCGAAGAGCAGCGCCTCGGCCACGATCGCGATATTCCCGCCGACGATGATCTGGTTGGCGACCTTGCAGGTCTGGCCGTCGCCGTTGCCGCCGACCAGCGTGATGTTCTTGCCCACCAGTTCGAAGAGCGGCTTCACCGTGGCGAAGGCGGCCTCGTCGCCGCCCACCATGATGGTGAGGGTCGCCGCCTTGGCGCCCACCTCGCCGCCGGACACCGGCGCATCGAGGTACTCGCAGCCGAGGGCGTTGATGCGGGCGGCGAAGCGCTTGGTCTCGATCGGCGAGATCGAGCTCATGTCGACGACGATCTTGCCCTTGCCGAGGCCCGCGGCCACGCCGTTCTCGCCGAAGAGCACGCGCTCGACGTCGGGCGTGTCCGGCACCATGATGAAGATCACCTCGGCACGCTCGGCCACCTCTTTCGGGTCGGCGCAGCGCTTTCCCTTGGTCGCGAGCTCCGCCGGCACGCCGCTGCGGCTGTGCAGGAACGCCTCGTGGCCGCCGGCGATCAGATGGCCCGCCATGGGCTTTCCCATGATCCCCAGCCCGATGAATCCGACTTTCATGATCTCCCCCTGCGCGTCTCAGAGATACCGCTTGACCCAGCCGAGGCCCGCGGTAGTGCCGTCCTGCGGGTTGTACTCGCAGCCGACCCAGCCCGCGTAGCCGATGCGGTCGATCCAGTCGAAGAGGAACGGATAGTTGATCTCGCCCGTGCCGGGCTCGTGGCGCCCCGGATTGTCGGCGAGCTGCATGTGCGCGATGCATGCGAGGTTCGCCTCGATCGTGCGCGCGAGATCGCCCTCCATGACCTGCATGTGATAGATGTCGTATTGCAGCCAGAGATTGTCCGTGCCCGCGTCGCGGATGATGTCGCGCGCCTGGCGCGTGCGGTTGAGGAAGAAGCCGGGGATGTCGCGCGTGTTGACCGGCTCAGTGAGGCACCGGATGCCGGCGTCCTTCATCCTGGCCGCCGCGAACTTCAGGTTGGCGACGAGCGTCTCGCGCGCGCGGCCGTCGGACACGCCGGCCGGCGGGATGCCGGCGAGACAGTTCAACTGCCTGCAGCCGAGCGCGGTCGCGTACTCGATCGCGCGCCCGACGCCGTCCTGGAACTCGCCGACGCGGTCCGGGTGGCACGCGATGCCGCGCTCGCCTTTGGCCCAGTCGCCGGCCGGTACGTTGTGCAGCACCTGGACGAGACCGTTCCGGGCGAGCGCCTCGGCGAGCGCTTCCTTCGGGTAGGCGTAGGGGAACAGGTACTCGACTCCCTTGAACCCGGACTTCGCCGCCGCCGCGAAGCGGTCCATGAAATCGACCTCGGTGAAGAGCAGCGACAGGTTGGCGCAGAACTTCGGCATGGGCGTGCCTCGATCAAGTGGCGCTTCGACGTGTGTGAGTTGGACTTCGGCGTGTTTGAGCCGTACTTCGGCGCGTCAGCGACTGCGCCCGCCCGGCACCTGAGGCCGCAAACGCCCTCCTGCGGGGACCCGGTTTGCGGCGGCCAGTCAACACACGACTGGCCGCCACAAACCACCCGCAACGGACGGCGCGGCCAAAGGCGCCGGGCGGGCACAGCCGCTGGCGCATCGACGCAGGTAGTGTGCGTAGGCTGTTCATAACCATCGCCGCGCACCGGCTCGCCCTGCGCTCCGTGTGAACACGGATGCACCACCCCGCCGGCTTCGCCGGCACCCCGCCCGGCCACCGGCGCTGCATCGCCGGCGGCGCTCGTCGGCTCGAACGCGCGCAGGCGCGTTCTTCGAAACCCCGAACTCGCCCTCGGAGAGGAGGGGACATAGACACCACCCCGTCACGCTTTGCGTGACACCCCTCCTCGGGGAGGAGGGGAGAGAGCCTTGCGGCACCATGAGCCCGTCCCGCACCGGTTCACTCTGGCCTCGCTCACTCGCTCAATCGCCGGCTGTCTGCTCGTGACGGGTGCCATTGTCTCCCAAGCCGCGATTGCGGCGGGCGTCCTGACGGCCGTCGCTACTTGCGCTTCTTGCGTCCTGACGGCCGTCGCTACTTGCGCTTCTTGCCCCGCAGATTGGCTTCGATGCGCATCCTGAGCGCGTTCAGGCGGATGAATCCGGCGGCATCGGCCTGATTGTAGGCGCCGGCGTCCTCCTCGAAGGTCGCGATGGTCGGATCGAAGAGCGAATCGGTTTTCGACTCGCGTCCGACCACGATCACCGTGCCCTTGTAGAGCTTCAGGCGTACGGTCCCGTTCACGGTGCGCTGCGACTCGTCGATCAGCGACTGCAGCAGGCGCCGCTCCGGGCTGAACCAGTAGCCGTTGTAGATCAGGCGCGCGTACCGCGGCATCAGATCGTCCTTGAGTGCGACTACCTCGCGGTCGAGGGTGATCGACTCCATCGCCCGGTGCGCCTTCAGCATGATGGTCCCGCCCGGGGTCTCGTAGCAGCCGCGCGACTTCATGCCGACGTAGCGATTCTCGACCATGTCGAGGCGCCCGATCCCGTGCTTGCCGCCGAGCGCGTTCAGCCGGGCGAGCACGTTGGCGGGCGTCATGCGCCTGCCGTCCACCGTGACGATGTCGCCGCGCTCGTACCCGAGCTCGACGTACTCGGCCCGCGCGGGCGCCTGCTCCGGGCTCACCGTGATGCGCCACATCGACTCCTCGGGCTCGTAGCTCGGATCCTCGAGCACGCCGCCCTCGTAGGAGATGTGCAGCAGGTTGGCGTCCATGGAGTAGGGCGCGCCACCCTTCTGCTTCTTGAAGTCGACCGGGATGCCGTGCTGCTCGGCGTAGCGCACCAGCTTCTCGCGCGAGGTGAGATCCCACTCGCGCCACGGCGCGATGATCTTCACGTCGGGCATCAGCGCGTAGGCGCCGAGCTCGAAGCGCACCTGGTCGTTGCCCTTGCCGGTGGCGCCGTGCGAGATCGCGTCCGCCCCGGTCCGGCGCGCGATGTCCACGAGGTGCTTGGCGATCAGCGGGCGCGCGATCGAGGTGCCGAGCAGGTACTCGCCCTCGTACACCGCGTTCGCGCGGAACATCGGGAAGACGAACTCGCGGACGAACTCCTCGCGCAGATCCTCGATGAAGATCTCGCGCACGCCGAGCATGCGCGCCTTCGCGCGCGCCGGCGCCACCTCCTCGCCCTGGCCGATGTCGGCGGTGAACGTCACCACCTCGCAGCCATAGACGTCCTGGAGCCACTTCAGGATCACTGACGTGTCGAGCCCGCCCGAGTAGGCGAGCACCACCTTCCGGATGCCGGTCTTCGCGCCCTTGGCGCTCGTCGCGGTTCGTTGCTTGGCCATTTCGTCTGCTTTCGATGAGTCCGGGAGTTCCGCTCCGGGGGCGCCCGCGTGCTCAGCGCGTCACGCGCCCGAGCAGCAGGTATTCGATGAGCGCCTTCTGCGTGTGCAGGCGGTTCTCCGCTTCGTCCCACACCACGCTCTGCGACCCGTCGATCACCGTCGCGGCCACTTCCTCGCCGCGGTGCGCCGGCAGGCAATGCATGAAAAGCGCGTCGGGCTTCGCCACGCGCATCATGTCGGCGTCGACCTGCCAGTCCTGGAAGGCCTGCTTGCGCGCCGCGTCCTCGGCCTCGAAGCCCATGCTGGTCCACACGTCGGTGGTGACGAGATCGGCCCCGCGCGCGGCATCCATCGGATCGGCGAACTCGCGGTAGTGATCCATCCCGCTCAAGCCCGCGAGCGCCGGCGCCACTGCGTACCCCGGCGGCGTGGACACGCGCACGGTGAAGTCGAGCACCTCGGCCGCCTGCAGCCAGGTGTTGCAGACGTTGTTCGCATCGCCGATCCACGCCACCGTCTTGCCCTGGATCGCGCCGCGGTGCTCGATGAAGGTGTGAATGTCGGCGAGGATCTGGCACGGGTGGAACTCGTTGGTGAGGCCGTTGATCACCGGCACGCGCGAGTGGCGCGCGAAGCGCTCGATGATGTCCTGCTCGAAGGTGCGGATCATGACGATGTCGCACATGCGCGAGATGACCTCGGCGGCGTCCTCCACCGGCTCGCCGCGCCCGAGCTGCGAGTCGCGGGTGTTGAGGTAGATGGCGAAGCCGCCCAGCTGCTGCATGCCTGCCTCGAACGACAGGCGGGTCCGCGTGCTCGCCTTCTCGAAGATCATCACCAGCGTGCGATCCGCGAGCGGCCAGTAGCGCTCGTAGCGCTTGAAGCGCTCCTTGATCCAGCGCGTGCGCTCGAAGAGGTGGGCGAGCTCCTCCCCGGAGAAATCCCTGAACTGCAGGAAATGCTTCGGCGCGCTCATGCGACGGGCCGTCCGCGTCAGGCCGCCGGCTGCGCGAGGAAGGCGCGCACGAGCGGCGTGAGCCGCGCCACGAGCTCCGCGGCCTCGGCCGCGCCGATGACGAGCGGCGGCAGCAGGCGGATCACGCGTTCCGCGGTCACGTTGATGAGCAGTCCCGCGGCGAGCGCTTCCTTGACGAGCGCGGCGCAGGGCCGATCGAGCTCGATTCCGATCATCAGGCCCATGCCGCGGATCTCGACCACGCCCGCGACGCCCTCGAGCGCTCCGGCGAGTCCGGTGCGGATGGCCTCGCCCATCGCCGCCGCATGGGCGACGAGATCGCCCGCTTGCATGGCCTCCAGCGTGGCGAGGCCGGCGGCGCATGCGAGCGGGCCGCCGCCGAAGGTCGATCCGTGGTTGCCCGGCTGGAATACGCCGGTCGCCCGGCCGGCCGCGAGGCACGCGCCGATCGGCACGCCGGAGCCGAGGCCCTTGGCGAGAGGCATCACGTCCGGTACGACGCCTGCCCACTGGTGGGCGAACCACTTGCCGGTCCTGCCCATGCCGCTCTGGACCTCGTCGATCATCAGCAGCCAGTTGCGCTCGTCGCATAGCTGGCGGAGGAATCGCACGTACGCGGCGTCCGCGACGTGGATGCCGCCTTCGCCCTGGAGTACCTCGACCAGCACGGCGACGACGCTGCGGTTGTGCTCGGCGACCTGGCGGACCGCCTGCGCGTCGTTGTAGGGCACGCGGACGAAGCCTGGGACGAGGGGCTCGAAGCCCGCCTGGGCCTTGCGGTTGCCCGTGGCGGACAGCGTCGCCAGCGTGCGGCCGTGCCACGCATGCTCCATGACGATGATCGCGCCGTCGGCGATGCCGTTCCGATGGCCGTACAGCCGCGCGAGCTTGATCGCGCACTCGTTCGCTTCCGCCCCGGAGCTGCAGAAGAAGACTTCGTCCATGCGGGCGAGCTCGCACAGCCGGTCGGCGAGGCGCTCCTGGAGCGCGATCCCGTAGACGTTGGACGTGTGGATGACCTTCGCAGCCTGCCCGCCGATCGCGGCAACGATCGCAGGATGCGCGTGCCCCAGCCCCGAGACGGCGATGCCGGCGAGCGCGTCGAGGTATTGCCTCCCGGCCTCGTCCCACAACCAGACGCCCTGCCCGTGCGTGAACGACACGGGTAGCCGCGCGTAGGTGTTCATCACGTGGGAGCGCATGTTCGGCGGGCGCGAAAAAAGTCGGGGGGAAAAAGGTCGGGGAAAAGCAAACGGCGGCCGCCGCCGCCGTGTGAAATAATCGAGCGGCGATGGTAACACATTGTCCCATCGGGATGATCTGGCGCCCAGCGCGCGCGCCGCGACGATCCGAGCGCGAGCGCGCGAGCCTCGTCCCATGACGCGGCTGGCGGTGTTCAACCAGAAGGGCGGCGTCGGGAAGACCACGACCGCCCTCAATCTCGCCGCGGCGCTTGCCGGGCGGCACTGCTCGCCGCTCCTCGTCGACATGGACGCGCAGGCGCATCTCACCGGAATCCTCGGCACGGTGCAGGACGCGGAGGACTCGGTCTTCGCCTTCTACAGCGACGCGAAGCCGCTCGGGAGTCTTACGCGGCCGGTGAGCTTCGGCGGCGAGCTCGTGCCGGCGCACGCGGAGCTGATGAAGGTGGATTCGCTCTTCGGGAAGGGGCCGCGGATCCTGTACCGCTTGCGGGAGGGGCTGGTGGAGCTCCTCGGACCGAGCCCGGACCGCAGCGTGTTCATCGACTGCTGCCCGATCCTCGGCGTGTTGTCCCTGTCGGGGATCTTCGCCGCGGACCGGGTGCTGGTGCCCGTCTCGACGGACTATCTCGCGGTGCGCGGGGCGCTCGCGCTCGAGAGCACGCTGCAGGCGCTCGAGCACGTGCTGAAAGAGCGCCTGGAGCGCCGCTACGTCCTCACCCGGTTCGACGCGCGGCGCCGGATGGCGCACGACATCGAACAGACGCTGCGCGCGCGGTTCGGCGCCGAGCTCTGCGAGACGCGCATCGCCGAGAGCGTGGGCCTCGCCGAGAGCCCGTACCACCAGCGCGATATCTTCAGCCACGCGCCCGGTAGCCGCGGGGCGCAGGACTACGAGCGACTGCTGGAGGAGCTGCTGGCCACGGGGTTCTTGGAGGTCTAGGCAGGCGCCCGACCCGCTGCTACTTCGAGACGAGCTCGATCACTTCCGCGAAGGTCGGCGGCTGCCCGATCACCGACCGGGCCGGCGTCTGAGCCCGGCACGCCAGCACCTCGCAGTTGCGGTACATCTGGACGAGCTTGCGCCGGGCGTCGGCTTCGTCGCGCCCATGGATCATGAGGTTCTCGATCGTGAGCCCGCCCCGCGTGCGGATGCGAAATCCGTACTTCGTCGTGGTCGACGGACGCGGAATCATTACCCCCTCCCCGAACAGGCACTTGCGACCGATTTAACACGAAATCCTGAAGAGTGCAACGCAACGGCCCACGTCCACTGGGAAATTTCGGGTCTAACTCGCTCCGACCGTGAGCGTTTGCACACTGCGGCGGCCGTACCCCCGCGGGTCAGTTGAGCCGCTTCACGGCCCGTTCTTCGGCTGTCTTGAGGACGCGCAGGCAGGGGAGGTACCCGTCGTAGACGATTCCGTGGAGCTCCAGGCGCCGCTGGGACCGGAGAAAGCCGACCAGGAAATCGAGGATCGGCCGGGTGATGACCTGGCCGGGCACCAGCACCGGGATGCCGGGCGGATAGGGAACGATCTGGTCCGCGCACACGCGGTCGATCAGGGTCTCGTTCAGGCTGTCCTTCTCGTCGAGGAGCGGGATTGCCTCGCCGCCGCAGTAATAGGCGTCCCGCGGCAGGCAATGCAGCCGGGTGAACTCCGGGACTTGGGAGGCCTGATACAGCCGGCCCGCGGCGCGCCCCTCCCGCGCGATGCGCATCAGCGCGTCGTACAGGCGGGACACCTTGCTCCGCGTCGTGCCGATGGTCAGGAGCAGCGTGACGGTGTTGAACGTGGACTTCTCGACCTGGATGTTGAAGCGCGTGAACAGCTCGCGATGCAGGTCCTCGACGGTGTAGCCGCAGCTCGAGATGTCCACCGTGACCTTCGTCGGATCGAGCCGGATGCCGTCCTCGCGCACCTCGTCCGGGAGGAGCGCGTCCAGCTCGAGCACGTGGAAGGCGCCGGTGGAGTTGATCTGCTCGCGCAGTTCGCTCGCGAGCGCGAGGGTGCGCGCCAGGAGCTTGTAGCCCTCCATCATCATCTGCTTCCGCGCGACGTCGAGGCTCGCGATCATCGCGTACTGCGGGCTCGTCGACGTGTGCATGTTGAAGTTCTCGCGGAAGATGTGCTCGTTGAACGTCGGATCGTTGACGTGGATCATGCTCGCCTGCGAGAAGGCGCTCATGACCTTGTGGGTGCTCTGCGTGGCGTAGTCGGCGCCGGCCTCGAGCGCGGTCGGGCGGAATGCGGGATGGAAGCGCGCGAAGCCGTACCACGCCTCGTCGACGATGACCTTGATCCCTTTCGCGTGCGCGGCCTCGACGATCGGCGGCAGGTCGTAGCGCAGCCCGTCGTATGTGCACGAGGTGAGGATCAGCGCCTCGGCGTCGTCGTGCTGCTCGATCGCTTCCAGGATCGCCCTCTTGGGCACCGGGCCGTACAGGCCGTACTTGCGGTTCACCGAGGAGTTCAGGTACACGGGATGGGCGCCCGAGAGCACGACGCCGTGATGCACCGACTTGTGGCAGTTGCGGTCGAGCAGCAGCTTCTCGCCCGGGGCGAGCAGGGTCTGGAAGATGACCTTGTTCGCGGTCGACGTGCCGTTCGTCGCGAAGAAGGTGCGCCGCGAGCCGAAGGCTTTGGCGGCCATGCCCTGCGCCTCGGCGATCACCCCGCGCGGCTCCAGCAGCGAGTCGAGCACCGGCACCGAGACCGAGAGATCCACGTCGAAGACGTGCTCGCCCATGAACTCGTAGAAGTCGTTGATCCAGGGGCTGCCGCGCAGGGACTCGCCCGAGGAGTGCCCCGGGGTGTGCCAGGAGTCCTTCGCCAGCCAGACGTAGTTCTTCAGCTGATCGTAGAAGGGCGTGCGCGCGCGCTCCTGCACCTCGGCGTTCACGATCCGGTACATGCCGCGGTAGTCGCGCTCCTCGCGGTAGAAGTAGCCGTCCACCGACTCCGCGAACAGCGTGTCGACGACTTCGTCCTCCTGCTCCTGCGCGATGAGGATGTAGACGTCGAGCTCGGGACGCAGGCGCGTGATGCGCTGCACGAGCTCGAGCGCGGTCGTCTGCAGCTCGGGCTTCGTCGACTTGCCGCCGTTCAGCGAGTAGAGCTTGTCGTCGACGATCACGGCCTGGACGTCGCCGTCTGACTCGATCCGCGCGAGCGCCTCGTTCGCGGTGGTCATGCCGAGGAACACCAGGCCGAGCGGATTCTCGAGCGAGCGGGCCGCCGCGTTCAGGCCCTTGACGAATTCTCGCAGGACGAGGATCTCGTCGTTGATCACCAGGACGCGGCTGACGGGTTTGCGCATGCGGTTGCCCGGCCCTGCCGGGGGGCAACCGGCCCGCCTGCCGCGTGCCCGCCGCGCGCCCCGGCCCCGGGGCGTGGAAAAAGAACGCGCGATTTAACCGCCAAAGCGGGCGCTTTTGCAAGCGAGCTGCGAGCCCGAGCCGCCATACTCCGCCCGGCGGTCCGCGTGGCCCCCCGCCCGTCGCCTGAGCCCGCCAACCTGTCCCCTCCTTTTCAAGGAGGAGTGCCGCGCGCAGCGCGGCGGGGTGGTTTCAGCGTATCACTCCGCGCGCCAGCGGCCGTGCCCGCCCGGCGCCTGAGGCCGCAAACGCCCTCCTGCGGGGCGGCGGCCAGTCAACACACGACTGGCCGCCACAAACCACCCGCAACGAACGGCGCGGCCAAAGGCGCCGGGCGGGCACAGCCGCTGGCGCTGGGATGGCAGTAGGGTGCGTAAGGTGTTCAAACCCTCGCAAAGCTTGGTGTGTCAGCGCAGGGCGAGCCGGTGCGCGGCGGTTCGCTCTGCGCTCCGTGTGAACACGCATGCACCACCCCGCCGGCTTCGCCGGCACCCCTCGGGGAGGAGGGGACAGAGACACCACCCCGTCACGCTTCGCGTGACACCCCTCGGGGAGGAGGGGACAGAACCTTGCGGGACCATGAGCCCGCGAAGCGCCAGCCCGCCCCGCGCGCCGAGATCGAGCAATAAAAAAGGCGACCGGTGGGTCGCCTTCGATGTGGCGAACGGGCGCGTAACGGGTGGGGCGCGCCCGCCGGCTAGGTGCTCAAGCCAACGCCTTGATTTGCGCGGCAAGGCGGCTTTTGTGACGCGCCGCCTTGTTCTTGTGGATGATCCGCTGCTTGTCGGCGATGCGGTCGAGCACGCTCGTCGACTCTCGCAGGGTGGTCTCGGCGGCCGCCTTGTTGCCGGCAGCGATCGCCTTGCGGACGTTCTTGATGGCCGAGCGCACCATCGAGCGCATCGACGCGTTGTGCTGGCGTCGCTTCTCGGACTGGCGGGCGCGCTTGCGGGCTTGGGCGGTGTTTGCCATTGCGGGTAGGGCCTTTCTGGTGAGCCTCGCAGTATAGCGGGCAGCGCCTCGGGCGGCAAGGCGCGGTCCCGGAGCGGCCCCGTATAATCCGGGCCGGATGAATCTGCTCAAGGCGATGGCGACGGTCAGCAGCATGACGCTCGCGTCGCGCATCCTCGGGTTCGTCCGCGACGCCCTGATCGCCCGCCTTTTCGGCGCCGGGCTCGCCACCGACGCGTTCTTCGTCGCCTTCCGCATTCCGAACCTGCTCCGCCGGCTCTTCGCGGAGGGCGCATTCTCGCAGGCGTTCGTGCCCGTGCTGGCCGAGCACAAGACCCGCGAGGGCGAGGGGAGCACCCGCCTCCTCGTCGACCGGGTCGCGACGCTGCTCTTCCTCGCGCTCGTCGCGGCGACCTTGCTCGGCATCCTGCTCGCGCCGGCGATCGTCTACGTGAGCGCACCGGGCTTCGCCGAAACGCCGGCGAAGTTCGAGCTGACGGTCGCGATGCTGCGCGTGACCTTCCCCTACATCCTGTTCATCTCGCTCGTGTCGCTCGCGGGTGGAGTGCTGAACACATGGAGCCGCTTCGCGGTGCCCGCGATCACGCCGACGCTGCTCAACGTGAGCTTCATCGTCGCGGCGCTCTTCGCCGCGCCGTACTTCGATCCGCCGGCGATGGTGCTCGCGTGGGCGGTGCTCGTGGGTGGGATCCTGCAGCTCGCGCTGCAGCTGCCGTTCCTCGCGCGCATCGGCATGCTGCCCCGCCTGCGTTTCGCGCCTCGCGATCCGGCGGTGCGCCGCATCCTCAAGCTGATGGGACCGGCGGTGATCGGCGTGTCGGTCGCCCAGCTGAGCCTGCTGCTCAACACGATCTTCGCGTCGTTCCTGCGGACGGGCAGCGTGTCGTGGCTGTATTACGCTGACCGCTTGATGGAATTCCCGACCGGCCTGCTCGGCGTGGCGCTCGGCACGATCCTCTTGCCGAGTCTCGCGAAGTACCACTCGCAGGCCGCGGGCGAGGAGTACTCGAAGCTGCTCGACTGGGGCCTGCGCCTCACGCTGCTCCTCGCCCTGCCGGCGGCGCTCGCGCTCGCCGTGCTGGCGGTTCCGCTGATCGCCACGCTCTTCTTCTATGGCGAGTTCACGCCGAACGACCTCGCCATGACGCGCCAGGCGCTCGCTGCCTACAGCGTCGGCCTCGCTGGGTTGATTCTCGTGAAGGTCCTCGCGCCGGGCTTCTACGCGCGGCAGAACATCCGCACGCCGGTGCGGATCGCGATCGTCACCCTCGTCGCGACGCAGTTGATGAACGTCGCGTTCATCTACCCGCTCCGCCACGCCGGCCTCGCCCTTGCGATCGGGCTCGGCGCATGCCTGAACGCCGCGCTGCTCTACCGCCGCCTGCGCGGCGACGGCATCTACGCGCCGCAGCCTGGCTGGCGCGCCTTCATCGCCAAGGTGCTCGCGGCGCTCGCGGCGATGGGGCTCGCGCTGTGGCTCGCCATGGGGTCCGAGGCATGGTGGATCGCCGTGCCCGGACGGCAGCGAGCGCTCGCCCTGAGCGCTCTGGTGGGGCTTGGCATGGTGACGTACTTCGGTGCACTATGGGCGCTCGGATTCCGCCCGCGCGATTTCTCGCGGCGGGCGGCCTGAACCCACGGCCGGCCGGAACGTCTTGACCGTCAGACTCGATCGCTTCGCGGAGCTCGTCACCCGCGACCACTTCAACCTCGCCGAGGTCTGCCTGATGGTGGCCGAGGACGAGTACCCGGACGTGGACGCCGCGCGCTGCCTCGGAGAGCTCGAGGCGATGGCGGCAACGGTGCGCGCCCGCCTGGCGGCCGATGCCTTCCCCGAGCAGCGCGTGGCGGCCCTCAATCACCATCTCTTCGAGGAGCTGCAGTTCAACGGGAACGTCGACGCCTATTACGACCCGCGCAACAGCTACCTGAACGAGGTGCTCGCGCGGCGCACCGGCATCCCGATCACGCTCTCGATCGTCTACCTGGAGGTCGGGCGCCGGGTGGGGCTGCGGCTGCAGGGCGTGTCCTTCCCGGGGCACTTCCTGGTGACGCTGCGACTGAACCGCGGCCAGCTCGTGCTCGATCCATTCGCCGGGGGCGCGTCGCAGTCGCTCGACGACCTGCGCGGGCGGCTGGCGCGGCTCGTACCCGGGGAGCGCGTCGCGGAGATCGACGTCGCGGAGCTCTTGGAGACGGCCACGCCGCGGCAGATCGTCGCGCGCATGCTGCGCAACCTGAAGGCGATCTACCTGGAGGCCGAGCGCTACCCGCAGGCGCTCGCGGTGATGAACCGGATGCTGCTGGTGGTCCCCGAGTCCGCCGAGGAGCTGCGCGACCGGGGACTCGTGCATCAGAACATGCAGTGCTTCCGCGCCGCGCTCGCCGACCTGTCGAACTACGTGCGCCGTGCGCCGGAGGCGGCCGACGCGGCCGAGATGCACGAGCGGATCGTCGGGCTGCGCGCGGCTTGCGCGCGCCTGCATTGAGCGCGACGGGCCGCGCCTTGCCAACGGCAGTGACGGCAAGCCGCAAAAGCCGCTAAAATTCAACGCTTTTGCAGTGCTGAACGGGAGTTCGCGCCGTGCTCGTCACGCGAGGGCTTGCGCCGCGGCTCGATCGGCCGATCGCGCTCACGATCGGCAATTTCGACGGCGTTCACAAGGGTCACCAGGCGATGCTTGCGCGCCTCGCCGGCGCCGCGCGCGCGCGCGGCCTGCTGGCGAGCGTGCTCACGTTCGAGCCGCATCCGCGCGAGTTCTTCGCCCCGGCCGCGGCGCCGACGCGGCTCACCAGCCTGCGCGAGAAGCTCGAGCTGCTTGCCGCGCACGGCGTGGAGCACGTCCACGTGCAGCGCTTCGCGCGCGTCTTCGCCGCGCTGCCGGCCGAGGAATTCGTGCGCCGCATGCTCGTGCGGGCGCTCAGCGCGCGCTGGCTGCTGGTCGGCGATGACTTCCGCTTCGGCGCCAGGCGTGCCGGCGACCTCGCGCTCCTGCGGCAGCTCGCGCCCGCTCACCGCTTGGACGTCGAGGCGATGCCGAGCGTGAGCCTCGGCGCGGTGCGGGTATCGAGCTCGGCCGTGCGCGACGCCCTGGCGCGCGGCGATCTCGCGCGCGCGCGCGAGCTCCTCGGCCGCCACTACAGCATCAGCGGGCGCGTGGTGCACGGCGACAAGCTGGGACGCGCGCTCGGGTTCGCGACCGCGAACGTGCAGCTCAAGCACAATCGGCCGCCGCTCATGGGCATCTTCGCGGTGCGCGTGCACGGCGTTGCCGAGCGACCGCGCCACGGCGTGGCGAGCCTCGGGATGCGGCCGACGGTGAAGTCGGACCACCGGGCGACGCTGGAAGCGCATCTCTTCGACTTCTCGGGCGACCTGTACCGGCGCCACCTGCGCGTGGAGTTCGTGCAGAAGCTCCGCGACGAGGAGAAGTATCCCGATCTCGAGACGCTGCGCGCGCAGATCGCCCGCGACTGCGACGCCGCGCGCGCGGCGCTCGCCGCCGCGGAGTGAACCAGGGCTGACACGAGCAAGGCAATGGCCGACTACAAGAAGACGCTGAACCTCCCGGACACGCCGTTCCCGATGCGGGGCGACCTCGCGCAGCGCGAACCGCAGTGGATCCGGCGGTGGCAGGAAACGAAGCTCTACGAGCGGATCCGCGCCGCCTCCGCCGGACGCCCGCGGTTCGTCCTGCACGACGGGCCGCCGTACGCGAACGGCGACATCCACATCGGCCACGCGGTGAACAAGATCCTGAAGGACATGATCGTCAAGTCGAAGCAGCTGGCGGGCTTCGACGCGCCGTACGTGCCGGGCTGGGACTGCCACGGCCTGCCGATCGAGCACCAGATCGAGAAGCTCCACGGCAAGGACCTGCCGGGCAACCGGGCGCGGGCGCTCTCGCGCGCGTACGCCGCCGAGCAGATCGAGCGGCAGAAGCGCGACTTCATCCGGCTCGGCGTGCTGGGCGACTGGGACGCGCCGTACCAGACGATGGACTTCCGCACCGAGGGCGAGGAGATCCGCGCGCTCGGCCGCGTCCTCGCCTCCGGGCTGCTCTTCCGCGGCCAGAAGCCGGTGAACTGGTGCATCGACTGCGGCTCGGCGCTCGCCGAGGCCGAGGTCGAATACGAGGACCGCGTCTCCGATGCGATCGACGTCGCGTTCGAGGTGACCGGCCGGGACGCGCTCGCGCGTGCGTTCGGCCTCGCGCGCCTGCCGGCGGACACCGCGTACGCGGTGATCTGGACCACCACCCCGTGGACGATCCCCGCGAACCAGGCGGTGTGCGTGCACCCGGAGTTGCAGTACCAGCTCTCGCGCACCGCCAAGGGGCTCCTCGTGCTGGCTGCGGATCTCGCGCCCGCGGCGCTCGGGCGCTACGGCCTGCAAGGCGAGGTGCTCGCGACCGCCAAGGGCGCGGCGCTCGAGGGCGTCGGCCTGCGGCACCCGCTCTACGACCGGCAGGTCCCGGTGATCGCCGGCGGGCACGTCACGCTCGAGGCGGGCACCGGGCTCGTGCACACCGCACCGGCGCACGGCGTCGAGGACTACGAGATCGGGCAGCACTACCAGTTGCCCGTGGACAATCCGGTGGGCGACGACGGCCGGTTCTTCGCGAGCGTCGGCCTCGTCGGCGGCATGCTGGTCTGGGACGCGAACGCCGTGGTGATCGGCGAACTCGAGCGCCGCGGAGCGCTCCTCGCGCGCGCGAAGCTCACGCACAGCTACCCGCACTGCTGGCGCCACAAGACCCCGATCATCTTCCGCGCGACCACGCAGTGGTTCATCGGCATGGAGCTCGCGCGCGCGGACGGCCGCACCCTGCGGGAGACCGCGCTCGACGCGGTGAACGCCACGCGGTTCTATCCGGCGTGGGGGCAGGCGCGGCTGCACGGCATGATCGCGAACCGGCCCGACTGGTGCATCTCGCGCCAGCGGAACTGGGGCGAGCCGATCCCGTTCTTCGTGCATCGCGAGACCGGCGCGCTGCATCCGGACACGCCGGCGCTCCTCGAGCGCGCGGCGCAGGCGGTCGAGCGGGGCGGCATCGAGGCCTGGTTCGCGATGAGCGCGGCCGACTTCGGCGTGGACGCGCGCGAGTACGTCAAGCTCGACGACACGCTCGACGTCTGGTTCGACTCGGGCACCACGCACTTCACCGTGATGCGGCGGGAGCCGGAGCGGTTCAAGTGGCCGGCGGACCTCTACCTCGAGGGCTCGGACCAGCACCGCGGCTGGTTCCACTCGTCGCTCCTCACCGCGTGCGCGATCGATGGGCGCGCGCCCTACGAGAGCCTCCTCACCCACGGCTTCGTCGTCGACGGGGCAGGCCACAAGATGTCGAAGTCGCGCGGCAACGTCATCGCGCCGCAGGAGGTCTCGGACACGCTCGGCGCGGAGATCCTGCGGCTGTGGGTCGGCGCGACCGACTACTCGGGCGAGCTCTCGATCTCGAACGAGATCCTGAAGCGGGTGGTGGAGAGCTACCGCCGGATCCGGAACACGCTGCGCTTCCTGCTCGCCAACCTCTCGGACTTCGACCACGCCAGGGACGCGCTCCCCGCCGCGGAGTGGCTCGAGATCGACCGCTATGCCGTCGCGCTCGCGGCCGCCTTCCAGGAGGAGCTCGTCGCGCACTACGCGCGCTACGAGTTCCACCTGATCGCGCAGAAGCTGCAGACCTTCGCCTCCGAGGATCTCGGCGCGTTCTATCTCGACATCCTGAAGGACCGGCTCTACACCGCGCAGGCCGACTCGAAGGCGCGGCGCTCGGCGCAGAGCGCCCTCTGGCACGTCACGCACGGCCTGCTCCGCCTCATGGCGCCGATCCTGTCGTTCACCGCCGAGGAGGCGTGGGCGGTGTTCACGGGCAACGCGGACGACAGCCTGCTCCTGCACGTCTGGCACCGCTTCCCGGAGATCCCCGAGGCGCCGCAGCTCATCGCGCGCTGGCAGCTGCTGCGCGATCTGCGCGGCGAGGTGGCGAAGGCGCTCGAGGCACTGCGCGCGGCGGGCAAGATCGGGTCGTCGCTGCAGGCGCACGTCGAGGTGCGGGCGGCGGGCGAGCGCTACGCGGCGGCCGCGCACCTCGGCGACGACCTGCGCTTCGTGCTCATCACCTCGCAGGCGGCGGTGGCGGAGGCGCCCGACGCGGCGGCCGAAGGGGTCACGGCAACGCCCAGTCCGCATGCGAAGTGCGACCGCTGCTGGCACTACCGGGCCGACGTCGGCGCCGATCCGGCGCACCCGGCGCTCTGCGGTCGCTGCGTCGCGAATCTCTTCGGCGCGGGCGAGCCGCGCCGCTACGCATGAGCGCACCCGCCTCGCAGCCCTCGCGGTTGCAGGACGAGCCTCGCGGCGGTGCCGGCGGGCGGGCGAGCTGGCTCCGGGTCGCCGCCTGGCTCGCCATCGCGCTCGCCGTCGCCGTGCTCGACCAGCTGACGAAGGCCGCGATCCGATCGAGCATCGCGCCGGGCGAGGTCGTTCCGGTCACCGGCTTCTTCAACCTGGTGCTGGTGTTCAACACCGGCGCGGCGTTCAGCGTCCTCGCGGGCGCCTCGGGATGGCAGCGGGAGTTCTTCATCGGGATCGGCGCCGTCGCCGCGGCCGTGATCCTCTATCTGCTGCGGCGCCACGGCCGCGACACGCTCTTCTGCGCCGGCCTCGCTGCGATCCTCGGCGGCGCGCTCGGCAACCTCTACGACCGCGTGCTCCTGGGGAAGGTGGTGGACTTCCTCGATTTCCACGCGCGCGGGTGGCACTGGCCGGCGTTCAACGCGGCCGACTCCGCGATCACCGTCGGCGCCGCGCTCGTGATCGCGGACACGCTGCTCGCGGGGCGACGCAAAACCCGCGCCTCGGGGTAGGGATCCGGCGCGAGGCGCGATGCTAGAATCGTCGCCGAGCCGGCGCGCGCGTCATTCATGGAAATCATCCTCGCCAACCCCCGCGGCTTCTGCGCCGGCGTCGACCGCGCGATCGAGATCGTCGAGCACGCGCTCGAACGCCACGGCGCGCCGATCTACGTGCGCCACGAGATCGTGCACAACCGCTTCGTCGTCGACCGCCTGCGCGCGAAGGGCGCCGTGTTCGTCGAGGCGCTGGCGGAGGTGCCGCCGGGCGCCACCGTGATATTCTCCGCGCACGGCGTATCGAAGGCGGTGCAGAAGGAGGCGGCCGCGCGCGGGCTGCGCGTGTTCGACGCCACCTGCCCGCTCGTGACCAAGGTGCACGTCGAGCTCGCGAAGCGCCGCGCCGAGGCGCGCGAGGTCGTGATGATCGGCCACCGCGGCCACCCCGAGGTGGAGGGCACGATGGGGCAGTCCACCGGCGGGATGCACCTCGTCGAGAACGTCGGCGACGTGGCGCGGCTCGTGGTGCGGGACCCTGAGAAGCTCGCCTACGTCACCCAGACCACGCTCTCGGTGGACGACGCCGCCGCGATCGTGGCGGCGCTCCGGCGGCGCTTTCCGGAGATCATCGGGCCGAAGAAGGACGACATCTGCTACGCGACGCAGAACCGCCAGGACGCGGTGAAGCTGCTCGCGCGCGAGGCCGACCTCGTGATCGTCGTCGGATCGCCGAACAGCTCGAACTCCAACCGCCTGCGCGAAGTCGCGCAGAACATGGGCGTGCCCGCGTACATGGTCGATGATGCCGCCGACCTGCGCGCCGAGTGGCTCGAAGGCAAGCGGCGCGTCGGCGTCACCGCCGGCGCCTCCGCGCCCGAGGTGCTGGTGCAGGACGTGATCGACCGCCTGAAGGCGCTCGGCGCCGGCCGCGTGCGCACGCTGGCGGGCGTCGCCGAGCACGTCAGCTTCCCGCTGCCAAAGGGATTGCACGCGTAGGCGCCCGCGATCCGGCGCTCGCGCCGCGAGCCGTAAATACGGTAATATGGGCGGCATGAAGACGACCATCGAGATTCCGGATCCGCTGTTCCGCAGGGCCAAGTCCAAGGCCGCCGAGCGCGGCCAGACGCTGAAGCAGCTCGTGACCGAGGCGCTGCAGGAGAAGCTCGCCGCCGACACGGGCAGGGCGCACGCCGGCGAGCCCGAGTGGATGCGGGGATTCGGCAAGCTGCGCCGCCTGCGCCGGGAGACGGCGCGCATTCAGGCGCGGATCGACGAAGCCTTCGAGGTGATCGAGCCCGAGGATCGGGCGTGATCCTAGATACCAACGCGCTGTCCGCTTTCGTGGATGGCGACGCCGAGGTGGGGGAGGTGCTGCGCCGGCAGGCGCGCGCGGCGATTCCGGCCATCGTGCTCGGCGAGTTCCGCTACGGCATCGCGGAGTCCCGGCATCGCTCGGCCTACGAAGCATGGCTTGCGTCCGAGCTGCCTCGCTTCGACGTCCTCGCGGTGACCGACGCGACCGCCGTCGCCTATGCCGCGCTGCGGGTGGCGCTCAGGCGATCGGGCCGCCCGATTCCGGCCAACGACGCCTGGATCGCAGCGCTCGCGATCCAGCACGGGATGCCCGTGCTGAGCCGGGATCAGCACTTCGACGCGGTGCCTGGCATCGAGCGAACGAGCTGGTAGGCGTCGGGGCGCAGGTCATTTCGCAGGCTCGGCCACCGACGCGACGCCGGGCGGTCGGTTGCACCGTCTGGCGAACGCGGTCTCGCGGATCGCCGCCCGGCAAGAAAAAGCCCGCGCGTGACGACGGCGTCACGCGCGGGCCCGCTGGGCGGGAAGATCTCTTGCCGCTACTGCGTGATCTCCCGCCAGGTGACGCGTTTGCCGCTCGGCGCGCCCGAGGCGATCGGCGCGTTGAACGTCTGCGGCGTGCCGCTCGAGTCCATGCCGATCACGACGATCCGCCCGTCGGGCAGCCGGATCACGTTGATCCCGACCGCGAGCGCGCTCGAGAGCTTCGATCCGACCGGTTGTGTGGCGCCCGCGGGCGAGAGGCCGGTCGAGTAGTCGAAGTAGTTCTTGTAGCTGTAGCCGCCCGGCTCGCACGCCGAGTTGCCGGGCACGTTGGAGGCCACCACCAGCGTCCCGAGCTGGAGCTTCATGTCGACGTTCACGCGCTCGCCGCTGTCGGCGAGGTCGACGTACCAGCCCTTCGTCGAATCGCAGTTCCCGGTCTTGGCGTCGCAGGTCACGAACCGGTCGGTGCCGACCATGCTCATGTCGAGCTTCTTCAGCGCGGCCCGCAGGTCCGTGTACGCCGGCGAGGCCGTGGTGAGCGGGTCGCGGATCGCGTAGATGCTCTGCTTCTGTGTGCTCGACACGTCGGTCGCGCCGAGATACAGCCCGGTGGCCACGTAGACGAACGGTGCGGGCGGGCTGCCCACCTCGGCGAGCTCGGGCCGCGTCGTGAGCGGCTGCGGCGTGCCGGTCGCGTCCTTCACGGTCGCGAGCAGCGTCGCCTCGCGTCCCGCGGGCGGCATGATCGGATTGCCGCTCGAGTCCACCGAGTCGTTCACGTCGAAGCGCCAGATGTTGCCGAGGAGATCGGTGCCGTACACCCGCGCCGTGGTGTTGTTCTGTGACGCGTTGCCGCTCACCCAGTTGCGGATCTTGGCGAGCCCGCTCGGCGTGGTCGTGTCGCCGGCGCCGGTGCCGATCTTGTAGAGGATCTCGCCGGTCATGGCGTTGAGGACGTAGAGGTAGCCCTTGCCGTCGCCCGGGCTCACGTTGTTGTAGCCGGAGGTGACGAACACGACCCACCGCCCGTCCTCCAGCTTGCTGATCACCGGGTTGCCGTAGCTGTAGCCGAGATCGCAGTCGGAGAACTTGTTGGTCGGGCCGAAGCAGGTGGTGGACGCCGCGAACTCCCACAGCGCCTTCGGGTTCGTCGGGTCGGTGACGTCGAGCGCGTAGTAGGCCCGGCCGCCCTTGCTCAGACCGCCGACGAGGATGGTCTTCCAGGTGCCGCCCGCCGTATCGAACACGTCACCCACCGCGGGAGTCGCGTCCACGGTGTACTCGTGCAGCTTCGCCCAGTTGGTGTCCGCCAGCCGGTGGAGCCGCGGCAGCACCGCGCGCGGAATGAACGTCCAGGCCTCCTCGCCGCCCTGGGTGTCCGCGACCGACGTGCCGGAATAGAAGGCGTGCAGCATGCCGTCGTTCGCCGCCGCGTAGACGATCGGTGTGCGGCTCGCGTAGGAGGTCTTGAAGGTGTCGTAGCCGGTGTCCGCGTAGTCGAAGTACGGCTGGCGCACGTACACCGGCTGCGAGTTCACGACGTCGCCCAGCACGTGCTTGCGCGCGCGGTAGAGCCTGGTCGCGCTGTTCGGCTGGAAGTCCTCGAGGCCGCGCTGGCCGCGGACGAAGTTCACCAGGTTCGCGCCGGCCGCCGCGGTGCGCTGGTCGACCGTCGCGTTGGTGCCGTCGGTCATGAGGCCCCACTGCGTGAAGTCCGCCACCTGGCTCGCACCGAAGTACGCCTGCTCGGTCGGGTCGAGGTTGGTCGCCGGCGAGCCGGTCGGGTTACCCGCGCCGTCGCAGGTCGAAGTGTTCCAGGCGAAGTTCACCAGGTTCGATCCTCCGGAGCCCGGGCGATGCAGGTAGATCGTGCGCCCGTCGCACGCCGCCTTGGTGCGCGCGTCGAGCTTCGCCTGCGCCGACCAGACGGTCGCCGGGAGCACGGCGCCGGTCGAGAGGTCGATCTCGTGCGCCTGGATGTCGCCGGACCAGTCGCCGGTCGTGTAGGTCGGCGTGAAGACGAGGCGGTCGGTCAGCGTCGGCTCGAGGCTCGAGGTCGCCGCGGCCGCGGCCGCGGAGAGCCGCACCTGGATCGCCGAGAGCGCCGTCTGCAGCGAGACCGCGAGCGAGGTCGGGTCGGTGGCGCTGAAATTCTGCCCGCGCCCGTTCACCGCGGCGTGCCAGAGGTCGTCGATCCGGGCTTTCTGATCGTTCGTGTTGCCGCTGCCCGAGTTCGACGGGTTCGGGTTTGGCCAGCCCTTCGTGCCGGCGCGGAGCGCCGAGAAGTCGCCGGTGCCTGACTTGTAGTCGGGCGTGAAGTTGAGCTGGCCCGAGAGGCCGAGGCCCACCGTGAAGGTCGTCATGTGCTGCCACTGCGCCTTGTCGTCCTCGGTCCCGGTGCCGGCCTGCGGCACGTCGTCCTTGCTGACGTCGTCGCCCGCGGCGTTCTTCGCGCCGGCCGGACGCAGGTCGGTGTGGTAGTAGTACTCGGCCACGTCGGCGAGGGTGTTGCCGACGCCGCCGGTCGCCACGAAGCTCGGACTGCCCGTCGTAGAGCTCACCGTCGTCCAGCCGGACGTCTTGGAGTCGCACACGTTGGTCGAGGTCGTCGGTCCGTAGCTCGTGCCGGTGGACGTCGTTCCGTCCTGCTTCACTGTGGTCGTGACGGTTTGAACGCGCGTCTGATAGGTCTTGCGATTGCCCAACGGCGAGCAGGACGGGAGCCCCGAAGTTCGCGACTGGTAGGTCTCCTGGTTGTTGGTGACGACCGTGACCGTGTTGACCGGCCCGCCGTCGTACATCGGCAGCGGAGTGACGCCGAGGTTCGCGTCCTGGTTGTCCATCGTCTGCCCGTTGGTCTTCTGGCCGTAGCCGTAGTTCCAGTAGCCGTCGGTCGTGAGGATCGCGAAGTTCTGCTGGCAGGAGAACTGGATCGGGTCGTCCGGCATGCCCTGGTTGATCCCGGTCGTGATGCCGGCGTAGTGGCGGCCGACGCGCGAGAGCGCCTGGCGGAGCGGCGTCCAGCTGTTGGGCACCTGCTGGTAGAACTTGGCGAACCAGTTCGCCTTTTGCGTCGGGGTGAAGTTGTCGATCTTGAGGTAGTAGGCCGGCTTCACGGTGACGGTCGTGGTGTCGTTGCCGCAGCTCGAGCCGTCCGGGCAGATCGTGATGAAGCCCACGCGGAAGGTGTCGTTCAGGCCGACGAAGGCGCGGCCCGCCGCGCTCTTCATCATCATCATCCGCGTGCGGTAGTACTGGAACCAGTTCGCGAAGTTCTGCTGCTCGGTCGCGGTGTTGATGCGGACCTTGGTCCAGGTGCCGTTCGCGGTGGTCACCGTATGTGGGTAGTTGCTGCTGGAGTTCGCGCCGCAGTCGTTGTTGTTCGGCAGCGTTCCCGCCACCTTCGGTGTCCATGCGTAGTAGTACGCCGGCTCCTTCGAGGAGGAGCTGTTCGGCTGGAAATTCTTGCTCAAGTCCACCGATCCGCCCGGGTTGTTCGAGGGGAAGGGGTCGTACTCCGCATTGGTGAAACTCGCGTTGGGGAAGTCGGTCCCGTCCGCATTCTTCGCCGGCTGGTAAGTGTTCGCCGGGTTGTAGTAGATCGTGTTGCAGAGGTAGCTCTTGCCGCCGGTGTCGCCGTCGTAGCTTTGCGCGTCGTCCGGCATGTAGGTCGAGTCCATGCTGCCCGAGGCGTCGAGGATGAACATGACGTTCGGCGGGATCTGCGCGGTCGACGAGCTCGCGAGCGGCGAGTTCGCGATGTCGGTGAGCGCGGCCATCGCGTACGGCGGCGTCGCGAGGAAGGTGAAGAGCGTCGCCCCGGCGACGATCCGCCGGATGCGCCGCACGCGGGAGCTCGGGATGCGAGGCCTGGCATTCATCTGGAACCTCCTGGACACTTGGATTCCCTCATCCTTTGCGGGTTCAGTACATCATTGCCTGCACGTAGCTGACGGTGTTCTTGGGGCCGTCGATGCGTGCGGTGATCCGGTAGTAGGGCTGCGAGGTGCCGGTGAGTGCCTTCTCGCCGTAGGTCACGCCGCCCTTCGAGCCGCTCTTGCCGGGGTCGGCGAGCGTCACGCACTCCTGGTTGGGCGGTGCGGAGGGCAGCGTGATGGCGCCGGCGAGCGCGCACATGCGGTGAATCACGTAGCGGACCTTGTTGCCGGCGGCATCGGTGGCGAGCACGGGGTCGTGCCAGCTCGCGAGCGGCAGCGTGACCGGGTTGAAGGCCTTGTCCCAGGTCGCGTAATAGCCGCTCGCCGCATCGTTGTTCTCGAGGGTCACGGGGCCCTGCGCCGTGAGCCACGCCCGCGCCGCCTCGAGGCCGAGGTCACCGGCGATCGTGGCGTTCTGCCGGAACGAGAGGTTGCCGGCGAGCAGCGTCGAGCCGCCGGAGGCGCGCATGACCGCGAGGCCGACCATCGTCATCGCCACCAGCACGATGAGCGCGATGAAGAGCACCACCCCGCGTTGCGACCGGCGCGCGGCCGCGACGAGCGAAAGGCGTGCACGTGCCAGGGTGCGAGGCTGCCTCATGGCGCGGTCCCCCAGATCATGTTGCGGAGCGGAATGACGGTCTCGTAGACGCTGTAGCGGTAGCGCCGCCAGTTGTTGGGACTGGCCGGGCTCTCGGCACACCCGCCGAAGGAGTCGGCCGCGCCGTTCACGTCGGTCATGGCGAAGTTGGTGAGCACGAGGGCGCCGCTCGCACCGCTCGTCCACCGCGGGTTGGGGCTGCACGCGGTCTTGTCGTACTGCGCGCTCCGAGCGAGGAGCGCAACGCGGATCGCGCGCACGTTGCGCCAGTTGGCGCCGGCCGGGGTCGCGGTGGTCCACTCGCCGTCCTCGACGACGTTGTTGCCGTTCGCGTCCACGCCGTATTCGGCCTGCAGGTTGACGATCCCGTCGGACATCTCGACGACCGTGCCCGTGCCGAAGGTCGCGTCCGAGACGACCAGGCGGTTCGGCCCCTGCGGATCGGCGGCGGTCGTGATGCGCCAGACGTTGCGGCGCGGCGATGGGCCGAGGTTGTACGCAAAGCCCGCGGTGGCGGCAAACGCTGCACCGACGCCGCCCTGGTTGAAAGGATTCCCGCCCTGCGCATGGTCGATCTCGAGGGGGACGGCGACCGGCCGGCCGGTGATCTGCTGCAACATGCACTGCGGCGCGGCGCCCTCGCCGACGAACACCACCTTGTCGCCGATCTCGAAGCCGGCGCGCCCGGCGCTGTCCATGGTCTTGCTCGTGGCGGTGGAGGCGGTGAACGTACGCGTGGCAACGAAGTAGGCGGAATTGCCGTACAGCACCCGAATCTGGTCCGGCGCGCCGCCGGCGCCCTGCACGATCTCGACCGGGTAGAGCCCGAAGTCGACGTTCGGGACGGGCGCGCTCGCGTTGTAGGCGTCCACCACGCACCCGATCTGCTGGTCGCCGGCGACGCTGAGGCCGTAGCCGCCGAGCTGCACGTCCTCCTGCATCGCGAAGAGGCCGATCGCGCCGGAGCTCTGGGCGTCGGCGCCTTGGGTGGTGTTGCGTTTCTGCGCCTCGGCCACCCCGAGCACCTGGAACATGACGACGATGCCGATCATGCCGATCAGCACGCCGACCAGGATCTCGACGAGGCTCAAGCCGCGCTCGCGGCGGGCCGCGCGTTCGATGATGCTGCGTGCGTGCATGGCTCGCCCCCGCCTAGTTGATGTAGCCGACCACGGTGTGGCGGTGCGGCGTGGTGTCGTTCGGCGCGCGCCAGCACACGGTGACGATGACGCGGTTCGCGTTGCCGGTGTCCACCAGGACCTGCTGCATGGTCGCATCCGAGCCGGGCAGCAGCGGCTTCGCGCCCGCGTTGGCGGCGTCGTTGATCATGTCGGCCCAGGCGGTCACGACCGGGCTCGCCGCCGCGCCGCCGCTGAAATTGCACGTGTCCGGCGGGGTATCGGTCTGGTGCGCGAAGTTGAGGAGCGAGTTCGTCATCGCCACGGGGTTGGAGCGATCGGCGTTCACCCACATCTGCGAGAGGAGCCGGTTCGCGAGGTTCACCGCCTCGATGCGGTACTGGGCGTCGGCGAGCACGTTGATCGAGCGCGCCTGCATCGCGACGAGCGCGAGGATCCCGATCGAGAAGATCAGGATGCCGATCAGGGCCTCGAGCAGCATCATGCCCGCCTGCGAGTGTCTGCGTGTCGGTTTCATCGCCGGCTCCTCAGCACGCGCGCGTGTCGGTCGCATCGGCGACCGCCGGGTCGCACATCCGGACCCGGCCGCCCGGCGTCACGACCACGCGCAGGCAGCGCATCGGCTCGTTCCCGCCGGCGGTCTTGCACGCGCCGCCGGCCGGGTTCGAGACGTCGAACGTCGCGTCCGCGGTGAGCTCCGCGCGCCCCATCGGATTGAAGGTGACCGTGCCGGCAGTGACGGCCGCCGGGGACGACGGCACCACCGCCGCGATCTGCACCTGGGTACCGGCGGCCTGGCTGCTGCCCTCGAACCCGGAGTGGCCCTGCACGAAGCTGAAGCCGGCGGCGCCGGCGTTGGTGCGCACCATCCAGTGCGGGCCGTTCGTGGTGACGGCCGGGCCGCCGGCGTTGTCCGCGATCGGATCGTCGCTGGTGAGCAGGAACTCGACCGGCTGGTTGCGCCGCAGCGCCTGGCTGCGGGCGAGCTGCAGCCCGTTCGTGATCGCCTCGGCCCCGGCGCGCAGCTTCGTGTTCTGCAGCATCTGGGTGAAGCTCGGCAGCGCCAGGGTGACGAGCACGCCGAGGAGAACGAGCCCCACCATGAGCTCGATGATGGTGAAGCCGCGGGGGCGCCGGATCAGCATACGCCGCCCTTCTTCGTGATCCAGCAGCTGGCCGGCATCGCCGAAGCGGCCCAGCCGGTCGGCGCCGCGGTCGTCTGCCGGGTGTTCTGCTGGTCGATCGTGTAGGTGAAGCCCGTCATCCCCTCGCTCGCGGCGCCGGTGGCGGTCACCGTGTAGGTCGAGCTGCCGAGGTTGCTGCAGGCGTAGGTGAAGTGCTTCTTGCCCGCGCTCAGCACCGCGGCGTCGCAGGGCAGGTTCGCCGCGTCCGCGCCCACGTAGGTGCGGTTGTCGAGAAAGTACTGCTCCAGCTTGTTCCGGACGTTCGCCAGGGAGGACGTCGCCTCGGCGATCTTGCCGCGCTTGACATAGTCCGAGTAGCTCGGCAGGCCGATCATCGCGAGGATGCCGATGACCGCGACCACGATCATCAGTTCGAGCAGGGTGAATCCGCGTTGGGCGCTCATCGTGATCTCCCTCAAAGGACGCTTGCATCATAGGGTTGGCTCGGCAAAGCGCCAGCGCGGCCCGATGGCCGGCCGCTCGCGGGGAACGAGCGGCGCGCGCACTCGCAGGAAGCGGAACTATTTCACGCGTGGCCGGGTGGCGGCCTGGGCCGCCGAGCGAGGTTGCCGTTCCCGGAAGTGCCGCGCAAGAGGGCACGGGTTCGCGTCCGTCCGGCGTCTCCGGGACGGAGCGGCGCAGCGCGCGGCGCGGAAACGCTGTCAAAGGGTGGTGTTAGACAAAGTCCAATTGGTGCATTATCATTAATGTCATGGGATTTCAGCCGATTACCCGGAGCCGGCCGACTCGCGCCCCGATCACGCGGGAGCAGATCGCCGGGCGCCTGCGCGCGCACGGCATCGCGCCGACGCACCAGCGCATCGAGATCGCACACGCTCTCTTCGATCGGGGCGAGCACCTCTCGGCCGATCAGATCCTTGCGCTGGTCAACGCACGGCACGCCGAGGCGTCGAAGGCCACCGTGTACAACACGCTGCGGCTCTTCCTGGAGCACAAGCTGATCCGGGAGCTCGTCGTGGATCCGGCGAAGGTGTTCTACGACCCCAACACCGCGCCCCACCATCACTTCTACGACGTCGTCACGGGCGAGCTCACGGACATTCCGGTCGATGCGGTCCGCATCGAGGGACTGCCGCCGCTGCCGCCGGGCACGGTCACCGACGGCGTCGACGTCATCATCCGCACGCGGCCGCAGGCATAGGGCAGCGGCCACGGGCGCGCTGCTATAATCGCCGCCGCGCGCCCGCGTCAGGCACCCCGCGGCGCACGCGCGCCTCACACCGGCGCCGCTGGCGTAGCTCAGCTGGTAGAGCAACTGATTCGTAATCAGTAGGTCCGCGGTTCGAGTCCGCGCGCCAGCACCAGGACTCCCATCTGCCCCCGCGGCGACCGTGATCGCGGGCACGGCCCGCCCGAAGGGCGGGTTGCGCATTATGCATCTGGCATGCATACAATTCGCGCCTGGGGGAGACCGATGCTCAAGATCTTCGGCGGCGCCAGGTCCGATCACCCGATGGCCGATCTCAGGGAGGCGGAGCGCCTGCTGCGCGAGCTCCCGGCCGGCGACGCCGTGCGCGCGCTCGACGAGATCAACCACTGGTTCGAGTCGGTGCGGACCGAGCAGCAGTTCAGGGCCGACCATCGGGTCGCGCTTGCCCTGATGCTCGACGAGGCGGCGCAAGCGCCCGCGCGCAAGCTCGCCCGCGAGTACCTCTCCACGCCGCGGCTTTCCAAGCAGCAGGAGAACCGGCTCTGGACCGCGCTGCACGGATTCGCGCGCAATGCGACCCTGGCGTTCGTCGGGGCGCTGGAGGGGTTCGTCACCGGCGCCAAGGGCGCGGACGAGTTGAAGGGCCAGCTGCCGGGCATCACGGTGCGGGCGCTGCGCGCGCTCGCCGCGCAGATGAAATGGCTGCACGTGCGCTACGGCCCGGTGGATCCGCAGCTCTGGCGCATGGCCGTGGGCAGCTACTCGCTCGCCGAGAGCCGGCGCTACGCGAGAAGCAGTGTCGCGATGTATCCGGGCGTCCCCGGCGAGTCGACCCCGGAGCAGGAGTTCCTGCGCGTGGTGATGCTGTCGGCCTCGTCGCCGGACAGCCTGCTGCCGCTCGAGATCGAGCTCTGCGAGCGCCTGATCGGGCACTTCGCGCCACGATTCCTGCTGACGAGCGAGCCGCGCGGCGACACGCCATACTGGATCGACCTCGCGGCGAGCGCTCCGCCGCTGCGCCACGCGCGGCCGCCGCCCGAGGTGAAATCGCTGCGCTATTTCGGCGCGGGCGAGGCCTTGTCCGAGATCGACGCTCTCGATCGCGCGATCCAGGCGACGCACGAGGTGCCCGCGAGCGTGAACCTGAGCGGCGCCTATCCGGCCGAGCAGGTGCTGCGCGTGCTCGAGCACCTGGCTGCGCACTGGTCGCCCGCGCCGCTCGAGCGCAAGCACCCGCGGCATCGCGTGAAGTCACGGCTCACCGTCGCCTGGGGCTTCGACGGCGTGCTCGACGCGCTGTCGCCGGGCGCCTCGCTCTCCTTCGACGCCTCGCACCTCGAGAGCTGGATCGCCGAGAACGTGAGCGCCGGCGGCATGGGCGCGCTCGTGCAGCAGGTGAAGGGCGATTGGCTGCGCGTCGGCGCGTTGCTCGCGCTGCAGCCCGAGGGTGGCGAGAACTGGCTGCTCGGCGTCGTGCGTCGGATCACGCGCACCCGCACCGGCGATGCGCAGGTCGGGATCCAGACGCTCGCGCGCCAGCCGAGCCCCGTCGCCCTGCAGGTGCAGGCCGGCGACACGGTTTCCCTCGACACCGAGCCCGGGATTCTGCTCGCGCATGCGCCCAGCGCTCAGGAGACCGACGTGATGGTGCGCCCGGGTGTTCACGTCGCCGGACACAATCTCCTCTTCGAGCGGGGCGGGCGGACCATGGTCCTCGTCCCGGCCGGGGTCGAGGAGCGTGGCGTCGATTACGAGCGCGTCCGCTGCCGCCAGCTCGCGCGCGAGCCGGGTTGAACGATCCGGGGCCCGTCCGTGCTTCGTCAGGGTCGGTCCGAGCTGCGTCGGGGTCCGTCTGGGCTGCGTCGGTGTCTATCCGGGCCGCGCCGGTGTCTATCCGGGCCGCGCCGGTGTCTATCCGGGCCGCGATTCTGTAAAAGATTGTTACATTACCCGCGTCGGCGAAGCTCTGATCAAGTCATCCCCTCGGAAGCGGGGATCCAGCAAACCGTTGATTGCGCATGATCGGGGGGCCCGCTTCCGCGGGGATGGCGACCTTCTGCAGAGCTACCCAAGCCGCGCGCCGCCCGCCGGCGACCCGCCGGACGCGCCCCTCGCACGGTAGACTTTCGGGTCATGGCGGGTGCCGCTGAGGCGGCACCCGAAGGGTCGGAAGGAGAATCCATGCTGAAGGTTTTTGGCCGCGGCGCGGCCGCGCATCCGCTCGCAGACGAAAAGGAGCGCAATCGGGTCCTGCGCGAGGTGGGCAGCCTCGAATCGCATCGCGCACTCGGTGAGCTCGTCCGCTGGCTTCGGTCGACCGCGGGCGACGCCACTCTGCGCCCCGAGCAGAAGGCCGGCATCGTGCGAGCGCTCGAGTCGGCCGGTTGCGTGCCGATGCGCATGCTCGCGCGCGAATACCTCGCCGCACCGCGGCTCGGCAAGGCGCAGGAGGAGCACCTGTGGGGGAGCATTCAAGGCTTCTGCGCGGCGGCCGCGCACGGCTACCTGCGCTGCGCTGCGGCCATTGCGGCTGACGCGCGCACCGCTGCACGGGAGCGGAACCGGATCGTGCCACTCGCGGTGCATGCGCTCCGTGCGCTCGGCACGCAGCTCAAATGGGAGCACATGCGCTACGGCCCGGTCGACCCCGGCATCTGGGCCGAGATCAGCCGGCTGTACGCGCGTCTCGAGGACGCCCAGATCGCGGAGGTCGCCGTGCGCGAGTTTCCCGGTTCGCCGTCCCGCACCACCGCCCAACAGGAGCTCGTCCGCATCGCGATGTTCAGCGTCTGCTCGCCCGGCAGCCTGCTGCCCGCGCAGATCGAGGTCGCGGACCGTCTGGCGGCACGCTTCGCCCGCTGGTTCCGGATCGCGCCTCATCCTGCCGCCACGTTGCCCTACCGGATCGATCTCGACCAGGGCGCGCCGCCGGCGCGCTACCTCGGCGAGGCGGACGCGGGGCCTGCCGTGCGCTTCTTCGGCGCCGACGCCGGGCACGATCGGCTGCTCGCGCTGCGCGAGGAGGTCGTGTCGCTTGGCGAGGCGCCGCAGGACATCTCGCCGGGCGTGCCCGCGTCCGCCGACGCCGTCCTGGAGGTGATCGACCACCTCGCGCACTACTGGGCACCGCGCCTCGCGAACCGCAAGCATCCACGCCACGGCATCAAGTCCCGCCTGACCGTCGCCTGGGGGTTCGAGGGGGCCGTCGACGTGCTGGATCCGCTCGCATCGCTCTCGTTCGAGAAGAGCACCATGGAGAGCTGGATCGTGGAGAACGCGAGCGCAGGTGGGGTCGGCGCCCTTGTGCCGTCGATCCCGGGCGAGTGGCTCCGCGTGGGCTGTCTCGTCGCCATGCAGCCCGAGGGCGGCAAGAATTGGCTGCTCGGCACGGTGAAGCGGCTCACGCGAATGGACGAGTCGAGCGCGCACGTCGGCATCCAGACGCTCGCGCGATCGCCGACGGCGGTGGAGTTCCGCGTGCAGGCCGGCAACGCGACCGCGCTGCGGCCGGAGACCGGCGTGCTGCTCGATCCCGGCTACACCGAGGCCGAGGTTCCGGTGCTCCTGCGGGCGCGCACGGCCGAACCCGGGCGCACGCTCGTGCTCGAGCGCGACGGCCGGCGCACCCAGCTCATCCCGATAGCGGTGACCGCGCGCGGGCCGGACTACGAGGTCGTCCGCTGCCGGCAGCTCGTGCGCAGCGAGAGCTAGAAAACGTGCAACTTCCCCTCCTCGGAGAGGAGGGGTTTTTTTTCATCCCCTCCTTTTCAAGGAGGGGTGCCGGGCGCAGCCCGGCGGGGTGGTTGGCGCGCTCGCCCCTCAGCGGCCGAGCAGCTCGGGCAGGCTTTGGATTCCGCGCTCGAGCGCGCGCCGGCCCATCGCCTTCGCCATGCGCTCGATCAGGGCGTCGACCACGATCTTGGTCAGCTCGTCCGGCGTGACCCCTCCCTGGCGCTTGCCGACGTTCGCGAGCGCGATGTCGGGCAGTGAGTACGAGATCGTTGCGCCCCGCACCGGCAGCTCGGGCACGTAGTTCACCGTGGCGCCGCGGATCGTCAGGCGCTCCACGATCAGCCGGGTCTCGGCGCCCCGCGCCTTCGGCGCGGGCTTGCCGACGCGCTGCTCGACGTTGCGCCTCATCACGTCGAAGTTGCTGCCGTTCCGGCCGGCCTCGTAGGTGATGGCGGGCGAGGCGACCGCGATGCGACGGACGACGACCACGCGCTTGGTGACGGTGGCCGGATCGATGGCGATGTCGACGGTGCCGACGCTCACGGCCCGCGGCGACTTGAAGCCCTTCGGGTTGCCGATGACGAGGCCGGTCACGGTGCCTTCCCCGCTCGCCGGCGCGAGCTTCACGGCGGCGACCTTGACCTCGGCGCCGATGATGTCCGGGACGTAAGCCTCGATCGCGCGCTTCACGACCCAGTCGAGCGACAGGTACAGCCACACGCCGGCGCCGATCGCGGCGACGAGGACCAGGGCGGCAAGAGCGAGCAACGTGCGTTTCATGCTCAGGCCGGGGCGCTCACGCGAGCACGCGGCGCAGCCACGCGCCGATGTGCTCGATTTCCTCCGCACAGACGGCGTGCGGCATCGGGTATTCGTGCCATCCGACGGGGTAGCCGAGCGACACGAGCAGATCGCGCGACCTGCGCCCGAGCGACGCCGGCACGATGGGATCCTGCACCCCGTGCGCCATGAAGACGGGCGTGCCGCGATTCGCGGCATGCGCTTCCGCGGCGAGCGATCCGGCGAGGGGGAGATAGCTCGAAAGCGCCATGATTCCGGCGAGCCGCTCCGGCTGCCGCAGGCCCGTCTGCAGGACGATCGCGCCGCCCTGCGAGAACCCGGCCAGCACGATCTGCCCGGCAGCCGATCCCCGCGCCTGCTCGCGCTCGATCAGGCGCTCGATCAGCCGCTGCGACGCGCGCACGCCGGATTCGTCCTCGCGCCGCGCGATGTCCTCGCCCAGCACGTCGTACCACGCGCGCATCACCATGCCGCCGTTGATGGTCACCGGCTGCATCGGCGCGTGCGGAAACACGAAGCGGAGCGCGCGCGCGGGGAGATCGAGCTCGCCGACGATCGGCTCGAAGTCCGATCCGTCCGCGCCGAGCCCGTGCAGCCAGATCACGCTCGCCTGCGGGTGCGGTGCGGTCTCGATCTCGATCGTGTCGAGCATTTGCGCGCCGCAGCTCAGACTCACGCCTTCGGCCGCTGCGCCGACTTCGGCCGGAACGCCTTCACCACCGCCTCGTGCGTCTCGACATACGGGCCGCCGATGAGATCGATGCAGTAGGGCACCGCCGCGAAGATGCCGCCGACGACGGGCTTGCCGTCCGCATCGCGCAGGCCTTCGAGCGTCTCGCGGATGGACTTCGGTTGTCCCGGCAGATTGATGATCAGGCTCTGCCGGCGAATGACCGCCACCTGCCGCGACAGGATCGCCGTCGGCACGAACCTCAGGCTGATCTGGCGCATCTGCTCGCCGAACCCCGGCATCGGCTTGTCGGCGACTGCGAGCGTCGCCTCCGGGGTCACGTCCCGCGGCGCCGGCCCGGTGCCGCCGGTCGTGAGCACGAGGTGGCAGCCGACGCGATCGACGAGGTCGATCAGCGTGCTCTCGATCAGCGGGCGCTCGTCCGGGATGAGGCGGGTCTCCATCCGCCACGGCGACGCGAGCGCGCGGCCGAACCATTCCGCGAGCGCCGGAACGCCCTCGTCCTTGTAGTCGCCGCGCGACGCGCGGTCGCTGATGGAGACCAGGCCGATGAGGAGCTCGTCGTGCATCAGCCGCCTTCCACGATTGCCTTGATCGCGCGGAAGAGCTCGCGGAACGCGCGCGGCGGCCTGCCGCTTGCCTTCGCGTCGCGAGCCTGCTCTGCGCGCGCGCTCCGGACGAGTGCGCGCAGGCGCTGCAGGTCCGCCCCGGGGAACTCGGAAGCGAGCTCGGTGAGCGCGTCCTCCTCGGCGAGAAGGCGCTCGCGCCAGCGCTCCACCCGATGCAGTGCGGCGGTCGCCTCGTGCGACTGGCCGTGCCACGCGTCGAGCTTCGCGCGGATCGGCGCCGGATCGACGTCGCGCATGAGCCGCCCGATGTATTGCAGCTGGCGGCGCCGCGCCTCGCGACTCGCGATACGCCTTGCCGCGAGCACCGCCTCCCGCAGCGCTTCGGGCAGCTCGATCGCGTCGAGCTGGGCAGGGCCGAGCTCGACGAGCGAGGCGCCGAGCGCCTGCAGGGCATGCATGTCCAGTTTGCGGCGAGTCTTGCTTGGCCGGTCTTCTCGTTCCATCGCGGCAGGCGCGCGAGCGCGATCCGTATAATACCGGCTTTCGACCGCTCACCCGCCCGGATTCACATGCCCCAGGTACGCTTCTCGTTCGACGCCGACACGCTGCGCTCGCTGGTCGCCGACGCCCTCGCGCGCGCGAAGGCGCGGGGCGCCGACGACGCGGAGGCCGAAGCCTCCGAAGGGTTCGGCCAGACGGTCACCGTGCGCAAGGGCACGGTCGAGACGATCGAGCACAGCCGGGACAAGGGGCTCGGGCTCACCGTCTTCATCGGCAAGCAGAAGGGCTACGCGAGCACCTCCGATCTCGCGCGCAAGGCGATCGAGGACACGGTGGACGCCGCGGTCTCGATCGCGCGGTTCACGGCGTCCGACGATGCAAACGGGCTCGCCGATCCGGAGCTCGTCGCGGGCGCTTCCGACATCCGCGACCTCGATCTCTTCCACCCGTGGGATCTCTCGGTGGAGCGGGCGATCGCCCTCGCGCGACGCTGCGAGGCCGCGGCGTTCCGTCTGGACCGCAGGATCACGAACTCCGAAGGCGCGACCGTCTCCACGCAGCAGTCGCAGTTCGTTGCCGGATCGACCGGCGGTTTCGTCGGCGGGTTCGCCAGCACGCGCCACGCCATCTCGCTCAGCGTCATCGCGCAGGAGGGCGAGGCGATGCAGCGCGACGACTGGTATTCGACCGCGCGCGCGCCGCGCGACCTGGCGCGGCCGGACGCGATCGGCGATTACGCGGGCCGCCGCGCGCTCGCGCGGTTGCGCAGCCGCAAGATCACCACGCGCGAGGCGCCGGTCCTCTTCGAGGCCCCGCTCGCGAGCGGGCTGCTCGGCAGCTTCGTCGCCGCGGTGAGCGGCGGCAGCCTCTATCGCAAGGCGTCGTTCCTGCTCGACAGCCTCGGCACCGAGGTGTTCTCGCCGATCGTGAACGTGCGCGAGGAGCCGCACCTCCCGCGCGGGCTCGCGAGCGCGTGCTTCGACGACGACGGCGTCGCGACGCGGCCGCGCGAGGTGGTGCGGGACGGCGTCCTGCAGGGCTACTTCCTCGGCACCTATTCCTCGCGCAAGCTCGGCATGCGCAGCACCGGGAACTCCGGCGGCAACCACAACCTGATCCTCGCGCCGGGCGACCAGGACCTGCCCGGCCTGCTGCAGGCGATGGGCACCGGGCTCTTCGTGACCGAGCTCCTCGGGCAGGGCGTGAACATGGTGACCGGCGACTACTCGCGCGGCGCATGCGGCTACTGGGTGGAGCGGGGCGAGATCCAGTACCCGGTCGAGGAGATCACGATCGCCGGCAACCTCCGCGACATGTTCAAGCGCATCGTCGCGATCGGCAACGATGTCCTGGTGCGCGGCTCGCGCCAGTGCGGGTCGATCCTGATCGATCGCATGACCATTGCAGGGGATTAGGGAGAGCCCGGTCAAGTCATCCCCGCGCAACGTCGTCACCCCCCGAGTGTTCTTATCGGGGGCGGGAATCCGGCTCGAGCACAATCGACGGCTTGCTGGATCCCCCGCTTTCGCGGGGATGACTCGGTCACACGTTGGCGAGGCTGTCCCGAGAGGGCGGCAGGAACCGGATGGAACGGCAGGACTACAGCGCCGAGATGCGCAAGCACGACTCGCCCGCGGTGCGGGCGGCGCTGGTCGTGGCCGGGACCGCGTGCGTCGGGCTCGGCGTGCTCGGGATCTTCCTCCCGCTGCTGCCGACGACGCCCTTTCTCCTGTTGGCGGCGGCCTGCTATGCACGCGCCTCGGAGCGCTTCTACAACTGGCTGCTCAACAATCGCACGTTCGGCCCGACCATCCGCGAGTGGCGGCGTTACCGCAGCATTCCGTACCGGACGAAGCTGACGGCGATCGTGCTGATGTCGCTCACGCTCACGAGCTCGATCGTGTTCTTCGTGCGGGGTCCGTTCCTGCAGGCCGCGCTCGCGGTGTTCGGTGTCGCGCTGGCCGTCTGGCTCTATCGCATCCCGTCGCGCGACCGTCCCCGCGGGCGCGCGGTGCGGTCCTGAGCGAGCGTCGGAGGCGCGGACCCTTGCAGGGCCTCGGCCGACGGTCTGGTCGCGGCGGCGACCGGCCTTTTGTTAAGATGGCGTGCCATTGTCGGGGCAACCCGGACCTCGCAAGCACCCAGCTCCAGGAGAACGCCACCATGCAACGTCGTCGCTCGCTGCGCGCCCGGCCGCTCGCCGCGCTGTCCGTTTCCGCTCCGCCGCGCTCCGCACTGCTCGTCGCGCCGCTCGCCGCGCTCGCCCTCGCCGCCTTCGTCGCCCTTCCGATGGCCGGCTACGCGCCGGAGGCGGCCGCCCAGGCGGCGAAGAAAGAAGAGTTCGCCCCGCAGGTCGGCCAGGCTGGCAAGGACGTGATCTGGGTGCCGACGCCCGAAGAGCTGGTCGAGCGGATGCTGCGCATGGCGCAAGCCACCTCGAAGGATTTCGTGATCGACCTCGGCTCGGGCGACGGTCGCATCGCGATCGCGGCGGCGAAGAAGGCCGGGGCGCGCGCGATGGGCATCGAGTACAACCCGGACATGGTCGAGCTCTCCAATCGCAAGGCGCGCGAGGAGGGCGTCGCGGGCCAGGTCAAGTTCGTGAAGGCCGACATCTTCGAGTCCGACTTCAGCCAGGCCAGCGTCATCACGATGTACCTGCTTCCCGGGCTCAACCTGAAGCTGCGGCCGAAGCTGCTCGACATGAAGCCGGGAACGCGGCTCGTCTCGCACCAGTTCAACATGGACGACTGGGAGCCCGACGAGCGCGACAACCTCGAGGGCCGCGCCGCCTATCTCTGGATCGTGCCGGCGAAGGTGCAGGGCGGCTGGAAGCTGACGGCGGGCGGGGAGACCCACGACGTGACGCTGACGCAGCGGTACCAGAAGGTCGAGGGCTCCGTGAAGCTCGGCCGGATCGAGGCGGGCCTGCGGGACGTGGCGCTGCGCGGCGACGAGATCAAGTTCGCGTGGGTGGATAGCGCGGGTGTGCGCCACGAGTTTCGCGGGCGCGTGAGCGGCGCGTCGATGGAGGGCACCGTGCGCTCGGAGGGTGGTCGCGAAGGCCGCTGGACTGCGGCGCGTCGCTGAGCGCCGCACGGACGCGGCGCGCTCGCTCGCCGCACCCCAGCTCGCCGCGGGGGCGGCGTGGCCGCTCAGCCGCGCACGAGATATGCGGCGATCAGCATGAGCACGATGATCGCCCCCACGATCCACGTCGGGTTGATCCCGGTCGCCACCGCCGCGGGCGCCGGCGCTGGCGCGGCGCCGGGCGCGGCCGGCGCGACCGTCCGGTTGAAGCGCGCGAAGAAATCCTCGGTCATCTTTTGCGCGACGCCGTCGATCAGACGGGAGCCGACCTGGGCGAGTTTGCCGCCGACGCTTGCCTTGGCGGCGTACTCGAGCCGCGTGGCGTTGCCGGCCGGAACCAGCGTCACGGTCGCGCCGCCTTTGCCGAAGCCGGCGGCGCCACCCGAGCCCTCGAAGGTGAGCGAATAGGAGCTCGGCGGGTTCATGTCGGACAGCAGCAGCTTGCTGTTGAACTTCGCCTTGACCGGCCCGATCGCGGCGGTCATCGTGATCTTGAACTCGGTGTCGGACACCTTCTCGATCGATTCGCAGCCGGGGACGCAGGCGCGCAGAACCTCCGGGTCGTTGAGCGCTTCCCACACCTGCTGCTGCGGCAGCGGGATCAGCTGCTCTCCCTTCATCTCCATTCGAGAGTCTCCTCTTTGCATCCGCGATCGAGAATCGATCCGCCGGTCATGACAGCCCTCCGGTCGCCCTCAATCGATATCCCCTGAAGTTACGTAATCCCGCGCACGGGTTCAAGCCGGACGGTCGAGTTGGGCAGCGTACGCCCGGCGGTGCGCCTCGCCGGGCGGGTTCGACAGGGCGCGCGCGAGATCGACCAGACTCGCGATGTTGTGCGCGGGGAGGAACGCGTCCACGTGCGGCAGCATCGCGCGCACGCCCGCCGGACGCGGCTCGAATCCGTCGTAGCGGAGGAGGGGATTCAGCCAGATCAGCCGGCGGCACGATCGGTGGAGCCGCTTCATCTCCTCGGCGAGATCGCGGCCGAGGTCGCGGTCGAGGCCGTCGGTGATCATGAGGACGACCGCGTTCTGCCCGAGCACGCGGCGCGACCAGCGCAGGTTGAACTCCCGCAGGCTGGTTCCGATGCGCGTGCCGCCCGACCAGTCCGCGACCGCGTCCGCGACGCGGGCGAGCGCAACGTCCACGTCGCGGTGCCGGAGGTGGCGGGTGATGTTGGTGAGCCGGGTGCCGAACACGAACGTGTACACGCGGTCGCGATCGTTGGTGATCGCGTGCAGGAAGTGCAGGAACATGCGCGAATAGCGGCTCATCGAGCCGGAGATGTCGCACAGCACGACGAGCGGCGGATGGCGCCGGGCGCTCGAGCGCCGCTCGAGCGCGATCAGGTTGGCGCCGGAGCGCAGGCTCGAGCGCAGCGTCGCGCGCATGTCGACGCGGATGCCGTGCGGGTCGCGGGCGAGCCGGCGCGTGCGCACCTGGGGAATGGGCAGGCGCAGCTCGGCGATCAGGCGCTTCGCCTGCGCGAGCTCGTCGTTGGTCATCGTCTCGAAGTCCGTCTTCTGCAGCACCTCGCGGTCCGACACCGTGAAGGCCGCATCGACCTCGACCTCCTCCGGGCCTTCGTCTTCCTCGGCCTCGCTCGGCTCGAGCGGCGGCATCAGCGCCTCGGCGAGCCGCGCGGCGGGCGGCGGCTCGTCCGGATCGGCGCGTCCGTGGACCTTCGGCAGGAAGAGCGCCATCACCCGCTCGAGCATGCGCGGGTCGCGCCAGAAGATGTGGAAAGCCTGATCGTAGAGCTCGAACTGCTCGCGTCGATCGAGAAACAGCGCGGCGAGCGTCCAGTAGAAGTCGTCGCGCCGCTCGATGCCCGCCACCTGCAGGGCGCGCAGCGCGTCGATCACCTTGTCCGGCCCGACCGGCAGCCCCGCGCCGCGCAGGACGCGCGCGAAGTGCATGACATTCTCCGCGAGCTTGCCGGGCATCAGGACGCGGAACGTGAAACGTGGAACGTGTAGCGCAGGTCGCGGCGCGATGGCCGGCCTGCCGTGCCAGCGCGCGCGCGCCAGGCGTGCGACGCTTCACCTGGCGTGCTTTTCCGGTCACTCGTCACGCAATTCATTGCGCGGCGACCTCCGCTTTCACCTCCGACAGGATCCGCGCCGCCTCGGAGCCCTGCACGCGCGCGATGTCGTCCTGGTACTTCAGCAGTACGCCGAGCGTGTCGTGGATCACCTGCGGGTCGAGCGCGAGGCGGTCGAGCTCGGTGAGCGCGCGCGTCCAGTCGATCGTCTCGGCAACGCCCGGGAGCTTGAAGAGATCCATGCTGCGCAGCCGCTGCACGAACGCGACGACCTCACGGGAGAGCTGCTCGGCGGCGCCGGGCGCCTTGCGCCGCAGGATCGCGAGCTCGCGCTCGGCATTCGGGTAGTCGACCCAGTGGTACAGGCACCGGCGCTTGACTGCGTCGTGAATCTCGCGGGTACGGTTGGAGGTGATCACCACGATCGGCGGGGCCTCCGCCTTGATGGTGCCGATCTCGGGGATGGTCACCTGGAAATCGGACAGCACCTCGAGGAGATACGCCTCGAACGGCTCGTCGGCGCGGTCGAGCTCGTCGATGAGGAGCACCGGCGGGCCCGCGATGTCGCCCTCGAGCGCCTGCAGCAGCGGGCGGCGGATCAGGAAGCGCTGCGAGAAGATGTCCTCGCTCAGCCCCTCGCGCGACTTCACGCCCTCGGCTTCCGCGAGGCGAATCTCGATCATCTGGCGCGCATAGTTCCACTCGTACACCGCGCTCGCGACGTCCAGCCCCTCGTAGCACTGCAGGCGCACCAGGCGGCGGCCGAGCGTCGCCGCGAGCACCTTCGCGACCTCGGTCTTGCCGACGCCCGCCTCGCCTTCGAGGAAGAGCGGCCGGCCCATCCGCAGGCTCAGGAACACGGCGGTGACGAGGCTGCGCTCGGCGACGTAGTCGGCACGCGCGAGGAGCGCGGCGGTGTCGTCGATCGATTTCGGCAGGGCCGAGACGGTGTGGTTCATGTTGCAGGGGAAGATCGGAGCGGAGATCGCGAGGTTACTTCAAGTTCCGTACCTCTGCCATGTGCGTCAGCCGAGCGCGATTCGCTCATCCCCTCCTCGTCGAGGGCGAGTCGGGGTTTCGAAGAACGCGCCTGCGCGCGTTCGAGCCGACGAGCGCCACCGGCGATGCAGCGGCGGTGGCCGGGCGGGGTGTCACGCGAAGCGTGACGGGGTGGTGTCACTGTCCCCTCCTCACCGAGATCCTATGCAGGGCTGGTCAGTTGGGGTCTCTGCGACTAAAAAGGGTTTTCCACAACCTATTTTTTGGAGGCAGAGATGGAACCCAAACTGGCAGCCCTGCAGGAAGTCAG
>JADLAV010000084.1 GCA_020848075.1 Burkholderiales bacterium
CTGACTTCCTGCAGGGCTGCCAGTTTGGGTTCCATCTCTGCCTCCAAAAAATAGGTTGTGGAAAACCCTTTTTAGTCGCAGAGACCCCAACTGACCAGCCCTGCATAGGATCTCGGTGAGGAGGGGAAAAAGAAACTCCCCTCCTCAGAGAGGAGGGGAAACGCGCGGAGGCGCTAGCGCACCGCCGGCGCGACCGCCGCGGTCGCGCGCTCACCCGGAAACGCGAGCGCCGCAGCGAGCGCGAGGGCGGCGAGCCCCGCGAGCAGCACGAAGAGCGCCTGGAAGTCGCCCGTCCGGCCATAGATGTAGGCGACGAGCGGCAGCGCAGCCGCGCTGCCGACGAACGACACGACGTAGCGCAGCGCGTACGCGCGCGCCCGCCACTCCTCGGCGGTGTAGCGCGCGACCATCGCGTCGTTGATCGGAATCTGGCCGAACACCGCGAACATCATGACGACCGCCACCGCGAGCATCCCGTAGTTCGAGAGTGTCGCCGCCGCGAAGAGGAGCGGCACCTGCGCCAGGAGCACCGCGACGAACACGCCCTTCAGCGGGCGGCGATCGATCAGGCCGCCCACCACGAGCTGCGCCATCGCCGCGATCAGGTAGGTGATGCACACCAGAAGACCGATGCCGAGGGTCGTGTCGGTGAGCGCCTTCAGCCGCTCGTCGAATACCTTCGGCATCGACACCGTCGTCGCGTTGAAGATGACGCCGTTCGAGATCACGGCGACGCAGAGCACCGCGAACACGCGGGCGAGGAGCGCGCGCGGAAACCGTACGTCCGCTTTGCGCGCCACGGCCGCCGGCCGCGGCGCCTCGCGCACGGTCGCGACGAAGGCGATGCCGATCCCGATCGTCAGGAGGCCCGGGACGAAGAAGGCCGCGCGCCAGTGGATGAGATCGGCGAGCGCGCCGGCGAGGAGCGCCGCGAACGCGAGCCCGGCGTTGCCGTAGACGCCGTTCACGCCGAGCGTGCGGCCGACGTTCGGCTTCTCCGACACCAGCATGGCGATGCCCACCGGGTGGTAGATCGAAGCGAAGACGCCGATCAGCGTGAGCCCGATCGCGAGCGATACCGGCCCGGTGGCGAGCCCGGTGAGGACGGTCGCTCCCCCGATGCCGAAGAAGAAGACCTTGATCATGCCGGTGCGGCTCCAGCGGTCGGCCAGCCAGCCCGCCGGCAGCGATCCGGCGCCGAACGCGAAGAACGCGCCGGTTGCGAGCGGCAGCAGCTCGGCGTACGGCCGGCGCCACTGGGCCGCGATGGCGAGCACCACGGTCGGGAAGATGAGGAGCAGCAGGTGGTCGAGCGTGTGCCCGACGTTCAGGAAGAGATCCAGCCGGCGGCGCTCACCCATGAGGCGGCATCATACCGCCCCACCGGCCGCTCGTGCCGGGGTCAGCCGCCGGCGAGCCGCTCCGCGATCCTGCGTTCGTAATACGCGCTGCGGCCGAGGCGGGCGCCGCGATGCGCGCCGAGCCGCATCCGGAGGAGCGCCAGACGGGCGAGCGCGCGCGAGCGTTCGCGCTTGTCGGTGATGCGGCGAAGGCCGGCCTCGAGCTCGGCCATCTCGCGCCGCTCGAGCACCTCGACCGGCACGAGCCCGGCGTTCTTCAGGATGCGATTGGCGGCGCGGACCTCGGGCGGAACGAGCGGATCCTCGTCGAGATCGAGCGGCTTGCCGGCGCCGGGCAGGTTGTCGAATGCACCGCGGCGCATCGCTTCCTGGATGCGCTCCTCGGCGATGGCATCCAGATTCAGCGAACGCAGCGGCGGCAGCCCGGACGGCGGCATGCATGCAAGGATAGCAGGCCGCCGGTCAATGCCCGGTCTGCAGGAATTCGCGCGCGCTTCCCTCGAGCACGAGGCAAGTGAGCCGGCCGCTCCGGTAGGCGCCGGTGTCGATGCCGATGCGATTGCGGCGGACCTCGGGCGCGGGGCAGATGGTGTGGCCGTGCACCACCGTGTAGCCGAAGTCCGCGTCGGACCGCAGGAAGCGGTCGCGGATCCAGAGCACTGTGCCCGCAGCTTGGCGATCGAAGGGTACGCCAGGGCGCACCCCTGCGTGGATGAAGGCGTAGCCGCCTTCACGATGGCTGAGCGCCAGCGAGCGAAAGAAGGCCTGGTGTGCGCGCGGCAGGGCAGCGACGAGCCGGCGGCGCACCGCTTCGAGGGCGCCTGCGTCCAGCTCTGCCGCTTTCCGCTCCGTGCGCACGCCATACTCGCCAACGGTCGCATCGCCGCCGTAGTACAGCCAATGCTGGCCGGCCCGCAGCTCCCCGTCCAGGAAGCGCACGACGGTATCCTCGTGGTTGCCCTTCAGGAAGACGCGCGCGAAACCGCGCGGCGCGGGCGCGAGCAGCATCTCGATCACTTCGCGGGCGCGCGGGAAGCGGCTCACGTAGTCGCCGAGATAGACGATCAGGCGGCGCGTCGCCCGGCGGACCGCGGCGTCGGCGACGATCGCGTCGTGCAGCTCCGCGAGCAGGTCGGAGCGCCCGTGGATGTCCCCGATCGCGTAGACGACGGTGCCGGCGGGAACCTCCGGCGTGCGCCCGTCCGCGCGTGGCGCTGCGTAATGGACGACGGCCATCTATGCGCCGGCCGTCGCGCGGACCTCCGCTACGTCGACGTCGGTCTCCAGTGCTAGATCGGTGCACGCGGCCTCGCTCAGGATCAGGTGCACCTCGACGCCGAGCTCGCGCAGCACGCGCAGCATCTCCACGCCGCAGATGACGCCGGTGGCGCCGGCGATGGCGACGACCGCGGGTCGTTTCATTGCGGTGCCCTCGCCGAATCGGGCGCGGAATTGAGCTCCGCGTTCACCTCGACGACGGCGAAGCCGGCGGCTTCCAGCGCGCGCGCGACGGCGCCGATATCCCGCGTGACGCACCGGATGATCACGCGCTTGCGCGGTGCATTGCTCACGTCTGGCACTTCGTTGCGGCCGATCGGATAGAGCGCGCAGAGGTCGGCGCCCGCGCCCTCGGCCACCGTGGCGATGCGCCCGAGCACGCCCGGGCCGAGCTGGAGCGGGGCGAGCGTGATGCCGCTCCATTTCTCCCACGCGCCGAGGAACTGTGCCGCGAGCCGGAAGATCTCGTTCGCCGAGACGAGGCCGACGACGCGGCCGTCCTCGAGCACCGGAAACTGCCCGACGCCGAGCGCCTGGCCCTTCAGCAGCGTGTGCTCCATGGTGTCGCTCGCGCGGACGGTCGCGGGGTTGCGCACCATGATGTCCTTCACCTTGAGCCGGTTCACGAAGAACGCGAACTCGTCCGGGCTTTGTGCGCGCGCGACGAAATCGCTGGCGCGCAGGCAGCTCTGGCGCGTGACCAGGCCGCGCAGCCGCCCGTCCTCGATCACCGGAAGCGCGTGCACCTTGTGCTCGGCGATGATGCGCTTCGCCTCGGTGACCAGCGTGTCGCCGGTCACGGTGACGGGGTTCGGTTGCATCCAGTTGCGAACGATCATGGCCGCCGCTCCGTCACGCTGGGCCACGCGCGCCGCCGGGGAATCCCGCCAGCGCGAGCGCCGCGACCGTCATGGCGTTGCTGATCTCGCCGGCCGCGATCCGCGCAGGGACCTCACGCGGATCGAGCAGCACCACCTCCAGATCCTCACCCGGATCCGGCGCGGGCGCACCGTGGCGCGCCACCTCAAGCGCGAGGTAGATCCACGCGCGATTGGCGAAAAGCGCCGGCTGCGGGCGCAGGCGTCCGAGCAGGGTGAGCTTGCCGCCGCCGTAGCCGGACTCCTCCGCGAGCTCGCGCGCCGCGCCCTCGTCCGGCTGCTCCCCCGCATGGTCGTGCAGCCCGCCCGGCACCTCCAGCCCGGCCTCCCGTGCGCCGTGCCGGTATTGCCGGACGAGCACCAGCTTCCCGTCTGCCGTCAGGGGCACGACCATCACCCAGTCGGCCATGTGCACGACGTAGAACGGCCGCTCGCCTTGTGTGCGCGGCGAGCGCGCGACATCCCGCGTCACGCGGAAGAGGCCGAGGTCGATCACCGGCTCGGAGGCGATCGTCTGCCAGGGGCGGATCATCACGCGAGCGTCGGGGCGAGGGCCCTCGCGCCGGCATACAACCGCACGAACTCGTCGACCGCGACCCGCGCGAACTCCGGCGTGTAGAGGTGCAGGTCCACTTCGCGGACGCGTCCGCGATCGGCGAGCTTCTCCTTCAGCCGCGCGACGAACGCGGCATCGGCCGCCGGGTCGTAGATCGGCCGTCCCTCGCGGTCGAGCGACGACCAGCCCTTGAGCGGGACGAGGAAGGTCCACGGCCCCTTGGCGCGGTTCAGGCGCTCGGCGATCACGTCGGCGGCTTGGCGCAGCTCGTCGGCCGTGGTGCGGACCTGGACGCGCAGCGCGTCCTGCACGTACTGCACGCGGTCCCTGGTCTTCTCGAGCATGTCGGGGCGCCCGCCATAGGAGAGGATGTCGAGGCCGCAGGGCGCGAGCACCATCGGGATGCCGGCGTTCACCGCTGCCATGAGCCGGTCGGGTCCCGGGTCGCGGTTACCCTTGAACAGGTGCTCCATCACCCCGCCGATGCAGATGTCGAGCACGCCGTGGAAGGCGCCGTCGCGGATCATCTCCTCCATCGCCTTGTCGCCCTTGCCCTGGGCATGGCAGACGATCGGCGTGAAGCCGGCCTCCTCCAGAAGGCCGAGCGCGGACTGCACCGCCATCTCGCCGAAGCCGAACGACGAAACGGCGACGCAGGGCTTGTCGAAGCGGATATCGGTGCCCTGCGTCATCTCGACCATGCCGCAGATGGCGCCCACCGCGTTCGTGATCTGCGCCTCGAGGAGCGGGTTCATCTTCACGATGTCGAGCACCGTGTGGTGCATGGTGATGTCGCGCGTGCCGACGTACTTGTCGATGTAGGCCGGGTGCGCCGCCATCGGCGAGGCCATCACCTTGGGCATGCCGAAGGGCAGTCGCTGCATGATCGACGTGGCCACCAGCGTCGCGGTGCCGCCGCCGATGCCGATAATGCCGTGCACGCGGCCCTGCTTCACCAGCTCGTCGACGATCGCCGCGGCGCCCTTGATCTGGTTCGCGGTCGCCGTGTCCCGATCGGAGCGGTACTTCTCGCGCACCACCTCGATCGGGAGCCCGCCCCGCGCGGCCACCTCCTCGGTGCGGATGTCGCCGGGGAAGGGCGGCGGCTCCTCCATGCTGAAGTCGAGCAGGATGGCCTCGTGCCCGCGGTCGGCGATCAACCGCTTGACGAAGACGATGTCCTCGCCGCGCGTGTCGAGATTGCAGACGACGACGATGCCTTTCCTGGGGCTCATTTCGCCTTGGCCTGCTTCGGCGCCTCGGGACGCGTGAGCCGCGGGATCATGTCCGCTACCGGGCTCGAGCCCTTGAAGCCGTACTCGTTCCAGCGGTCGGACACCTTCTGCAGCACGGCGCGGTCCATGAAGATCTCGCTCGGCTTGTTCTTCCACTCGAACGGCGTGCAGGCGTCGAGCAGGATGCGGCTCGTGATCTCGCGCGCCTCGATCGGCAGCCCCGGGTCGAGGGGCGTGGAGCGCCCGCGGTCGATGATCTGCGCCGAGCGCTTCGGATCGAAGCGGGTGGCGAGCGCCCACCAGATGCGGTCCCAATCGTCGGCGGCGATGTCGTGGTCCACCGTGATGACGCCCTTCACGCCGTAGTGCCCGGTCGTGCTCGCGATCACCGCATTGCCGACGTGGTTCGAGTGGCCGGGATACATCTGCTTCACCGACACCACGACCCAGAACCGGCCGCACGCCTCCGGCGGGATGTAGACGCTCTGGACGCCCGGCACCTTCATCGTCTCGAGGTCGTACCAGAGCGTCGCCGTGCGGTTGAGCGACTGGATCATGTGGATGTCGTTGATCGGCTTGCCCACCGTGGTCGCCCAGAACACGGGCTGGTTGCGGTGGAGGATGCGCTTCACGCGCAGCACCGGCTTCGGATAGTCCTTGCCCTTGTTGCCGGAGTAGTAGCCGGTGTACTCGCCGAACGGGCCTTCGTCCATGAGCTCGTTCGGGTCGATCCAGCCCTCGGCGATGATCTCGGCGTGGGCCGGCAGCGTGAGGCCGGTGAGATCGGACTTGAACACCGGCACTGGGCGTCCGCGGAGCGAGCCGGCGATGTCGTACTCATCGGTCTGCGCCGACACGAGCGTCGAGCCGGCCAGGAAGAGCACCGGATCGCAGCCAACCACATAGGCCGCCGGCATGAGCTCGCCGCGCTCGGCGTACTTTTTCATGTGCATGTCGCCGTGCTTGCCCTTGATGATCTGCGAGCCGAGGATGTTCTTGTCGAGCACCTGCGCGCGGTAGGTGCCGAGGTTCGTCCAGCCCGTGTCCGGGTCCTTGGTGACGAGGTAGCCGGCGGTGACGAAGAAGCGGCCGCCGTCGTCGGGGTAGAACCACGGCACCGGGAACGCCTCGAGATCGACCGCGTCGCCCTCGACCACGTTCTCCATCACCTTGGGGTTGTCGACGAAGCGCGGCTTCACCATCTGCCTGGTCGTCTGCTCCATCCACTTCTTGGAGAGCTGGCTCATCGAGAGCGCCGGATCCTGCTCGAGCGCGAGGGCGAGCCGCTGCGGCGTGGTGAAGGCGCTCGTGAACACCGGGATCTTGTAGCCCTTCACGTTCTCGTACAGGAGCGCCGGCCCCTTCTGCTCCTCGTTCACCTTGGAGACGTGGCAGAGCTCCCACTTCCAGTCGACCTCGGCCGTCACCCGGTGCAGCATGCCGTGGATCTCGCAGGCCTCGATGTAGTCGCGCAGATCCTCGATCGGCTTCACTTCCAAGCGTTTCATCGGTCTTCCTCCTCGTTGCGATAGTCTGTGTTCCCTTCCCGCGCCCCGCCTCGGCTGCGCCTCGCTGGCAGGGAACCCCTTATTCAGTCATTCCCGCGCAAGTGGGAATCCAGGAAGTCGCTGATTGCCCACGAGCTGGATTCCCGCTTGCGCGGGAATGACGAGGTTCGTCCAGGCTTTCTTACGTCACGCGTTTCCCCTGCAGCATCCCGCTCAGGATGTGGTCGAGCGCCGTCTTTGCGGCGGGCCGGGCCTCGGCCGGCGGCTTGGTGCTCCACACCGTTTCCGGCCGCGCCTGCAGGATGAAGATGTTGCCGCCGGCGGGCAGGTCCTTGTCGACCGCCCACTCGATGTCCATCGGCCGGCCGTAATGGCGCTCGATCGCCTTGCCCATGCGCGCGAGCTCGATCACCTCCTCGTCGATGATCGACTGGACGGTCTGGCGCTCGAACGGCACCTCCTGCGCCCGCGACTTCTGGGCGCTGAAATCGACCGTGTAGCAGATCTCCTTGCGCGAGATGGTGCGGCCGATGATGTCGAGCGACACCTTGTTCACCACGAAGTGATCGGGCGTGACCTCGCCGGACACCACCGACTCGCCGAATCCGAAATTCGAGTCGAGCGCGATCACCGAGCGGTCGCCGTTGGCCGGGTCGAGGGTGAACATGACACCCGCGGCGAAGGAGTTCGCCATCTTCTGCACGCCGACGCTGATCGCCACCGCGTCGTGCGCGAAGCCCATCTTCGCGCGGTAGGCGATCGCCCGCGCGGTGAAAAGGCTCCCCATGCAGCGGCGCGCATGCGTGAGCACGTCGTCGATGCCGCGGATCCAGAGATAGGTGTCCTGCTGCCCGGCGAAGCTCGCGCCTGGCAGATCCTCGGCGGTGGCGCTCGAGCGCACCGCCACGGGTGTGGCCGGCAGGCAGCAGCGCACGCCGAGCTTGCGGTAGAACTCCGCGACCGAGTCCTCGAGCGCCATCGAGAACGGCGTCGCCTCGACGAGGGCTCGAAGCTCGCGGCTGCGCGCCTCCAGCGCATCCATGTCGCGGGCATCGATGCCGGTCGTGAGCTCGCGGATCGCGTCTGCGATGCCGCCTTCGCGCACGAAGCGCCGGTACGCCGCAGTCGTCAGTGCGAAGCCCGGGGGCACGCGCACGCCGGCGTTGATGAGCTCGCCGAGGGAGGCGCACTTGCCGCCCACGACGGCAACGGCGCCCTTGTCTACCTCCTGGAACCAGAGGAGCTCGGCTGCGCCGTCGGGCGCGGCCTCGGCCGTGGTCCCCGGAAGGGTTCCAGCCATGAAGCGTTCCATGTCGCTTGGGTCGCGCACGCCCCGCGGCGGCTGCCCGCCGCGGGGCTGGACGTGGCTACCGGGCGATGTTCACCGCGCCGGTGGAGCCGTCGACCCGGAGCAGCATGCCGGTCTTGATCACCTTCGTCGCGTGCCCGGTGCCGACGACGGCCGGCATGCCGTACTCGCGGCAGACGATCGCCGCGTGGCTCATCACGCCGCCGACGTCGGTGACGCACGCCTTGATCTTGGCGAACGCCGGCGCCCAGGACGGCGACGTGGTCGGCGCCACCAGGATCTCGCCCTCCTCGAGCTGGCGCACCTCGTCCACCGTCCGGCACACGCGCGCCCTGCCTTCGATCACGCCGGGGCTGCCGGCAAAGCCGTTCAGCACGCTGATGGTCGACGGGTCCTTCACCTGCTGCACCGCGGCCCAGTCGGCGAGCGACTTGTTGGTCACGCCCCAGAGCACGATGGTGAACGGCTCCTGGATGACTTCCGGCGCGGTGCCGATGGCGGGCGGTGCGTGCCACTCGCGGAACTTCTGCATAACGCCTTTGCGCCACGTGATCTCCTTCGGCCAGGTCTTGGTGCCGCGTGGCGTCGTGCCGGTGGCCCAGGCGGTGACGACGTCCCACAGGGCGGACTTCACCTCGTCACGCCGCAGGTACCAGACGTCCTCGATATCGGCGATGAGGCCGTGCTCCTTCAGGATCGCCGCGACCTCGCGCACCTTGTTCCAGAAGATCGAGTGGAACCAGTGCTCGACGTAGAAGAGGTGGTTCTCGACGTACGGGAACACGGTCTTCGCGGTGCCGAGCAGCTCGTCGAAGGTCTTGCGGTCCTCCTCGCGCTCGATGAGCGCGCGGTACTCCTTCACGATGCGGTCGCGCTCGGCGCGCACCTGGTCCATCGGCCGCTCGATGTTGGCGCCCTGCTTGAGCTTGCCGATGTAGGTGGCGATGCCGGAGAGCGGCACGTTCATCGCATCGTTCCAGCAGCGGTCGTGGTGGTACCAGCCGGTGCCGGTGGAGATGTAGAACCAGGGATCGCGCGCCTTGTCGAGCGCGGCGAGCCACTCCTTGCCCTTCGGCAGCTTCTTCAGCGCCGGCTCGACCTCGCTCCACTCCTGGCTGAACGTGACCGCCTGCTCGATGCCGAGCTCGATCGCCTTGCGGGCGAGCTTCTTCAGCTCCTCGTCCGACTGGTACATGATGACGTCGATGCCGGAGATCATCTGCGTCACGCGCTGCACCGGGATGCTCGGGAACTGCTTCTGCACGAAGTCGAGGAAGAAGACGTACGCGGCGTAGCCCAGGTTCAGGAACTCGAAGTGGTACTGCCAGCACTTGATGCCGAGATTGATCAGGTCGTCGTAGGCCTTGATGAGGTGGAAGCCCTTCGACTCGCCGAGGCCTTCGGTCACCACGCGCAGGTCCTCCATCTCGGGCAGCGTCGGGATCGAGAGCCCCTGGAGTTCCGCGATGGTGTTCTTCATCTTCTGCTTCCACTTCTCTTCCAGCGCGTCCCAGTTCTTGTAGTAGTAGCCGGCGCGCTCCATGAAGTGCGGTGCGCGCGCCTCGATGTCGGCGGGATTCTTCACCGGGACCGGCGAGATGTAGACGTAGCCGTTGATGATGCGGTGATCGACCCCGCGCACCGGCGGCACCTGGAAGATGCGGTTGTTGTACTGCGACAGCGCCAGGAACCACGCCTCGTCCCAGATCGTGTCGAACGGATAGAGCGGCTCCGGGTAGTGCAGGCCGTCGTAGAACCAGAACGTCTGCTCCTCGTAGGCCTTGCGCTCCGGGTCGTCCGTGACGAACTGGTACTGGTACGGGTACATCCGCTCCCAGCCCTCGGTGCCCGGAATGGCCTTGATGTCGTGCGGGTTCGGAAATGTCGGCATGGCTCCTCCTCTCGATACCGGCGAGCGCGATGCGCTCGGGTGAGAGGCTGCCTGCAATCGCCGTGCCACCGCAGCGCACAACGCCCCGCCGTCATTCTTGTCGACCGAGCCTGCCCGCGGAAAGTGAAGCTTGTCCTGCCGCGCCGCAGCATCATCATTTGGTGAATTGGCAGCGGCGAAAGCATCCGATACTCATCCTTTGATCAAATGGTGAAGTCGTGAGATGGATCAAAATGCGTTGTCCGTTGCGGCGATATAGACATCCATTCGGACGGAGGGCTCCATGACGCGCTTGAAAAAGGTGGCGCATCGCGATGCCGGCGATCTGCGCTCGCAGGTCCGTTTCTCGGCCGAGAGCGGCCATATCTGGCTGCACGAGCACCGGATGCTGCTGGTGCATGCCGACGCGCAAGCATCGCTCCGCAAGGAGTTGATCGACACGCTCGGGCTCGCGCGCGCGCGGGGGCTCTTGACGCGCATGGGCTACGCGTCGGGCGTGCGCGATGCGGAACTGGCGCGAAACCGGATGCAGAGCAAGAGCGACCTCGACGCGTTCATGACCGGGCCGCAGCTGCACACCCTCGAGGGCATCGTGCTCGTCACGCCGATCAGGCTCGAGGTCGACCGTGCGCGCGGGAAGTTCTACGGCGAATTCCTGTGGGAGAACTCGTGGGAGGGGCAGACGCACCGGCGCGACTTCGGCATCCACCACGAGCCGGTGTGCTGGACCCAGATCGGCTACGTGTGCGGATACACGTCGGCCTTCATGGGCCGTCCGATCCTCTACAGGGAGGTCGAGTGCAGCGGCGCGGGCGACAGCCACTGCACGATCGTCGGCAAGCCCGTGGAAGAATGGGACGACGCCGACGCGGACATGCGGTACTTCAGCCCGGAGTCGATCGCGAATCAGCTGCTCGACCTGCAGACCCAGGTCGCGGAGCTTCGGTCCACGATCGAGGGGAAGGAGCGCCTGCCGGGCGACATGGTGGGCGACTCGCCGGGTTTCCGGCTCGCCTACGAGCTCCTGCGCAAGGCCGCGGGCACGCACATCACCGTGCTGCTGCTCGGCGAGACCGGCGTGGGCAAGGAAATGTTCGCGCGCCGGCTGCACGAGATGGGGCCGCGCGCGAGCGAGGCGCTGGTGGCCGTGAACTGCGCTGCGATTCCCCAGGAGCTCGTCGAGTCCGAGCTTTTCGGCGTCGAGAAAGGCGCCTACACCGGCGCGCAGGCCTCGCGTCCGGGACGGTTCGAGCGCGCGCACGGGGGGACGCTCTTTCTCGACGAGGTCGGCGACCTGCCGCTCGCGGCGCAGGCGAAGCTCTTGCGCGTGCTCCAGGACGGGGAAGTCGAGCGCCTCGGCGATCATCGCACGCGCAAGGTCAACGTCCGGCTCGTCGCGGCGACCAACCGCAACCTGCAGGGGCTGGTGGCGCAGGGCAAGTTCCGCTCCGACCTCTACTATCGGTTGAACGCCTACCAGATCCACATCCCGCCGCTCCGCGAGCGCCCGGAGGACACCCGGCTCCTGTTCAAGCGGCTGGTCGAGAAGTACTCGGTGATCCACGGCAAGAAGATCGCGGGCATCACCGACAAGGCGAAGAAGGCGCTGCTCGCGTACTCCTGGCCGGGAAACATCCGGGAGCTGCAGAACACCGTGGAGCGCGGTGTCATCCTGGCCCCGCACGGCGGGCGCATGGAGATCGAGCATCTCTTCACGTCATGGGATGGTGGCAAGGCGGGCGAGATCGGCATCGACCGCTATGGCGCGCTCGACGTGCACGCCCGCGCGGGCGACGAGTTCTGCGAATCGGTCCTCGCCGGCACGATGACGCTCGACCAGGTCGAGGCCAAGCTGATCGAGATGGCCGTGAGCCGGGCCGGCGGAAATCTCTCGCTCGCGGCGCGCACGCTCGGGCTCACCCGCCCGCAGCTCGCCTATCGCCTGAAAGGGCTCCAGGCAGAGGCGCAGGGCGTCGTCGCACCGGCAGGCGAGTCGGCAACCGCATAGACGCGACGGCGGCCGCGTTCCATGAGCGAGCAGTTCGACGGCACGATGCCGGTCGCCGAGCGGCACCGTTTCGATGCTCGCGCGCTCGCGCGCTACCTCGGCGCCAAGGTGGCGGGCTTCGGCGGCGCGCTCGCGGTCGAGCAGTTTCGCGGCGGCCAGTCGAACCCGACCTACCTCCTGTCGGCGGGCGGCCGCCGCTACGTGATGCGCGCGAAGCCCGCGCCGGCCGCCAAGCTCCTGCCGTCCGCGCACGCGATCGAGCGTGAGTACCGCGTGATCTCGGCGCTGGGCCGCGCCGGCGTGCCGGTCCCGCGGACGTTCGTCCTGTGCGAGGACGAGAGCGTCATCGGGCGCGCCTTCTTCGTCATGGAGTACGTCGAAGGGCGCGTCCTCTGGGACCAGTCGCTGCCGGGGATGGGCCGGGACGAGCGGCGTGCGATCTACGACGAGATGAACCGGGTGATCGCGGCGCTGCACGCCGTGCCGTATGCCGGCGTCGGGCTCGCGGATTTCGGCAAGCCGGGGAACTATCTCGCGCGCCAGATCGCGCGCTGGTCCAAGCAGTACCAGGCGTCGCAGACCGAGACGATCGCGGCGATGGACCGCCTGATCGAGTGGCTGCCGTCGCACGTTCCGCCGGGCGACGAGACGTCGGTCGTGCACGGAGACTACCGCATGGACAACCTGATCTTCCATCCGAGCGAGCCGCGCATCCTCGCCGTGCTCGACTGGGAGCTCTCGACCCTCGGCCACCCCCTCGCGGATTTTTCGTACCATTGCATGAGCTGGCACATTCCGCCGGAGCGCTTCCGCGGGATCGGGGGTCTCGATCTCGGCGCGCTCGGCATCCCGAGCGAGCCGGACTACGTCGCGCTCTACTGCCGGCGTACCGGGCGCTCGTCGATCGAGCACTGGGACTTCTATCTCGCGTACAACATGTTCCGGCTCGCCGCGATCCTGCAGGGCATCATGAAGCGGGCACTGGAAGGCACCGCGGCGAGCCAGCGGGCGCTCGACGCCGGCAAGCGCGCCCGCCCGCTCGCCGAGATGGGGTGGCGGCTGGTGGAGGAGCGTATCTTGTGATTCGAAAGGGCACCACCCCGGCCGCTTCGCGGCCACCCCTCCTCTCCGAGGCGGGGAAGACATCCTTTATCCCCTCCTTTTCAAGGGGTGCCGGGCGAAGCCCGGCGGGGTGGTTCGCGCGGACCGCTGGCGAAGCCGGCGGAGTGGTTCGCGCGGAGCGCTGGCGAGGCCGGCGGGGTGGTTGTGACGAGCGTGAGGAGTAGCGATCGATGGACTTCGAATTCAGCCCGAAGGTGAAGGCACTCCAGGCGAAGCTCGCCGCGTTCATGGAGACCCACGTCCACCCCAGCGAGAACAGGTACTGGGAGGAGGCCGAGGAGAACCGCGCGCAGGGCAACGCGTGGGTGCCGACGCGAATCGTCGAGGAGCTGAAGCCCAAGGCGCGCGCTGAGGGTCTGTGGAACCTGTGGCGGCCGAAGGATCACGGCGGCACGCTCACGAACCTCGAATACGCGCCGCTCTGCGAGATCATGGGGCGCGTGACGTGGGCGCCCGAGGTGTTCAACTGCTCGGCGCCCGACACCGGCAACATGGAAGTGCTGCTGCGCTACGGCACGCCGGAGCAGCAGGACCGCTGGCTCGCACCGCTCCTCGAGGGAAAGATCCGCTCGGCGTTCCTGATGACCGAGCCGGGCGTCGCCTCGTCGGATGCCACCAACGTGCAGTGCCGCATCGAGCGGCGCGGCGTCGAGTACGTGATCAACGGCCACAAGTGGTGGTCCTCGGGCGCGGGCGACCCGCGCTGCCGGATCTACATCGTCATGGGCAAAACCGACCCGGACAATGCGAACCGGCACAAGCAGCAGTCGATGGTCCTCGTGCCGGCCGATGCGCCGGGGGTCAAGATCATGCGCGCACTGCGGGTGTTCGGGTTCGACGATGCGCCGCACGGCCACATGGAGATCGCGCTGAAGGACGTGCGCGTGCCCGCGGCCAACATGCTGCTAGGCGACGGGCGCGGCTTCGAGATCGCGCAGGGCCGTCTCGGCCCGGGCCGGATCCATCACTGCATGCGCGTCATCGGCCAGGCGGAGCGCGCCCTCGAGCTCATGTGCAAGCGCCTGAAGAAGCGCGTCGCCTTCGGGAAGCCGGTGGCCGAGCACGGCGTCTGGCACGAGCGGATCGCCGAGTCGCGCATCAGGATCGAGCAGGCGCGCCTGCTCACGCTCAAGGCGGCGCACATGATGGATACCGTCGGGAACAAGGTCGCGAAGGCGGAGATCGCGATGATCAAGGTGCTCGCGCCGACGATGGCGCAGCAGGTGATCGACTGGGCGATCCAGGCGCACGGCGGCGGCGGCGTGTGCCAGGAGTTTCCGCTCGCGTGGATGTACTCTTGGAACCGCTGCCTGCGCCTCGCCGACGGCCCGGACGAGGTGCACCGGGCGCAGATCGCCAAGATCGAGCTGGGGAAGTATCTGTGAGCGGCGAAGTATCCCTGAGCGGGGCGTCAGGCGACGGCTGGAACCACTCCGCCGCTCTCGGCGGCAGCCGTCCTTGAAAAGGCGGGGATCGGTTTTCTCCCCTCCTCCTTGAGGAGGGGTGGGACGCGAAGCGTGACGGGGTGGTGGCGGGTACAGCGACAGGGAGAGGCGGATGGTGAAGCTCTGCGGAATCCGGATCAGCAACTACCACAACAAAGTGCGCCTCGCGGCGCTCGAGAAGGGCATCGCGTTCGAGGAGAACGACCAGTGCGCGCCCTCGCGCGACGAGGCTCACCTCGAACGCTCGGCGATGGGGAAGGTTCCCTACCTCGAGGTGAACGGCGAGACTCTCACCGAGTCGCAGGCGATCTGCGAGTATCTCGAGGAGGCGTATCCCGAGAAGCCGCTCTATCCGCGGGATCCGTGGCAGCGCGCCAAGGTGCGTGAGCTGATCAGCTACCTCGAGCTGCACGTGGAGCTCGTCTCCCGCCGGCTGCACAAGCAGGCGTTCTACGGCGGGGCGGTTTCGGACGAATCGAAGGCGCAGGTCGAGCGCGAGCTCACCCGGGGGCTCAAGGCGCTCGGCCGGCTGGCGAAATTCGCGCCGATGCTGGCCGGACCGGAGCTCACGCTCGCCGACGTCTGCGCCTTCGTTCATCTGCCTCTGGTAGCCACCGTGACGCGGCTCGTGCTCGGCCGCGACCTGGTCGAAGAACTGCTCCCGCAGGCGAAGCCGTATCTCAAGGCGCTCGGCGAGCGGCCGGCATTCCAGCGGGTCGCCGCCGATCGCAAGGCCGCCACGGACGCGCGCCGCAAGAAGTAGCGGGGGGGCGCGCCGAGCGCCGCTTGCAGCGCCATCTTCAGGGTATCGAGCTCGGCGGTCACGGGCGTCTGGGCGAGAGTGATGCATCGATGATAGTCGCAAGACCGTGCCGCCGCCCGATGACGAACGCGATGAATAGCGCACAGCGACGCCCGCAATGCGCGTCCGGCTGTGACGAATTCGGCATGCGCTTCGGGCGGCCTGCCCGGACAATTTGCCGTGGCGGCGCACGGTGCGCCGCCACGACCGACCCCCCACAGAGACGGAGCGCGGCATTGGCACGATGGCGGAAAGCGCGAGGACGTTCAACCCCGAGCTGATCGATCGGCTGGCGGAGATCCTGATGCCCTACGCCGGGGCGTATGCGCTCACGATGGTCCGGCGGGCGACGCGGGCAGCGCAGGATCCGCAGGGGCTCTGCCATGCGGTCGCGGCGCGTATCAACGACGACGCGAGCCGCCGCGAATTCCTGCGCCGGGCATATGGCGCCGCCAATCTGCCGAAGGCGCCCTTCGACCGGCGCGAATCCGGCCGCCCGCGTCCGGTCGATCAGACCATCGAGCGGCGCGCGCGCGAGGCGCTGCTCGAAGCCTTCGCGATGTACGCTCGCGGCCTGGTGGTGCTCGAGACCGGGCGGGCGTCGGGTCCGCGCGACTTCATCCAGCGACTGGCCGAAAAGATCCCGAGCGGCGCGGCGCGCGAGATCTTCCTCAAGAAATTTCGCGCCGACGAGCGCTGAGCGCGCCGGCCGCACCCCTCACCGCGCCTCGAGCACCTGCTGCACCGGGCGGTCGACGCGAGGGCCGACGGGTGCCCCTGCGGCTCACGCACGCGTCGCCCGGGCGCGCCGATAGTGCGACGATGCCGGGGCGCAGCGCTCCGGTCCGATCCGCGGCGCGTCACCGCACTGGAGGACCCGGGCGATGCGGAAGATCAAGGAAATGCTGGCGTCGTTTGCGCGGCCGCGCTTCGACTGGCTGCAGATCGAGGTCGCGGGAGTCTGCAACGCCGCCTGTGGCTACTGCACGCTGAGCTGCTACAAGGGCGCGCGCGAAGGTGGCCTCATGGATATGGGGACCTTCGAACGCATCGAGCCGTATTTTTCGCGCGCGGGGCTGGTGTTCCTGCAAGGCTGGGGCGAGCCGCTGCTGCACCCGCAATTCTGGGAGATGGCGCGCCGCGCCAAGGCCTCGGGCGCGCGCGTCGGCTTCACGACGAATGGGATGCGGCTGGATGCAACCCACCTCGCGCGGCTGCTCGATACCTCGATCGACATCATGGGCGTGAGCATCGCCGGCACCACCGCGGCGACCTCGGATCGCTGGCGCCAGGGGTGCGATTTCACGCGCGTCGGCGCAGTGCTTGCCGAGCTCAAGCGCATGAAGGACACGCGCGTCGGCGAGGGGCCGGACGTGCATATCGCCTACATGCTGCTCGCCTCGGGCTGGCGGGAGCTCGAGGGGCTGCCAGCGCTGGCCGAGGCCTGGGGCGCGCGCGAAGTGGTGGTCAACAACCTGAGCTTCATCGCCGATCCGGCCCAGCAGCAGGAATCGCTCTTCGAGCGCCCCGATCTATGGGCGCCGGTGCTCGAGCAGATCGAGACCGTGCGCGAAGAGGCGGCGAGGCGCGGCATCCGGCTGCACTATTACCGTCCCGACCGAACAGAGCCGCATGCCCTGTGCACCGAGAACGTGCTCAACGCGTGTTTCGTGTCCTGGCAGGGCGACGTCGCGCCCTGCGTGCTGAGCAACCACAGCATCAAGGCGGGGGCCGCCCCGGTCCATTACTTTCGGGGGCAGAGCTACCCGGTCGCGATTTGTGTGTTCGGCAATGTGAATGAAACGCCGTTCGAGGCGATCTGGAAGTCGGATGCGGCGCGTGCGTTTCGCGCCGCCTACGTGCGGCGCCAGAAGCGCGAGCATCCCGGCACCGACGGCTTGCCCGAGCCCTGCCGGCATTGCTACAAGCTGTACGAGCCGTAGGGCGTGCGGCAAGGGGCCGCACGGGCGGCTCTCGATCTCCTCGAAGTACTCGCGGCGGCAGCTGGCCCGTGCAGGTGCGCTCGCCGGCCTCCTACGCGGCGCGCATGGAGTTCGTGACCACCTGTGCGCTGAACGCGACGCGATCGGCGAGCAGTCGCAGCCGGCGCTCGCTCATCCCGGCCTCGGCCACCGTGACGCTCAGGCTGCCGAGGACGCTGCCCTCGCTGTCCATCACGGGCGCGGCGACGCCGATCACGCCGCGGGTCACCTCGCCGCGCGTGATGCAGTAGCCCCGCTTGCGGATCTCGCGCAGCGACGCTTGCACCTGCTCGATCGTCGTCCCCATCCCGGTGCGGCGGAACTCGGACGACTGCGTCACATAGAGCGCCTTCAGCTGTGGGGGCTTGAGGTGCGCGAGAATGACGCGCGACGCCGCGCCCCGGGCGAACGGCATCCCGCGCCCGCGCTCGTAGCCGCTGCGGATGCCAGTCGCGCCCGCCTCCTGGTGCACGCACAGGACGTGGCCCTTGTAGTAACGGCAGAGGAGCCCGATTCCGGGGACCTCCTGCGCGAGCGCTTGCAGCACAGGGCGGCCGTTGATGATGAGCGGATCGCTCGAGCGCATCGCATAGTCGAGCTCGGCGATGCGCGGCCCGAGCGTGTAGCCGATGTCGGGCAGCGAGATCACGAGGCCTGCGTCGGCGAGCACGCGCAGGTAGCGGTAGAGCGTGGATCGCGGGCAGCGCAACCGGGCCATCATCTGCTCGGGCGTCCAGCGCAGGTGGTCTTCTTCGAACAAGTCGAGGATTCCGATCATCTTCTCCAGGCTGCTGCGACGCACAACGGCCACTTTGCGCGTGCGCCTGCGCCCGGGACGGGATCCTTGGATTTGTCTCATATCACGAGACTTTAACACCCCGTTGGATCATCGAGCCCTTGGATGTACGATTCCAGGACTTTCCCGACCTGTTGGACTGCCACATGGATGCGAGAGCCAAACGAACCAAGCTGTCGTCCAGAGAAGCCGACCGACGGCCGATCCAGGACCTGCGCGAGTGGCTCGCGCGCGTGGACGCCATGGGTGAGCTCGTCCGCGTCCGCGAGCCGGTCGACCGCGATGAGGAGATGAGCGCCATCAGCTACCTCGTCGCCAAGCAGCATCCTTCGCCCGCCGTGCTGTTCGAGCGCGCGCGCGGGTTCGAAAAGAGCCCGATCGGCGCGCAACTGCTGTGGAACATTCTCGGCCCGAGCACCCGCAGGATCGCGCTCACGCTCGAGGAGCCGCCGGACACGCCCACGATCGAGCTCATCCGGCGCGTGAAAGACAAGCTCAAGCGGCGCATCGTGCCGCGCGAAGTGTCGCGCGCGAAGGCGCCCGTCTACGAGAATACGCTCACCGGGCGCAAGATCGATCTCGACGCGCTGCCGATTCCGCGCCACTGGCCGCGCGATGGCGGCCGCTACGCGGGCACGGGCGATGCGGTGATCACGCGCGACCCCGACAGCGGCTACCTGAACGTCGGCACCTATCGGATGATGGTGCAGGGGAAGGCCGAGGCGGGCCTCTATCTCTCCCCGGGCAAGGACGCGCGCCTGCACATCACGCGTGCGTGGCAGCAGGGCAAGGCCATCGAGGTTGCGGCGGCCTGGGGCATCGATCCGATCTTCATGCTGGTCGGGTCGCAGACTTTCCCGAAGAACGTCTCGGAGTACGAATACGCGGGTGGCATCAAGGGCGAGCCGATTCCGGTCGTCCGCGGCGCCACTACGGACCTCCTGATTCCGGCGAACGCCGAGTTCGTCGTCGAAGGCATCATCCGGCCGAACTCGGTGAAATCCGAAGGACCCTTCGGCGAGTTCCCGGGCTACTACGGGCGGCCGGAGGCGGGCTGCCCGCTGGTGGAGATCACCGCCGTGCACCATCGCACGAAGCCCATCCTGACCAACGCGTTGATGGCGGATTACCCGTCGTGCGAACAGAGCGGGTTCTTCTCGATCATCCGCTCGGCCAAGATCTGGGACGACCTCGACAAGCTCGGCATCCCAGGCATCTGCGGCGTCTACTCGCACCCGGCTGCCGCCGGCGGCTTCGGGATGACGATCATCAGCATCGAGCAGCGTCATGCGGGCCACGCGGCGCAGGCGCTCGCGCTCGCCGCGCAGGTCCCGGGCGGTGCCTACTACACCAAGTGGATCGTCGCGGTGGACGAGGATGTCGATCCCACCGACATGGACCAGGTGATCTGGGCGATGGCGAGCCGCTGCAACCCGATCGACGACATCGACATCCTGCGCAACACCTGGAGCACCTGGCTCGATCCGACGCAGAACCCGCCGGAGAAGCGGCCCTACGGCTCCAAGGCGCTGATCAACGCCTGCAAGGAGCATCGCCACCTGCCGGTCTTCTCGAAGCGCACCACGCTGCGCAAGCCCGTGTACGACAAGGTCGCGCAGCGCTGGAAGACGCTCGGGCTGCCGGGCGCGATTCCGCCCGTGCGCGCGTTCGAGGCCGAGGCCAAGGTCGCTTATCATGAGGTCGGCGGCTTCGAGCCCGGGCAGCAGCCCGGCGAGAAGAAGAAGGACAAGGGCCAGGGGAAAGACCAGCCCGCGGCGCGGGGCGCCAAATCGTGACCGCGAAGCGCGCGGACAACCGGCGAAGGAGGTAGGACATGGACCGCAGCAGGATGATCGGTATCAGGAGCCTCGGCGACTGGCTGCAGCTGGTCGAGTCGATCGGCGAGCTGAAGCGCATCAAGGCGAGCGTCGACTGGGATCTCGAGATGAGCACCATCACGTACATGGCCGGCAAGACCGTCGGCGGTCCGGCCCTCCTCTTCGAGAACATCAAGGACCACCCGGGCGGAAGACTCCTCTTCAATCCGTTCGGCAGCAGCCTGAACCGCGTTGCGATCTCGATCCGCGAGGAACCGACCAAGGATTCGCTCGGCCTCGTGCGCAGCCTGAGCGAGAAGATGAAGAGGCGCGTGGCGCCGGTGGTCGTGGATCCGAAGGCCGCGGAGGTGAACCAGAACATCGAGACCGGCGACAAGGTCGACGTCACGCGGTTTCCCGCGCCGAAGATGTGGCCCCTCGACGGCGGCCGCTATCTCGGCACCGCCGATGCGGTCATCACCATGAATCCCGAGGACGGCCGCACCAATCTCGGCACCTACCGGCAGATGGTCCAGGGGCCGAAGCAGGTCGGCTTCTACTCCTCGCCCGGCAAGGACGCCACGCTCGACAAGCAGCGCTGGTGGGATCGCGGCCAGCCGGCGCCGGTCGCCGCGGTGTACGGCCTCGAGCCGCTCCTTTTCCTCGCCTCGTCGACGTCGTTTCCCAAGGACGTCTCCGAATACGAGTTCGCCGGCGGCATCAATGGCGCGCCGATCGAGGTGTTCCGGAGCGACATCACCCAGCTCGAGCTCCCCGCGCACGCCGAGATCATCATCGAGGGCTTCTGTCACCCGGGCAAGACCGCGCCCGAGGGCCCGTTCGGCGAGTTCACCGGGTACTACGGCCGCCCGGGCGGCGCGACGCCTTACATCGACATCAAGGCAATCCGCTATCGCAACGATCCGATCGTCACCAGCGCGCTCATGGCCGACGGCTGGTCGAACGAGTGCGGCCTGATGTGGGGGATGGCGAAGGCCGCCAAGGTGTGGACCGATCTCAACGCGATGGGCATTCCTGGGATCCGGGGCGTCTGGTCGCCGCCCGAGGCCGCGGGCTGGGGCATGACGGTCGTGTCGATCAAGCAGCAGTACGCCGGCCACGCCGCGCAGGTGGGCGCGCTTGCCGCGCAGTGCATGGGCGGTGCGTATTTCACCAAGTACATCGTGGTGGTGGACGACGACGTCGATCCGACCGATCTCGGCGACGTGGCGTGGGCGATGGTCACGCGCTCGCGGCCGGCGCAGTCGATCGACATCCTGCGCGAGACCTGGAGCACCTACCTCGATCCGAGCCAGAACCCGCCCGAGATCCGGCCGTGGGGCTCCAAGTGCATCATCAACGCCTGCAAGGAGTACAAGCACATCAAGTCGTTCGCGCGCCGCAGCCAGTTGAAGCGCGAAGTGTACGAATCGGTCTGCGCGCGCTGGAGTGAGCTCGGCCTCGACGGCGAGCCGCCCCGCATCACCCACTTCGAGGACTTCGAGGGCCAGGTCACCAGCTGACTCGTCCCCCCCGGGGGCGGCGTGCGCCCGGAGAAAGCCGCCCGCGCAAGAAGGCGGCATCCGCGGAAAGGAGGAGAAGGGCAGTGAGCGAAGGGCAACGCCGGTATTCGGCTTTCCGGCGGTTCGCCGAGAACGCGCTCGGCGTGCTCATCACCGGGCTCGGCCTGGTCGCGATCCTCGACCTGCCGATGCAGGTGGCAGGCATTTCGGTGTTCCCGCAGCAGTATCTGGGCGCCTTCTGGGGACTGGTGACCTGCCTCGCGTTCATCACCTGCCGTGCATCCGCGCAGGGCGAGGGCGGCACACCTGGCCCGACGCCCTGGTACGACTACGTGCTCGCCGCGGTCTCGCTCGTGCTCGGGCTGTACGTCGCCTTCTGGTATCCGAGCATCATGGATACGATCGGCCTCTTGAGCCCCGATCGGACGCTGCTCGGCGTGCTCGCGATCGCCGTCGTGCTCGAGTCCACGCGGCGGGTGGCGGGATGGCCGCTGGTGGCGATCGTGGTCGTCTTCGTTCTCTACGGCCGCTTCGGTGACATGTTTCCCGGTCCGCTCGCGACCACCGGCCTATCGTGGGAGCGGCTGGTCAACCTGCTCTTCCTCGGAACGGACGCACTCTTCGGCTCGGCACTGCGCATCGCGGTCCTGCTGGTGTTCGCGTTCATTCTGTTCGGGCAGGTGCTCTTCGCGACAGGCGGCGGCGACATCTTTCTCAAGCTCGCCCAGGCCACCATGGGCCGGTACCGCGGCGGTCCGGCCAAGATGGCGGTGGTGGCGAGCGGCATGTTCGGCAGCATCTCGGGCAGCGCAGTCGCGAACGTCGCCAGCACCGGCGTCATCACCATCCCGCTGATGAAGCGCACCGGCTACAGCCCGACATTCGCCGGCGCGGTCGAGGCGGTCGCCTCGACGGGCGGGGCGATCATGCCGCCGGTCATGGGCGCCGCCGCTTTCCTGATGACCGAGTTCCTGGGTATCCCGTACAGTGCCGTCGTTCTCGCGGCCTTCGTGCCGGCGCTGATCTACTATGGGACGCTCCTCGTCCAGATCGATCTCCGCGCGATCCGCGAGCGGCTGCGGGGCTTGCCAAGGGATGATCTGCCGCCGGTACGCCCGGTGCTGCGCGAGGGCTGGGTGTTCCTCCTCCCGCTCGTCGTCCTGGTGGGAACCATCTTCTTCCTGAACACCGAGGCCGCGGAGGCGGCGCTGTATGCCGTTGCATCGAACATCGTCCTCGTCCTCCTGCGCCGGCGCGGGTGGCGTGCGCTCACTCCGCGCCGGCTGCTGGCGCTCTCCGTGGAGCTCGCCCACTCCATGGTGCAGATCACGGTGATCTGCGCCGCGGCCGGCTTCATCGTCGGGCTGGTCGCCTACACCGGCCTCGGCGTCTCGCTCGCCGACGTGCTGGTCCAGTTCGCTGGACACAACCTGCTGCTGCTCGCCCTGTGCACCGCGCTCGCGAGCACCGTGCTCGGGATGGGAATGCCCGCCACCGCGTGTTACATCCTGGTCGCAGTACTGATGGCGCCGGCCCTCGTTTCGGCGGGAGTCCAGCCCCTGCTCGCGCACCTCTTCGTCTTCTACTTCGGCAACTTCTCCTTCCTCACGCCGCCGGTCGCGCTGGCGGTGACCGCAGCGTGCTCGATCGCGAGCGCGCCGTTCCTCGCGACCTGCTGGCAGTCGATCCGCCTCGCGCTGGCGGGCTTCATCGCGCCGTTCATGTTTCTCTACAAGCCTGGCATGGCGTTGATGGGGTCGCCCGGCGATGTCGCGTGGGCGATCTTCGATTCCGCGGTCGCCGTTGTGCTGCTCGCCGTCGCCGTCGAGGGATACTGGTACCGGCGGCTCGCGTGGTGGGCGCGCTGCCTGGTGGGTGCTGCGGCGCTGCTCATGTTCGTCCCCGGTTGGGAAACGCGGATCGCAGGGCTGGTGCTGGGTCCGTCCATTCTATATTTGGAGTACCGCCGATCGCTCTCCAGCGCCCGCTACCAGACCGCGCAGTGAAGGATCGTCAACCGAGATGACAGAGGAGGTGTTGACCATGGGAACCCAACCGCTCGCTCGCCGCCGGACGTTGGCGGCGGCCGCAGCCTTCGCTGCGGTGCTCACGATCGTGCCATTTGGTTCTGCCTCGGCGCAGGAGGTGCCGAAGGTGATGAACCTCGCGACGCATGGCGTCGGCAGCGTGCTGAACGCCATCGGCATCGGGCTCGGTAAGGTGCTCACCACGAACCTGGACACGCAGGTCAAAGTCATGCCGACCGCCGGGCCGACGCAGTGGCTCCCCCAGATCGCGACCGGCGAGATCCAAATGGGGGTCCTGAACAACTACGATGCGCTGCACGGCCGCCACGCCGATGCCGGCTACGAGAAGGCGTTGGCCGGAAAGGGCGCGCCGATCATGCTGCTCACCTCGGGCTCGCGCAACTGGATGGGGGCCGTGACCAGCACCGATACGGGGATCAAGGGCTGCGCCGACCTCAAGGGCAAGCGCATCGTGAGCCGCTACACCGGCAGCACGGGCGTCACCGCGCAAGTTGCGGCCATCACCGCCAACTGCGGCCTCGCTCCCGGCATGTTCAAGGAAGTGGTCGTCGCCGGCGCGCCGGACAAGGGCGTCCAGGCGGTCCTGGACGGCACGGCGGACGTGGCGGGCTCGGCCGCGGTCGGGATGGGGATCATCGCCGAGCTCGACGCGCGCAAAGGTGCGCAGTTCGTGTCGCTCGATCCCTCGCCCGAGGCGTGGGCGCGATTCCGCGAGCACTTTCCCGCCTCGGTGAAGAAGGTCGATCCGGGCAAGGGCCGCGTGGGCGTGCGCGAGCCCGTGTACCTCGCCGAGTATCCGTTCTACCTGGTCGCCGGCGAGAAGCTGAGCGACGCGGCTGCCTACCGGATCGTCAAGGCGCTGTGGGAGCACAACGCCGAGCTCTTCCCGCTGCACGCGCGCCTCAAGGACTGGGTGAAGGAGAACTTCGTCGACGCGGAGGCCACGATTCCCTACCACCCGGGCGCCGTGAAGTTCTACAAGGAGATCGGCGCCTGGTCGCCCAAGATGGACGAGGTGCAGGCGAAGCTGCTCAAGCGGTAGCCGATCGCGGTCCGGGCCGGTCCGTCATCCCCGCGAAGGCAGGGGATGACGGCTCGTCCAGCGCGTCGCTCGAAACCCTGGCGCATCCTCGATGAGGAGGGGCGAATCAGCGCGTTCGTTGCCCGGCGCCGCGGACGCGCCGCACGCCGCCCGGCAGTTCCGCGTCCCGGTCGGCGCTGCGGCCGGGCTCCCGCGCCGCTTCCTCGTCGGCCGCTGAAGCACGCTGCACCTCTGGCGCCTCGGCATCGCGCAAGATGCGCACCGGCTTCGCCTCGCGCGCGTCGAAGTGGACCTGGAACTGCTTCGGCCAGTAGTGCCCCGTCGACTCGTGGATGAAGTAGTGCGGCACGGCCTCGTTCAGATCGATCTCGGCGTAGACGATACCCTCTTCGGTGGGCGGTAGCGGCCCAGCGACCACGCGACCCGATCCGGCCTCGATGATCGCCGTCCATGCCGACCCGGCGGGCAGCTCGATGCCGAGCCGCTTCCCGATGCCCGGATCGACCACCGACTGCGAGCACACCACGAAGGTGTTGTAGGCGATCGCGTGGTATCGGGAGCAGATCTCGGTGAGCGAGGTGTCGGCGAAGGCGAACCCGACCCACGCGCCGACGTGCACCTGCTCGCCCATGGCCGCGAGCGAGTAGCCGGGCAGCACCTGCGCGTGCTCGCCGCAGATGAGCCCGCCGATGCGCCCGAGCTCGGTCTCGTACACCCGGTGGGTGCTGCCGTCGCCCTCGCCCCAGACGAGCTTCTCCGCGCCGGTGGCCTTCAGCTTGCGCCGCTTGCCCAGCAGGCGCCCGTCGGGGCCGTAGAAGAGCAGCGTGTTGTAGATCGTCTTGTTGTCGCGCTCGTTGATGCCGATCACGACGTGGCACCCGGCACGCTCCGCGGCTGCGCCGATCCGCGTCGTGGCCTCGCTCGGCACCTCGACCGAGTTGAGGAAGAGCTCGCGCGAGAACTGCATGCCCTTGCGCATGCCCATGTGCCAGGCCCAATAGACCCCGCCCGGAATGAACACCTCGGGCAGCACGACGAGCTGCGCGCCGCCGGCGGCGGCCTCGGCGATGAGCTTGCACGCCTTCTCGGCGCTCGCCTCGCGGTCGAGAAACACGGGCGCCGCCTGCACGGCGGCCGCCCGGAACTTCGGCAGTCGATCTCCCATGTTACCCCTCTCCCGCTGCGCGAGCGTTACGCGATTCCGTGCGCCCGGTAGTTCGATTGCCGCCGCCGTGCCGCTCCCCTTTGGTCGGGCGCGGATCCGGCAGGGCCTGGCGCGCCCACCTTTCGGCGGAGGGAACGCACGGTCAAAGCATACTCCCTTGTCGGACGATCGAATCCATGCCGTAGATTCATGTGGAGCCTTCGCGGATCGGCCTGCAAGCGCGATGCGCCCCGCGGGCGCCTGGGCCGCTAGACCTACGCTTCCACCGGCGGGCACCCTCCGAAGAAGTGCCGGTCGCCATACACCTGGTCGACGCGCTTCACCGGCGGCCAGTACTTGCTCGCGCGGAGCGATGCAACCGGAAAGGCCGCCTCCTCGCGCGTGTATGGATGCTGCCATTCCCCGGCGAGCTCGTCCGCGGTGTGCGGCGCGTTCTTGAGCGGGTTGTCCTCGCGCGGCCATTCGCCGCGCCGGATCTTCTCGAGCTCGGCGTGGATCGCGAGCATCGCGTCGCAGAAGCGATCGAGCTCGGCCTTCGACTCGCTCTCGGTCGGCTCGACCATCAGCGTGTCCGGCACCGGGAAGGACACCGTCGGCGCGTGGAACCCGTAGTCCATCAGGCGCTTCGCGATGTCCTCGGCATTCGCGCCGTACGTATCCTTGAAGCCGCGCGTGTCGAGGATGCACTCGTGCGCCACGCGCGCGTTCGCGCCGCGATAGAGGATCGGGTAGCTCCGCGCGAGCCGTGACGCAACGTAGTTCGCGTTCAGGATCGCAATCTCGCTCGCCCTGCGGATGCCCTCCGCGCCCATCATGCGCAGATACATCCAGGAGATCGCGACGACGAGCGGGCTGCCGAAGGGCGCGGAGCTGACGGTGCCGCTCTCCGGGTCGAGGCCGTCCTCCGGCACCACCGGATGGCACGGCAGGTGCGGCGCGAGATGCGCGGCGACGCCGATCGGACCCATGCCGGGACCGCCGCCGCCGTGCGGGATGCAGAACGTCTTGTGCAGGTTGATGTGGCAGACGTCGGCGCCGAAGTCCGCCGGCCGCGCGAGGCCGGCGAGCGCGTTCAGGTTGGCCCCGTCCATGTAGACCTGGCCACCGGCCGCATGCACCGCGTCGCAAAATTCCTTCACCCCGGGCTCGAACACGCCGTGCGTGGAGGGGTACGTCAGCATTGCCGCGGCGAGCCGGTCGCGGTGCTCGGCGACCTTCGCCTCCAGGTCGGCGAGGTCCACGTTGCCGGTCGCATCGCAGCCGACGACGACGACGCGCATGCCGGCCATGTGCGCCGAGGCCGGGTTGGTGCCGTGCGCGGAGGAGGGGATCAAGCAGACGTCGCGGTGCGGCTCGCCGCGCGCGGCGTGGTAGTTGCGGATCGTGACGAGGCCTGCGTATTCGCCGTTCGCGCCCGAGTTCGGCTGGAACGATATGCGCGCGAGGCCGGTGATCGCGGCGAGCGCCTTGGACACCTGGCCGAGCATCTCGGCGTAGCCGCGCGCCTGCTCGGGCGGGGCGAACGGGTGGACGTTCGCGAGCGCGGGCCACGTGATCGGCGCGAGCTCGGCCGCCGCGCTCAGCTTCATGGTGCACGAGCCGAGCGGGATCATCCCGTGCACGAGCGAGAAGTCGCGGTTCTCCAGGCGCTTGAGGTAGCGCATCATCTCGGTCTCGGTGTGGTACCGGTTGAAGACCGGATGCGCGAGGACGGGATTCGCGCGCCGCAGCCCCGGAGGGATCGCTTCCGGCGCGGTCGCGATCGCCTGCGCGCGCTCGTGCACGTTCACGTGGTGGCCGGTGAGGGCCCAGGCGACGTCCACCACGTCCTCGATCGTGGTCGTCTCGTCGAAGGCGACGCCGACCCGGTCCGCGCCGATCATCCGCAGGTTGATCTTCTTGGTCGCCGCGAGGCTGCGGACGTTCGACTGCGCCGTGCCGACCCTGAAGGTCAGAGTGTCGAAGTAGGCCGCCGACTCGGGCGCGAGCGACATCTTCACCGACCGCGCGAGGAGGCGCGCCATGAAGTGCGCCCGCAGCGCGATGCGGCGCAGGCCTTCCGGACCATGGTAGATCGCGTAGAAGGCAGCGAGGTTGGCGAGCAGCACCTGCGAGGTGCAGATGTTGCTGGTGGCTTTCTCGCGCCGGATGTGCTGCTCGCGCGTCTGGAGCGCCATGCGGTAGGCGGTGCGGCCGGCCGCGTCCTTCGAGACGCCGATGATGCGGCCCGGCATCTGGCGCACGAGCGCTTCGCGCGCTGCCATGAAGCCCGCGTGCGGCCCGCCATAGCCGAGCGGCACGCCGAAGCGCTGCGCCGAGCCGACCGCGACGTCGGCACCGAGCGCGCCGGGCGAGGCGAGCAGCACGAGCGCCAGAAGATCGGTGCCGAGCGACACCAGCCCCGCGGCCGCGTGCACGCGGTCGATCAAGCCGGACCAGTCGGCGATCGCGCCGTAGGTGTCCGGGTATTGCAGGTGTGCGCCGAACACGCGCTGCGGATCGAGCTCGCGCGCCGGATCGCCGACGACGAGCGGGATCTGCATCCACTTCGCGCGGGTCCGGATCACGGCGAGCACGTGCGGATGACAGGCCGCGTCGACGAAGAAGGCCTCCGCCTTGCTCTTCGATGCGCGGCGGATGAGCGTCATTGCCTCGCCGGCGGCGGTGGACTCGTCGAGCAGCGACGCGTTCGCGACCGGCAGCCCGGTGAGATCGATCAGCATCTGCTGGTACGCGAGCAGCGCTTCCAGCCGGCCCTGCGAGATCTCGGCCTGGTAGGGCGTGTAAGCGGTGTACCAGCCGGGGTTCTCCAGCACGTTCCGCTGGATCACCTGCGGCAGGATCGTGCCGGCGTAGCCCATCCCGACATAGCTGCGCCAGGTCTGGTTCCGCGCGGCGATGCGCCGGAGCTCGGCCAGCGCGGCGGCCTCGCCAGCCGGCGCCGGCAGCTCGAGCGGCGTCGCGGCACGGATCGACGCGGGCAGCGTCTGGTCGATCAACTCGCCGCGCGTCTGCACCCCGAGCGCGGCGAGCATCGCGTGCTCCTCGGCCGCGCTCGGACCGAGATGGCGGGACTGGAACGCGCTGCGGTCGAGGAGTTCGGCAAGCGTCGGATCGGCCATGTCAGCCTTTCCCGGCCGCCTCGACCGCCTCTCGGTAGGCCGCGGCGTCGAGCAGCTTCGCGAGGTCGCCGGCATCCGCGGGCTTCAGCCGGAAGAGCCACGTGGCATAGGGATCCTGGTTCACTTTCTCGGGCGCGTCCGCGAGCGCGGTGTTCGACGCCACGACCTCGCCCGCGATCGGCGAAAAGACGTCCGACGCTGCCTTCACCGACTCCACGACGCAGCATGCGTCGCCCGCATTGAGCTTGCGGCCGACTTCCGGCACCTCGACGAAGACGAGGTCGCCGAGCTGCTCTTGCGCGTGCTCGGTGATGCCGACGGTCACCGTGCCGTCGCGCTCGGCGCGGACCCACTCGTGATCCGCCGTGTACTTCAGGTTCTCGGGTACGTTCATCTCAGGCTCCGGGTTGGCAGAATCTCATCCCCTCCTTCTCAAGGAGGGGTGCCGGCGAAGCCGGCGGGGTGGTTGCAGCTTCGACCAAGGCACGGCACCACCCCGGCGCTGCGCGCCACCCCTCCTCGGAGAGGAGGGGATCGAAAGCGGCGGTTCACTCATCCGCACGCACCAGGACCTTGCCATGCCGCACGAACGGCGGCTTCACGGCGCGCGCGGCGAGCGGCTTGCCGCGCACGTCCGCGCGCACGGTCTCCCCGAGCGCGACGCCCGCGGGCAGGCGCGCGAGTGCGATCGAGCGCTGCATGGTCGGGGAGAACGTGCCGCTCGTGATTTCGCCGACGCCATGTTCGGTGCGCACGGCCTGGTGCGGGCGCAGCACGCCGCTGCGCTCGAGCGCGACGAGCCCAAGGAAGGCGCGCGCGGGCTTGCCGGCCGCGACCAGGGCGCTCTTGCCGACGAAGTCGCGCGGGCCCGCGAGATCGACCGTCCATGCAAGTCCCGACTCGAGCGGCGTCACCGTCTCGTCCATGTCCTGCCCGTAGAGATTCATGCCGGCCTCCAGCCGCAGCGTGTCGCGGGCGCCAAGCCCGCACGGCCGCACGCTGGCGGCGGCGAGGGCGTTCCACGCGGCTTCCGCGCGCGCGGCGGGGACGAGCAGCTCGAAGCCGTCCTCGCCGGTGTAGCCCGTCCGTGCAATGAAGAGGCCGGCCGCGTCGGCCGCACAGAACGGCGCGAGCGGCTCGCTTGCGGCGCGCGTCTCCGGCAATGCGGCCCAGCACTTCGCGCGCGCGTTCGGGCCCTGCACGGCGATGATCGCGAGGTCGCGGCGAGGGGCGAGCGAAACCGCGGGTGCGCGCTCGGCGCGCAGCTTTTCGAGCCACGCCAGGTCTTTCCCGGCGGTGGCGGCGTTGACGATCGCACGGAAGCGGCCGTCGCCGAGAAAGTACACGATCAGGTCGTCGAGGACGCCGCCGTCTTCGCGCAGCATGCACGAGTAGAGCGCACGGCCGGGCTCGCGCAGCTTCGCGACGTCGTTCGCGAGCGCGTAGCGGAGGAGATCGCGCGCGTCGTCGCCTCGTGCGGCAAGATCGACCGCGAGCATGTGCGAGGTGTCGAACATGCCGGCATCGCGCCGCACCGCGTGGTGCTCCTCGAGCTGCGAGCCGTAGTGCAGCGGCATCTCCCAGCCGGCGAAGTCGACGAGCTTCGCGCCGGCCCGGCGGTGCGCCGCGGTGAGTGGGGTCTGGTGCAAGGGCTCTCCCGTCCGCAAACGAAAAGGAGCGATGCCGGTCTCCCGGAATCGCCCCTCTGTCCTTTGACCTGAGAGTTTACGGCGCGCGCAGCCGGTCGGCTCCGTGCGCCGCGTGCCCCTTCGGTGGGCGAGCCCCGGGCTCGCCGCTCTCCAGAGTTGCGGGGCGATCACGCCGGCCCCGGTCGCGGAGTTCCTGTGCCTGAGCGATTGCGGGCGCTTGCGCCTTCGGCGGCGGCCGTGGAACGCCTCGGCCGCGCTCTTCCCCGTGACCACGCGAGTCTAGCACCGTGAGGACGAACGGGGCAGGCCGCCCGGCGCGGGAACCTACATCGGCTCGTCCTTGAGCACGCCGCCGTCGAGCCGCACCATGTCGAGCGTGATCTCCTCGAAGCGCAGGACGCGCCCGCCGTGCGCGCGCGCGAAGGCCTGCGCGCCCTCGATCCGCGCGAAGGCGGCGAGCGTCGGCCCCATGCTCCCTTTCATGCGGCTGCCGTGCACGAAGAACGCGGTCCGCGCGTCGATCCAATGTCCCTGCGGGCTGTTCCAGTCGGTCTTGCCCATGTCCTGGGTGAACACGCCCACCACGCGCTTTCTCTGCTCCGGCTGCAGGTAGATCGACACGAGCTCCATCGTGTCGCAGAAGAAGTCGGGCTCGCCGCGGTCGTAGACGATCTGGCCTTTCGGGCCGGGGTAGTCGGCGAGGATCATGCCGTCGAGCGAGCACGCGGTCTGCCGCGTGATCTCCTGCGGCTGCGCCAGCTGGCGCTCCTCGCCGCAGCCGGCGAAGAAAGCGAAGAGGGCGAGCATCGCGGCGAGCCGCACGCCGTTCGCGGATGCGCTCATTTGAACCTCCATGTCGCAATCGCCAGCGGTGCGACGATCCAGGCGAGCATCGCCGCGCCGAGCACCCACGGATCGGCAAGCGCCGGCGGGACCACCGTCGCGAGGCCGTAGAGGGTCTTCACCCCTTCCATGCCGAAGACGTTGAGGATGCGGAAGACGTCCGCCGGGTTGGCGAGCAGCAGGTAGGGCAAGACGTCGCCGCCCACGCGCCCCCCGGTGAAGACGAGCACGCCGAGCAGCCCGAGATCGAAGACCAGGACGAAGAAGAACCAGAGCGCGATCGCCGCGCCGCTCGCGCGCGCCCGGTCGGCCGCCATCACCGACACCATGACCGCCATGCTGAGGAACGCCATGCCCATGGCGAGCGCGCTCAGGACGAAGCGGGCGTAGTGGTAGAGCGCGGCGGCATCCGCCTGGTGCGCGATCGCCGCCCCGGCGAGGCCGAAGCCCGCGAGCGTGGAGACGGCGAGCGCAGCCGCGAGCCCGAGGAACTTGCCGAGCAGCAGCTCGAAGCGCGTCAGCGGAAGCGAGAGCAGCAGATCGAGCGAGCCCCGCTCGCGCTCGCCCGCGACCGCGTCGTAGCCGAGGAGGAGGACGATCACCGGGATGAGGTAGATCACGAGGCTCGTCAGGCTGGCGATCGTGACCTCGATCCCGCGGAAGCCGATCGCGCCCTGCTGCGCGGCGCCGAAGTAGGCGATGAGGAGCGCGAAGGCGGCGAAGACGAGCGCCACCGCGAGGACCCAGAAGTCGCGGATCCGCTCGCGCAGCTCCTTCGCCGCGACGAGCACGATCTGCCTGGGGGAGATGCGCGCCGGCCGCCTCACGGCTGCACCCGCGGCGGCTCGGACGCCGCATGGCCGAGGAAGATGTCCTCGAGCGATGGCTCGCGCAGCTGCACGTCCTCGAGATCGGCCATCAGCGGCGCGAGCGCGCCGAGGAGCGCCATCTTCTCGCGGCGCAGGCACACGATGCGCACCGCGCCGTCCTGCGGTTCGGCGGGCGGGAAGCCCGCGGCGGCGAGCGCCGACTGCACCGTGGGCGCGGCGCCCGGACGCACGCGGATGTCGGCGCGCAGCCGCAGGTCGATGCCGTCGCGCAGCCCCGCGAGAGTGCCGACCGCGGCGATGCGCCCGTTGCGCATGATCGCGAGCCGGTCGACGCGCTCCTGCATCTCGGCGAGCACGTGGGAGGTCAACATCATCGTCACCCCGCGCCCGCGCAGCTCCGCGAGCAGCACGTAGAACTCGCGCCGGCTCTGGGGGTCGAGGCCAGCGGTGGGCTCGTCCAGAAAGAGGAGCGCGGGGCGCCCCAGCAGCGCCTGCGCGAGGCCGAGCCGCTGGCGCATGCCCTTCGAGTAGCCGTGCACCTTGCGCTGCGCTGCCGCGCGCAGCCCGACGCGGTCGAGGAGCTCGTCGCATTGCGCGCGGTCGGCGCCCTTCAGCCCGGCGAAGAAGCGCAGCGTCTCGAGCCCGGTCAGGTTGTCCCAGAGGACGACGTTCTCCGGGAGGTAGCCGATCTGCCGGCGCACCTCGCGAAACGCGGCGCCGTCGACGCGCTTACCCTGGATCTCGATGGTCCCGGCGGTGGGGGGCGCGAGGCCGAGCATCAGCCGGAACAGGGTCGTCTTGCCCGCGCCGTTGTGGCCGATGAGGCCGAAGATCTCCCCGCGCGCGATCGCCAGGCTCGCGTCCTCCACCGCGCAGACCTCGCCGAAGCGCTTGCCGACGCCGCGGAGCTCAATGACGCTGCTTGACAATCCACCTCTCCCAGTCGGCGCGAAACGGTCTCATGCGCGGGTGCGCGTCGACCACGCTCGGCGCGCGCAGCAGCGGGAACTGCCGCGCCGCGAGCCGCAGCGTCTGGATCGCCGGGCTGTTGAGCAGCAGCTTCAGCAGCGGATAGCGCCAGACGAGCCGGTCGACGACGTCGCTCGCCTCGTACGGGAGGTCGCCGACCCCGTCGCCGTCGCGGTCCCAGCCGGCGTAGTTGCTCCAGTAGTTGCCGGTCTTCCCGCCCCAGCGCTCGTCGCGCGAGGCGACGTAGCGGATCTGGTCGCGGTTCTGGATGAAGTCGTTGCCTTCGACGTCGTTGTGGATCGAGCCGGCCCACAGGTGCACGCCCACGCGGTTGCCGATCACCAGGTTGTCGCGCAGGACGTTGTACTCGGCGTCGTAGATGAAGAAGCCGCGGCTGTTCCCGGCGACGACGTTGCCCTCGATCACCGAGTCCTGGATCGTGCGCAGCATGATCCCGTGGTCGGAGTTGCCCCAGGCGCGGTTGTTGCGCACCACCTGGTTGCGCACCTCCATCAGCGCGAGGCCGCCGCGGTTCAGGTACGACTCGTTGTCCTCCCACAGGTTGAAGTAGGAGTTCATGTAGTGCGTGCCGTAGCGCAGGTGGTGGATACGGTTCCCGCGGAACACCGCGTGGTGCGAGACGTCGACGTAGATACCGTCCCGCGCGAAGCTGATATCGTTGCCGCTGATCCTCGCCCCGGTGGTGTTGTAGAGCTGGATGCCGTTGCCGCGCTGCGCCGAGGCGAGATCGCGCTTGCCGGTGACGACGTTGCGCTCGACGCGCACGTCGTTCGCCTTCTCGATCCAGAGGCCGAACAGGTTGTAGACGATGGCGTTGTCGCGCACCACCGCGCGGTGCGCGCCCGGCTCGACGTAGATGCCCGCGTTCTGCGCGCCGAGATCCGCGCCGCTGTCGCGCACGATGAAGCCTTCGATCACGACGTCCGGCGACTGAACGCGGATGACGTCGCCCGCGCCGCCGGCGCTCAGCGTCGGGCGCTCGACGCCGATGAGCCGCAGCGGCTTGTCGACGACGAGGTGCTCCTCGTAATGGCCGCGCTCGACGACGACGGTGTCGCCGGCGGCCGCTCTCGCGACCACGGCGGCGATCGGTTCACCCGCGTGGACCCGCCACTCGCGTGCGTGTGCGGCAAGCGCGGAAGCCGCGAGCAAGACCGCGCAGCCCAGGTCCGCGGCGCGGGCGAGAACGAGGCGGCGCCGCGCTCGCATCGCCGCTAGTGGAGCCAGCGCAGCGCCGGGTGGCCACTCAGGAAGCTCAGCACGCCGGCGGTCTGCAGCACGGCGAACAGCACCGCGCCGATGATGACGTTCTTGGTCGCGACGTACGCCATGAGGTCCGGCAGCGACGCCGGCCGGAAATGGCGCCGCCACCATGGCCCTTCCTTGATCCACGGCCGGTACACGTAGCGGCACGCGACCTCGTAGATGCTCCAGCCGATCCACCACGCCGACACGATCGCGGGCCCCATGTGCCCGGTGCCGGCCAGCATCCACGCGACGGTGACGAGCACGGCGAGGCCGATCTCGGCGGCGCGCAGCGCCCCCGCCTTGCGGCCGAATCCCGGCCCCCATGGCAACAGGTGGAACTTGAGCTCCTCCCACAGCCAGCGCGGCAGCGGGAGCGTCTCGTCGGCCGCGCGCGGCAGCGGCGCGCCGGGCGTCGCATTCGGATTCATGACTCCGAGACCTCCGTGCGGGGAGCATCGCGAGCGCGATCGTCCTTTTCGCGGGCGCGACCGGCGGGCGTCGCGGACCCGGCGTCGCCGGTCGGCCTGATGGGAATGAAGTAGCCGTCCGCGCCGACCGGCGTCGCCGGCAGGCCGAGCCGCGCGCGCCGCTTGCGCTCCTGGGCGAGCGGCGGGCACGCGTGATCATCGTAATAGAGCGTCTGGCAGTCGAGGCAGAGGAGGCATTCGCGCTGATCGATGCGGCCGGCGTCGTCGATCGCAAGCGACGAGCAGCCCTTCTGGCACGCATGACAGGCGGTGCACTCGGCTTTGCGCTTGAGGCCGTAGAACCGGAACGTCGAAGGAATCGCGAGCCCGGCGCCGAGCGGACACAGGTACTTGCAGAACGGCCGTTCCGTGAAGAGCGCCAGGACGAAGAGCACGCACCAGTAGAGGACGAACGGCCACGCGCGGTTCCAGAAGCCGCCGACGAGGAACGTCGACTTGAACGGCTCCACCTCCGCCATCCGTTCCGCGAGGCCGATCGAGTAGAACGACACGGCGACGAGCGCTACGAACACGGCGTACTTCAGCCACTTCAGCCGGTCGTGCCAGACGGGCGGCAGCGCGAACTGGAAGCGGCGCAGGCCGGCGGCGCGCGCGAGGCGGAACGCGAGCTCGGTCATCGAGCCGTACGGACAGAGCCAGCCGCAGAAGAGCCCGCGCCCCCAGACGAGCACCGTCGTGATGGTGAACCACCAGAAGATGAAGATCAGCGGATCGTAGAGGAAGAGCTCCCATTTCCACTTGAAGAAGATCGAGTGGAACCAGGTGAGCACCTGCGTGATGCTCGGCTGCGCCATGGCGTAGGCGCCGGCGAAGCCGAGGCTCACCGACCATATCGCGTAGCGCGGAAGCTCCACCCAGCGCTTGTCCTTGCGCGTCGTGCGGCGCACGAGCCTGTCGCGCAGCGCGTAGACCACGGCGACCGCCGCGAGGAACAGCGCGAATGCGGCGATCTCCAGCTTGCGGTCCCTCCACACCCGCAGCCAGGGCGGCGCCGGCCGCTCGACCCGCGGGCGCCCGCCTTCCAAGTAGCGCGCGGGCAGCCAGTACTCGCGGTCGAAGTTGGCGAATGTCTTGGCGCCGGTCTGCTTGTCGGTCGTGCTCGCCAGGAACACCAGGCTCCAGGGGTAGGCGGCGCTGAAGTTGCTCCCGCGCACGAGGAAGATCCCCGATTCCTTGTAGGTCGGCGCGCCCGCCGCGCGCACGCCGTACAGGTTGAAGTAGTCGGTGTCGCGGAAGGTGAAGGTGTCGACGTCCTGCGCCACCTGGATCCGGTCGTAGATCCCGCCGCGCACGAACCCGGACCCCTTGAACGAGGCCGCACCGCGGCCGATGATGAAGATTGCGTGCTCGTCCGGCTTGAGGTCGGCCATCAACCGCCGGTAGCCGTCGTCGCCGAGGATGCTGCGGCCGATCGTCGGCACGTTGAGATACCCGAACCACAGGTCGATGTAGGGCTCGCCCGTGTCGTCGGCGCCGACGTCCTTCGGCCAGACCGTCAGGCGGCCGATGCTGCCTTCCTTGACGAGGGCATTCCAGTCGAGCGACTCCGAGACCGGAGCGAATACGGCCTGCGGCTTCGGCGTCGCCTTGATGAGCCCGACCTGCCGCGCGATCTCGTAGCCGGAGCGAAGGATCACCTGGTTCTCGGCGATCACGGTCACCGTGGCGCCGCTGATCGCGTCGACCCCGACGTAGCCGGCCTCCTCGCGCGCCTTGCCCACCTCGATCTTGTCGCCGACGAACTTGCCGACGTACTGCAAGGTGAACCTGGTGAGCTCGGACTCCGGGATCCCCACCAGCAGGATCGGCTCGCTGTGCCGCAGGATCCGCACGCCGGTGATGATCCCTTTCGCGTCCATGCCGATCAGCGTCACCACCGGCTTGCCGGAGTAGGCCGGGATGTCGACGATGTCGGTGGAGAGGAAGACGTACCCGGCGAGCGACTTGTGGTCGCCGTCGGTCTTGTAGCCCTCGACGTACGACGGGCGCCCCTTGCGGTGCGAGAAGCTGTCCGCGCCGGGCAGCACGTCGCGGCACGGGGCATAGGCGCAGAGATCGGGGTCGCGCGAGAGCTCTGCCGGGAGCGGCGCCTCGTAGGAGGTCGTCTTCGCGAAGGTCCCGCCCGGCAGCGCGGCGAGGAGCCCGCAGAGCGCGAGGCAGAGCAGCGTCCCGAACCGTCTCATCGAATCGCCTCGCGCGCGGACGCTCCGCACGCTTCCGGGGTCCGCCTCGTGCATCGCCGCGTCTTCACCTCCGTGTTTGAGTCTTCGTGTGCCGGCCGCGGGCTCAGCGGCCCTGCGTCCTCGCCTGCTTCTCGTAGAGCGCCACCAGCCGCTCGGTCGCGGCGAGGATCCGCTCGCTCGACTCGATCACCTGCGGTGCGGCACGCCGCAGCGCGGCCGCGTCGTCATGTGCGGCGAGCGCCGCACGATAAGCGATCCACTCCCGGTCGAGCTCGCCCAGCGCGGCCTTGATGCGCTCGTCATCGCGGGACGCGACGAAGAGCTGGTGCATCGCAGAGGAGAACTCGGCGCGCGCCATGTCGAGCTCCATCCGCGCCGCTTGAGCGTTCACGTCGAACGCCTTGAAGAGGAAGTATTTCGCCATGCGCTGCGACAGCATCCGCTGCCGGCCGGCGATGTTCACCAGGCGGTCGGCCGGTTTGCCGGTCACCCGCTCGTAGGACAGGGTCAATCGGTGCGCGGCTTCCTGCACGGCTTCGTTGAGATCGTACACCTCCCTTGCGCTCTGGGCGGTGGGAGGAGCGGCGAGGACAGGCTTGAATCCGTTCCAACTGCGCTTGAGCGCTGCGAGCGCCCGTCGCACGTCCTCGCTCGGAACGAAACCAGCGAGCTCGGCGAGCTGCGCCTCGAACAAGGCGACCGACTCGCCGAGGATCGTCCGGCCACGCTCGGGCTGCACGTCCTGCCAGACCATGAGGTAGGCCTTGGCGAGCCGCTGCGACAGCATGCGCTGGCGGCCCGCCTTGTCGATGGCGGTCGCGGGTGCGAGCACGGCGGCAGCAGGGCCGGCGGCCGTGCCTGCGCCCGCCGGCGGCTGCGCTCCGGCGAGCCCCGCCCAGGCGAACCAGCAGCAGAGGAACGCGCCCAACCTTGCGCTCATTCGCGGCTCCGTCCGATCGTCCGCCCGCGTCATCGTTGCCGCGCGCGCGACGAAACCGGCGCCGCCCGCCGCGCCGCCGGCGCTCAAGCCTCCACCAGCAGCACGCTTCGCATCTCGAGGTGCAGGGCGTGGCAGAAGTGCGTGCAATAGCACCAGAACGCGCCCGGCTGGTCGGCCTTGAAAGTGACCGACTTCGTCTCCTGCGGATTGACGATGAAGTTGATGTCGTAGTCCGGGATCCCGAAGCCGTGCGTCAAGTCCTCGACCTTGTCGTGGTTGGTGAGGATGATCGTCACCTCGTCGCCCTTTTTCACCGTGAAGTTCGGCAGGCTGTAGGCAGGCGCCGCCGAGGCGAGGCGGATGGTCACCTGGTGCCCCTTGCGCTCGGGCGGCATCTCCTTGTACTCGCGCACCGCGTTCGGGAAATCGTCCATGTTGTAGATCTGGCGCGTCTTCACGATATCGCGCCGGACGATGATGGCGTCGTGCGGCTCCGGATAGGCCGTGTGGTCGTGGACGAGGCGCATCTTGTCGCCGCCGATGTCGATCAGCTGCTCGGTCTCGACGTGCAGCGGCCCGACCGGCAGGAAGCGGTCCTTGGAGAACTTGTTGCCGGAGTTGAACCACTTGCCGTCGGCCTCCTTCGTCTCGCCCATCGAGGTGTAGCCGTGGCCCGGCTGATAGTGGACGTCGATGCGGTCGAGCACCACCTGCGCGCCCTTGTCGCCCTTGAACTGCGCGATCGCCTTGTCGAGGTTCCACTTCACGATCTGGCTGTCGAGGAAGAGCGTGGTGTAGGCGTTGCCCCTGTTGTCGAAGCCGGTGTGCAGCGGCCCGAGTCCGATCTCGGGCTCCGCCACCACCGCGTCGCGCGGCTCCTTCAACCCGCCGTCGAACCACTTCAGCACCAGCGCGTGCTCGATGACGGTCGCGGTCGGCGAGAGCTTGCCCGAGCAGACGTAGTATTTCCCATCGGGTGAGATGTTGATGCCGTGCGGGTTCTTCGGGACCGGGACATAGCACGTGAGCGCGGCCTTCGGATCCTGGTTCGCCGCCTTGGTGCCGTCGACCACCGGGACTTTCGATGCGCCGATGGTCGTGAACTTGCCCGCCTTGACCGCCGCCTCGATGCGTTCGACATGGAAGAAGACCGCCGAATCCCGCTCCGCGGACATCATTTCGGCGTACACGACCCCGCCCTCGGTGTTGTACTGGTTGGCGCCGGCGAGCTTGCCGTCGTAGGACGTCGCGACCAGGTCCATGTTGCCGTCGATCCGGCACTGCCAGCGCACTTCCATGGAACCCGCGTCGACGCAGGTGAAGAGGCAACCCCACTTCTTCGGATCCTTGAGGTCGCGCCCGTCGTTCGGCAGCGGGATGTGGAACTCGTTGCCGCAGAAGACGCGCGTCGTATGATCGATCTTCGGGTCGACCGGGTCGCGCTTGTCGGGGAAGATGCCGTGGAAGCCCTGCACGTTCGGCAGCTTGGTGATGTGATCGCACTCCATGGTGTCCATGCGGATGCGCGCGAGCCGCGAGTGCAGCTTGTCGTTCACCCACAGATACTTGCCGTCGTAGGTGCCGTCCTTGTACGAGCCGTGGACGTGGTGCGTGTCGCCGGTCTTGAAGAGCGGGTTGCCGTCCGGCCGGGTGCCGAGGATGGCCTTCGACTCGTTGGTGATGCCCCAGCCGACCATCGGATCGATGTTGAACACCGGGATGCGCTTGATCGTGCGCCCGGAGGGCAGCCCGTAGATGCGCACTTCGCCCGAGTGCCCGCCGCTCGAGAAGATGTAGTAGTCGTCGAGCTGGCCGGGCGGCACCTCGACCTTCGCCGGCGTCGGCGCGGCTGCCGCCTTCGGCTCCGCAGCCTTCTCGGGAGCCTGCTCGCGCTGCTCGCACGCGGCGAGGAGCGACAGTCCTGCACCGGCGATGCCGGCCGCCGCCGCCTGGTTGAGGAACTTGCGCCTGCCGCCGTCTTGCGGCTCGGGCGCTTCGGAGGGCGATGGGTTCTCGGTGGTCATCGGGTGGCCCCTTTTCCGGATGCAAGGAGAAACGGAAAACGCGCCTGCATGGCGCGAAGCAACGTCACGATGAATCGAAACTACGCCCAGCGAGCGCAGCGCTTGTTGATTTCTGTCAAGCGCGGTCGCGCCGCGGCGTCGGCGAATGCATTTGATCTGTGTCAAGCTCGAGCGGACCGAGACGCGCCACAGTTCATTTGACGGCGCGAGCGCTGGCATCTGACGACACGGGAGGCGGCGCCGGTGTCGCAGGACACCGCGCCCGTGAAGCTCGTGTGGGGCCGTCGCTTCCGAGCTCCCGGTTGCGGGAGCTTGCGCGTTGCATGTGGAGGCTGCATCCTCCATCCTGTTCGCATGCATACGCTCGTCGTCGCCGCGGCCTACGTCGTCGCATACGTCGCTCTCGACTGGGTGAGCTACATCCACCCGCTCGGACCGTTCGCGATTACGCCGTGGAATCCGCCGCCGGGCCTCAGTCTCGCGCTGCTGCTCGTGTTCGGTCTGCGGCTCGCCCCTGCCGTGCCGATCGCCGGGCTCGCCGCGGAGCTCGTTGTGCGGGGCTGGCCCGCGCACCCCGTGCCGGTAGTGATCGCGACGCTGGTCATCGCTGCCGGCTACACGGCGACGGCGGCGTTCCTGCACGCGAGAGCGCGTGTCGACCCGGCGCTGGCGACAGTACGTGATGCGGTCTCGTTCATCGGCGTCGTGGCCATCGCGACGATGGTGATCGCCGTGGCGTACGTCCTCGTTCACGCGGCGTCCGGACAGATCGCCTGGGGGAACTTCGCGGTCTCCGCGCTGCAGCTGTGGGTGGGCGATGCGATCGGCATCCTCGTCACCACGCCGGTGCTCGTCCATCTCCTCGGTCCCGGGCGCCGCGCGGGGATGCGGCGCGCCGGCCGGGAAATCGCCGCGCAGGCGGTGGCGGTCGCGCTCGCGCTCTTCGTCGTATTCGGCATCGATGCGGCGAGCGCGGCGAAGTACTTCTACGTCCTCTTCCTACCGGTGATCTGGGTGAGCATGCGCCACGGGGCGCCCGGCGCCGCGGTCGTGCTGCTCGCGATCCAGCTCGGGACCATCGTGGCGGTGCAGAGCGGCGCTTATGCGTCCGCGACCGTGCTGGAATTCCAACTCTTCATGTCGGCGCTCGCGGTTACCGGCCTCGTCCTCGGGGCGGTGGTGAGCGAGCGGAGCCTTGCCCAGGATGCGGTCGCGGCCCGCGAGGCGCAACTCACCTCGGTGGTGCAGACCGCGCCGGACGGCATCCTCGTGCTCGACGAGCGCGGCCGCGTCCTGCGCGCCAACGAGGCGGCCGGGGTCATGTTCGGCGCGGCTGCGCCGGCACTCGTTGGTCGCGCCGTGGCGGAGCTGATTCCCGGCCTCGCGCTGCACGCGTCGCCTGCTGCACGAGTCGAGCAGGCGGCGCGGCGCGTCGACGGCACACTGTTCCCGGCGGAGATCGCGATCGGTCGCAGCGCGGGCGGGGCGGAGCCGCTTTGCATCGCCATCCTGCGCGACGTCTCCGACCGGAAGGAGATGGAGAGTCAGCTGCGCGAGCGGGAGTCCGAGCTCGCGCGCAGCCTGCGCCTCGCCGCGGCCGCCGAGACGGCCTCCGCGCTCGCGCACGAGCTGAATCAGCCGCTGTCGGCGATCGGCAATTACGTGCGCGCCTGCGCGCTGCTCATGGAGAATCCGGACGCCAACCGCGAGCGCCTCGTTTCCACGATACGCGCGGTGGTGGGCGAGGTCGGCCGGGCAGGCGAAGTGATGCGCCGGCTGCGCGAATTCTTCCGCAGCGGCGCCTCACGCCTGGAGCGTGTCGCGGTGGCCGAGCTCGTGCGCGGCGGCACGGCGCCGCTCGCGCAGCGCCTCGCGCGGCACCGCATCGCACTCGATACCGAGATCGAGCTCGGACTCCCGGACCTGCTCGTCGACCGCCTGCAGATCGAAGCCGTGATGCACAATCTGCTGGCGAACGCGATCGAGGCGATCGCGAGCGGTGCGGGCGCCGGCGGGCGCATCGCGGTCCGCGCGACCCTCGTGGGTACGACGGTGCGCATCACGGTCAGCGACACGGGTCCTGGGCTGTCGGCGGAGCTCGCGCACCGGATGTTCAAGCCGTTCACCACGACCAAGGCGGAGGGCATGGGTCTCGGACTCGCGATCAGCCGCTCGATCATCGAGAATCACGGCGGCCGCCTGGTGGCCGAGCCCGCGGCGGCGGGCGCCGCTTTCTCCTTCACCCTGCCAATCGAAACCGCGGCGGAGGCCGCCGCATGAGCGACGCGACGGTGTTCATCGTGGACGACGACGCGGGAATGCGCGACTCGCTCGCCATGCTGCTCGAGCTGAAGGGGTTCCATACGCGCACCTATCCGTCGGCGGAGGAGTTTCTCGCACGATACCGACCCGAATGGCCCGGGTGCGTCGTCCTCGATCTCCGCATGACCGGCATGAGCGGGCTCGAGCTCCAGGCCGAACTCGCGCGTCGCGGCATGGCCATCCCCGTAATCATCGTCTCCGCGCACGGCGACGTACCGACCACGCGGATGGCGCTCAAGGGCGGCGCGGTGGATTTCATCGAGAAGCCGATCGATGACGGCACGCTAGTCGCCGCGATCGCTGCTGCGCTCGACCGCGACGCGCGCGAGCGCCGGCAAGCGGCGGCGCGCACGCTCGCTATCGAGGGGCTCGCGCGTCTCACGGCGCGCGAGCGCGAGGTCCTCGACCTCGTCGCCGACGGCAAGCACAATCGTGAGATCGCCGCGCTCCTCGGGATCAGCCCACGCACGGTCGAGGTGTACAAGGCGCGATTGATGGACAAGCTGCAGGCGCGCCGCGTGACGGAGCTCCTCCGGCTGGTTCTCGCGGAAAAGCAGCCGCCGGAGGGCGATCTGCCCCGCTGATCGAAGGAGACGTCGGGCGCCTGCGCCTCCGGCGTAGCGGTCTGGTGGCTCTCGTGAGCCGCAACGTAAGGGCAGCCCTTACGCGTAGTTCCGGATTTCGCCTTGCCGGCCCGTGCCTATGATCGGCCGGGTGGCGATTGCCCGTCCGCGGAACACGGTGCGATCGCGTTCCGGGAGCGACCATGGGCATCATCGCGGACCTCGTACTCTGGATCACCGAACTCGACGCGTCATTCGCGTTCCTGCTCGCACTCCCGTTCGTCGTCGCGGCCGTCGGCTTGCTGGCGTCGCACCAGGAGTCGCGCGGCGGGCGCCGCGAAGCGCGCGCCGGCGCGGCCGACCGCGCACCGGGCCACCCGGCTCACGTGCGATAAGCGTCTGCTGGTGGCGGACCCGATGCGCAGAGCCGCACCCCGCGCTTCGTCGGCGCTCGTCGCGTGCGCCGCGCTGGCGGCGGTCCTCTTCAGCAGCGACGCCTGGGCGGCCGGATCGGACGCGAGCGCGCGCAGCTTCCTCTGGATCGCGGTGATCATCGTCGCCGCAAAACTCGGTGCGCTCGTCGAGCGCGTGCGTCAGCCGGTCGTCCTCGGCGAGATCGTCGTCGGCGTCCTTCTGGGCGGCCTCGCGCTCGCGGGGTTCGGATTTGTCGACGAGATCCGCAGCGACGCGGTCGTGCGGTTCCTCGGCGAACTCGGTGCGGTCGTCCTCCTCTTCCAGATCGGACTCGAGTCGAACGTACGCAGCATGCGCCGCGTCGGTCCGCGCGCTCTCTCGGTGGCGGCGATCGGCGTCGCCGCGCCGTTCGTCCTCGGCACGTACCTGGTCGGCCCGGTTCTGCTGCCCGGCATGAGCTTTGCGACGTACCTGTTCCTTGGTGCAGCGCTGACCGCGACGTCGGTCGGCATCACCGGCAGGGTGTTCCGCGATGCCGGGATGCTGCAGCGCCCGGAGGCGCAGATCGTGCTCGGTGCAGCCGTCATCGACGACGTCCTCGGCCTGGTGATCCTCGCGGTCGTCTCGTCCATCGCCTCGAAGGGCGCGGTCGACGCGGCGGGTCTGGGAATCACGGTCCTGCAGGCCCTCGGGTTCCTCGCGGGGGCGCTTGCCCTCGGACAGGCCGGTGCGCCGTGGCTCAACCGCGGCTTCGCCGCGATCAACCGCGGCGCCGGAATGAAGTTCACGGTCGCAATCGCGCTCTGCCTTGCGTTTGCCTACGTCGCCCACCTGATCGGGCTCGCGCCGATCGTCGGTGCGTTCGCCGCGGGCCTGATCCTCGATGAAGTGCATTTCCGGAACTTCGATGCGCCGCACATCCGCGACGAGCTCATCGCTGCGGTCGGCGAGGCCGACGCGCGTACGCGCGACCGGGTAATGCGGGTCGTCGAGCGCCACCGGGTCCGCCACCTCGAGGATCTGGTCGAGCCCGTGGGTCACTTCCTCGTCCCGATCTTCTTCGTGCTCGCCGGCATGCAGGTGAACCTCGAGGTGCTCGACGACCCGTCCACCGTGGCCTTGGCTGCCGCGCTGACGGCGGTGGCGATCGCGGGCAAGCTCGTCTCCGGGCTCGCGGCGGGGAGTGTGAACCGCTGGATCGTCGGCTGGGGCATGGTCCCGCGCGGCGAGGTCGGGCTGATCTTCGCGTTCGTCGGCAAGGATCTCGGGGTGCTCGACGACCAGCTCTTCTCGACCATCGTCATGATGGTCATCGGGACCACGCTGATCACCCCGCCGCTGCTGGCGCTGCTGCTGCGCCGGGTGCCGAAGGAAGCGCGCGCGCTCGATGCCGCGCGCGCCTGATTCCCGCGTCGCGTTCCTGCGCTCTGACCCGCCTCCCGCTCGCCGTGGCCGCCATGCGAGCGCCTTGGCTGCGACGACGGTGGGGCCTTTCGACAGTCCCTCGGTGGCGCGCACGCGGTCGGGCGTGATGCACGTGCAGCGACGGTCGCGCGAGGCGACGCAGATCAAAGACTGCGACGCGCGAATGTCGGAGAGTCGACTTTCTTGCTGCGGCGGGGAAGGCGTGATCACAGATTTCCCGGTGGACGAGCGCTTCGGGGCGCCGCGAGCGCGCGATCCCGGCCAATGAGCGCCTGGAGCTGCCCTCACCTCGAACACGACGGCACTTGTTCGCGCGTGCTTGGACGCCCGTGCGAGCTCGGCATGAAGGGTTGTGTGCTCGCCGGGCGCTTCGTGTTCGCCGACGAGAGCAAGAATGTCCGGCGCCGCAAGGAGGCGTCGTCGGATCCGCCGCCTGAGTGCAAGGAGCAAGAAGAGCACTGAGGCGCCCCGCGCCGGTGGCGTGCGAGGCTCGCGCGGGTGCGCCGGACGATGGCGAGAGCACTCTGGCGGGGCCTTCGCCGCTACCTCGGTGGTATCCTTCGAACACCCCTCGGTACCACGCACGCGTTCGAGCGCGGCGCGATCGGCGGGAGGCGACCGATGGAACGACTCGCAGACAAGCACTTCACGCTCCCGCCGGCGCGGCTCGCGGCGATGGTCGAGGAGGCGCACGCGCGCACGGTCGCCTGTGTCGCGGACCTCCACGACGCGCAGCTCGAGGTGCCGCTGCTCGAGGTGGTGAACCCGTTCCGCTGGGAGCTCGGCCACTGCGCGTTCTTCTACGACGTGTTCGTGCTGCGCGTGCTGGAGCCGCGGCGCGCGCCGGTGATGGCGCGCGGCGACGACCTGTACGATTCGTTCAGCGTCGATCACGACGAGCGCTGGCGGCTCGACCTGCCCGATCGGCGCGGCACGCTCGATTACATGGAGCAGGTGAAGGATGCGGTGCTCGAGCGCCTGGTGCACGCCGCCGAGGACCCGGGCGAGACTTACCTGCACCTCCTCGCGCTCACGCACTCCGACATGCACTGCGAGGCGTTCACCTACATGCGGCAGACGCTCGGCTACCCGCCGCCGCGCTTCCGCGCCGGGGGCAGCGCGGCGCCGGCGAAGGAGGCTGGGCTCTTGCGCGGCGACGCGACGATTGCCGGCGGCACTTTCGCGCTCGGCGCCGGTCCGGATGCGCCGTTCGTGTTCGATAACGAGAAGTGGGCGCACCCGGTCGCGGTCGCGCCCTTCCGGATCGCGCGCGCACCGGTCACCAATGCCGAGTTCGCCGCATTCGTCGCCGACGGCGGCTACCTCGCGCGCGCGCTCTGGAGCCGTCAGGGCTGGGGATGGCGCGCGCGGACCGGGGCGCTGCATCCGGCGTACTGGCAGCGCACCGACGGCGGCTGGCTGCGCCGCGATTTCGATCGCATGGTGGCGCTCGAGCCGCATGCTCCGGTGATGCACGTCACCTGGTACGAGGCCGAGGCCTACTGCAAGTGGGCCGGACGGCGACTGCCGACCGAGGCCGAGTGGGAATTCGCCGCGAGCGCAGCGGCGAACGGGGCGGGCGACGCGGCGGCCAAGCAGAGATACCCCTGGGGCGGCGCCGATCCGAATGCAGAGCGGGCGAACCTGGACGCGGCGGCGATGGGCTGCACCGATGTCGCCGCGTTCCCGGCCGGCGACAGCGCGCACGGCTGCCGCCAGATGATCGGCAATGTCTGGGAGTGGACCGCGACGCCCTTCTATCCGCACCCCGGATTCGTGATCGATTTCCCGTACAAGGACTATTCGGCGCCGTGGTTCGGCTACCGCAAGGTGCTGAAGGGCGGCGCGTGGGCGACGCGGCCGCGCTTCGCCTACACGACGCTGCGCAACTTCTTTCCGCCGCACCGCAACGACGTGTACGCGGGCTTCCGGACCTGCGCGCTCGCGTAGGGCGCCGGCGGGGCGCCGCGCCCGGCCTCGGCTACGCCATGGCTTTCGTCACCACTTCGGTGGTGTCCTTCGACAGCCCCTCGGTGTCGCGCACGCGCTCGAGCGCGGCGCGGGCATGCGCCTGCCGGCCGGCGTCGAATTTTCTCCAGCGATCGAATGCGCGCGCCATGCGGGCGGCGACCTGCGGGTTGAGCCGGTCGAGCGTGACCACCTGGTCGGCGAGGAACGCGTAGCCGGCCCCGTCCGCGGCGTGAAAGCGCACGTGGTTCGCCAGCGTGAAGCCACCGATCAGCGCATAGACTTTGTTCGGGTTCTTGAGCGAAAACGCAGGATGCGCAAGGAGGCGTCGCACTTCGGCGAGCGTGGCGGGCAGGCGGGAGGTCGCCTGCACGCGCAGCCACTTGTCCACGACGAGCGGCTCGCCCTGCCAGCGCGCGTAGAACGCATCGAGCGCTCCGGGCCGCTCGGGGCAGTCGCAGTTCGCCAGGATGCCGAGCGCGGCGATGCCGTCGGTCATGTTGCCGGCACGCTCGAGCTGCGTCACGGCGGTGGCACGCACCTCGTCGTCGGCGAGCTCCATCAGATAGGCGAGGCACAGATTGCGCAGCGCGCGCTTGCCGGCGCTCGCCGCGTCCGGGCTGTAGGGCCCGTGCACGGCGTGTGTCCGGTAGGCGGCAACGAGCTCCGGCCGCATGGCCCGCGCGAGATGCGCCGCGAGCGCGTTGCGCACGGCGTGGATCGCGTCGGGATCGACGACGTCCATCTGCTCGGCGAGATGGATCTCCGAGGGCAGCGTGAGCGCCTCGGCCGCGAACGCCGGGTCCCGCGGCGCGTCGGCGAGCACGCGCGCGAACGCCGACACGAACGCGTCCGGAACGTCGAGCGCGCGCCCGGCGCGATGCGCCGCGACGCCCTGCATCAGCAGCCCCGTCGCGAGGCGCTGGCCCGCTTCCCAGCGATTGAACGGGTCCGCGTCGTGCGCCATCAGGTGCGCGAGCGCGGCGTCGCTGTAGCCGTGCTTCAGGATCACCGGTGCCGAGAAGCCGCGGAGCAGCGACGGCACCGGCGCGGCCGGCACGTTCACGAAGGTGAAGCGCTCGGTTTCGCCCTTCACCGAGAGCACGCGCGTGGTTCCCGCAGCCCGCGTTTCCCCCTCGATCTGGAGCGGGGCGTCGCGCCCATCCGGGCCGACCAGACCCAGCGCCACCGGGATGTGGAACGGCAGCTTCGTCGCCTGTCCGGGCGTCGGCGGGCAGTGCTGCCTAAACGAGAGCGTATAGCGCTGGGCGGCTGCGTCGTAGGCGCCCTCGGCTTCCAGCACCGGCGTGCCCGCCTGGTCGTACCACCGCTTGAACTGGCCGAGGTCGATGCCGGAGGCGTCCGCCATCGCCTGCACGAAGTCGTCGCAGGTCACCGCCTGCCCGTCGTGCCGCTGGAAGTAGAGATCCATGCCGCGCCGGAACGCGTCTTTGCCGAGGAGCGTGTGGATCATGCGCACCACCTCGGCCCCCTTCTCGTACACCGTGGCAGTGTAGAAGTTCGTCACCTCGATGTACGACTGCGGGCGCACCGGGTGCGCCATCGGCCCCGCGTCCTCCGGAAACTGCGCGAGCCGGAGCCCGCGCACCTCGCGGATCCGCTGCACCGGTCGCGAGTACATGTCCGCGCCGAACTCCTGGTCGCGGAATACGGTGAGCCCCTCCTTGAGCGAGAGCTGGAACCAGTCGCGGCAGGTGACGCGGTTGCCGGTCCAGTTGTGGAAGTACTCGTGCGCGACCACGCGGTCGATATTCTGGTAGTCGAGATCGGTCGCGATATCCGGCCGCGCGAGCACGTACTTGGTGTTGAAGATGTTGAGCCCCTTGTTCTCCATCGCGCCCATGTTGAAGTCGCCGACCGCGACGATCATGTAGCGGTCGAGGTCGAGCTCGAGCCCGAACACCTCCTCGTCCCACTTCATCGCGCGCTTGAGCGCGCTCATCGCGAAGCGCGCTTCCTCGAGCTTGCCGGGCTCGACGTAGATTGCGAGCTGCGCGCGCTTGCCCGACATGGTGACGAAGTCCTCCTCGAGGCGATCGAGCCTTGCGGCGACCGCGGCGAAGAGGTACGAAGGTTTCGGGAACGGATCCTCCCACCGCACCCAGTGCCGGACACCCCCCTCCTTTTCAAGGAGGGGTGGCCGCGAAGCGGCCGGGGTGGTTTCGTCGTCTCCTTTGGAAGGAGGGGTGCCCTGCGCAGCAGGCCGGGGTGGTTCGAATCCGCACGCCACCCGATTCCCGTTCGAGAGTAGGTGCGGGCAGCGCTCGCGATCGGCACGGATGGTGCACGTGTAGCGCGCCATGACGTCCGGCCGGTCGATGAAGTACGTGATGCGCCGGAAGCCCTGCGCCTCCGACTGCGTGAAGTAGCCGTCCTTGGAGGCGTAGAGCCCCATCAGCTTCGTGTTCTTCTGCGGCTCGATGCGCACTGCGGTGGCGAGGCGGAACGCGTCGGGCACCGAGGTGATCGTGAGGCGCTCCGCGTCGACGGCGTACTCGGGCGGCTCGAGCCGCCGCCCGTCGAGCGCTACCGAGACGAGGGTAAGCTCGTCACCGTCCAGCACGAGCGGCGCCCGCGCGTCGCGCGCAGCCGGGTTGCGGCGAACCGTGAGCGTCGCGCGGACGAGGGCATGGTCGTCGTGGAGCGCGATGTCGAGCTCGACCGCCGGGATCAGGAACGCGGGCGGCGCGTAGTCCTTGAGGAGAATTGCAGTCGGTGCCGGGTCGCGCACGGGTCGAGGCTCCTTGGTGCCGGTGATTTCGGGGCGTCGCGGCGCGCGCCGGCCACATGACAATGCACACCATCGGGACCGCGGCGGTTCGCTCCGCCCGAATGTTGGCACGATCTCGCGCCGCGCGGGCAGCAGCGCGCGGGACTCCGGTCCGTTGCTGCCGCAGGATGCTGCGCGTATGCTCGGCCTGACACGGTCTTACGCCTCGCACGCCAATGCTCCGGACTGGGCGATTTGCATGGATGCTTCGCGCGGCGCGCGCTTGGCCGCTGCTGCTCGTCCTGCTGAGCGCGGGCCTCCTCGCGCCGCAGCGCTTGCCCGCTGCGGAGGACCGGGCGAAGCCGCCGCCGAAGGTCGTCGTGCTGACCGTCGATGGGGCGATCACGCCGGCCACCTCCGACTACCTGGTGCGCGGCATGCGCCGCGCGGCGGAAGGCGGCGCGGCGCTCATCGTCGTCCAGATGGACACGCCCGGCGGGCTCGACACGTCGATGCGCGACATCATCAAGCAGATCCTCGCCTCGACGGTGCCCGTGGCCGTCTTCGTCGGGCCGAGCGGCGCCCGGGCGGCGAGCGCCGGGACGTACATTCTTTATGCGAGCCACGTGGCGGCGATGGCGCCTGCCACCAATCTCGGCGCCGCGACGCCGATCGCGATCGGCATCGGCGGCGAGCGCCCGTCCGGCGGTAACGGTGAGGCGCCCGAGAGGGCGGACGAGCGAAGCGCGAAGAAGGAGGGCGCAAGGCAGAAGACCGCCAAGGAGAAGGCGCCCGTGCCGCAGGACACGCTCTCGCGCAAGCAGATCCACGACGCCGCGGCGTATATCCGCGGGCTCGCGCAGCTGCGTGGCCGCAACGCCGACTGGGCCGAGCGCGCGGTGCGCGAGGCGGTGAGTCTCTCGGCGAAAGAGGCGCTCGAGCTCAAGGTGATCGATCTCGTCGCGAACGACGTTCCCGACCTCGTTGCGAAGCTGGACGGGCGCAAGGTCACGGTGCAGGGCGTCGCGCGCAAGCTCGAGCTCGGCGGCGCGGTCACAGAGTTCGTGCGGCCGGACTGGCGCACCGAGCTTCTCGCCGTGATCACCAACCCGAGCGTCGCGCTGATCCTGATGATGATCGGCGTCTACGGGCTCTTCTTCGAGTTCTCGAACCCGGGCTTCGTGCTGCCGGGGGTGGTGGGTGCGATCTCGCTGCTGCTCGGCCTCTTCGCGCTGCAACTGCTCCCGGTGAACTACGCGGGGCTCGCGCTCATGCTGCTCGGCCTCGCGTTCATGGTGGCCGAGGCGTTCCTGCCGAGCTTCGGCGCGCTCGGCATCGGGGGCGTGGTCGCGTTCGTGTTCGGCGGGCTGATGCTCGTCGAGACCGACGTCCCCGGATTCGGCATCCCCGCGTCGCTCGTCGTCTCGATCGGTATCGTGAGCGCGCTGCTGATCTTCATGATCGCGGCGCTTGCCATCCGTGCACGCCGCCGGCCCGTCCTGGGCGGACGCGAGGAGCTCGCCGGCAGCTCGGGCGAGGTCGTAGACGATTTCACCGGCGAAGGCTGGGTGCAGACGCGCGGCGAGCTGTGGCGCGCGACTTCGGCGGTGCCGCTCGTCAAGGGCGCGCGCGTGCGCGTCAAGGCCGCCAAGGGGCTCGTGCTCGAGGTCGAGCCGGAGCCGGCCCAAACCAGAGGAGAGAGGACATGACCGAATGGAACATCGGCTACGCGGGGCTCGCGGTGTTCATCGTCATCGCGATCGCGGCGTCGCTGCGCATCCTGCGCGAGTACGAGCGTGCCGTGGTCTTCCTGCTGGGACGCTTCTGGCGGGTGAAGGGCCCGGGCCTGGTCGTCATCATCCCCGGGGTCCAGCAGATGGTGCGGGTCGATCTGCGCACGCTCGTGCTCGACGTGCCGAGCCAGGACGTGATCTCGCGCGACAACGTCTCGGTGAAGGTGAACGCGGTGGTGTACTTCCGCGTGGTCGATCCCGAGAAGGCGATCATCCAGGTCGAGAACTACCTCGCCGCGACCAGCCAATTCGCGCAGACGACGCTGCGCTCGGTGCTCGGCAAGCACGAGCTCGACGAGATGCTCGCCGAGCGCGAGAAGCTCAACCTCGACATCCAGCGGGTGCTCGATGCGCAGACCGACGCCTGGGGCATCAAGGTCTCGAACGTCGAGATCAAGCACGTGGACATCAACGAGTCGATGGTGCGCGCGATCGCGAAGCAGGCCGAGGCCGAGCGCGAGCGGCGGGCGAAGGTGATCCACGCGGAGGGCGAGTTGCAGGCGGCCGAACGGCTCCTGCAGGCCGCGCAGCAGCTCGCCAAGCAGCCCGAGGCGATGCAGCTGCGATACATGCAGACCCTCGGCCTGATCGCGACCGACAAGTCGAACACCATCGTCTTCCCGATGCCCGTCGACATCATGGGCGCGCTCGGGCGCACGCTGGGCGGGAGCCGCGGCGCGGGGTCCTAGGCCGAGTCGGAGCGTTCAGCGTGCGCGGTCCGCGGCGGCGCCGGCCGCGATCCGCTCCCGGATCACGGCGAAGAACGGATTGCTGCGCAGGCGCTCGAGCGTGCTCGCCGGGACCACCAGCGCGCCGGGCTCGCCGCGTGTCGCGAGGTTGCCGAGGCTGAAGCCGAGCGGACCGGCCGCGGTCGGCGCGATGCCGTACAGCGGATCGTCCGGCGGAAAGGGCACCGCGACGTGCCCGAGCGAGAAGACGCCGAGCGGCCACGCGAGTCCGAGCTCCTCGACGTCGACCTCCTTGTGCTTCGCCTCGCGCGTGAACGTCGCGACCGCTGTCGAGTCCGGCCCGGTGCTTCCCACCAGCGTGAGGCGGAACGGCAGCGCGGGCGCCGCGACGATCCGACCGAACGCCTCGCGCGGACCGCTTGCGATCAGGGCGTCCCAGCCCTTCCCGTGATTCACGTCGAACACGACGAGCTCGCTCCGGTCGGACGCGATCGGCATGAAGAGGCGGCCGGCCACGTCGGCCGCGGTCACCGTCGCGTCGACGAGCGACTGGAAGGCGAGCATCGGCGGCATGCGCGCCAGGCTGCCGCCGGCCTGCGCCCGCGCGAGCTCCACTTGCAGCGTCTGGGTCAGGCCGTAGATCTGGTTCGCGGCGTTGACCGGGAAGGAGTTGTACTTGTAGGGGTCGTACTCGGGCAGCACGTCGAGCCACTTCGCCTTCTCGAAGTACGGCAGGAACGACAGGCCGGCGACCACGTTCGTCAGTACCGCGAAGCGCGAGATGCCGATCGCGGGCGAAAAGAGCAGCAGCCGGTCCGGCGCCCGTACGGACGGGTCCTTGAGCGAGCGCAGCGCGTACAGGACCATGAGCGCGCCGCCGGTCGAGTAGCCGCCGGCGTAGAACGGCTGCCCCGCGCCGGCGCGTGCTGCGGCGTGCCGCGCCGCGAGAGTGACCGCCGCCGACCAGTCCTCCCATTGGACGTCGCGCAGGGCGGCGGGCACGGTGCCGTGGCCGGGCAGGCGCAGCACGAGCACGTAGAACCCCTCGTCGCGCAGGAGCTCCGCTACCGCCCGCATGCTGTAGGGCGAGTCCGAGAGGCCGTGCACCAGCAGGGCGGCGCCGCGGATCTCCGGCGGGACGAGCTCGTAGGAGCGGTTGTAGGGGGTCTCGAGCGCGAGGCGCGCAGTGGGGCTGCGCGGGTTGTAGCGGCCGAGCGCGTAGGTGTCCGCGGCGGCGGGGTCGTCGAGCACGCGCCTGCGCAAGTCCGAGAAGAGCCGGTCCTCGAGCTTGCGGTAGTCGTCGAAGCTCATCGACGGCCCGTCGCGCCGCGCGCTGAACTCCTCCGCGAGCGCCATCGTATGCCAGGCATGCAGCTCCGGCAGCCGCACCCGCGCCTGGACCGCGAAGACGAGCACGATCGTCGCGAGCACGGCGAGCACAAGGACGCCGGCGTATGCCGCCCAGCGCACAAGGTGCATGCCGCCGGAGGTCAAGGTCGGTACGAGTTTCACGGCCGCCTCTGCATCGCGTCATCGACGCGAAAGATCGTCACGCCCGAGCGCTCTCAACCGGTGCGAGGATTCGCTGCGTATCGCAATGACCTCGGACTGGATTCCCGCTCCCGATGACTACACTCGGGGGCAAGCTTCGCGGCAATGACGGCATTCTTCGCGGATGCGCTAGCCGCCCGCCGCCGGCGGCACCGGCCGCGGCCGGCGGTTCTCGTCGGTCGCGACATAGGTGAGCGTCGCCTCGGTCACCTTCACCACCTCGACGTCGACGGGGCTGCGCTGCGCGTACACCTCGACCCTGATCGTGAGCGAGGTGTTGCCGACCCGCACCACGTCCGCGTAGAAGGAGAGGACGTCCCCCATGTACACGGGCTGCTTGAACTGGAATGCGTTTACGGCGACGGTCGCGACGCGCCCGCGCGCGCGCTGCATCGCCGCCACGCCGCCGGCGAGGTCGACCTGCGCCATGATCCAGCCGCCGAACACGTCGCCGTGGACGTTCACGTCGGCGGGCATCGGCACGACACGCAGCACGGGCTCCTTGCCCCGCGGGAGGCGTACGGGATCGCTCATCGCGACGGCATTGTATAGCGCCGCGCCGGCGGGACGCGGCCGGAGCTAGGCGCCGCGCTGGGCGATGTAATGCAACGGCCCGCCGCGGAATGGCGCGAATCCCGTCCCGAAGATGAGTCCCGCGTCGGCGAGGTCCGCATCGGCGACGATGCCTTCCTCGACCACCTTCTTCGCTTCGGCGAGGTAGGGCGCCATCAGGCGATCGATCAGATCCTCGCTCGGCTCGCCGCCGGGGCCCTTCTCCGGCTTGTCTCGGACCCAGCGGTAGAAGCCCTCGCCGGTCTTCTTTCCGAGCTTGCCCGCGTCGATCAGCGTCGAGAGGCTCGCCGGCATCGCGGCGCCCTCGCCGACGAGGGATTTGCCGGCCGCCGCGCAGATGTCGAGCCCGACCGTATCGGCGAGCTCGATCGGTCCCATCGGCATGCCGAACCGGGTCGCGGCGGCATCGACGGTCTCCTTCGCGACGCCCTCGTCGACGAGCCGGAACGCCTGCAGCAGGTAGGGGCCGAGCACGCGGTTCACCAGGAAGCCGGGCGCATCCTTCACCGGCAGCGGCAACTTGTCGATCTGGCGCACGAATGCCGCGCCCTCCCGCGCCCACCGCGGATCGGTGCGCTCGCCGCGCACCACCTCGACGAGCTGCATCTGCGGGACCGGGTTGAAGAAATGCAGCCCGACGAGGCGAGCGGGGTTCGCGAGCGCGGTGCCGATATCGGCGAGCTTCAGGCTCGAGGTGTTGGTGGCGAGGATCGCCGTCGGCTTGGCGACCTGCTCCAGGCGCGCGAAGAGCTCCCGCTTCGCCTCGAGGTTCTCGAAGATCGCCTCGATGATCACGTCGGCGTGGCGTGCGCCGTCGCCCGCCACGTCGGGAATCAGGCGATCCATCGCGTCGCGTGCGCGCAGCTTGTCGCGCACTCGCTTGCGGAAGAGCTCGGCCGCGCGCTTCATCGCCGGCGCCAGCCGCTCGGGGCTCTGGTCCTGCAGCGTGACGGCGAGGCCGCGCATCGCGCATACCGCGGCGATGTCGCCGCCCATCGTCCCGGCGCCGACCACGTGCACGCGCAGCGCGGTGAAATCGCTCTCCTTGCCGAGGGACTTCATGCGCTCCTGGAGCCCGAAGATCCGGACCAGGCTGCGGGTGGTCGGGTGCTGCGCGAGATAAGCGATGGACGCCGGGTCGTCCTTGCCCGGCCCGAACGGATCGCCGTCGTGCTTCAGCCACAGCTCGAGGATCGCGTAGGGCGCGGGATACTGCTCGCGGCGCGCCTTCTTCTCGAGCTGGCGCAGCGCGAGCCTGGCAACGACGGGCTTCAGCGGACCGTTCATCAGCCGGTCCTTGAGCGGCAGCTCGCGCGGCGCTGGGGCTTCGAGCACCATGATGCGCGCGGTGTTGTCCATCACGCGCGACGGGACGCTTGCGTCGGCGAGGCCGATCCGCTTCGCGCGGCGCGCGTCGACCGGCCGGCCGGTCATCATCATGTCGAGCGCGGCGCTCGGGCCGACGACCCGCGGCAGCCGCATCACGCCGCCCCATCCGGGCAGGATGCCGAGCATCACCTCGGGCAGCGCGAAGCGCGTGCCGGGCTCGTCGACCGCAATGCGGTAGCGGCAGGCGAGGGCGAGCTCGAGCCCGCCGCCCATGCAGAATCCGCGCACCAGCGCCGCGGTCGGAAACGGCATCGCGGCGAGCTTGTTGAACGTGTCCCAGCCGCGCCGCACGATCGCGAGGGCTTCTTCGGTGGACGCGATCCGCGTGAACTCCTCGATGTCGGCGCCCGCGATGAACCCCGAGGCCTTGCCGGAACGGATGACGAGGCCGCGTGGCCTGCGCACGGCGAGCTCGTCCAGGACCGCGTTCAGTTCCTGCATGACCTCGGTCGAGAAGGTGTTGGTCGAGCTTCCGGCGCGATCGAAGGTGAGCCAGACGATGCCGTCGCGATCGGTCTCGAGGCCGAAGTGTTTGTACTCCCCCATCGCCCGTTCTCCCCGGAAGGCGCTGTCTGCAGGCTTCATCGTCCTGCCCCTCAGACCGTTTCGACGAGCATCGCGCCGCCCTGCCCGCCGCCGATGCAGATCGACGCGATGCCGCGTCTGCCCCCGGTGCGCTTCAGCGCATGCACGAGATGGAGGACGATGCGCGCACCCGAAGCGCCGACCGGGTGGCCGAGCGCGACCGCACCGCCATCGATGTTGAGCTTCTCCATGTCGAGCTCGCCCGCGGCCGTTTCCAGCCCGAGTTCGGTCGTGCAGTACTCCGCGCTCTTCCATGCCTCGAGGCACGCGAGCACCTGCGCGGCGAACGCCTCGTTGATCTCCCACAAGTCGAGGTCGTTCAGCCCGAGGCCGTGCCGCTGCATGATGGGGGTGGCCGCGTGCACCGGGCCGAGTCCCATCTGCGCGGGGTCGAGCGCCGCCCACTGCGAGTCGACGATCCGGGCCATGGGCGCAAGGCCGTGGCGCGTCATCGCCTCCTCGGTGGCGAGGATCAGCCACGCCCCGCCGTCGGTGACCTGTGAGCTGTTGCCCGCGGTGACCGTGCCGTACTTGCGGTCGAAGAACGGCTTCAGCTTGGCGAGGTTCTGCAACGAGGAGTCGCGGCGCAGGCCGTCGTCGTCCTGGTAGAGCGTCCCCCGGTCGTCGAAGACCGGAGCGATCTCGGCCGGAAGACCTTGCGCGCGGTCTCCCGCGAACCATCCTGCGTCCTGCGCGCGCGCGACGCGCTGATGGCTGCGAACCGCGTACTCGTCCTGCTGCTCGCGCGTGATGCCGAAGCGGTAGGCGAGGTTCTCGGCGGTCTGGCCCATGATCAGCCCGACGTTCGGGTCGGTCAGTCCCTTCATGATTCCGAGCACCGGGGCGAGGTAGCCGAGCCGCAGCTTCGCGACCGCCGCAGCCTTCCGCGGCAGCGTCTTCGCCGCGTAGAAGTCGGACAGCCAGTTGACCATGGCCTCCGAGAAAAGGAGCGGCGCGCGCGAGAGCGCGTCCACGCCGCCGGCGAGGACGAGCTCCGAGCGGCCGATCATCATGTTCGCGATCGCCGAATCGAGCGCCTGCATCCCCGATGCGCAGTTGCGCATCACCGTCCAGCCGGGCACTTTCTGCCCGCAACCCATCCGGAGCGCCACCACGCGCCCGATGTTGACCTCGTCCACCGAGGGCGCGGCGCAGCCGAGGATCACCTCGTCGAGCTCGTCCGGAGCGAACGGCTGGCGGGCGAGCAGCTGCTTCCCCGCCTGGGTGGCCAGGTCGCTCGCCGCGAACGGACCGGGCCGGTTGCGCGCCTTGAGGAACGGCGTGCGCGCGCCGTCCACGACGAAAATGCTCTTGCGTGTCATCGATGCTCTCCTCGCGTATCCCGTGCCGCCATCGGCGGCGCGTCGTCACGGGCACGGGTGTCGAGCCATCCGGCGTGATGCCCGCCGCGCCGCGCCTCAGTTGCAGGCCCGCTGATAGTCCCATCCGGCGTTCAGACACCGGCCGCTGTAGAACTGGTCGCTGACCGGGATGGGCCTGCCGCACCAGAAGCTCGCGCGCCTCGCCGCGGCCACGCACTCGGGGGTCGCATTCGGGCGCACCTCGAAGCGCGGAATGATCTCCACGTTGTCGTAATCGGGCATCATCGAGCATGCGGCTGCCAGCGCGAGCGGCAGGAGCAGCGCGAATCGCGCGCGCCTCATGCCGCCGCCTTCCTGAGCGCGGGCTGCTTGACAAACTCCGAGAGCCCGAAGTCCTGCGGAAAGTCGTCGACCCGGATCACGCGCTCGCGCAGCGCCTGCGCCCGCACGAGCTCGGCGTGCTCGCCGCTGCTGATGATGCCTCGGTCGAGCGCGGTCCGCGCGAGCGCCTCGGGCGTCGCGCCAGCGATCTCGCCGGCCTTCTGCGCGGCGCGGATGCGCACCTCGATGCCTTCGGCGCGGATCGCGGCCACGAGCGCGACCTCGAGGCAGCCGACCGGGTCCTGCTCGTCGTGCGGCAGGTACATCCCGGAGGTCAGCCGGTCGCGCGTCGTCGACGGTTCGATGAGCAGCGCCGCCACCTCGTGCCCGAGGCGGTCCGACGGCACGACATACGGCCGCCCGAGCGGGAAGATGCAGCGCGCGAGCATCCACCGCACCGGCTTCGACGGGAAGTTCGCGATCACGCCCTCGAACGCATTCTGCGCGCTGAACATCGCGTCCCAGATCGCCCAGTGCATGAGGGGCGCGTCCGCCGCCTGCCGGCCCTCGTCCTCGAAGCGCTTGAGCGTCGCCGAGCAGAGATACATCAGCGAGAGGATGTCGCCGAGGCGCGCCGAGAGCTTCTCGCGGCGTTTGAGCGCGCCCCCGATCACCAGCATCGAGACATCGGCGAGAAACGCGAAGGCGCTCGAGAACCGGGTGAGCTGCTGGTAGTAGCGGCGCGTGCCCGGGGCGACGTTCGCCGGCGCGCGCACCCAGTGCGAGCCGGTGATGCCCATCACGAACGTGCGCACCGCGTTCGAGAGCATGAAGCGGACGTGCCCGAAGAGCGCCCGGTCGAACTGCACCGATGCCTTGCCGCGATCGGGCTCGCGCGCGGCCTCCATCTCCTTCAGCACGTACGGATGACAGCGGATCGCGCCCTGGCCGAAGATGATCATGCTGCGGGTCAGGATGTTCGCGCCCTCGACCGTGATCGACACCGGCACCTGCTGGTAGGCGCGACCGAGGAAGTTCGACGGGCCGAGGCAGATGCCCTTGCCCCCGATCACGTCCATCGCGTCATTGACGTTCCGGCGGGCGCGCTCGGTGACGTGGTACTTGACGATCGCGGAGAGCACCGATGGCTTCTCGCCGAGGTCGACCGCGCCGGCGGTCATGACGCGCGCCGCGTCCATCATGTACAGGTTGGCGCCGATCCGGGTGAGCGGCTCCTCGATCCCGTCGAACTTGCCGATCGGCGTCTTGAACTGGACGCGCACCCGGGCATACGCGCCGGTCGCGCGCGCGGCGAGCTTCGACATGCCGACGTTGGAGGAGGGGAGCGAGATGGAGCGTCCGGCCGCGAGCGATTCCATCAGCATGCGCCAGCCGCTGCCGGCCATCTTCGGCCCGCCGATGATCCAGTCGAGCGGCATGAACACGTCCTTGCCCCAGTTCGGTCCGTTCTGGAACACGGCGTTCAACGGCATGTGCCGCCGGCCGATGTTCACGCCGGGCGTGTCGGTCGGCACGAGCGCGCAGGTGATGCCGAGGTCGTCTACCGGCCCGAGCAGGTGCTCGGGATCGTACAGGCGGAACGCGAGGCCGAGGAGCGTCGCCACCGGGCCGAGCGTGATGTAGCGCTTGTCCCAGCTGACGCGCATCCCGACGATCTCTTTCCCCTGCCACGTGCCCTTGCAGACGACGCCCCGGTCGGGAATCGCGGCGGCGTCCGAGCCGGCGTGCGGATTGGTGAGCGCGAACGCGGGGATCTCGAGGCCCTGCGCGAGGCGCGGCAGGTAGTGGTTCTTCTGCTCGTCGGTGCCGTAGTGCAGCAGGAGCTCGGCCGGGCCGAGCGAGTTCGGCACCATCACCGTCACCGCGGCCGCGCTGCAGCGCGAGGAGAGCTTCATCACGACCTGCGAATGCGCGTAGGCGGAGAATTCCTTCCCGCCGTAGCGCTTCGGGATGATCATGCCGAGGAAGCCCTTGTCCTTGATGAACTGCCACGCCTCGGGCGGCATGTCGTAGTTGTGGTGCGTCTGCTCCCAGTCGTTCGACATCGCGCAGAGCTCTTCGCACTCGCCGTCGAGGAACGCCTGCTCCTCGGCGGTGAGCGCCGGCCGCGGGAACGCGAGCAGCTTCGCCCAGTCCGGCCGGCCCGAGAAGAGCTCGCCGTCCCACCACACCGTGCCGGCGTTGAGCGCCTCCGATTCGGTCTGCGACATCGGCGGCGCGATCGCCCGGAACGCGGCGAGCAGCCGGTTGCTGATCAGCCTGCGGCGGAGCGGCGTGAAGTTGAGCGCGGCGGCGGCGAGCCCGAGGGCCACGAGCAGGAGCACGGTCGCGAGCGGCGGCAACCCGGTCGCCGCGGCGATTCCGAGCACGAACACGCCCGCGGCCGCGGCCCAGAGCCAGCCGGGTGCCATCGCGTAGGCGGCCGCGGCTGCAACCGCGACGAATCCGACGATCCAAAGTGCTGCCGTCATGACATTGCTCCTCGTACGCTCGCGCGTGCAGCGGGCTCGCAACCGCGGCTCACGCGGTCCCCACCGAGGGACGCGTCGTCGCAAACGGTGGACTCTGCTGCGCTGCGTGCACCGGTTTCTGGTCGTCGAATTCCGGAAGCGGCGCCTTCAGCCCGGCGATCAGGAACGGGGCGAGCCGGCGCAGCAGCCGCTCGTCGTTGTCGGTCTCGACGGGATTGAGCGCCGCGATGAGCCGCCACGCGTCGGCGCCGGCGAGCGTGTACGCGAGCGCCCCCATCGTGAAGTGCAGGCGCCACGCGAGCTCGCGCCGCGGGCGCCCTGCCGGCGCTCGCAGGTGTCCTGTCCCTGCCCCGCCTCCGGCGCGCCGTTCCGGTGCATGCGGTTCCTCGTTCAAACGATCGTTTCAAGCATACGTTGGGATCCCTCCCTGTCAACCCTTCGCTGCGCTGGCGCTGCCGCGATTGCCTCACTCCCGCGTGCCGGGGCGCGTTCTAAATCCTTGGGTAAGCTTGATTTCCACGGGAGCGACGCAACCTTTAGAATCGTCCGCCTAACCATGACGCGCGCGGCAAGTTGCAGCGCGCCAATCGGCGATCCTGCCCCCCAGCACGCGTGAGACGCTCCACCCCTAGCGACGCCTTGCCCCTCCCGCCACCCGGGTCCGGCCGGCCGCGCAGCGACTGGCATGCCCTGGGGACCCTGCTCCCCTACCTGTGGGAGTTCCGGGGACGCGTGCTCCTCGCGCTCGTCTTCATGGTGGCGGCCAAGGGCGCCAACGTCGCGGTCCCGCTCGTCCTCAAGCAGATCATCGACTCGCTCACCGCGGAGCGCGCGCTGCTCGCGGTGCCGGCGGCGCTGCTCGTCGCATACGGGATCCTCAGGCTGTCGAGCACGCTCTTCACCGAGCTGCGCGAGCTCGCCTTCGCCAAGGTCACGCACCGGGCGGTGCGCCGCGTCGCGCTCGCGGTGTTCCGCCACCTGCACTCGCTCAGCCTGCGCTTCCACCTCGAGCGCAAGACCGGCGGTGTCTCGCGGGACATCGAGCGGGGCGCGCGCGGCATCAGCACCCTGCTCGGGTACACGCTCTACAGCATCCTGCCGACGCTCGTCGAGATCTCGCTCGTGATCGGCATCCTGATCGCGAAGTACGAGCCGGCGTTCGCCCTGATCGCGGCCGGGGCGCTGCTCGCCTACATTGGCTACAGCGTTTCGATCACCGAATGGCGCACGAAGTTCAGGCGCGAGATGAACGAGCAGGATTCGCGCGCCAACACCCGCGCGATCGACTCGCTCCTCAACTACGAGACCGTCAAGTATTTCGGCAACGAGGAGCACGAGGCGCGGCGCTACGACGAGAATCTTCAGCGCTACGAGCGCGCCGCGGTCAAGAGCCAGACGTCGCTCTCGGCCCTGAACGCCGGGCAGAGCGCGATCATCGCCGTGGGCGTGGTGCTCATCATGTGGCGGGCGACCGCGGGCGTGATCGCGGGGACCATGACGATCGGCGACCTGGTGCTGGTGAACGCGTTCCTCGTCCAGCTCTACGTGCCGCTCAACTTCCTCGGCGTGCTCTACCGGGAGATTAAGCAGGCGCTCGCCGACATGGAGCGCATGTTCTCGCTGCTCGGCGAGCACCGCGAGGTCGAGGACAAGCCGGACGCCCCCGCGCTCGCGGCGGTCAACCCGGCGATCCGCTTCGAGCGCGTGAGCTTCGCCTACGAGCCGCGCCGCACGATCCTGCACGACGTGGACTTCGAGATCGGCGCCGGGAGGACGGTCGCGGTGGTCGGACATTCCGGCTCGGGGAAATCCACGCTCGCCCGCCTGCTCTTCCGCTTCTACGACGTGACGGCGGGGCGCATCACCGTGAACGGGGTCGACATCCGCGACGTGGGCCAGGCGAGCCTGCGCCGGGCGATCGGCATCGTTCCGCAGGACACCGTCCTCTTCAACGACACCATCCGGTACAACATCCTGTACGGCCGCCCGGAGGCCACGCCCGATGAGGTGATCGAGGCCGCCCGCGCGGCGCACATCCACGACTTCATCGTGTCGCTGCCGGACGGCTACGACACGATGGTGGGCGAGCGCGGCCTGAAGCTCTCGGGCGGCGAGAAGCAGCGCGTGGCGATCGCGCGGGCGCTGCTCAAGCGCCCGCAGATCCTGATCTTCGACGAGGCGACCAGCGCGCTCGACTCGCGGGCGGAGCAGGCGATCCAGGCCGAGCTCGACCGCATCGCCAGGGGCCGCACGACGCTCATGATCGCCCACCGACTCTCGACCATCATGGCGGCCGACATGATCCTGGTCATGGAGCAGGGGCGCATCGTCGAGCGGGGGACGCACCGCGAGCTGCTCGAGCACGGCGGGCACTACGCGCAGATGTGGGCGCTGCAGCAGCGCGAGGCGGCCGAGCGCGAGGCGCTGGCGGCTTAGCCGGCGGGAACGCCCGCGCCGAAGCGCCGGGCGGTCGGTCCATGCGAGACAGTCCTCGCGGCGGCCTGTGGCACCGTGCGCGTTGGTATGCCATATGCATATCGCCGCGCCGGCGCCCGGTGTCGGAGTCCTGTCAAAACCTAGCCTTGGCGTGAGGTTGTTCACGTATCCTCTTATTTCCGTTGTCGATCGTGGCGAACGTCGCTACACTGACCCTAATTCCAAAGGGGGTAGCGAGATGAGCGCGTGGATTGGACGCGTCACGGCGGCGCTCTTGTGCAGCGTCATGATCGGACCCGTCGCGGCCGGACCGAAGGCACGGGCCTCGGATGCCGACGAGCCGAAGGTCCGCTCCGCGGCCGTGCTCGTGATGGACCAGGAAACCCGCGAGATCCTGTACAGCAAGAACGAGACGGCCATCGCCCCGATCGCCTCGATCACCAAGCTGATGACCGCGCTGGTGACGCTGGAGGCCGGCCTGCCGCTCGACCAGGAAATCACGATCGGCAAGGAGGACTTCGCCGCCATCACGGGTTCCCGCGCCTACACCCGGCTGCGGGTCGGCACGCGGCTCACCCGCAGCGAACTCCTCAAGCTCGCCTTGATGGCCTCCGAGAACCTGGCGGCGGTGACCCTTGGCCGGACCTATCCCGGCGGCCTCGATGCCTTCGTCGACGCCATGAATGCCAAGGCGCGGCAGATCGGCATGAGCGACTCGCGCTTCGTCGAGCCCTCCGGGCTCTCGGCCGAAAACGTCTCGAGCCCCGGCGACCTCGTGAAGCTGGTCGAGGCAGCCGAGCACCAGCCCCTCATCCGCGAGTACTCCACCGCGAGCTCGCACGAGATCACCATCGGCAAGCGCAAGGTTGCGTTCCACAACACGAACCGCCTGGTCGAGAATCCCAGCTGGGAGATCGGCCTGCAGAAGACCGGCTTCATCCGGGCTGCCGGGCGCTGCCTAGTGATGCAGGCGAACGTCGCGGCGCGGCCACTGGTCATCGTGCTGCTCGACTCGGTCGGCAAGTACACGCGAATCGGCGACGCCAACCGGCTGCGGAAGTGGCTGGAGGACTCGATCGGACTCGCCGATGGCGGCACCGACGTGCGACGGTCGGCCCCCGCCGGCGCGTTCACGGCCGGCTCGCGCACGGCGTACGATAGCGGCTCCGCGAACGCGAGCCGCGTCCATGCCCGGTACCCGTCTACGACAAGCTACTGGTAAGACCATCGCCGCCGTCGGCGCGCCGCACGCCGCGCGCGCCGGCATCGTACGTTTCTACGACTGCCTCACGGGCGGCGCCTCCTTCCTCGACGACTGCGTCCGGGGGCTGTCCCTGCCGCGGAAGTCGCTCGCGCCGAAGTACTTCTACGACGAGATCGGCTCGCAGCTCTTCGAGGAGATCTGCGACCTGCCGGAGTACTACCCGACGCGCACCGAGATGGCGATCATGGAGGCGAACGCCGCCGAGATCGCGCGGCTCATCGGGCCGGACGTCGAGCTGATCGAGCTCGGCTCCGGGGCGAGCGTGAAGACCCGCCTGGTGATCGGCCACGCGCGTCCGGCGCTCTACGTCCCGATCGACATCGCCGAGGGCCAGCTCAGATCCGCATCGGACGCGCTCGCCGCGCACTTCCCGTGGCTGAATATCTGCGCCGTGCGCGCCGACTTCGCGCGGCCGCTCCGGCTGCCGAGCTTCATCGGCGCCCCGGTGAAGCTGAAGGTCGTCTATTTCCCGGGATCGACGATCGGCAACTTCACGCCCGCCGAGTCGATCGCGCTCCTGCGTGGCGTACGCGACATGGCCGGCACCGGCGCGCGGCTCCTCATCGGCGTGGATCTGAAGAAGGACAAGCGGACGCTGGAGGCGGCCTACGACGACGCGCAGGGAGTGACCGCGCGGTTCAACCTGAATCTCCTGGCGCGCATCAACCGCGAGCTCCGGGGCGACTTTCAGCTCTCGCGCTTCCGGCACAAGGCGTTCTACGACGAGGACCTCGGTCGCATCGAGATGCACCTCGAGAGCCGCTGCGCGCAGTTTGCGCACGTCGCCGGCAGGCGCTTCGACTTCGCGCCTGGCGAGACCATCCACACCGAGATCTCGTGCAAGTACACGGTCGAGGAGTTCCAGGCGCTCGCGCGGCGCGCGCGCTTCGAGCCGCAGCGGGTCTGGACCGACCCGGACGGGCTGTTCTCCGTCCACCTGCTGATCGCGATCTGACCGGCAGGGCCGGCCCGGCACCCCAGTGCCGGCTATCGACCGAGCCAGGCGAGCGCCGCGGCCGGGTCGGTGAACGGCTGGAACTCGAAGCCGTGCGCGGCGGTGAAGACTTCGAAGTAGCGGCCGAGATTGAGCTCGTCCGTGCTCGGGTGCAGCGAAGCGATCTTCTGGTCGCTGGTCACTTCGGGCACGTCGAGGTCGGCCGCGAGTTCGAACAGATCCGAGAGCGAGAGCGTGGCGCCGCCCACCTGCCGCCAGTCGATCAGCACGTGATGGCGCGGGCGTCCGGCACAGCCGCGGATGACCTCCGCCAGCGCGCGCCGACTCGGCTCGACGTCGAGGTTGCCTTTCAGGTCGGTGCGGAGGAAATCCGCGACTGTGACGATGCGGACGTCAAACAGCACCGGCCGGCCCGATCGCGTGGGTGCTCTTCATAGCCTCATTCTAACGCGGGCCCGATCAGGCGCGTGCGCGCTGCGCGCCGATCGCCCACGAGATCTTCTCCGCGGTCTCGCACACGAGCCCGGCCCACTGCGGCTTCATGCGCTCGGCAGGCGCCGAGAGCGAGAGGCCTGCGACCAGCTGCCCGGCATCGTCGCGGATGCCGGCGGCGATGCAGCGTACGCCCACTTCGGCCTCCTCGTTGTCGGTGGCGTAACCCTGCTTGCGCACCTTCTCGAGCTCCTTCTCGAGGGCCGGCAGCGCGTGCAGCGTGTTGCGCGTGTAGGCAACCAGGCCGGTCCGGGTCGCGTACGCGTCGACGCCACCCGACGGCTCCTCCGCGAGAAAGAGCTTGCCCACCGCGGTGACGTGAAGCGGCGCGCGCGCGCCGATGATGTTCACCACCCGCATCAGCGAGCGGCCGCTCGAAGTGCGCTCCACATACACGATCTCGTCGTCGCGGCGCACCGAGAGGTTCACCGCTTCGCCGGTGGCGGCGTGCAGCTCGCGCATGAGCGGCAGCGCGTGCTCGCGCACGCTGATGCGCGACTTCACGAGGTTGCCGAGCTCGAGCAGGCGCAGTCCGAGACGATAGCTGCCCTGGTCGACGCGCTCGACCAGGCGGGCGTTCACGAGCGCGGTCAGAATGCGGTGGGCGGTGGAAGGGTGCAGGCCGGCCGCGGCCGCGAGCTGCTTCAGACCGACGGCGTTCGCCGATTCGCCGAGCACGTCGACGAGCCGCGTCATGCGCTCGATGACCTGGATCGAGCTCTTGGACTCCTTGGTCGCAATTCTGGGTGCCACTGTCGTCCGAGTTGACCCTTGGCAGGCTGCGCGATTGTAACCTGTGATCCGGAATCTGACGGCACCCTCCGGCGGGCCCGGGGCGGGCGCGTGCTACCATCGTGCGACGGCCGCTGCGGCCGTCGCGACGAGAGCGAGAAGACCCATGCGCGTCGGTCTGTTCGTCACTTGCCTGGTCGACCTCATGCGCCCGAGCATCGGTTTCGCGGCGCTTCGCCTGCTCGAAGCAGCCGGGTGCGAGGTGGTCGTGCCGCCGGCTCAGACCTGCTGCGGCCAGCCGGGCTACAACTCCGGCGACCGCGCCTCGGCGCGCGCGCTCGCGTGCAAGGTGCTGGACGAGTTCGAGCGCTTCGAGTACGTGGTCGCGCCGTCGGGCTCCTGCAGCGGCATGATCCGCACGCACTACCCGGACCTCTTCCGAGACGAACCGGTTGCGCTCGAGCGCGTCCGCGCGCTTTGCGCCAAGACCTACGAGCTCACGGATTTTCTCGTGAACGTCGCCGGGCTCCAGGAAGCGCCCGGCACATTCGACGGGAGGGTGACCTATCACGACAGCTGCTCAGGGCTGCGCGAGATGGGGGTGCGCGCGCAGCCGCGCGCGCTGCTTGCCAAGGTGGCGGGCCTGGAGCTCCTCGAAATGAAGGACAGCACGACGTGCTGCGGTTTCGGCGGCACCTTCGCGGTCAAGTTCGGCGACGTCTCCGCCGCCATGGTCGAGAAGAAGTGCGAGAACATCGCGGCGAGCGGGGCGGACGCCGTGGTGCTCGGCGACCTCGGCTGCATGCTCAACATCGAAGGCCGGCTCCGCCGGCGGGGCGACGACCGCACCCGGGTGCTGCACGTGGCGGAAGTGCTGGCCGGCGAGCGGCACGATTGACCGGCGTGCAGCCCCAATCGCTCCACTTCAAGGAACGCGCGGCGGCCGAGCTCGCCAACACGCAGCTCCAGTCGAACATGCGCCGCTTCGGCGGGCGCTTCGTCGCGGCGCGGGCGAAGGTCCTCCACGAGCTCGGCGATTTCGAGGGCATGCGCACCGCGGCGGCGGCGGCGCGCGACCGGGCGCTTGCCGATCTCGACGTGTGGATCGAGCGGTTCGAGCGCGAGGCAACCCGCCGCGGCGCCACCGTGCTCTTCGCGGAGACCGGCGCGGAGGTCGCCGACCTCGTGCTCGAGCTTTGCCGCCGGCACGGCGTCCGGAAGGTCGCGAAGTCGAAGTCGATGCTCTCCGAAGAGGCTTCGCTCAACCAGCGCCTCGCGTCCGCCGGCGTGCAGCCGGTCGAAACCGATCTCGGCGAATACATTCTCCAGCTCGCGCACGAGCCGCCCTCGCACATCATCGCGCCCGCCATCCACAAGAGCACCGAGCAGATCGCCGATCTCTTCGTGAAAGCGCACGGCCGGGCGCGCACGCTCGACATTCCCCAGTTGACGCGCGAGGCGCGCGAGGTGCTGCGCGGGCACTTCCTCACCGCCGACATGGGGATCTCGGGCGGCAACTTCCTGATCGCCGAGACCGGTTCGCTCGCGCTCGTCACGAACGAGGGCAACGGCCGCATGGTCACCACCTTGCCGCGGGTGCACGTGTGCATCACCGGGATCGAGAAGGTGTTGCCGACGCTCGAGGATCTCTCGCTCCTCATGCGCCTGCTCCCGCGGTCGGCGACCGGCCAGTCGATCTCGAACTACTTCACCATGGTCACGGGGACCCGCCAGCCCGGCGACCGCGACGGTCCGGACCACATGTACTTCATCCTGGTGGACAACGGCCGCACCAACCTGGTGGGCGGCGACATGCAGGAGATGCTGCGCTGCATCCGCTGTGGTGCCTGCATGAACCATTGTCCCGTCTACCAGACCATCGGCGGGCACGCCTACGGCTGGGTGTACCCGGGGCCGATGGGCTCGGTGCTGACGCCGACTTTCATCGGGCTGGAGAACGCGCTCGACCTTCCGCACGCCTCGACGCTCTGCGGCGAGTGCGGCGTGGTCTGCCCGGTGAAGATCCCGCTGCCGGAGCTCCTGCGGAAGCTCCGCGAGCAGCAGGTCGACCGCGGTCTGCGCCCGAAGAGCGAGATGCTCGGCATCCGCGTCTGGTCGTGGCTCGCCTTGCGTCCGCGGCTCTACGCGCTTGCGACGCGCATCGCGGCGCGCTATCTGCGCTTCCAGGGCGGCGGGCGACGGATGATCCGCCACCTCCCGTTCGGCGCCGCCTGGACCAGAGGGCGCGACATGCCGGCTCCCGCCGGCAAGACGTTCCGCGAGCTCTTTGCGAAGAAAAACGGCGCGGGCTGAAGTGCTGGCGCGGCGTGGGCCGGAATTTTCCCGGCGGAGCAGCATGCGTCCGACACCGCGAGGCGAGGGAACCTCTGATCAAGTCATCCCCGCGCAGGCGGGGATCCAGCAAGCTGCTGATTGCAACTGGATGATCGCTTGACAAACTGACGCGGCGCTTTACATTAGCTCGCACGTGACGGCGGTGCTCCGCCCGCCGCGCCCTGCCGGCGAACGATCGATCCGAGGTGACCAATGCCCATTCCGCGCGACCGTGTTCCCTATTCGGCGATCGTCGACCGGCCGCCGCTCAAGCTGCCGGGCGACGCGCGCATCATCGTCTGGTCGGTCGTGAACGTGGAGGAGTGGTCGATCGAGCGGCCGATGCCCCGCACCGTGCTGCCGCCGCCGATGGGACAGCCGCTGCTGCCCGATCTGCCGAACTGGGCCTGGCACGAGTACGGCATGCGAGTCGGGTTCTGGCGGATTGCCGAGTGCATGGCGCGCTTCGGCGTGACGCCCACGCTCGCCACGAACGGCGTCGTGTGCCGCAGCTATCCGCGCGTCGCGCAGGCGGCGCGCGAGGCCGGATGGGAGTTCATGGGGCACGGCTACGTGCAGCGGCCGATGCACCAGCTCGAGGATCAACGCGCCGCGATCCGCGAGACGGTCACCGCGATCCGCGAGGCGACCGGCCGCCCCCCGCGCGGCTGGGAAAGCCCGGGGTTGACCGAGACGCACGAGACGATCGACCTCCTCGCCGCGGAAGGCATCGAGTACGTTGCCGACTGGGTGCTCGACGACCAGCCCGTTCGCATCGCGACCGCGCACGGCCCGATCGTGTCGGTCCCGTACACGCTCGAGGTGAATGACGTCGCGATGATGGCGGTCCAGCTGCACCCGGCCGAGGAGTTCCTGCGCCGCGGCCGCGACCAGTTCGACCGGCTGTACGAGGAAAGCGCGCGGATCACGCGAGTGATGACGATCAGCGTGCACCCCTATCTGAGCGGCGTGCCGCATCGCATCGGCTACGTCGAGCGGCTCTACGAGCACATCGCCTCTCGACCGGGCGTGCTGTTCTGGACCGGAGCACAGATCCTCGACTGGTATCGCAGCGTCTCGCCGGCCTAGGGAACCTCTGATCAAGTCATCCCCGCGAAAGCGGGGATCCACAAACTCGTTGATTGCGCTTGCACTGGATTCGCGCCTTCGCGGGAATGACGACGTTCTTCCGAGTTTCCCTAGCAGTTGCAAGCTGACGCGTGCTGTGCGGTGCGCGCCGCGCGCAGCGGCGCACGCGGCCGGGGCGAGTCCGCGGGATGCGGGGCGTATAATTGCGCCGCTTCGCCTGGATCGCGCCGCCGCTCGCGCGAGGCGCCCCGCACAGGAGACCATCCCGCCATGAACAAACCCGCCGAGATCGGCGCCAGGGTTCCGCTCTGGATCGCCGGCAAGCCTGCACCCGCCTCGAGCGGGCGCACCGGCCCGGTCTACAACCCTGCGAGCGGCGAAGTCGTCCGACACGTGGGCTTCGCGAGTGCCGCCGACGTCGACGCTGCAGTGCGCGCGGCTCTAGCCGCGTTGCCGGACTGGCGTGATACGTCGATCCTGCGCCGCGCGCGGGTGATGCAGAAGTTCCTGCAGCTCCTGCAGGAGAACCACAAGGCGCTCGCTCGGCGCGTGAGCGAAGAGCACGGCAAGACGCTGCCCGACGCGATGGGGTCGGTGCAGCGAGGCATCGAGGTGGTCGAGTTCGCGTGCGGCATCCCGCACCTGCTGAAGGGCGAGTACTCGGAGAACGTCGGCACGAGCGTCGACACGCACACCGTGCGCCAGGCGGTCGGCGTATGCGCCGGCATCACGCCGTTCAACTTTCCGGCGATGGTGCCGATGTGGATGTTCCCGGTCGCGATCGCCTGCGGCAACACCTTCGTCCTCAAGGTCTCGGAGAAGGTCCCCTCCACGGTGATGCGCATGGCCGAGCTCTTCCGGGACGCCGGCCTGCCGGACGGCGTGTTCAACATCGTGCATGGCGACAAGGAGGCGGTCGACGCCATCCTCAACCATCCCGGCATCGCCGCCGTGAGCTTCGTCGGCTCGACGCCCATCGCCAAGTACGTCTACGAGACCTGCGCGCGAAACGGCAAGCGCGTGCAGGCGCTCGGCGGCGCGAAGAACCACGCGGTGGTGCTGCCGGACGCCGATCTCGAGTTCGCGACCGATGCGCTCATCGGCGCCGGCTACGGCTCGGCCGGTGAGCGTTGCATGGCGATCTCCGCGGTGGTCGCGGTGGGGGCGGCAGGCGACCCGCTGGTGGCGGCGCTCGCCAGGAAGGCGCGGGCGATCAAGATCGGTCCGGGCGACGCCGACCGCGTGGACATGGGGCCGCTCATCACGCGCGAGCACCGCGACAAGGTGTCCGGCTACGTCGATATCGGCGTGAAGGAGGGCGCGAAGCTCGTCGTCGACGGCCGCGGCTTCAGGCTGAAGGGCCGCGAGAACGGATTCTTCCTCGGCACCACGCTCTTCGACCACGTGACGCCGAAGATGAGGATCTACCAGGACGAGATCTTCGGCCCGGTGCTCGTCGTGCTGCGCGCGCAGACGATCGAGGAGGCCATCGCGCTCGTGAACGCCAATCCGTACGCGAATGGCACGGCGATCTTCACCGAATCGGGGGGGGCGGCGCGCCGCTTCGAGAACGAGATCCAGGTCGGCATGGTCGGCATCAACGTGCCGATTCCGGTGCCGGTCGCGTTCTATTCGTTCGGCGGATGGAAGAGCTCGCTCTTCGGCGACTTGCACGTGCACGGCATCGAGGGCGTCAAGTTCTACACCCGCACCAAAGTCGTCACGACCCGGTGGCCGCACCAGGACACTCCGGCGCCCGGGTTCCACATGCCGACGCTCGGCTGATGGAAGGTCCCCTCCTCCCCGAGGAGGGGTGTCACGCGAAGCGTGACGGGGTGGTGTCTCTCTCCCCTCCTCCCCGAGGAGGGGTGCCGGCGGAGCCGGCGGGGTGGTGCATGCGTCTTCACACGGAGCGCAGAGCAAGCCGGCGCGCGGCGGGCTCATGGTGCCGCAAAGCGCGTCCGCGAGCGGGTCCCGGCGCTCGGGCGGGCGGTCAACACACGACCGCCCGCCGAGCGCCACCCGCTTCGCGCGGACTGCGGCACCCTGGTTGGGAAGGGAAGGGGCCCAACCCTTCCCTGGCACCCGCCGCGCACCGGCTCGCCCTGCGCTGACACGTTGTGCTCTGCGAGGGTTTCAACACCCTACGCACACTACCGCCATCCCAGCGCCAGCGGCTGTGCCCGCCCGGCGCCTTTGGCCGCGCCGTCCGTTGCGGGTGGTTTGTGGCGGCCAGTCGTGTGTTGACTGGCCGCCGCAAACCGGGTTCCCGCAGGGGGGGCGATTGCGGCCTCAGGCGCCGGGCGGGTGCTGCCGCTGGCGCGCTGGAGCGATGCGCCGAAACCACCCCGTCACGCTTCGCGTGACACCCCTCCTTGAAAAGGAGGGGACAGGACAGACACCGCCCCGTC
>JADLAV010000085.1 GCA_020848075.1 Burkholderiales bacterium
GCGAAGCGAAGGTGATCATCGAGCTCTGGCGTCGGCACTACAATGCCGTGCGACCGCATTCGAGCCTCGACTACCGGACGCCGATCGAGTTCAAGCACCATCACAAATCCATCAACCAGGGACCGTTTCCAAGTAACCAATGGTCCGAGGATCCCTGGGCAGGTCATTACGGCCGGAGGATCGCCCCCGTGGAGCCGGTGTTCGCGAACCTGAGGCACAACAAGCGGCTGGACCGCTTCACGCTGCGCTCAAGACCGAAGGTGAACACGCAGTGGCGCCTGTACTGCCTGGTTCACAACATCGAGAAGCTGGCGCATCAATGGACTGCTGCACCTTGATGCAAGGTTGCTGCACGATGGGGATGATTTTGACTGGTGCCGGCTAGAGGACTCGAACCCCCGACCAACTGATTACAAATCAGCTGCTCTACCAGCTGAGCTAAGCCGGCACGGCGCGCCGATTATACCGGGCGCCTCCGCCTGCCACCCCGGCAGGCTACGCGCCGAAAGCCCGAAAGGACGAACGCCCGCGGACCTCGCGGCCGGCGGGCGCCCGGAGAACGAGCGGCAGGTTACTTGAGGTGCTTGTTGATGAACTTCGTCATCTCGAACATCGACACCTGCTTCTTGCCGCCGAAGAGCTCGCGCATCTTCTCGTCGGCATTGATCATGGTCCGCTTGATCACGTCCTGCAGCTTGTTCTTCTTGATGTAGTCCCAGACCCGCTTGGTGACCTCGGTGCGGGGCATCGGCTTGTTGCCGATGATGGACGCGAGCACGTCGGTCGGCGTCATGGGCTTCATGAACGCAGCGCTCGGCTTCCGCTTGGCGCGAGTTTTCTTCGCGGCCGTCCTGCGGACTTGGCTCTTCACCGCCTTCTTGGCGGACTTCTTCGCCGCCTTCTTGCCTGCCTTCCTCTTCTTCGTGGCCATGCACTTCTCCCGTAGTTGGTGATCGAACTGGGGCCCTCCCCCGGGGCTTTCCGGCTCGGGCGCAACGTATTCTAACCACGTGTCATAGGAAATTGCACCTACTTTTCGAGGGAAAACGCCTCGTTGTCGTAGCTGTGAGACAGCGGCGGCGCGCCGATTTCCCGCGCGGTGCTTCGCGTTCGCTCCGAACTTTTTCGAGGTGAGCGCGCCAGCTCAGCGCGGCCGCCGTGCGCCCGAGGTCGGCGCACGCTGCGCGAATGGGATGCGAAGTCGCTGCGTCGCCGGCCGCGGTTAGCTGCCCGCGCCGCCGGCGCTCGCTCCGTACGCCCGTGGAGCGTCGGGCGGCCAACGCAACCGACCCTTACTTGATCCGGCGCAGTGCGGGACGGCCGCCCCTGGGCGAACCCCGGGGCTCGGGCGGTTCCGGCGCCTCCGGCGGCTGCGCGCGGGACGCGCTTTCCTCGCCGCCGGCCTCGAGCGCCCGCCCGCCGCTCGGGAGATCGAAGGACAAGCCCTGACCGTTCTCGCGCGCATAGATCGCGGCCACCTGCGCGACCGGGATGGAGATTTCCCGCGCCACCCCGCCGAACCGCGCCGAGAACTCGATCATTTCATTGCCGATCCTGAGGCGGTTCGTGGCGAGCGGCCCGACGTTGAGCACGATTTCGCCCTTCTTGACGTGCTCGGGTGGGACGCGCGTGGCCGCGTCGACGACGACGCTGACGTAGGGCGTGAAGCCGTTGTCGACGCACCACTCGTAGAGCGCGCGCAGCAGGTACGGCTTGGTCGGCGTCGGTTCTGGCATTGGAGCGGGACGGGCGGCGTCTCAGTTTAGACCGACCCCGGCGCCGCAGCCAGGGCGCCCGGTGACCCGCACTTTGGCAGTGGGGGGAGGGGGGATGACCGCGTCTGCGCCATCGCTGCCCACGAGGCGCCGGCAGCGCGCCTGGATCCCCGCTTTCGCGGGGATGACCGCGCTTGCGCCCGCGCTGCGGGCGCAAGCGCGGTCACTTGCGCATGACCTTTTCGGCGGGCGTGAGCGCGTCGATGAACGCCGGCCGGCTGAAGATCCGCTCCGCATATTTCATCAACGGCGCAGCCGACTTGGGCAGGGACACCCCGTAGAAGTCCAGGCGCCAGAGGAGCGGGGCGATCGCGACATCCAGCATCGAGAACTCGTCCCCCAGCATGTACTTCTGCTTGGTGAACACGGGGGCAAGCTCGGTGAGGCGGTCGGCCACCTGGCTGCGCGCCTTGTCCTGCTGCTTGGCGTTGCCGTTCTCGAGCGGGTCGATCTGACTGAAGAGCTCGACCTCGAAGTTGAACAGGAAGAGGCGCGCGCGCGCGCGCATCACCGGGTCGGCGGGCATGAGCTGCGGGTGCGGGAAGCGCTCGTCGATGTACTCGTTGATGATGTTGGCCTCGTAGAGGATCAGATCGCGCTCCACGAGGACCGGCAGCCGGTTGTACGGGTTCATCACGGCGATGTCTTCCGGCTTGTTGAACATGTCGACATCGATGATCTGGAAATCCATGCCCTTCTCGTACAGCACGATGCGGCAGCGCTGCGAGAACGGGCAGGTGGTACCGGAGTAGAGATTCATCATGAATTCATCCTTGCGGGGATTCGGCACGGAATCCTGGCCGAGCCGGGCGCCCCTGTGCTCGGGGAATGGCCGGGCGCCGTCGCTGACGAGCGCGGACCGGGGCGCCGGCGTCCGCGGGGAGCGAACGGCTGGCGCTGCCTGACGACGCGTCGCTCGCTAGTGCACGTCCTTCCAATACTCCTTGTAGAGGAGATACGACAGCACGATCAGGACGCCGATGGCGAGAAGCGCGAAGAACCCGATCTGCTTGCGCTGGTCCTGGACCGGCTCCCCCATCCAGACGAGAAAGTTGACCAGATCCCGGACGGTGCGGTCGAACTCGACGGGGGTCTGCGAGCCGGGCCGGATCGTCTCGAACGTGACCCGCGTCAGCACACCGCCGTGTCCGTCGCCGACTTCCTTCCCGTCGCGCATGACGGGCTCTTCCTTCCTCACCCGGTCGCCCTGGAGGTGCTCAAACACGTTCGGCATCGCGACGGTCGGAAACACCGTGTTGTTCCAGCCCGTCACGGTGGACGGATCCCGGTAGAAGCCGCGCAGATACGTGTACAGCCAATCGGCCCCGCGCGCGCGCGCGATCACGGACAGATCCGGCGGCGCAACGCCGAACCACTCCTTCCCATCGGCCGGCCGCATCGCGGTGCGCATGTAGCCGCCGATCTTCTCGGCGGTGAACATGAGGTTGTCCTTCACCTGCTGCTCGGTGAGCCCGAGCTGGACGAGCGTGTTGTAGCGCACCAGCTCGGCGCCGTGGCAGCCGAGGCAGTAGTTGACGAAAGTGCGCGCGCCGGACTGCAGGCGGGGAAGATCGGCGAGATCGATCTCCACCTTCTCCAGTTTCAGCTCCGTTTCCGCGGCATGGGCCGGCCCCGCGAGCGCGAGCACCGCGGCGGCGAAAGGCGCGGCGAGCGCGAGAGCGATCCTGTTTTTCGTCATTTGCTCACCCTTTCCGGCACGGGCTTGTGGCTGTCCCACCGCGAGTACCAGGGCAGGAGGAAGAAGAACGCGAAATACGCCAGCATGCAGACCTGCGCGACCAGCGTGCGCCCGGGCGTCGGCGGGAGCGTGCCGAGGTAGCCGAGGATCACGAACACGATCACGAATACGGCGAGCGCCAGCCTGTAGAGCGGTCCCCGGTAGCGGATCGACTTGACCGGGGCCTGGTCCAGCCACGGCAGCGCGAGGAACACGAGCACCGAGACGCCCATGAACACCACGCCCCAGACCTTGGCCTCCAGCGTGAAGAACCCGATGATCACGAGCACCGCGCCGCCGGCGACCGCACCCCTCATCCACCCGGACCGCGCGCGCACGATCGTCATCAGCGCGAGCACGGCGACGGCGACCGCCATCACCGGCATGATCCGGTCGGTGGTGGCGCGCAGGATCGAGTAGTACGGCGTGAAGTACCACACCGGGGCGATGTGCGACGGGGTCACCAGCGGGTCGGCGGGGATGAAGTTGTTGTACTCGAGGAAGTACCCGCCCATCTCCGGCGCGAAGAACATGATGACCGCGAAGACGAGCAGGAACACCATCACGCCGAAGAGATCCTTCACCGTGTAGTACGGATGGAAGGGGATGCCGTCGAGCGGAATGCCGTTCGCGTCCTTGTGCTTCTTGATCTCGACGCCCTGCGGGTTGTTCGAGCCGGTCTCGTGCAGCGCGATCAGGTGCGCGAGAACCAGCCCGATCAGCACCAGCGGGATCGCGATGACGTGCATCGCGAAGAAGCGGTTCAGCGTCGCGTCGGAGATGACGTAGTCGCCGCGGATCCAGATCGCCAGGTCCTCGCCGACGATCGGGATCGCGCCGAACAGGTTCACGATCACCTGGGCGCCCCAGTAGGACATCTGCCCCCAGGGGAGCAGATAGCCGAAGAACGCCTCGGCCATCAGGCTGAGGAAGATCAGGCAGCCGAAGATCCAGGTGAGCTCGCGCGGCTTGCGGTGCGAGCCGTAGAGGAGCGCCCGGAACATGTGCAGATACACCACGATGAAGAACGCCGACGCGCCGGTCGAGTGCATGTACCGGATGAGCCAGCCCCACGGGACCTCGCGCATGATGTACTCGACCGACGCGAAGGCGAACCTGGCGTCGGGCTTGTAGTGCATCGTGAGGAAGATCCCCGTGACCACCTGGATCACCAGGACCAGCAGCGCGAGGGAGCCGAAGAAGTACCAGAAGTTCATGTTCTTCGGCGCGTAGTACTCGGCGACCTGCGACCTCCACAGGGCCGTCATCGGAAAGCGGTCGTCGATCCAGTTGAGCGTCCGTCCGAACCACTTCGACGAGTCGTAGGCCGGGGCCTTTGCTTCAGCCATCGGTCAGGCTCCTTTCGTGTCTTCGCCGATGATGACGGTCGTGTCGGAGGCGAACCTGTAGGGCGGCACGATCAGGTTGTCCGGCGCGGGCATGTTCTTGTAGACGCGCCCGGCGAGATCGAACATCGATCCGTGGCACGGGCAGAAGAACCCGCCTTCCCAGCCGGCCGGCATGGTCGGATCGCCGGCGGTGAACTTGTCGGTCGGCGAGCAGCCGAGGTGCGTGCAGATGCCCACCACCACGAACAGCCCCGGCTTGATCGAGCGGGTGGCGTTCGTGGCGTAGGGCGGCTGGTTCGCCTGCTTGGAGTCCGGATCGACGAGATTGCCGGGGGGAATCTTCGCGAGATCCGCGAGCATCTCTTTCGTCCGGTTGATGATCCACACGGGCTTGCCTCGCCATTCGACGATCATCCGCTGCCCGGGTCCGAGCGCGCCGAAGTCCGCCTCGACCGGCGCGCCAGCGGCCTTCGCACGCTCCGAGGGCGACCAGCTGTCCAGAAACGGCCATGCGGCGGCCGCAACCGCGGCGCCGCCGGCAACGCACGTGCCGATGATGAGGTTTCGCCGCCGCGGATCCATCGGGCTCGGCGTGCTGAACGATGCGCCGCTGGCAGGGTGCGTGGTCGCGCCGGATGAGGTGCTCATGACGGGAAGGTGCTCCAGGGGAAGGTGTGCTTACCAGGCGTGGGATTCGTGCAGCGCACGATTATAGCGGACGCGCCCGGCGGAATCCAAATTTTTCGCGCTAATCCGCTGAAAAGACGGATCAATTTCGATCCGCCCCGGTGCGGGTCGGCGCGGTCGCAGCGCCTACACCGGGTTCGGGATATCGATGAAGCGGTGTGCGAGCCCGAAGTTCGCGGCGAGATGCTCGCCCACCGCCTGCACGCCGAAGCGCTCGGTGGCGTGATGCCCCGCCGCAACGAACGCCACCCCGGACTCGCGCGCGAGGTGCACGTGCTGCTCGGAGATCTCTCCGGTCAGATACGCATCGGCGCCGGTCGCGATCGCCGCCTCGAAGTGACCCTGCGCCGCTCCGGTGCACCAGGCGACGCGCGCGACGCGCCGCGCGGGGTCGCCGATGACGAGCGGCTCGCGCCCGAGCCGCGCCTGCACGTGGCTTGCGAAGTCCGCGAGGCTGAGCGGACTGCCGAGCGCGCCGTAGGCGACGAGATCCTGGGCGCCCGTCCGCCCCTCCGGCGCAATGCCGAGCCGCGCACCGAGCTGCGCGTTGTTTCCAAGCGTGGGATGCAGGTCGAGCGGAAGGTGGTAGGCGAAGAGGCTCAAGCCGTGCGCGAGGAGCAGCGCGATGCGCCGCTTGCGGGGCCCGAGCAGGCGCGGGTCCTCGCCGCGCCAGAAGTAGCCATGGTGCACCAGCAGGGCGTCGGCCTGGACCGCGATCGCCGCCTCGATCAGCGCAAGGCTGGCGGTGACGCCGGTGACGAGCGTCGCGATCTCGGGGCGCCCTTCCACCTGCAGCCCGTTTGGGCAATAATCGGCGACCCGCGCGGCGTCGAGCGTCTGGTCCAGATAACGGGCGAGCTCGTCGCGATGCATGGCGGTCGGAGGAAGGTGCGTGGCGCGCGCGGGAGCGCGCATGCATGCAGGATCCGGCTGCATTGTATCCGCATTGCGTTCGCGCCCCGCACTCCCGTCCCGCCGTCATGACGCTCCGCACGCTCTGGCTCGTCTTTGCGCAGGCCGCAACCATCGCGCTTGCGGTGCTCTTCGTCGTGGCCACGCTGCGCCCCGAGTGGCTGCCGGCACGCCCTGCAGGGACCGCGCCCGTCGTCGTGAGCGAAGCCCCGCCGCCCGCAGCGGGCGCGGCCGGCGCCGGCGCCTCCTACAGTCTGGCCGTGCGTCGCGCCGTCCCGGCCGTGGTGAACGTCTTCACCTCCCGCGAAGTGAAGGCGGAGCGCCACCCGTTCGCGAACGACCCGCTCTTCCGGCGCTTCTTCGGCGACGCGCTCGAGGGCGTGCCGCAGCGCACGTGGAGCCTCGGCTCGGGCGTCATCGTCAGCCCGCAAGGCTACGTGCTCACCAACAATCACGTCGTCGACGGCATGGACGAGATCGAGGTCGCGATCTCGGACGGCAAGACGTTCGAGGCCAAGATCGTCGGCACCGACCCGGAAACCGACCTCGCGGTGCTGAAGATGGACGCCAGCGATCTGCCGGCGATCGCGTTGGGCAACATCGAGCAGGTCCACGTGGGCGACGTCGTGCTTGCGATCGGCAATCCGTTCGGGGTCGGCCAGACCGTCACCATGGGCATCGTGAGCGCGCTCGGCCGCTCCGGGCTCGGGCTGACCACCTACGAGAACCTGATCCAGACCGACGCCGCGATCAACCGCGGCAGCTCCGGCGGCGCGCTCGTCGACGCGAGCGGGAACCTGATCGGGATCAACACCGCGATCCTCTCTCCGACCGGCGGCTCGCTCGGCATCGGATTCGCGATCCCGGTGTCCACTGCCCGCAGCGTGATGGAGCAGATCATCGCGACGGGCAGCGTGACGCGCGGGTTCATCGGCATCGAGGCGAACGAGCTCGCGCGCGACCTGGCGGAGTCGATGAAGCTGCCGGGCGGCGCCGGCGTCCAGATCACCGGGCTCGTTCCCGACGGTCCCGCCGCGCGGGCCGGCGCCAAGGTCGGCGACGTGCTGCTCGCGATCGACGGCAGGCCGGTGAGCGACGCGCGACTCATGCTCGATATCGCCGCGGCCCTGAAACCCGGCACCAAGGCAACGCTGCGGGTGCGCCGGGACGGCCGCGAGCGCGACGTCGAGATCGTCGCCGGCACGCGGCCGAAGCAGCCCCGCCAGTGACCGCCGCTCGCGCGGCGGTCACTCCGGTTTCTTGGCGTCCGCCTCGGCGCGATCGAGCTCGCGCTCCATCTCGCCGTCGCTTGGCGCCTTCCAGTCGCTCTCACCAGGCGGCCGGACCATCACGCGCGCCATGATGATGCCGAGCTCATAGAGCAGGCACATCGGAATCGCCAGCGCGAGCTGCGAGACGACGTCCGGCGGGGTGACGACCGCGGCGACGATGAAGGCGCCCACGATGAAGTAGGGGCGGAACTCCTTCAGCTTCTCGACCTGCACGATCCCCATGCGCACGAGGACGATCAGCACCACCGGCACCTCGAAGGTCACCCCGAACGCCATGAACATCGTCAAGACGAACGAAAGGTACTGCTCGATATCCGGCGCCGGCGTGATGCTCTTCGGCGCGAATGTGGCGATGAACTTGAACACCCGCCCGAACACGAAGAAGTAGCAGAACGCGATGCCGGCGAAGAAGAGCAGCGTGCTGGTGATGACCAGCGGCAGGGCAAGCCGCCGCTCGTGACGATACAGTCCCGGCGCGACGAACGCCCAGGCCTGGTAGAGCACGTACGGCAGCACCAGCAGGAATGCGGCCATCGCGGTCACCTTCACCGGGGTGCCGAACGGGCTCACCACGCCGGTGGCGATCATCTTGGTGCCGGCGGGCAGCTGCGCGACCATCGGCGCCGCGAGCAGGTCGTAGATCGTGCCCGGGCCCGGGTAGATGAAGAGGGCGATGAAGACGACGCCGATCGCGATGAGGGACCGCAACAGCCGGTCGCGCAGCTCGACCAGGTGCGAGATGAAGGTGTCCTGCGGCGACTCCATGGCCCCGGCTCAGGCCTTGGCGCGGGTCTCTTCGGTGGCGCTCGCGGCTCCCGCCGGCGCCTCGGGCGCGTGGGCGTCCTGGTGTGTCGCTGCCGGGGCTGGGGGGGCGCCCTCGGGAGGCGTCTCGAGCGGCCGCTCGGGCGCATCCGCGAGCGCGTTCTCGGCCGTGCCCGCGGGCGGCGCGATCGAGCGGTTAAGGTCGGCTTCGGTGCGGTGCAGCTCGTCGCTCACGGACTGCTCCACGGAGCGGGCCGCCTGCTCGAACTCCGTTTTCATCTTGCGCAGCTCCTCGAGCTCGACCTCGCGGCTGATGTCCGCCTTCACGTCGTTTACGTACCGCTGCAGGCGGCCGAGCATCGCGCCGACCGTCCGCGCGACCTTGGGCAGCCGCTCGGGGCCGATGACGATCAATCCGACCAGCAGGATGACGAAGAGCTCGGAGAAGCCTATGTCGAACATGACGCGGGGTCAGTGCGGGCCGGCGGGGAGCATCGGAAGCGAAGCGGGAGCAGGATCGGTTGCATGCGGCGCGCCGTCGCGGCGGGGGCGCCTGACGCCGCGGATCGCAGGACCGGGACCGGCATCCCTGGCGCCGGATGCCGGACGCGACGGGCGCCCCAGTGCCGCCGCGGCGGCGCGGCGGCGCGGGCGCAAATCACGCCTTCGTCTGCGACTCCTTCTTCGCCTCGCCCTCGATCGTGCGCCCGCCGGTGATCTGCTCCTGCGTGCCCGGCGTCTCCTGCTCGGTGCCGCTCTTCATGCCGTCCTTGAAGCCGCGCACCGCGCCGCCGAGGTCGGCGCCGATGTTGCGGAGCTTCTTGGTGCCGAACACGAGCACAACGATCAAGAGAACGATCAGCCAGTGCCAGATGCTCAACCCGCCCATATCATGCTCCTAGGTTCCTGCCCGCCCCCGATCGCGCCGCGGCGCGCCCGGTCCGGCCTCCCCGTGCGCGCCCAGAGCGCTGTCCGGGATCGTGCGGAGGCCGCTACTGGCCGCGCCATACGATCATCGGCGGCAGCGTCTGGGGTCCGCCGATGATGTGGATGTGCACATGATACACCTCCTGCCGACCGACCCGACCGGTGTTGATGATCGTCCGGAACCCGTCGGCGGCGCCCTGTTCCCGCGCGAGTTTCCCGGCCACCGCCAGGCACTTACCGAGCACCGCCTGGTGGCCCGGCTCCACCTCGAAGAGCGATGAAATGTGCAGCTTCGGGATGACCAGGAAGTGCACCGGCGCGACCGGCTGGATGTCGTGAAAGGCGAGGATCTCGTCGTCCTCGTAGACCTTCTTGGACGGGATCTCGCCGCGGACGATCTTGCAGAAGATGCAGTTCTCCAAGCGCGCTTCTCCGATGTTCCGCCCGTCGTGACGGCACGCGGCGTCAGTCGCCGCGCTCCGCCTCGATCCGGATGCCGTTCTGGCGAGCCGCCTTCTCGTCGATCCCGGAGATCCCCTCCCGGCGGCGCAGCTCCATCAGCACGTCGCTCGGGCGCAGGCCGTAGTAGGCGAGCGCGATCATGCAGTGGAACCAGAGATCGGCCATCTCGCCGACGATGCGCAGCCGGTCGCCGTCCTTCGCGGCCATGACCGTCTCGGTCGCTTCCTCGCCGATCTTCCTCAGCACCGCGTCCTCGCCGCGCGCCATGAGCCGCGCCACGTACGATTGCCCGCCGTCGGCGTCCTTGCGGCTCTCGATCACCTCGGCGAGCCGCTCGAGAATTTCGGTAATGCTGGGCTTCTCCATGCCAGGCTCCCTCAGTCCCGCTGCCCGCCCCGATGATAGATCTCCTCGGGCCGCTTCAGCACCGGCTCCACGACCTCCCAGCGGCCGTCCACCAGCTTGCGATAGAAGCAGCGCTCGCGCCCGGTGTGGCAGGCGATGCCTCCGACCTGCTCGATCGCGAGCAGGACCACGTCGCCGTCGCAATCCAGCCGCACTTCCCGCACCCGCTGCACGTGGCCGGACTCCTCGCCCTTCTTCCACAGGCGGCCGCGCGAGCGCGACCAGTAGACCGCCTCGCCCGTTTCCACGGTGCGCCGCAGGGCGTCGCGGTCCATCCACGCGACCATCAGCACGCGGCCGGTCGCCGCGTCCTGCGCGATCGCCGGCACCAGGCCACGCTCGTCCCACATCACCTCGTCGAGCCAGCTCATGTCGCGCTTCGCGCACTCCTCACAGCCTGACTTCGATCCCGCGCGCGGCCATGCTCTCCTTCGCCTGGCGCACGGTGAACTCCCCGAAGTGGAAGATGCTCGCCGCCAGCACCGCGTCGGCCTTGCCCTGGATCACCCCGTCGGCGAGGTGCTCCAGGCTACCGACGCCGCCGCTCGCGATCACCGGTACGTCCACCGCCTCGGCGACCGCCCGCGTCAGTCCCAGGTCGAACCCGTCGCGGGTGCCATCGCGATCCATGCTGGTGAGCAGGATCTCTCCGGCGCCAAGGGCCTGCATGCGGCGCGCCCAGTCCACCGCGTCGAGCCCGGTCGCCCGCCGTCCGCCGTGAGTGTAGACCTCCCAGCGATCGCCCGCGCGCTTGGCATCGATCGCGACCACGATGCACTGCGCGCCGTAGCGGCCGGACGCCTCCGCGACGAGCTCCGGGCGGTGCACCGCGGCGGTGTTGATCGAGACCTTGTCCGCGCCGGCGTTCAATAGACGCCGCACGTCGTCGACGCTGCGCACGCCGCCGCCGACGGTGAGCGGAATGAACACCTGCGCCGCGACGTCCTCCACGACGTGAAGGATGGTCTCCCGCGCGTCGGAGCTCGCGGTGATGTCCAGGAAGCAAAGCTCATCGGCGCCTTGCTCGTCGTAGCGCCGCGCCACCTCCACCGGGTCGCCGGCGTCGCGCAGCCCGACGAAGTTGACGCCCTTCACCACGCGCCCGCGGTCGACGTCGAGACAGGGAATGACGCGCTTGGCGAGGCCCAACGCCCCACCCTCACTCTTTCGGCGACAGCCGGTCGGCCTCGGCCTGCGCCTGCTTGAAGTCGAGCGTGCCCTGGTAGATGGCACGCCCGGTGATGACGCCCGCGATCCCTTCCGAGGCGACGTCGCAGAGCGCTTTGACGTCGGCGAGACTGGTGAGCCCGCCGCTCGCGATCACCGGCACGCGCAGCTCGCGCGCGAGCCGCACGGTCGCCTCGATGTTCACGCCGGCCAGCATGCCGTCGCGGCCGATGTCGGTGTAGATGACCGATTCGCACCCGTACTCCTCGAACTTCCGCGCCAGGTCGACCACGTCGTGTCCGGTCATCTTCGACCAGCCCTCCACGGCCACCTTGCCGTCCTTCGCGTCGAGGCCGGCGATGATGTGCCCGGCGAACGCAGCGCAGGCGTCCTGCATGAACCCGGGGTTCTTCACCGCGGCGGTGCCCACGATGATCTGGCTCACGCCCGCGTCCAGGTAGCTCTCGATCGTGTCCAGGTCGCGGATGCCTCCCCCGAGCTGCACCGGAATGCGGCCCGCCACCCGGCTCACGATCTCGCGGATCACGGTTTCGTTCTTGGGCCGCCCCGCCGCCGCGCCGTTCAGGTCGACGACGTGCAGGCGGCGCGCGCCCTCCCCGACCCAGTGCTCGGCCATGCCGACGGGGTCGTCGGAATAGACGGTCACCGCCTGCATGTCGCCCTGCTTCAGCCGCACGCAGCGGCCGTCCTTGATGTCGATGGCCGGAATGATGACCATGATGTGTCTGCCGGAGCCTGATTCCGCCGGATCTCGATCTGCTGGAGACGGGTCTGCAGGAAGGAGGATCTACGCGACGCGATTCACGCGGGGAGTCTGGGCAAGAAACGCACCGGGTCGGATCGGGAGCGCGGCGGGGCGCTCACCCGGGCATGAGGGATCCAGGAGTTCAGGGGTTCCAGTCAACGAAGTTTGCGAGGAGCTTCAGCCCTGCCGTGTGGCTCTTCTCGGGATGGAACTGTACCGCGAAAATGTTATCGCGGCTCACCGCGCAGGTAAAGGGAAAACCGTACACGGCGAAACCCGCCACCAGCGCGGGTGCGCCGGCCTCTGCATAATAGCTGTGCACGAAATAGAAGCGCTCGTCGTCCGCGATGCCGTCCCACAGCGCGTGCGCCTCGGCCTGGTGCACCTGGTTCCATCCCATGTGCGGGACCTTCAGCCGCTCGCCGCGGTCGTCCCGCATGCGGTCGGAAGCAAAGCGGTGCACCGCCCCCGGCAGGATCGCAAGCCCGGCGACATTCCCCTCGTCGGACCGCTCGAACAGCATCTGCAGGCCGATGCAGATGCCGAGGAAGGGTTTGTTGCGCGCGGCATGGTGCACCGCCGGGCGCAGCCGCCGCGAGTCGAGCTCGCGCATGCAGTCGGGCATGGCGCCCTGCCCCGGAAACACCACGCGGTCGGCGGCGGACACCTCGTCCGGATCGGAGGTCACGCGGACCTCGGCGCGCGGGGCGACATGCTCGAGCGCCTTCGACACCGAGCGCAAATTGCCCATCCCGTAGTCCACGACCGCGATCTTCATGGCCGCACGAATTCCGATGCCGTCCGCGTCACCGGTTCGGCATCAGAGCGCGCCTTTCGTCGATGGCACGGCCCCGGCCGCGCGGAGATCGGTCTCGACGGCCATGCGGAGCGCGCGCCCGAACGCCTTGAACGCAGTCTCGCACTGGTGATGCGCGTTGGCGCCGCGGAGATTGTCGACGTGCAAAGTGACCGCAGCGTGGTTGACGAAGCCCTGGAAGAACTCGTGCACGAGATCCACGTCGAACTCGCCGACCCGCGCGCGCGTGAAGGGCACGTGGAACTCCAGCCCCGGCCGGCCGGAGAAGTCCACGACCACCCGTGAAAGCGCCTCGTCGAGCGGCACGTAGGCATGGCCGTAGCGCCGGATGCCCCGCTTGTCGCCGGCCGCTTTCGCGACCGCCTGTCCGAGCACGATCCCGACATCCTCGACGGTGTGATGCGCGTCGACACGCAGGTCGCCCTTCGCCTCGAGCTCGAGGTCGAGCAGGCCATGGCGGGCGACCTGGTCGAGCATGTGGTCGAGAAACGGGAGGCCGGTGGCGATCTTCGCAGTGCCGCTGCCGTCAAGGTTCAGGGTGAGCGAGATCCGCGTCTCGGCGGTGTTGCGCGTGACTGAGGCTGTTCTCATAGGCATTCCGCAAGAGCATCGAGCATCAGGGCGTTCTCGCCCGGCGTGCCGACGGTGAGACGCAGGCAGTCCGCGAGCAGCGGGTGGCTGCCGCTGAGGTTGCGCACCAGCACCTTGCGCTCCTTCAGGCACGCGAATACGGCGTCCGCATGCGGCACGCGGATCAGGATGAAGTTCGCCTCGGTCGGGAACGGAGCCACGCCTTTCAGGTCCTGCAGCCTGCCGACGAGCGCCGCGCGCTCGCGTTTGACGGCCTCGGCCTGCCGTTCGAGCACGTCCAGGTGCTCGAGCAGACGCTCGGCGACGCATTGCGTCACCACGCTGACGTTGTACGGCGGGCGCACCTTGTCGAGCTCGGCGATCCACTCGGGCGCGGCTGCCGCATAGCCAAGCCGGATGCCGGCCAGCCCCAGCTTGGAGACGGTGCGCATCACCATCAGGTTCGGATTCGCGGGCACGCGATCGAGAAAGGTCCGCCCGGCGAACGCATGATACGCCTCGTCGACGACGACGAGGCCCGGCGCCTCGGCGATGATGCGCGCGAGCGCCGCCTCGGGAAAGAGATTGCCGGTCGGGTTGTTCGGATAGGCGATGAAGACGACCGCCGGCTGCGCTTCGCGCATCGCCGCCAGGAATCGCTCCAGGTCGAGCGTGAAATCCGGCGCGAGCGGCACGCCGACGTAGCGCATTCCCGCGAGCAGCGCGCTCACCCGGTACATGACGAAGGACGGCTCCGGCGCGAGCAGCACGGCCCCCTGGCGCGCGAGCGTCTGCGCGACGATCTGGATGATCTCGTCGGAGCCGTTCCCGATGAGCACGGCCGCCGCCGCCGGGATCTCGAACGCCGCCCGCAACCGCGCCTTCAGCTCCGGCGCCGTAGGATCCGGATAGCGGTTGATGGGCAGGGTGGAGACGAGCCGCCCGACCTCCTCCCGCAGCGCTTCGGGCAGGCGGTACGGGTTCTCCATCGCGTCGAGCTTGATCATCCCCGCGGCCGGCGTCACGGAATAGGCCTCGAGCGCGAGGATCTCCTCGCGGACCAGCTGCTGCGGCGTCGCCTTCATCGGCCGCCCGGCTTCGATCGGCTGCCGACGCGAAAGAGCGCCGATCGTGCGTGCGCCGGCAGCCCCTCGCCTTCCGCGAGCGTCGCGGCGATGCGGCCGAGCACGGCGGCGCCTGCGGGCGAGACCTTGATCACGCTCGATCGCTTCTGGAAGTCGTAGACGCCGAGCGGCGAGGAGAAGCGCGCAGTGCGCGCGGTCGGCAGGACGTGGTTCGGCCCGGCGCAGTAGTCGCCGATCGCCTCGGGGCTGAAGCTACCCATGAAGACGGCGCCCGCGTGGCGGATCTTCCCGGCCCAGCGTTCCGGGTCGCGCACCGCGAGCTCGAGGTGCTCGGGCGCGATCCGGTTGGCGAGCGCGCAGGCCTCGTCGAGGTCGCGCACCTCGATCAGCGCGCCGCGGTGCGCGAGCGCGGCGGCGATCACGGCGCGCCGCGGCATGTCGGCGAGCTGCCGGTCGATGCTCGCCGCCACCGCATCGATGAACGCCGCATCGGGCGAGAGCAGGATCGCCTGCGCGAGCTCGTCGTGCTCGGCCTGGGCGAAGAGGTCCATCGCGATCCAGTCGGGATCGGTCGCGCCGTCGCAGATCACCAGGATCTCCGACGGGCCGGCGATCATGTCGATGCCGACCGTGCCGAAGACACGCCGCTTCGCCTCGGCCACGTATGCGCTGCCGGGGCCGACGATCTTGTCCACCGCCGGAATCGTCTCGGTGCCGTACGCGAGCGCGCCAACCGCCTGCGCGCCGCCGATCGCGAAGACGCGGTCGACGCCGGCGATCGCGGCGGCTGCGAGCACGAGCGGATTGCGCTCGCCTCCGGGCGTGGGCACCGCCATCACGAGCTCGGGGACCCCGGCGACCTTAGCGGGAATCGCGTTCATCAGCACCGACGACGGGTACGCGGCCTTGCCGCCGGGCACGTAGAGCCCGACCCGATCGAGCGGCGTGATTCTCTGGCCGAGCACGGTCCCGTCCGGCTCGGTGTATTCCCAGGACGCTGCCACCTGATGCGCGTGGTAGCTGCGAACGCGCTCGGCAGCCGCCTCGAGCGCGCTCAGCCGCTCGGGCGCAAGCGCCGCACGAGCCTCGGCAAGGGCCGCAGCGGGGATCTCGAGCTCGGCGACGCTCGCCGCCTGCACCTTGTCGAGGCGGCGCGTGTGCTCGAGCACGGCCCGGTCGCCGAGTGCGCGCACGTCGGCGAGAATCCCGGCGACGGTGGCCTCGATGCGCTCGTCGCGCGTCGCCTCGACGGCGGTCAAGCGCGCGAGCGCCGCGTCGAACCCGTCGCGCGCGGTGGACAGTCGGCGGATCTCAGGCATGCGCCGCCACCGCAGACTCGAAGGCGGCGAGCAGCGGCTGCACCAGGTCGCGCTTCAGCTTGAGCGCGGCCTGGTTCACCACGAGCCGGGCGCTCACCGGCATGATCTCCTCGACCGCGTGCAGGTGGTTCGCGCGCAGGGTGTTGCCCGTCGAGACGAGGTCGACGATCGCGTCAGCCAGGCCGACGAGCGGCGCGAGCTCCATCGAGCCGTAGAGCTTGATCAGGTCCACGTGCACGCCTTTGCCGCCGAAGTGCTCGCGGGCCGCGCGGATGTACTTCGTCGCGACGCGCAGCCGGGCGCCCTTGCGCACTGCCCCGGCGTAGTCGAAGCCCTCGTGCACGGCCACCATCATGCGGCAGGCCGCGATCCGCAGGTCGAGCGGTTGGTAGAGTCCGGTGCCGCCGTGCTCGTACAAGACGTCCTTGCCGGCGATGCCGAGGTCGGCTGCACCGTACTCGACATAGGTCGGCACGTCGGTCGCGCGCACGATCAGGAGCCGGAGTCCCGGCCGGCTGGTTCCGATGATCAGCCTGCGCGAGGTTTCCGGGCGCTCGGTGACCGCGATCCCGGCCGCCGCCAGGAGCGGCGCCGTCTCGTCGAAGATCCGGCCGGTCGAGAGCGCGAGGGTTAGCGTGGCGTCTGGGGTCATAAGCGGCGGAAAATCAGCATTTTAGCGTAAGCGAGGCAGGCGCGGCCATGAGGTGCCGCTGCCAACGATCCGCGGGCGTGGCGATCTGCCTCCGCCGCGGCGCAACCGCCTCAGTGGACGCGCCTGATCCTCGCTCCCAACCGGGCGAGCTTTTCCTCGATCGCCTCGTAGCCGCGGTCCAGGTGGTAGATCCGGTCGATCAGCGTCTCGCCTTCGGCAACCAGCCCAGCGATCACCAGGCTCGCCGAGGCGCGCAGGTCGGTCGCCATGACGCTCGCGCCTTGCAGGCGCGGCACGCCTCGCACGATCGCCGTGTTGCCGGAGATGTCGATGTCGGCGCCGAGCCGGGCGAGCTCCTGCGCATGCATGAACCGGTTCTCGAAGATCGTCTCGGTGATCACGCCGGCGCCGGTCGCGATCGCATCGAGCGCCATCAACTGCGCCTGCATGTCGGTCGGGAACGCCGGGTAAGGCGCGGTGCGGACATCCACACTCTGCGGGCGGCCGCGCATCGCGAGCCTGATCGTCGCGCCGTCCACCCCGACCTCGGCGCCCGCTTCGCGAAGCTTCCCGATGACGGCGTCGAGCGTGGCGGGATCGGCGTCGCGCAGCGCGACCGTTCCGCCGGTGGCTGCGGCCGCCACCAGAAAGGTCCCGGTCTCGACCCGGTCGGGCATGATCCGGTGGGAGGCTCCACCGAGCTCGCGCACGCCCTCGACTGTGATCACGTCGGTCCCCGCCCCCGCGATCCGTGCGCCCATCGCGTTGAGGCATGCTGCGAGATTGACGACCTCCGGCTCGCGCGCCGCGTTCTCGATCACGGTCGTGCCCTCGGCAAGGCAGGCGGCCATCATCAGGTTCTCGGTGCCGGTGACGGTCACCAGATCCGCGACGATCCGCGCGCCCTGCAGGCGCCGCGCACGGGCGGTGATGTAACCCTGCTCGACCTGGATATCGGCGCCGAGCGCCGCGAGGCCCTTCAGATGCTGGTCGACCGGGCGCTGTCCGATGGCGCAGCCCCCGGGCAGCGAGACGCGCGCCTGCCCGTGCCGCGCGACGAGCGGCCCGAGCACCAGGATCGAGGCGCGCATCGTCTTGACGAGCTCGTACGGCGCGACCGGATTCCTGAGGTGTGCGCCGTTCAGCTCGACGCACATCTGCTCGTCCACGTTCACCTCGACGCCCATCTGCGCCAGCAGCCCGAGCATGGTCGTCACGTCACGCAGGTGCGGAACGTTGGCGAGCCGCAGCGGCTGGTCGGTGAGCAGCGCGGCGCACAGGAGCGGCAGCGCCGCGTTCTTCGCGCCCGAGACCCGCACCTCGCCCGCGAGCGGCACGCCGCCGCGGATCAGGAGCTTATCCACGCGCGGCCCATTCGTCCGGCGTGAGCGTCTGCATCGAAAGGGCGTGGATCTCCTCGCGCATTCGCTCACCCAGCGCCCGGTAGACGATCTGATGGCGCTGCACCCGGCTCTTGCCGGCGAACTCGGCACTCACCACCAATGCCTCGAAGTGCGTGCCGTCGCCCGCCACCTGGACGCGCTCGCACTTCATCCCTTCCTCGATGTAACGCTGGATGTCCTGGGGATTCACCATGTTTCCTCGGTCGAATCGTTAGCATACGCAATTAGTGGAAGCGCCGGGCGAGGCGGCGCACGTTGACACGCCATGACCTGCGAGGGTTTTAACATCCTACGCACATTACCGCCGTTCCAGCGCCAGCGGCAGCACGCACAACACACCACCCCGTCACGCTTCGCGTGACACGCCTCACCACCCCGGCTGCTTCGCAGCACCACCCCGTCACGCTTCGCGTGACACCCCTCCTTCTATGAGGGGCCGGTTTGTCAAGGTCTCTGGACCGTCCAGGGGTGTGAATGATCTGGCTGGGGCGTTTCGTTGAGCGACCGGGAAACCCAA
>JADLAV010000086.1 GCA_020848075.1 Burkholderiales bacterium
AGTCGGCGTCGGTGCCGACGTCGGGGATCGAAGCCAGCAGTTCCGCCAAAGCGCGCTTGCGCGGGCGCGCGAGCGCCTCGGCGAGGATCTCCCGATGTTCCGCCTCGGCGCTTCGGCCGTGCGCGCCGGCGCGCTCCTTGAGCGCCTTGACAAGCGCCTCATCGACACCGCGAACGAGCAAGTCAGGCATGGCGCTATATCCCGGAAATTGTGCTATCAATGATATCAAAACCGATCTGCGACGACTTCCGCGTTCGCTACGGATCGCCCTGACTTCCGGAGCGGCACACGTAGGCACGACCAGGCGCGCGACTTGATGCGCGTGTGCTGCCTCGACAGCAGCGCCGTCTCCGACCAGGCCATTGCCGGCTACATGGTGATCTCGATCCCGATCATCGCCACCGCCATCATCAAGGGCGGTGAGGTGGCGTTCCAGGCGGTGACCGGCGTCGCCGCCGTCCAGTCGGCGGCGTCCAGCGAAGCGGCCGCCGCGTCGAAGGGCAGCATCACCCAGAACGCCGTTTCGATGGACCAGCAGCAACTCGCGCCGACGCGCACGTCCGCCGCACCGCGTTCGCTTGCGGACCCCTAACCCATGCCGTGGCGCACCGTTTTCGTGACAGTTGTTTTTTACACTAGTTGTGGCTAATATAGCCGCTATGAACGACACAAAGACGTTCACCCTCGACGAGATCGCCGCGCTGGCCGAACTGCCACGCCGCACCGTCCGGTACTACATCCAGTCCGGGCTGATCGATCGCCCGCTGGGCGTGGGCAAGGGTGCCTACTACACCCAGCGCCATGTCGAGCAGCTCCTGCTCGTTCGGAAGTGGCAGCTCGCCGGGCTGTCCCTGGAGCGGATCGGCGAGCTCCTCCGGCAGCAGGACACCGCCCCCCTGCCCCCGACGCCACGGCGGGCCGGGACGGTGGAGGTCTGGAGCCACCTGGTCGTCGCCGACGGTGTCGAGCTCACCCTGGAACCCGGCCGCGCCGGCCTGACGCCGGAGCAGGTGCGGGCCTTCTTCCGCGCGGTGACGCAGGCCTACGCGCAGATTCACGAAAGCGAGGAAAAAGAGTGAACAAGCTGGCATCGGCCCTCACCGGCCTGGAGGGCGAACGCGTCGCCCTGTGCGACGTCGCCGTCTCAGCGGTCCTGCAGGATCTGCTCGCCGAGGTCACGGTCTCGCAGACCTACCGCAACGACGAGCGCACGAACATCGAGGCGGTCTACACGTTCCCGCTGCCGCTCGACGCAGTGCTGCTCGACCTCGAAGTCGACATCGGCGGGCGCGTGCTCAAGGGCGTCGTCGTCGAGAAGAAGGCAGCCGAAGAGAAGTACGAGGATGCCGTCGAGGCCGGCGACGCGGCCGTGATGCTCGAAGCTATCGAGCCGGGCCTCTACACGATGAATGTCGGCAACCTGCTCCCGCATGAGACGGCGAAGATCACCCTCAGCTACGCGAACCTGTACAGGTGGGCAGGCGATCGGCTGCGCTTCTTCCTGCCCACCACGATCGCGCCGCGCTTCGGCGAATCGCCGCATCAGCCGCATCAGGCCCCGGAAGCCTCGCTCACGGTCGAGAACCAGTTCTCCCTGCGCGTGGAGGTGTTCGGTGCCCTGCGCGACGCGCAGTTCGTTTGCCCGTCCCACACCGTCGAGCTGGTCAAGTCACCGGAGAAGGCTGTGCTGTCCCTGCAGCAGCCGAAGGCCGTCATGGACCGCGACTTCATCCTGAACGTGAAGGCGCCGCAGGCGACGCGCAGCTTCGTCCTGTGCGGCCAGGACGGCGAAGGCATGACGACGATCGCCAGCTTCCAGCCGTTCTTCCCGGGCCTGCAACAGCCGCGTCCGCTCTCGCTGGCCATCGTCATCGACTGCTCCGGATCGATGCAAGGAGACTCGATGGAACAGGCCAAGCAGGCGCTGGACGGCATCCTCGAAAGCCTGCAGCCGCGGGACCGAGTGACGCTGATCGCGTTCGGCAATTCGACCAACGCGTTGTCGAGTCACCTCCTCCCCTGCAACAAGACCCACCTCACCAAAGCCAGGCGGTTCGCGAAGTCCTTGGACGCGAACATGGGTGGCACCGAGATCGGCAATGCGCTGCGGCAGGCCTACGCCGCCCTCGGGCGCACCGAGGCGGCCGATCTCTTCCTCGTGACCGACGGAGAAATCTCCGATTGGGAGTCCGTGGTGGACGAAGCGACGAAGTCGGGGCATCGGATCTTCACGGTCGGCGTCGGCAGCGCCGTCTCCGAGGCGTTCGTGCGCGGGCTCGCAGCTGGCACAGGCGGCGAGTGTGAGCTCGTCTCGCCACGCGAAGGTATGGCCGACCGGGTCGTTCGCCACTTCGAGCGCATGCGCTCGCCGCGGGCCAAGCGGGTGGCGGTTCGCTGGCCCAATGGGGCCGCGAATATCACCCCGTCCCGGATCGGCGCAGTCTTCGAGGGCGACACAGTGGTCGCCTCTGCTTCGTTCGATCGCCCGCAGGCAGGCGGAAGCGCAGTACTGGAGGTCGAGACGGACAAGGGCGAGATCGTTCGTCAGGAGCTGGCGATTCCAGCTTCGCCGCCGGCCTCTTCCCCGGATGGTTTGTCCACCGTGGCTCGCGTCGCCGCTGCGGCCCGGCTGAAGGAAGCGGATGACGGCATAGGCTTGCAGACAGCGCTCCGCTACCGGCTCATCGGCCCGTGGACCAACTGGCTGGTTGTCGCGCCACGGGCAGAAGACGAGAAGGCGCTGGACATCCCGGCGCTGCGCAAGGTCCCGCAGACACTGGCGGCAGGCTGGGGCGGCACAGGTACCGTGTCGCTCAGCGTGGCGTCCCCGCGCATCCACTTCTGCCGCAGTGTCGACTTCGCAGCCATGGAGCACTTCGATCTCTTCGAGATCGAACCCGCGCGGCGTGCCCTGCCCCTCGATCTGCCGGAGCCGTATCGCCGAATGCTCGAACTCGTCGATGCGGATGCTTCACGGCTGGACATCGCGGGCGCCCTCGATCTGCTGACGCAGTCCGGACTTGCCGCCGAGTTCGACGATCTCCTCCGACACGCGGCCGATCTGGGCCTTGGCGTCGATGTCGTCGCCGCGATCGTCCTTGCTCGCCTACTTGGTGGCCCGCTGGGCGAGTTCCTGTCCGGCGATGCGCAAGTAGCGTTGGCGCCGCTGCACGAGCGCGCCCGGGAGGCGACGGATGCGCTGCGGGAGATGGCGCGTCACGGCACCGCACTGGCACGCCTGACTCAAGAGCCCGTTGCACGCGAGGTGCTTCGACAGCGGTTCGACGGCGAAGCCCTGGAGCGCTTCGCACGCATGCGAGAACTGCTGGACCACCTGGACGATGCATTGCGCAGGTCGGGAGAGCGCCTGCAGCACGAACGAGCTCGTCATGCACACCGCGAGGGAGGCGCGATCGCGTAGCGGATGATCACCTGGGGCTTATCCACGGCCGCGCGATCGGCGCCTCTCACGCAAGACTCGCGCGGCGGTGGGCAAGCCCGGGGCGCTTGAGCCATGGCCTGATCTTCGCGAGCGTCTTCGCGAGGCTCGCCTTCGCGACCTCGGTATCGTAGTCCGCCTGCAGGCGCAGCCACCAGCCATCGGAGAGGCCGAAGAAGCGGCACACCCGCAGATCGGTGTCGGCGGTGATGGCGCGCCCGCCGCCGACGATCTCGCCGATGCGCTGCGCGGGCACGCCGATCTCTTTTGCCAGACGGCAGTTGCTCATGCCCAGAGGCTTCAAGAACTCCTCGGCGAGCATTTCGCCTGGGGATACGGGCTTACGTCTCCATCTCATTTGGGCAGTCGAACGCGCTCGGAGCACCGAGTACGGCCGCAACCCGCGGAATCGAACCGCCCAAGCACTACTGCACCCCCGCCATCAGGCTCTCGTACGGAATCTTCAGGCCGTCGTGCAGCCTCTTGACCATCCGAAGGCTCAGCGGGCGCTTGCGATTCAGGACCTCGGAGACGCGGCCACTCTGCCCGATGTACGGCTCCAGATCGCGCGGCGTCAGCCCCTCCTGCTCCATGCGGAACTTGATCGCCTCCACCGGATCGGACGGACCGAAGTCATAGTGCTTGTTCTCGTAGGCCTCGATCAGCGTGACGAGCACGTCGCGCTCGTCCGCCTGTGGCGTGCCCTCCTCGGCCTGGAAGACCTTCTCAAGGCGGCGGAAGGCGCGTCGCAGGTTCTCGTCGTTGCGGATCGGCTTAATAGTCATTCACGGTCTCCACATCGATGCGGTCGTACTGCGCGTGCGTCCCGACGAACTTCACCCAGACGATGCCCGCTTGGTACTGCACCTCGACCACCAGCCGGTACTTGTTCCCGCCAAC
>JADLAV010000087.1 GCA_020848075.1 Burkholderiales bacterium
CGTGTGCCATCCCTACCCCCTACGCCGCATGGGCGTCATCACCTGAGGCAAGAGCCGGATGCGGGAAATCCGCTCGTCCGGATCTGTGGAGGGGGTGATCAGTAATGGTCATTCCTACTCCGACTCTCTTCGGGCCGGCCGTTCCGCTGAAAAGCATACTCTTCCCAGGCGCGCTCCACATCGATCCGTTTCCAGACGATCCGCGTGCCGACCTTCACCGGCTTGGGAAGCAGCGGTCGAAGGTGCATGTCGAAGGCGCGCCGTCCCACCCGCAGGTACTGCAGCGTCTCGGCGTAGGTAAGATTCGGAGCGTCGGACATCTTGAACGAGTCGGTGCGGAGGAAACTCAGGCATCTGTCGATTACGCCCGCGCCACCGCAATCCGGCGCGCCGCAGCGCGAATGCCCTGGATCCCGTCGACGTGCGGAGGGGCGGTCGAAGCAGAGACGACACGGTCGCCTGCGATATCTGGGCACATGCGAGCACAGAAGGTTGACAGGTGCGGCTCTGAACAAACACCAATGGCGTTGACGTAGCGGATATCGACAGGGAGGGCCGCATAACGAGTGCGGCGCTCGATGTCAGTCGTGATGAGGCTTCGACCGACGCAGAGCCGAAGTTAGCAATCGCGCTCTGGCTAGAGAACTAGCAGAACTGACGGGCCCTATCAGAACTGATAGTCCCCAGTTCGATGAGCGAAGCGCGATGCTTGCCCGGACTACGACTGCCAGTCCCAATCGTTATGCACATCGCGCGGGCGTATTGCGTCCAGGCCGGCAAGGTCGTCGACATCTACCAAGCTCGGGCACTGTTCTTCGAGCAAGAAGAGCCCCGACGCAGGTTTGAGTTTCTCTGCTCGTACGACACCTGCAGGTCCGCCAACGCGACCCGAGTGACCGGCGTCAACTACGACAAGCTGGTCGAGGACGAGCGCGATCGGATCCTCGTCAAGCCGCACTTCCGCATGAACCCGGAAACGCCGCACAGCGTAGGCTGCGAATGGGTTGCACGGGAGCGGGCCGAGGAGGCAGCCGACGCGCGTGACCGAGAACCGGCGCAGCGGCGGGGGATGCGTTCCTTCCGGAACCTGAAGTCCTCCGATTTCGTTGATGTCTTTTTGCCGGCGCAGTTAGCCCGTGGGCCGCCGTGTGAATCCGCCGAATCGTCACGAACGAGTGGTGCAGGACGAGAGCCGACCGCTGCGGACCCAGTCTCGACGCGCACCCGCGCAGGCCGATCGAAGCTAACGCGCGTCGACTTCCTTGAGACGGTCGTGAGCGCGTACGAGCTCCTGGAGGCCGACGAGCGACGGGAAGCGAAGCTGCGGATCGGTCGCGAAGCGAGCCTTCCGTACAACAGGGCATTCTGCCGAGTGGAGCGGTACTTTCTCGCACGAGGGGCCCGCATATTTCACGGCGGCGTTCGGGTGCAAGCCCACGGGCCCAACTTTTCGGTGCGGTTCTTCGACCGAGTCATCGTCCCTGCGCCGATGAGGCCAGGGGAGGCGAGGGAACTCGTGCTGTACTTGAAGCGGGAGGCCTTGCTGCAGCACTGGAACGGCAGGTTCCTGACCCTCCAGCTAGCGGAGGCGACCAAGCCGGGGCACTATGCGCATTGCTACTTCTTCGGGCGCGTCGTGGATCATCCGACCTTGGCCGAGCGGCTTGCGGTGGAAGTTCGGAGTCTCGAACATTTGGCGTTCACCGTCCGTCGGCGAGCTATCGCCAGCAAACGTGCCACGACCTCTGAACTAATCTCCTATTAGCGCTTCGCGGGGCGCCGGTTCGAACCACGCGCTGCTCGTGCTCTTGCCGCAGTGCGTGGCGGCTGAAGAGTGCCGACAACCTTGGGGCTGTCCGTCGGGGGCGCGGCGTCAGTCTCGTGGCAAGCGCAAGCCTCGCCGTGCGCCGCCGCCACCAATTCATCCAGGATTCCGCATTCGCGCACCGCGTGGTTCGTTTCGCATTGCGCCCGCAAGGCAGCGAGCTGCTTTTCGAGCGCACGCATGCTCGCGAGGCGCGCACGCACGCGCGCGAGGTGACCATCGATCAGGCGGTTGACGTCGCCGCAGTCGGCGTCGGGCCGCGCCATGAACTCGAGCAGCCGCCTGACGTCGGCGAGCGGCATGTCGAGCGCCCGGCAATGGCGAATGAACGCGAGTCGCTCGAGATGCGCGGGCCCGTAGGCTCGATAACCATTCGCTTCGCGGGTGGGCGGCAGCAGCAGACCCGCTTTCTCGTAGTAGCGCACGGTCTGAATGTCGACGCCGGTATCTCGCGATAGCTCACCGATCCTCATCTCCGGTCCACGTGGCGGTTGAGTCGTCATCGCCATTCTAGTCGGTTGACTCTATAGCGGCTATAGGGTTTTACATGGGCGCCTGGATGAACAGGATCATGTCGGATTGTTGCGCGGGCGATCGCGTCCAGCAACCTCGCCCGGTCGGTCCGCGCTTTCGGAGGGCGCTTTGGGTCGCGCTCGCGGTCAACGCCGTCATGTTCCTCGTCGAGATCGCCGGGGGGCTCAAGTCGGGATCAGTGTCGCTGCTCGCCGACGCGGTGGACTTCGCCGGCGACGCCGCGAACTACGGGCTGTCCCTCGCGGTGCTGTCGCTGGGCCTCGCCTGGCGCGCGCGTGCGGCGCTCATCAAGGGGCTCACGATGGGCGCCTACGGCGTGCTCGTCCTCGCGACGACTGCATGGGCGGCTGCCGCAGGCATTCCGCCGGAGCCCGTGACCATGGGTGTGATCGCGCTGAGTGCGCTCGCAGCCAACGTCGGCGTTGCAGCCATGCTCTACGCCTGGCGCGAGGGTGACGCCAACATGCGCTCGGTGTGGCTGTGCAGTCGCAACGACGCCGTGGGGAACGTGGCGGTGGCGCTCGCCGCGGTGGGCGTGTTCGGCACCGGCACCGCGTGGCCCGACTTGCTTGTGGCAGGCGTGATGGCGACGCTCGCGCTTTCCGCGGCGGCGAGCGTCGTGCGACAGGCGCGAGGAGAGCTCGCCGACGTCGCGCGCGGGGTGCGCAGAGCGCCCGCTAGTTGACGGGCGGGTTCTCCCCATCCTTGCGCCTCGTCGCGACGTTCGGCTAGACTCGCCCGCGTGTTTCGCATCCGCCCATCCACGGTCTTGCTGGTACTGGCGCTTTTCTTGGCCAGTGCGGTCGTGAGCTCGATCGCGCCCCTTGTCGACAAGCACGACGCGCCTGGGCACGATACCGGCGCGTTGTCGCTCGCGGATTCGACGGATGCCGGTGATGAAGGGGCCGGCGGCGACAACCCGAGCTGCAACCACGCATGCCATCTTCTTCACCATTTCCAGGGTAGCGTCGATCGATCCGCGACGAATGCCCTCCGGCCGTGGTCCCGCGCATACGTCATCGCGGATCCCGGCATTCCGCCGCAACTTTTCTTCGACCCTCATCTTCGCCCGCCTCGCGTCCCTGCCCAGTCCGTCTGACGACCTCTGAAGTACTTGGCACGGTGGCCTCCAGCCCCGTGCGTCGTAACCGGCAGGGAGCACCATGGCATCCGCGAATCTGTACGACCCGTGCACGCCGCCCGCACCGCGGGCCGTGTCGCGCACGCTAATAATCGTTCTCGGCGCGCTCCTCGCGTCAGCGGCGTGCGCGCAGGAGCTCACGCTCGAGGAGGCGCTCCGACGCGGGGAAGAGGCCAATCCCCGCCTCCGCGCAGCCCAGGCTGAGGCCTCGGCCCTCCAGGGGCAGCTGGAAGATGCCAGCGCGCTCCTCTGGAACAATCCCACGGCGGCCGGCGAGTTCGGCCGGCGCACGGTCCCGAACGATGCGCGGCAGCGCGAATACCTCATCGGGATCTCGCAAGCGTTCGAGATCGCCGGCCAGCGGGGGTATCGGCGCGAGGAGGCCGAGCGTCTGCTCGCCGCCTACGCCGAGCAGATCCGGGAGCTGCGCCGGCAGGTCCGCGCGGAGGTGTCGCGGCGGTTCCTCGCCGTGCTCGCTCTGCAAATGCGCATCGAGACCGAGCGGGCGGTGCTCAAGCTTACCGAGGACTCGGCCGCCATCGTCGACAAGCGGTTCCGCGCCGGCGAGGACACCCGGCTCCAGGCGAACGTCGCCGAAGTCGAGGCGGACCGGGCGCGCAATGAGGTCCGGTCGCTCGAGGAGCAACTGGTGCAGGCACGGGCGGAGCTCGCAGCGCTCCTTCAGCTCGCGCCCGCCGATCTGCCGGCGGTGCGCGGCGAGCTCGGCGCCGTCACGCCCGCATACCGTCTGGACGAGCTGCTCGGATTGGTGGATGCGCGCCCGCAGTTCCGGGCTTTCGGGCATCGCGAGGAGGCTGCGCGCAACCGGCTCGCGCTCGAGCGTGCGTCGGTCTATCCCGATGTGACGCTCGGCGTGGGGACCGGGCAGGAGGGCCCGAGCGATGCGCGAGAGCGGCTCACGTTGTTCACGGTATCGGTGCCGCTGCCGCTCTTCCGCCGCAACGCCGCCGGGATCGGGCGGGCGTCGGCGGACCTCACCCGGACCCAGATCGAGCGGGAAGCCGCGCTCCGCGACGCGCGCGCTCAAGTCATCGCACTCTGGCGGAACTTCGAGAGCCTGGGCGTGCGGGTCGCACGGTTGCGCGACGCCGTGCTGCCACGGCTCAACGAGAACCAGCAGCTGTCGCAGCGGGCGCTGCGTGCCGGCGAGATCGGCATTGCGGAGCTCCTGCTCGTCAACCGACAGCTGCTCGAGGCGCAGCGCGACTACTTCGCGGCGCTGACCGAGCACGAAACGACCCGCGTCACCCTCGAGGAGGCAGCGGGGTGGCCGCCCGAGCCGCGGCCTGCGACGAGCCCGGCCGCGAAGCCATGAACCACGAAGGGACCCCCATCATGACCCAGGGCATCAGCGGCGCGGTCGCGATCCTCGCCCTTGCGGCGGCCATGCTCGCCGGCTGCGGCGAGCGGAGCGAGAGTGCAAATGCGGACGCGAAGCACGCAGCGAAGGGCGGGGCCGGCAAGGACGACCACGACCACGCCAAGGAGGAAAAGGCCTCGAGCGACGCGATCAAGCTCACCGACGCCCAGATCGCCGCCGCCGGGATCAAGGTGGAAGCGCTCGCCCCCGCGACCGTGCGCAACCGGATCGTGGTCCCGGCCGAGATCCAGCCCAATCAGGATCGGATCGCACACGTTACGCCCCGCATCGCCGGCCGCATCGTGAAGGCGCCCGCTGCGCTCGGCGAGCGCGTGCGCGCAGGCCAGACGCTGGCGCTCCTCGACAGCATCGAACTCGGTGACGCGCAGTCCGCGTATCTCCAGGCTGCGAGCCGGTTCGCGACCGCCCGGGCCGACTTCGAACGCGCCGAGGGCCTCAACCGCGACCAGATCATTTCCCAGAAGGAATACTTGCGGATCCGCTCGGAATTTCAGCAGTCGGGTGCGGCGCTGCGTGCAGCCGAGGACAAGCTCCGGCTGCTCGGTGTTCCGCCGCCGGCGGCGACCGACCGCGCGACGTCGGTGTTTCCGCTGCTCGCGCCGTTCGCGGGGACAGTGATCGAGAAGGACGCGGTCCTCGGCGAGCTCGCGACGCCGGAGAAGACCCTGTTCACCGTTGCCGATCTGACGGTTCTGTGGGTGCAGGCGGCGCTGTTCGAGAAGGACCTCGCGATGGTCAGGGTCGGTGCGCCGGCCGAGATTACGGTCACCGCCTATCCGAACGAGCTGTTTCGCGGTCGCGTCGCGTACATCGGCGAGGTCTTCGACAAGCAGACCCGCACCGTCCGCGCGCGAATCGAAGTCGAGAACAAGGATGCCCGGCTCAAGCCTGACATGTTCGCGCACGCCTCAATCGAGGCGGGGGGGACGAGCGAAGCGTTGCTCCTCCCGCAAGAGGCGGTGGTGCTGATGCAGGGACAGCCCACCGTGTATGTCGAGGATGCGCACGGCTTCGAGCCGCGCCCCGTACAGCTCGGTGCGCGCTACGGCGGCCGCGTGGCGATCGAGGGCGGCGTCGCAGCGGGCGACCTCGTGGTCACCGCCGGGGCGTACGCCCTCAAGGCGCGGGCGCTCAAGTCGCAGCTCGGGTCGGGCCACGTGCACTAGGAGCGGACGCGATGCTCGAGAGAATCGTCGATCTGTCGCTGCGCTACCGGCTGCTCGTGCTCGTGCTGTTCGGGCTGGCCGTGGTCGTCGGTGTCCAGGCATGGCGCGACCTGCCGGTGGACGCGTTCCCCGACGTCACGCCGAACCAGGTCAACATCTACACGGAGTCGCCGGGCCTCGCGGCGGAGGACGTCGAGCGGCTGCTCACCGCCCCGATCGAGACGGCGATGGCGGGCCTGCCCCGCGTCGAGACGATCCGGTCGGTGTCGCTGTTCGGGCTCTCCTACGTCAGCGTCTATTTCAAGGACGACGTGGACATCTACTTTGCCCGGCGTCTCGTCGGCGAGAAGCTGCAGGAGGCGAAGGAGCGGCTCCCGCAGGGCTACGGCGAGCCCGTCCTCGGCCCCAACAGCTCGGGTCTTGGCCAGGTCTACTGGTACACGATCAAGTCGGCTGACCCGAAGACCTCGCCGATCGAACTGCGGACGCTGCAGGACTGGACGGTGCGGCCGATCCTGCGCACCGCCGCGGGCGTCGACGACGTGACCTCGTGGGGCGGGTTCGAGAAGCAGTACCAGGTCGTCATCGATCCCGACAAGCTCGTCAAGTACAACCTCGGGTTCCGGGCGGTGGTCGACGCGATCGCGGCCAACAACCGGCAGGTCGGCGGCCAGTACGTGAACCTCGGCCCGGAGCAGTACCTGGTGCGCGGCCTGGGCCTCGTTACGGGGACCGCCGACATCGCCAAGGTGGTGATCGCCGAGCGCGACGGGACGCCGATCTACGTGCGCGACGTCGCCGAGGTGCGCGAGGGACCGGCGCCGCGCTTCGGCGCGGTCACCGAGAACGGCAAGGAAGTGACGCTCGGCATCTCCCTCGGCCGCATCCACGAGAACGCGAAAAACGTCGTCGACGCCTCCAAGGCGAAGCTCAAGATCGCGCAAGCCGCGCTACCGAAGGGCGTAACGCTGTCGCCGGTCTACGACCGCACCGACATCGTCGACAAGGCCCTCGCGACAGCCGAGCGGGCACTCGTCGAGGGGGCGATCCTGGTGGCGATCGTGCTGTTCCTCTTTCTCGGCGAGTTGCGCTCCGCGATCGTCGTAATCGTCACGCTACCGCTCGCGATGCTGATCGCGTTCATCCTGATGGGCCAGGCCCATCTTTCGGCGAACCTGATGTCGCTCGCCGGCCTCGCGATCGGGATCGGGATGATGGTCGACGGGGCGGTGGTGATGGTCGAGAACAGCTTCCGCTTGCTGTCCCACTACGCCGGCAAGGTGGTCGACCGCACCAACGTCGTCCTGCAGGCGGCGCGCGAGGTGGTGAACCCGATCGCCTTCGCGATCCTGATCATCATCGTGGTGTTCCTGCCGCTTTTCTCGCTCACCGGCCTGGAAGCCAAGCTCTTCAAGCCGATGGCCTACACGATCACCTTCGCTATGGCCGGGTCGCTCGTCCTCACGTTGACCCTCGTCCCGGTCCTCGCCTCGCTGATCCTGCGCGCCAAGGTCGAGCGCGATACGTGGCTCGTGCGGACGGCGAAGCGCTTCTACCTCCCGGCTCTCGCCTGGAGCCTCGAGCGCAAACCGCTCGTGATCGGGGCGGCGCTCGCGCTACTCGCGGGATCGCTCGCGCTCTTTCCTTTCCTCGGCAAGGAGTTCATGCCGAACCTGCAGGAGGGGGCGATCATGTTCCGGGTCACGAGCATCCCGTCGACCTCGCTCGAGGAATCGATCCGGGTGTCCGAGAGAATCGATACGGCGCTCCGCAAGCACTTCCCCCAGACGAAGTCCGTTGTCGCCACGATCGGCCGCGCCGAGAAGGGTGAAACGGTCGACGTCAACTACATGGAGGTCCTGGTCGACGTGAACGACCCCTCGACCTGGCCCGAGAAGATGACCATGGCGGCGCTCTCCGAGGCGATGCAGGACAGGATCGCCGAGGAGATTCCGACCGTCGTGATCGGCGCGACCCAGCCGATCCAGATGCGCGTGGAGGAGCTGATCTCGGGGGTGCGAGCGACGCTCGCGCTCAAGGTCTACGGGCCGGACCTGGCGACGCTGGACCGGCTCGCGGCCCAGGCGAAGGCGGTGCTGGAGAAGGTGCCCGGGGTGGCCGACCTCTCCGCCGAGGCGAACAAGGGAAAGCCGCAGATCGTGGTGCGGGTGAACCGGGACGAGGCGGCGCGCTACGGCATCAACGCCGACGAGATCCTGGAGGTCGTACGCGCCGGGATCGGCGGTTCCGCGGTGAGCACCTTGATCGACGGCGTGCGCCGGTTCGACATCGCGGTCCGTCTCGATGAGCGCTACCGCGCGAACGTCGAAGCGATCGGCCGCATCCCGATCCGGACGGCCGGCGGGGCGCTGATCCCGTTCTCGCGCGTCGCCACCATCGACACCGACGAGGGCTACAGCTTCGTGCGGCGCGAGCAGCTGCAGCGCTACGCCGTCCTGCAGATGGATGTCCGCGGTCGGGACGTCGACGGCTTCGTGCGCGAAGCGAACGAGCGGCTCGCCGGGCAGGTGAAGCTGCCCGAAGGTTATTGGCTGGAGTGGGGCGGCGCCTTCGAGAACCAGCAGCGCGCGATGGCGCGGCTCGCCCTCATCGTTCCGCTCACGATCGGGCTCATCTTCATCCTGCTCTACACGGCGTTCAACTCGCTCACTTACGCGACGCTGATCATCGCCAACGTGCCGTTCGCGATCATCGGCGGCCTGGTAGGTCTGTTTGTTACAGGCCAATACCTGTCCGTTCCGTCCGCGATCGGCTTCATCGCCGTGTTCGGGGTCGCCATGCTGAACGGGATCGTGCTCGTCTCGTTCATCAACCAGCTGCGGCGCGAGGGGCGTTCGATACGGGAAGCGGTCACCCAGGGCGCCGCGCTGCGGCTGAGGCCCGTCCTGATGACCGCTTCGGTCGCGATCCTGGGACTGGTGCCGATGCTGCTGTCGCAGGGCGTCGGCGCCGAGACGCAGCGGCCGCTCGCAACCGTGGTCGTCGGGGGCCTTTTCACCTCCACGGCGCTGACGCTGTTGCTCCTGCCGCTCTTCTACGAGTGGATCGAGACGCGCCGTGCGGCGGCGCGCGAGCGACGCGGGCGTGCCGCGGGCGCGGCGCCGGGCTGATCGCCATGACTTCTCAACGGAAAGGAGCTCCCATGCTCGCACTGAAGTGGCTGTCGATTTCGGCCTTTGCAGTCGCCGTCACGGCGGGCGCGCCGGCCGCGCTCGCCGCCGACGACCACAAGCAAGACAAGAAAGGCGCGCACAAGCACGACGAGAAGACGCACGCCGGCCATCACGGCGGTGTGGTCGCAATGGCGGGACACACAGAGTACGAGCTCGTCGCCAAGCCCGACGTCCTGACGATCTACGTCTCCGAAGAGGAGAAGCCGGTCTCCACGAAGGGGGCGAGCGGAACGCTGACGCTGCTCGGGAAGGACAAGGCGAGCGCGACGCTTGTCCCCGCCGGAGACAACCGCCTCGAGGCGAAGGGCGCCTTCAAGCTCGCCCCCGGTACGCGCGTCGTGGCGACGATCACGCTGCAGGGCCACAAGCCCGACCAGGTCCGCTTCACGCTCAAGTAGCGACCATGCAAGGTTTCGACGACGAGGAGGGAACGCCATGAAGGAGATCAAGGCCTATGTGCATCGCAGCCGGATCGCCGGTGTCATACGCGCCCTCAAAGAGTCCGGGCTGTGCGATCTCGGGGGCGAGTCGGGCGGCCGGAACGTGACCGCCTACGAGGTCAAAGGCTCGCTCGAGCCGCTGGAGGAGGGCGAGCAGCACTACTCGATCGACCTTGCCGAGCGCGTCGTTCACGAGTTCAAGCTCGAGCTCATCTGCGAGGACGCGCTCGCCGATCGGTTGGTGGAGATCATCCGCACGACGGCTCGGACCGGCCAGGAGAACGCCGGCTGGATCTGCGTGGCCGACCTGGAGCGTGTGGTGCCGATCGGCAAGGGCTGACGTCCCACCCGCCGTGGCGGCCCATCCCGGGCTTCTCGAGCGCGGTGGCCGGGATCGCCCGCGCAGTGGGCCTCGATGACTTCCCCGATAATCGCGTCGCCGGCGGCCTAGCGCCGTCCCGAACCCCGCTGCCGCCGGCGCGGGACAGGGTCGCCGGCCGTCGCTCGGAGGCCATCGAGATGATCCTGCTAAAGACTCTTGGGTTGTTTATCGTCACCGCGGTCGCCGAGATCGTCGGCTGCTATCTACCGTACCTCTGGCTGAGGAAGGACGGCTCCGCCTGGCTGCTGATTCCTGCGGCGTTGAGCCTCGCGCTGTTTGCCTGGTTGCTGACGCTTCACCCGGCAGCGTCCGGGAGAATCTATGCGGCTTACGGCGGCGTCTACGTCGCCGTCGCGCTGGTGTGGTTGTGGCTGGTGGACGGCGTGGCTCTGACAACTTGGGACGTGGCGGGGGTCAGCATCACCCTCGCCGGTATGGGGGTCATCGTCTGGGGCGGCTGGCAGTCATAGCTCGGGGCGCGCGATCGCTTCGCCAGCGAAAGGACATAGGACTGCCGTACCCCGGCCCGCCGCGCCTCAGCTTTCGTCGGAAGCTAGCGCGTCGATCAACGGACAGCCGCAACCGCGTCCGCCTCGCCGGCACGCCGAGATGAGATCCATCAGCGCGTCGTGCATCGCGTTCAGATCGGCGAGCTTCTCCTCCACGATCGCCAGCTTTCGCTCGGCGAGCTCGCGCGTCTCGGCGCAGTGCCGGCCGTCGCTCAAGCCCAGCAGGATCTTCACTTCGTCCAGCGAGAACCCCAGCCGCTGGGCGCGCTTGATGAAGTGCAGCCGTCGCAGCGCATCGTCCGGATATCGCCGGATCGTGCCGCGCGCCCGCGCAGGCTCCGTCAGGATCCCTAAGCGCTGGTAGTAGCGCACGGTTTCGACGTTCACCCCGCCCGCCCTGGCGAGGTCGCCGATAGTCATCGTGTTTTGGTCCATGGCCTCGGGTGTCAGAGAGACTAGAACCGGGTGAAAGTTCCCTTCCGCACAGAGAACCCCCTCTTGCTCCCGTAGTCAACTACGGGTCTACCCTGCCGTCTCGATCGGAGGGAAGCATATGCCTCAGACCAAGTCCACTTCAATCCCGCTCGCGGAGGTGCCGGCGACCGACACCGAGGCTAAGAGAAAGGCAGGCCCGCTCGCGCTCGCCGGCGCGGCGGGGATCTTTGGCTCGCTGTGCTGTGTCGGACCGCTGGTCGCGGTGTCCCTCGGGCTTGGCGGAGGCGTGGCCGGAACCCTGGTCGCGTTCGAACCCTACCGGCCCCTTTTTATCGCGATCGCGCTCGGCGCCCTTGGCTATTCGGGTTGGAGAATCTATCGCAGGCCTGCTGCGGCGTGCGCACCAGGTGAAGTCTGCGCGGTTCCTGCGGTCAACCGGATCTACAAGGTCCTGTTCTGGATCGTAACGGCTGCGGTGTTGCTACTGCTTGCGGCGCCGTACTACCTGCCCTTGTTTTTCTGAGGAGGTTTCAATGCGCACACTGACCCTCTTGCTAGCGCTCGCGCTCGGGGTCTTCGGCTCGGGCGCGTCGCTCGCCGCGCCGAAGACGGTCGCCCTCGACGTTCCCGGCATGACTTGCGAGCTGTGTCCGCTCACGGTGAGGAAGGCCTTGCAGAAGGTCCAGGGCGTGGAGAAGGTTGCCGTGAGCTACGAGAAGAAGGAGGCGGTGGTCACCTTCGACGACGCGAAGACCAGCGTCGAGGCGCTGGTGAACGCGACCAGGAATGCCGGCTATCCCGCGACCGTGAGGGCAACCAGGTGAAATCGTGAAAGTCCAGGTCACAGGGATGACGTGCGCGTCCTGCGCCGCGCACGTAGCGGGGGCGGTCAAGAAGCTCGATCCGCGAATCGATGTGCGGCTGTCGTATCCGGAGGGCATCGCGCGGATCGACGGGGCGAGTACGACGGCGCCTGAGCGGGTCGTCTCGGCGATCCGCGATCTGGGCTACGGTGCCACGGTGCTTCGGGCTGAACTCGAGCGGAGCGAAGCCCCCACGGCGCAGGGGACCGTTGCGCGGAAAGTCTCGCGATCCGCGCGTGGCGCGGGCAAGGGTGTCCAGGCTGACCCGCTCCGGATCGCAATCATCGGCAGCGGCGGCGGCGCGTTCGCCGCGGCGATCCGGGCCGCCGAGGAAGGCGCGAGCGTCACGATGATCGAGCGCGGCACGCTGGGTGGCACCTGCGTCAACGTCGGCTGCGTGCCTTCCAAGATCATGCTGCGAGCGGCGCACATCCGTCACCTGCGCGAGGCGAGCCCCTTCGATGTCGGAATCGGGCGCGCCGCCGCCGCGGTCGATCGGCCGGCGCTGGTCCGTCAGCAACAGGACCGTGTCGGCGAGCTGCGTCACGACAAGTACGAGCAGATTCTCGCCGAGAATCCGGCGATCAATTTGCTCCGTGGCGCGGCGCGCTTCAAGGACCCGCGCGCCTTGACGGTGGCGCTCGCGAACGGCAGCGAGCGCGAAGTGGCGTTCGACCGCGCTCTGCTGGCGATCGGCGCCTCGCCTGACGTCCCCCCGGTGCGCGGCTTGGCGGGGACGCCCTACTGGACGTCGACCGAAGCGCTGGTATCCGAGCAGATCCCGGCGCACCTCGTCGTCTACGGCGGCTCCGCCGTGGCCCTCGAGTTGGGGCAGGCGTTCCTTCGGCTGGGAAGCCGGGTCACGCTGATCGCGCGCTCGCGACTCTTGTCGCGGGAAGACCCCGCGGTCGGCGAAGCGCTGCGTGCCGCGCTCGAAGGCGAGGGGATGCGCATCGTGCTCGGGCGCACGATCGACCGTGTCGAGTTCGATGGCCAGCGATTCATCGTCGAGATCGGCGCCGAGCGAGTTGCGGCCGATCGCCTGCTCGTCGCCACGGGTAGGCGGCCGAACACGGAGGGTATCAACCTCGAAGGCATCGGGGTGAAGCTTGATCCCCGTGGTGCGATTGTCGTCGACGAGCAGATGCGCACGAGCGTCGACGGGATCTACGCCGCCGGCGACTGCACCACGCAGCCGCAGTTCGTCTACGTCGCGGCGGCAGCGGGCACTCGCGCTGCGGTCAACATGACCGGCGGCGATGCGGCGCTCGATCTTGCTACGATGCCCGCGGTGGTCTTCACCGACCCGCAGGTGGCGACCGTCGGGCTATCCGAGTTGCAAGCCGCGAAGGCGGGCCGCGCAGTCGAGTCGCGCACGCTGGCGCTCGAGAACGTGCCGCGCGCGCTTGCGAACTTCGACACGCGCGGCTTCGTCAAGCTCGTGGCTGAAGCGGGGACCGGGAAGTTGCTTGGCGCCCAGGCCGTGGCGGCGGAAGCCGGGGAGCTGATTCAGACAGCCGTGCTCGCGATCCGCGCGAGGATGACAGTCCGGGAGCTGGGCGAGCAACTGTTCCCTTACCTCACGATGGTGGAGGGGCTGAAGCTCTGCGCGCAGACCTTCACGAGGGACCTGAAGCAGCTTTCCTGTTGCGCGGGCTGACCCGAGAGGAAGACGAACGATGTCGAGACGGCCTGACGTCGAAGCGCTAGCCGCGCACCTGCACGAGCTCTTCCCGGCGCTCGACGCGACCGGGCAGCGGCTTTCGCTCGCACTCTACCGCGAGCTCGCGCGCGGCGCGCCGGTTGCGCTGTCCCAGCTCGCCACGTTGGTCGAACTGCCAGCGGACGAAGTCGGCCGCCGGCTCCAAGCGTGGCCCGGTGTCTTCTACGACGATGCGCAACGGGTGATCGGGTACTGGGGCTTGACGCTGTCGCGCACCACGCATCGGCTGCACACCGACGGGCGCGACCTGTACACCTGGTGCGCCTGGGACACGCTATTCCTGCCCGCGCTGCTCGATACCAAGGCCGAGGTGCGGTCGGTCTGCCGCGGCAGCGGCGAGCCCGTCGAGCTCACCGTCGGGGCAAGCGCGATCGAACCGACGCACCCCGCGGGGTTGTGGGTCTCCTTCCTCCTGCCCGAGATCGAGGCGGTGCGCGCGAATCCGGTCGCGAGCTTCTGCCACTACGTGCACTTCTTCCGCTCGCCGGATGCCGCCCGCTCGTGGCTGCACGAGCACCCGGGAACCTTCCTGCTCTCGCTTGGCGACGCCTACGAAGTGGGGCGCCGCAGGAACCGGCTGCGGTACGGAGACTTCCTGGCGCTCGCCTGACGTGGAACGCGGCTGCGCGAGGTCGATCCGGACCGCCTTGAGGCCCCAACTCAAGCCGCAGCGGGCACCCGCCCGACGCTGAGGATCGCGTCGAAGAAGATGCGCGGACGCCCCCGCAGCGAGTTGAAGAAGATCAGCGTGACGCTCACCGCCATCGCCGCCATCGCCCAGATCGGATAGACGAGGCCGGTCGCGGCGAGCGGCACGCCGATGCCGTTGAACAGGACGGCGAGGCAGACGTTCTGGACCATCTTGCGGTAGCTCCAGCGGCTCACCTCACGCGCCGTCACCACTGCCTCGAGGCGGTTGTTGAGAACGATGATGTCCGCCGCGTCGATCGCGATGTCGGTGCCGGCGCCCATCGCGATGCCGACATTCGCCTGCATCAGCGCCGGCGCGTCGTTGATGCCATCCCCGACCATGGCTACGTTCCCGAGCCGCTGCAGCTCTCGTATGAGCCCTGCCTTTTGGTGCGGCAGTAGGCCCGCGTGCACCTCGTCGATGCCCGCCTCGGTCGCGATGCGTGCGGCAGCAGCCTGGTTGTCGCCGCTGACGAGGAGCGTGCGCACGCCGGCGCGCCGCAGCGCCGCGACCGCTTCGCGCGCGCCATCGCGGAGCCGATCACCGAAGGCGAGCAGGCCGAGCAGCCGCCCGGCGCGCGCGGCGACGATCACCGTCCGCCCCGCATCCTCCAGCGCGGTGATCCGGGCCCCAAGACTGTCGGGGGCGACACCGCTCTCTGACAGGAAGCGCGGGCTGCCCACAAGCACGGTCTTGCTCTCGATCGAGGCGCGCACGCCGCGCCCGGGGGCCGCCCGGAAGCTCTCGAGCTCGGGGGGCGCCATGCCCCGTTCGAGCGCGGCGGCCATCACCGCCTTCGCGAGCGGATGCTCGGAAGCCGCTTCCGCAGCCGCAGCGACGCCGAGCAGCTCCTCTTCCGAGGCGCCTGCCGTCTCGACCTCGCGCAAGCTGAACTTGCCCTCGGTGAGGGTGCCGGTCTTGTCGAACACCACGTGCGTGGCGAGGCGGAAGCCCTGAAAGGCCTCGCCCGTTCGCATGAGGATTCCGCGCTCGGCCGCCTCGCCCGCCCCGCGCACGATCGAGAGCGGCGCCGAGATGCCGAGCGCGCAGGGGTAGCCCATCACCAGCACCGTGAGCCCGGCGAACACCGCGCGCTCGAGATCGGCCGCGGCGCCGGCAAGCATCGGCAGGAACAGCCAGCCGAGAAGCGCGGCAAGTGCGAGCGAGAGCACCGCCGGCGCGTAGACCTTCAGCACGCGATCCACGAGGTGCAGCATCCCCGGTTTCAGGGCGCGCGCGTCCTCGACCTCCCGCGCGACACGCTGCAGGAAGCTCGCTTCACCGACCGCCGAGACGCGCACGAGCAGTGTGCCGAGGCCGTTCAGCGAGCCGCCGATCACCGGATCGCCCGCCGTGCGCTCGACCGGCAGCGGCTCGCCGGTGACGAGCGACTGGTCGACCGCCGAGTGTCCTTCCATCACGGTTCCGTCCACGGCGACGCGCTCGCCGGGGTGCACGCGCACGAAATCACCCGCCCGCACCGCCTCGATGCTGATCTCGCTCTCCCGGCCGTCGCGCATCACGCACGCGGTCTCCGGCTGCAGCGCGAGCAGCCGCCGCACCGCCTGGGAGCTGCGCGTCTTGACGATCAGCGACAGCCACTCAGAGAAGATGTGGTAGTTGCACACCATGACGGCCACGCAGAAGAAGGGCGCGGTCGGGAAGTCGGGCCCGCCGGCGGCGAGCCCGTACGTGCCGCCGCCGAGCCCGGCGAACGCCGCCGCCTCGAGCAGCACGTGCTGATTGATGATCCCGCGCCGCAGCGATTGCCACGCCATCGCGAGGATGTGGCGGGCGAGAACGAACACGACCGAGACGGCGAGCGCCGCGGCAAGCCATGCTTCCAGCCCCGCGAGCCGGCCGGTGGCCTTGAGCCAGGACAAGGCCACGACCAACGCGAGGCTTCCCGCCGTGCCGGCGATCGCGCGGCCGAGGCCCGAGGAGCGCAGGACGAGGAAGACAAACCCGAGCAGGCATGCAGCCACGAACGCTTCGAGCACGGCGTACCAGAAGTCTCCGGGACGCGAGATGAGCGTTAGCGAGCCGAGGCTGAAGATGGTTGCCACGAGGAAACGCCGGCCCTCCGCGACGAGCTGCCGCTCCTGGGCCTCGAAGGGCTCGAGCTTGCGCGGGTCGGAAATCGTGTAGCCCATCTGCCGCAGCGTCCGCAGTAGATCCTCCGGCTGGACTCGGCGCGGGTCGTACTCAACCAGCGCCTGTTCGTGGGTGAGGCTCACCGAGACCTTCTCGACCCCGGTGTGGCGACCGAGTGCCTTCTCGATCGTGCCGGTGCAGAGCGAGCAGTGCATGCCGGCGATGCGCGCCCGGATTCGCGCGCGGTCCGGCCGACTCGCCGGCTCGTGAGTCCAGAGGGGAAGTGCCGCGTCTACGGTGCTGCTCATGGTTCACCTGCTCAGGTTCGTGATGTGCTCACGCTAGCAGCCGTACCAGGATACCGGGTCAAGCGCTATTTGAGGGTCACGAACAGTCCGAACCACACCGACCACAGGCCGAGCGCGACCATCAGCGCGCCGGTCCAGCGCGGGACGCGCCCGCTGAGGCTCGCGAGCCAGTCGAGCGCGCGCTGTGCGCGCTTGAAAAGCACCGCGACGACGAGCGGAAGCGAGAGAGCCAGCCCGAACAGGGCGAGCGCGATGAAGCCCCCCGCGGCGCCGCCCGCGGTCGCGCCCGAGGCCGACGCGGCGAGCAGCGCGAGGAGGAGCGGTGCCGCGCAGGCGGGGATGTTCAAGCCGAAGAGCGTCCCGAGCGCCGCCGAAGTCCGCAGATCGCCGAGCCCGGCGAGCTGCGGGCCGATCCCGCGCATGAGCCACGCGATATGTCCGGTGAGATACAGGATCCCGATCGCGAAATAGACCAGGCCGAGCACGATCCAGCCCGCCTTCTGGAATCCGAGGAATACCGCCCCGATCACCGCGGCGGCGGCGCCGAGCAGGCCGATGAAGATCGCGCGAGTGAGGGCGAAGATGGCGACCTGTCCCACCTTCACCGACGCGGGCTTGCCCTCGAGCAGCTTGATGAAGAGGAGCGTCGAGCCGATCGAGCAGGGTTCGACGAAGCCGAACAGGCCGAGCCCGATCGGCAGCAGGAAGGTCGTAGTGAGCTCGGTGCCGCTCACGAGGCCGTGGGATCCGCCGCGACGCGGTAGCCGGCGCGCTCGATCGCCGCGGCGACCCGGGCCGGATCCGTCGCGGCCGGGTCATAAAGAATCTGCCCCTTGCCCGCGGCGTAGGAGACGCTCGCGCCCTTGACGCCGGGCTCGCGAGCGAGCAGCGACTCGATCGTGCCGGCGCACCCGTCGCAGTGCATGCCCTGGATCTTCAGCTCGAGGGATTTCATTGCCTTGCTCCTTGCGTTTCGGCGCGGTCGGGTATCGGGAGTCATCCCGGTGGCCTGGGCGAGTGCTTCGAGGATCGTACAGGTCGTGACCGCGCCCCGGCCCGGACAGGCGGCGATCAGTTTGTCGAGCGCGTCGCGGATTCGCTCGAGTTCTGCGAGGCGCGTCTGGACGATCGCGCGCTTCGCGACGGCGCGCGTGCGCACCGCCGCGCAATCGCTCCCGGGCGTGACCCGCAGCGCGAGTAACCCGCCGATCTCCTGCAGCGTGAAGCCGAGGGCCTGGGCCTGGCGGATGAACCGAATCCGACCAACCGCGTCCTCGGGGTAGACGCGAAATCCCGCCCCGGGCCGCGCCGGCCGGCGCACCAGGCCCTTGCGCTCGTAGAACCGGATCGTTTCCACGCCGACGCCCGCGCGGTCGGCGAGGGCGCCGATCGTAAGGGGTTTCATGCACGCATTCTGCACCCTGTACCTTAGTACAGACGCAAGTCGGCAGGCGTCGTCCTACACGGCCGATCCCAGCCGCGTTTGATCGGCCAGCGGGCGCGTGCACACCCTCGACGAGCCAAGGACTCGCCGCGCGCGACCGGGTCAGATCCCGGACAATACCGCGGGAACTCTGGCGGCCGGGCGGGCTCTGAGTTACAGTTTCTCGCCGCCATGCGCCGCCTGTTTCCTTCGCTACTCGTCGCGCTTCTCGGCCTCGCCGTCGCGCTGAACGGCCTCCACGCCGCTACGATGGAAGCCGACATGGTCATGGCCGCTCACGGGATGGGCGCCCCGCCGTGCGACGGATGTGCCGACGGCGGCGGGGGTGTTGCGGGCTGCGCCGCGATCTGCGTACCCCACTCCGCGCTTCCTTCGTCGCCCTGCTGCCCAGGCGACCCATCGGCCGACGTGCGTCCTTCTGCGGCCTTTCACTGGGTCGAGCGGCTCAGCAGCCCGCCCGATCTTCACCCGCCTCGCTCCTGATCCCACGACCGCGGCGTCGAGTGGCCACCGCTTGAGGCGGTGAGCCCGATCTCCGCGCGCGGAGCTCAGACCCGGGCCGCCGGCGGCCGAAGTTCGTCCCCGGCGCGGCGGCGCGGATCCAACGGGCATTCGTGCATGCGTCGAACCGGACGTACCCGGTGCGGTGTTTCGCGCCAGACCGTCATCCGCGCCGCCTGTAGCGGGCCCGCTGAACTCGACGCGATGTCAATCGCGAAAGGAGCTGAACATGAAACCACGCACGATCCTCGGCCTCGTCGTCGCCGCGGCGCTCGGCGCTGCCGGCTACGCCGCCGCGCGCGACCTGGTCGAACGGACGGTGGGCACCGGAACGATGTCCGGCGGAATGATGTCCGGCGGAATGATGGGCGACGGCATGGCCGGGATGATGGATGGTTGCCGCGACATGATGCAGGGGGGCGGCATGGCGTCCCAGCGGCCGAATGCGCAGTGGGAAGGCGCTAGCCGCAAAGCGCCCCCGCCGGACGCCGAGAAGCAGCGATGACGCGAGTTCGGAGAACCGAGCTCGTCATCCCGGCGATGAACCGGCCGCGGCGATTGCGACGCATCGAGCGCTCGCTCGCCGCCGTGAGAGGTGTCGTGCGCGTCGAGCCGGGTGCGGAGCCCCGGCGCATCGTGGTCATCCATGAGCTCGCCGACGAACTGCCGCTCGTCGCCGTGCTCGCGGGCCTCGGCTACCGGGCGCGCGGGGTCACTGTCGCTGACGAAGTCGCAAGTGAGACAGAGCGTTGACGGCGGCGCGCGCGAACGAGAGCCGCCCCCGCCGGCCGGAAATGACCTACGCGTTCTGGGGCGCGGTGGCGCTCGCGGTGCTGCTGCTTGCAGGCACGCTCGTGTCCGCGGTCTGGACCTCGTCGGTCTCGCCCGCCGACCCGGGAAACACGACGCAGGTCGTGCTCGGTCAGGCGGTCTATGCGAAGCACTGCGCTGCGTGCCACGGTGCCAAGCTCGAGGGTCAGCCGAACTGGCGCGACCGGCTGGCGAACGGCCGCATGCCCGCCCCGCCCCACGACGAAACCGGCCACACGTGGCATCACCCGGACAGCGTGCTCTTCGGCATCACCAAGGAAGGGCTCGTCCCGGGGAAGTACGCCCCCAAGGGGTATCAGAGCGACATGCCCGCGTTCGGCGGCGCGCTGAGGGACGAGGAGATCTGGGCCGTGCTGGCGTACATCAAGAGCACTTGGCCGCCACGCGAGCTCGCGCACCAGCGCGAGGTCGATCGGCAGAGCCGCACCCGGCGATGAGCGCGACGCCGACCGCCCCCGTCGACCGGTCGCCGCGCGTGCACTGGTACGAGTGCCGCGAGACCTGGCGGTTCCTCGCGCGGCGCTTCGTGCCGGTGTTCGCGCTATTGAACCTCGCCTGGGAGACTGTGCAGCTCCCGCTCTACACGATCTTCACGACCGGGTCCGCGCGCGAGATCGCATTCGCGGTCGTGCACTGCACGATCGGCGATGTCCTGATCGGTACGACGGCGCTCGCCCTTGCGCTGATCGTCACGCGCGCCGGACCGGTCGCCAGGTGGCGGTTCATCGCGGTCGCCGCGGTCGCGACTGCACTGGGGGCCGGCTACACGGTGCTCAGCGAATGGCTCAACGTCGCGATCCTCCGGTCGTGGGGGTACTCCGAGCTCATGCCGGTGCTGCCGGGCGTCGGCACCGGCCTCGCGCCGCTCGCCCAGTGGCTCGTCCTGCCTGGGCTCGTGCTCGCGATCGCGCTGCGATTGCAATCGCGGGCCGGGCTCGGTCGATGACCCCGGGAGGATTCATGCCAGATGCCGTGAAGGATCGCGTTGCAAGCCCCTCGTCCGGGCGGCGCCGCTTCCTCGCCGGGGCGGTGGGGCTCGCGGCCGCTCCGCTCGTGTGGTTGCGCGGTGCTGCGCAAGCCGGAGCGGAGCCGCGACTCGTGGAGGCGACGCTCGCGCCCGCGCCGGCCAAGGTCCGGCTCGTCCCGGAGCAGTATGCGGCGACCGCCGTATGGGCCTACAACGCCGCGGTGCCGGGGCCCACGTTGCGAGTGCGCCAAGGCGACCGGCTGCGCGTCCGGCTGGAGAACGGGCTGGACGAGGGCACGACCGTCCACTGGCACGGCATCCGGCTGCCGAACGCGATGGACGGCGTTCCGGATCTCACCCAGCCGCTCGTCGCGCCGGGGCAGAGCTTCCAGTACGAGTTCGTCGTCCCGGACGCCGGCACCTACTGGTATCACCCGCACCAGCGCAGCTACGAGCAGATCGGGCGCGGGCTGTCGGGCGCCCTGATCGTCGAGGAGCGCGAGCCGATCCGGGTGGATCGGGACGTCCTCTGGGTGCTCGGCGACTGGCGGCTCGAGCGCGATGCGTCGATCCGCGGCGGGTTCGGCAACTTCATGGACCTGAGCCACAACGGGCGCGTCGGGAACACCGTGACCATCAACGGCCACGTCCCGGAAAGCTTCCCGGTGCGAGCGGGCGAGCGCATCAGGCTGCGCCTCGTCAACGCGGCGAGCGCGCGGATCTTCGGTTTGCGGTTCCAAGGGCACGAGCCGCGGATCGTCGCGCTCGACGGCCAGCCGGTCGAGCCGCACGCGCCCGAGGGCGGGGTGTTCGTGCTCGCCCCGGCCCAGCGCGCCGATCTCGTCATCGACATGGTCGGCGACCCCGGCAGCCGGCACGAAGTGCACGACGGCTTCTACCGGAACCTCGAGTACCGGCTGATCGAGATCGCGTACGCCGCGGAGCCGCCGCTACGCGCGCGGCCGCTCGACGCGCCGATCCGCCTGCCGACCAACCCGCTCGCCGAGCCCGACTTGGCGCGCGCCGAGCGCCACGACCTCGTGCTGACCGGCGGCATGATGGGGAACATGCGCGGCCTGCCGCGCGGCATGGCGTGGGCCGTCAACGGCACCGCTAACAGCTGCGGCAGCGGCAAGGTCATCGATCCCCTGTTCATCCTGCGCCGGGGGCGCAGCTGTGTGCTGCGTCTCGTGAACGAAACGCAATGGCATCACCCGATGCATCTTCACGGCCATGCGTTCCGCGTGATCTCCCGCGACGCACGGCCGACCCGCTACCGCGAATGGCTGGACACGGTGCTGCTCGCCCCGCGCGAGACCGCCGAGATCGCATTCGTCGCCGACAACCCGGGCGACTGGCTGCTCCACTGTCACGTCCTCGAGCACCAGGCGAGCGGGATGACGGTCTGTCTGCGCGTCGCGTAGGAGGCGACTCGAAATGCTCACCAGATCCCTTCTCGTCTTCGGGCTCGCAGCCGCGCTGGCCGGGTGCGGCGCGCCGGAGGAGCCGCCGGCGAAGTTCAATGCGACCGACATCACCGGTGCGGAGTGGGCGCGCGGCTTCGACCTCCCCGACCACACCGGGAAGCGCCGTACCCTGGCCGACTTTCGCGGCAAGGCCGTGCTCGTGTTCTTCGGCTATACGAGCTGCCCCGACGCCTGCCCGACCGCGCTCGCCGAGATGGCGCAGGTGGTCGACCGCCTCGGCCCGGACGGCGCGCGGGTGCAGGGCCTATTCGTCACCATCGACGCGGAGCGCGATACCCCCGAGCGACTGGAGCGGTATGTGACGGCGTTCCACCCGTCCTTCCTCGGGCTCCGAGGCGCGCCGGAAGAGGTCGAGAAGACGGCCAAGGAGTTCAAGGTCTATTTCCGCCGAGCGGACCAGGCTTCGTCGGGGCACTCGGACCACGACGCCGGGTACATGGTGGATCACAGCACGGCGATCTTCGTGTTCGATCCACAGGGGCGAGTGCGGCTGTACGTGAGTCAGAACGGGCGATCCGTCGATACGATGGTGTCAGACGTGCGGCGCGTGCTCGCCTCTTGACTCAACCGATGAAGGTGATCCTTTCCTCATTGATCACCGATCTGGTGCCGCTGCTCGACGCGGCGGCACGCCAACGCCCATGGAGATAGGAGACGACGATGCAGAGAAGGAAGTTCTTGCTGGCGGTTGCCGCCGCGGCAGTGGCGCCGCTCGCCGCGGCGCAGTCGTCGCGCAGCGCCACGCTCTACAAGAATCCGCAGTGCGGGTGCTGCGCCGAGCATGCGAAGTACCTCCGCCGGCACGGCTACGAGGTGAGCGAGGTGGCGACGCATGACCTCGACCGGATCAAAGCCGAGCACGGCGTGCCGGAACCGCTGTACGGGTGTCACACCATCCTCGTCGGCGGCTATGTCGTCGAAGGCCACGTGTCCGCTGGGGTCCTCGACCGCCTGCTGCGCGAGCGTCCGGCGATCCGCGGCATTTCGCTGCCGGGAATGCCGGACGGCTCGCCGGGGATGACCGGGCGCAAACGGGGACCTTTCACGATCTACGAGATCGCTCGGCACCCCGCGGGCGAGCCACGCGTCTACGCGACCGAGTGAGGCGAGAAAGCGGCCGCCCTGGTGGGGCGCGGAGGAACGTGCATGCCTGAGGGGTCCACGGTCGGCCTGGCCAGCGCCTTCGCCGCCGGGATCGTCTCCTTTCTTTCGCCCTGCGTGCTGCCGCTCGTTCCGGCCTACGTCTCGTACGTCGCCGGCCACGCGCTCGACGGCCCGCGGCCGCGAATGCGCCCCGGCACGCGGTTCACCGCCGCGACGATGAGCGCGTTCTTCGTGCTCGGCTTCAGTGCCGTGTTCATCGCGCTCGGCGCGAGCGCGACCGCGCTGGGCAGGCTGCTCCTGCAGTATCGCTACGAGGCGAACCTGGTTGGCGGGGCGATCGTCATCGTCTTCGGGCTGCTCATGATGGGGCTCACGCGCTGGGCGCCCTGGGCGCTCCGCGACGTGCGTTTCCACCCGCGCGTGGTGAGTGGGCACCCGGGAGCGGCGTTCGTCCTCGGGCTCGCCTTCGGCTTCGGCTGGACCCCGTGCATCGGCCCGATTCTCGGCGCGATCCTGACCCTGAGCGCGGTGCAGACCTCGGTGCAGAGCGCCATCAGCTATCTGTCGGCCTACGCCGTCGGGCTCGGCGTGCCGTTCGTGCTGTCCGCGATCTTCATGCGAGAGCTAGCTGGGAAGTTGAAGCTTCTGCGCCGCAGCGGGCAGGCCCTTCAATTCGTCGCTGGCCTGATCCTGGTCTTGATGGGGATCGCGATGATCACCGGCCAGCTCACGGCCTTCGGCTTCTGGCTACTAAAGACTTTCCCGGTCTTCGGACGCATCGGTTGATGAACACCAAGTGGGCGTTCGCGATTGGTCGGCGTGGTCCTGCTCGGCCTCGCCGCGGCCGGGGTGTTGCGCGAGCTTTCCGCGCCGGGTCGCGCCACCGGGCAGGCTATCCCGGGCGATCGCAGGCCTCGCATGAGCGAGGCCGAAAACCCCAGGTATTTGCCGGACCTCAAGTTCGTCGATCGCGCGGGCGCACCGCGTGCCCTGGCCAACTTCCGCGGCCGCTTCGTTCTGCTCAACGTGGGCGACCTGGTGTACGCCGTGCCGCGAGGAGATGCCGAGCCTCGATCGGCTTCAGCAGAAGCTCGGCGGCCCGCACTTCGAAGTGGTCGCGCTGTCGATCGATCGCGGTGGCGTCTTCGCGGTCGAGACCTTCTACGAAGAGCTCGATCTTCGTGCCCTGCAGGCCTACGTCGATCCGAGCGCGGAAGCGTTGGCCAAGCTGGGCGCGGTGGGGATCCCGCTGACCGTCCTCGTTGACCGGAGCGGTCGCGAGCTGTGGCGCGTGGCCGGTCCCGTCCGCTGGGACGATCCGCAAGTCGTCGCGCGCATCGCGCGCTACCTTGCGCCTTCGCGGGACTCCTGCGCCCGGGGCCAATCCAGACGGAAGCGCGGAAGCTGCGTCCGCGCCTCCGTCGACGAACGCGCGGCCGGCCACAGATCATGACTTCGCATGAACTGTGGCTCGGCCGCCAAGACCCATCGGTGCCTCGACGCTCCCGTGTCGCGTCGGCGCACCGATTCTGAACCCCCGAGATCCACTCGAACTTCGCTGACGCGTTCGGCTTGAAAGCCCAGGGTCGGGCGATCCCCACAAAACCCGCGCCAGCGCTCCAACCCCGCGAGCGTTGTCACGGGTTTTGAGGGTGCTGATTGGTGACGCCCGCGATATGGAAAACGCGATGAAGACTTCTTGAGCCAGCGGCCGCGACGCTGCCGCCGTTCACCCCCTCCGCCCCCGATCCACAAGTGAGGGGGACTTCGGGGGGATGACCGGCAGCAGCGAAAGCCACGCGGCCGGTTCCTTGGCTCGTGGACAGCAACCCCACCCACCCCCCGCCCGCCCGTGAGGGCGGGAGCGAGGGTGGTTCCAACGAGAGGATGAGGTTTCAGAGCAGTTCTCCTCTCGAAACGGGTTCTGTCATCCATACGAGCAAGGAGTGTTGTCATGTCACTTGTCGAAGTTCGCCAGATCGGCCACGTCGCCGTCACGCCGACGGTCGAAACGCTTTCCGTCAACGGTCGCCCGCAGACCAAGGCCCTCGTCACCGTCATCTCCAACGCGCGCTGGAAGGATCGGGAAGGGAAGGCCCGGGAGAAGGCGACTGCCATTTCCTGGACCTTGTGGGGTAACGCTGCAGTCAAAGCAGGCCGGTATCTCGACGTCGGCAGCAAGGTTGCGATCGCCGGGACGCTGGAAAGCCGCCGGTATCCGAACAAGGAGGGGAAGGAGGTCTTCGGGTTTGGATTCATCGCCCGATCCGTCGACTACCTGGAGTCCCGAGCGGACGCCGAAGCCCGGAGGAATCGGCACGCAACCTCACCGGGCTCACAAGCCGGGAATGCGGCACGCAACGCGAGCGGTAAGTCCTCTCGTTCGGGCGCTGCGGCGAAGGGAGCGTAAGACCATGGGCCGCGACTTTCTCGACGCCGGCAACTTTTCGCCGAAGGAGCGGGCAATTCTGACGCGCGCCGCGCAGATCCTGGAGGCCAAAGTCCGAGCGGGTTCTGTAGCCCTGAACTCGCCCGCTTTGGTGCGCGAATGGCTCGCGCTGCAGTTCTCCGGACTGGAGCGGGAAGTGTTCGGCGTGATCTACCTCGATGCGCAGAATCGCCTGATCGACTTCGAGGCCCTGTTCACCGGCACGCTGACGCAGACTTCCGTCTATCCGCGGGAGGTCGTCAAGGCAGCCCTCGCGCGTAACGCCGCGGCGGTCATGTTCGTGCACAACCATCCGTCCGGATGCGCCGAGCCGAGCCAGGCCGACCAGGTCCTGACCGAGACCCTCAAGCGAGCGCTGGCGATGGTCGACACCAAGGTTCTCGATCACTTCATTGTCGGCGGTTCAGTCGTGCTTGCGTTCTCCGAGCGCGGACTTATCTAGCCGCACCGAGGGAGCGGCGCGAACCGCTCCCTCTTTTCTCTTCGGCGCGCCCCGCGCTGGTCAACGCGTTTCGACTTTGCAGACGAAAAACCGTCTGGTTTTCGCGTCGCCTATCAGAACTGTGAGTTTCGACCTCGCAGCGCCGTTGCTACAGTCGGCACGGTCGACGTCCCACCTCTGCCACGTCATAGGGAGATCACCATGGCCCTCCTCAAGTTCGAACCCCCGAAGGAACTGGCTCCGCTGCGCGTCAAGATCGCCCGCCCGGTGCACGAACGCGTCGAGCGCTACCGGGAGTTCTGCGGCGCGCTCGAGCTCGCCGATCTCGTCGAGCGCGCGCTCGTCTACGTGATGGACAAGGACGCCGACTTCCGCGCGCACGAGAACGGGAGCGCAACCCCTCGCGCGAAAGTCGAACGCCGGCGGCGCGCGAACAGGGTTTCCCCCGCCGATAAGGCCGGCGGGGCCCCTTAATTTTCTGTCACACCTGATGCACTTCTGCGAAGAGCCGGGAAATGCACGAACGCCAACGACTTAGGGCGACTACACCTGGTGACCGCAGGCGAATACGGGTTCCGCAGATGAGCGTTGTGCAATCAGGCAGTTTCGAGAGAAGTCGCGAATACGATCGAGCGCGCGGACGGGGCGACGATCGATGAGAGTCAAGACCCTTCGCCTGACTGACGAGCTCTCGGAAGAGATCGCGCGCCGCGCGCGCATGAAGGGGGTTCCAGACGCGGATTACTACCGACTCCTGATCGAGCGCGGGCTGCTCCTGGAGAGCGTGGAATTGGCGCTGGAGAAGCCGATTCCGCCGGCCTACTGGGGTCTGTGCGAAGCGGTGCTCGAGACCCGGAACATCATTCGATCGCTCGCTGCCACACGCGAGCACGGCACCATCCCGAAGGCCCAGGTGCAGGCCAAAGACGAGCTCGAGCGGATGAAGAACGATGGCGCAGAGTAGGCAAACGCCCCGGGTCTGGTCCGACGCGATCCGCGGGTCCGAGATCCTCGCGAACTGGCTCAAACTGGGCACGAGCGCGGTCTTCTTCTGGCTGTCTATCGGCATTGCGCTGGGCGGGGCGGTCGGCGGTTTCTGGTTCCTCGAGGGCACTACTTCCCTGGATCGAAGGCTGTGGGTGCATCACGTGCGGAACGGCGCCGGGCTCGGTGGGCGGATCGCCGATCTGCCCAATCCGGACGGCAGCGGGACGCGCATCCAGGTGCCCAAGGAGCAGGTCCAGCGCTACACGTGGCGCAGTTACGAGACCGTCAGCCGGCGATTCCAGGAGAGCGTCTTTCTGGGCTTCCTGCTGGCCATCGGCGGGACGGTCACGGCTGCCTACTTCCTGCGCGAGAGCGGCCGCACGGCGACCGAGGACCAGCATATTCGCGGGGCGACACTCGCTCCCCCGGACGCGGTGATCGCGCTCGCCAGGTCCTCCAAGCTGCCCTACGACTTCACCCTGGCCGGTGTCCCGATCTTCCGCGACGCCGAGACGGATCACGTCCTGGTTTGCGGGGCGCCGGGGAGCGGGAAGGGCGTGGCGATCAAGGAACTGCTCGACCAGATCCGCGCGCGCGGAGACCGGGCGATCCTCTACGACCCGAGCGGCGAGTACGTGCAGGTGTACTACCGGCACGGCACGGACGTGCTGCTCAACCCCCTCGACGCCAGAAGCCTGCCCTGGACCCTCTGGGGCGAGGTCCGCGAGGCCTACGACTACGCGAGCCTCGCAGCCTCGATCATTCCCGACAACGAGAAGGTGAACGATCCGTTCTGGCGGGAGGGCCCCAGAGGGCTCTTCGAGGCGGTCGCCCTGCGTCTTGCCGAGCGCGGCGAGGCGACCAACGCCGCCTTCCGGCACATGATCTCGATCGCGCCGCTGGCCGAGCTCTTCGCCCTGGTCAAGGGGACGGAGGCCGCGCCGGCGATCGATCCGGCCGCCGAGAAGATGGCGATCGGAGTCCGGGCGACGGTCAGCACGAAGATCCGCGCGTGGGCGTATCTGCCCGACCCTGGCGCCGACGAGAAGCCGTTCTCGGTGCGACGGTTCGTCGAGGACGAGGCGAGCGACGCCTGGCTCTTCCTGACGTCCAGGAAGGACCAGCACGCGTTCCTGAGGCCCCTGCTATCCCTGTGGTGCGATCAGGCCGCAGCGTCGATCTTGAGCCTTCCTCCGGATCTCAAGCGGCGCTTCTGGGTCGTGATGGACGAGGTCGCGAGCCTCCAGGAGCTTCCTGCCCTGACGCCAGACGGCGGGCTTCTCACCATGTCCCGGAAGCACGGCGGCGCGACCATCCTCGGCCTGCAGGATATCGGGCAGCTGCGGCGGCTCTATGGCGTGTACGGGGCGCAGAGCATCTCCGGGTCGTGCCTCACCCGCTTGATGCTGCGAAGCGTCGAGCTCGCTACCGCGGAGTGGGCCGCGCAGTCGCTCGGCGAGCAGGAAGTGAACGAGGCAACCGAGTCCCTCTCCATGGGGCCGCACGATTCCCGGGACGCGGTGAACCTGCAGCGCAGGGTCGTGAAGCGCCCGATCGTGCTCCCCTCCGAGATCATGAATCTGCCCAAGCTCTCGGGCTTCCTGAAGCTGCCCGGCGGGTATCCGGTGACGAAGGTGACCCTGCACATCCGGGAGCGCAAGGAGCTGGCGCCGATCTACGTCTCTCGGCACGGCGAGGTGGTGCTCTGATGCTGTCGATCGGCGTCCTTCACTCCCCCGCGCAGGCCGGCTCCTACTACGCGCAGGACGACTACTACACCAAGGACAGCGCTGGCGAACCCTCCCAGTGGGACGGAAGGGGAGCGGAGTCCCTTGGCCTCGCCGGACTGGTCGATCGCGTGCAGTTCGAGGCGCTCCTGAACGGAGAATTGCCGAACGGCGTCGTCCTCAAGCGAGGGCAGCAGGGCAAGCATCAACCCGGTTGGGATCTCACTTTCAGCGCCCCGAAGTCCGTCTCGCTCCTGGCCCTGGTCGGCGACGACGGCCGGGTCACCGAGGCCCATAACCAGGCGGCGACGGAGGCGCTCCGATACCTCGAAGCGACGACCGCGCGGGCGCGCATAAAGCAGGAAGGCAAGAACACGATCGAGACGACCGGCAACTGGATCATCGCCCGTTTCAACCACGACACGAGCCGGGAACTCGATCCCCAGCTTCACACGCATGCGGTCGTGATCAACGCGACCAGACGGGCCGACGGCGAGTGGCGGGCACTATCGACCAAAGAGATGTTCCGGGCGAAGATGCTGGGCGGCGTGATCTACCGCGCCGAGCTCGCGCGAGCCCTCCAGCGCCTCGGCTATGAGGTCGAGATCGGCCATCGAGACGGCCGTTTCGAGGTGAAGGGCTTCACCAAGGAGCAGCTCCGGCACTTCTCTCGCCGGCGAGAAGAAATCGAAGCGGCACTCGAGAAAGTCGGTGCTTCTGGCGCCAAGGCCAGCGCCACGCTCGCCCTGTACACGCGTGCCCGAAAAGGCCCCATCGATCGGGCCGAGGTCTACGGGGATTGGAAGACACGGGCTCGGGACCAGGGGGTCAATCTCCGCGAGCTGATCTCGCAAAGGGCGGTGCCTCGCGCGCCGCCGGTTGCCGCACCCGCACGAGAGGCGGTGGCGTGGGCGATCGCGCACCTGTCGGAACGCGAGAGCGTGATCAGCCACAGAGATGTCGTACGCCACGCGCTCGAGTACGGCACCGGCAAGGCGACGCTCGCCGACGTGGCTGCAGGCATCCGGGACGCGAAGAAAACGCGAGTGCTGCTACCCGTGAACGACGGCAGATACACGACGACAAAGGCAATCGTGGCGGAGAGCGAGACCCTCGCGGCGATGCGGCGCGGGCAGGGGAGAGTGCGTCCGATTGCCTCACCAGAGCAGAGCCGAGAGGCAGCCCGCGAGCATGGACTCGCGGCCGATCAAACCGACGCCGCGACCTTCATCCTGACGACCAAGGAGCGGGTTATCGGGGTGCAAGGGTACGCGGGGACCGGTAAAACCCACATGCTCCGAGCGGTCCGTGAAGTGGCGGAACGAGCCGGCTACACGGTACGGGGTTTCGCGCCGAGCGCGACCGCCGCGCGCGTCCTTCAGCAAGACGCCGGCATCCCTTCTGACACGGTTTCGAGGCACCTCGTCGAAATCGCGAAGGAAAGCAAACCCTGGCAATCGGCAGGCGAGCTCTGGGTTGTCGACGAGGCCTCTATGATGAGCACGGAACAAGCCCGGGCGCTTGTGAGTGCCACCGATCGCCAGAAAGCTCGCCTCGTGCTCGTCGGAGACCGCCAGCAACTCCCTGCAATCGAGGCCGGAAGACCATTCGCGATGCTGTTGGAGCGCGGCATGGCGAGCGTAGAGATGCGTGAAATCAAGCGGCAGAAGAGCCCGATTCTGAAGGCTGCGGTTCTCGACAGCATTGGGCGGCGCGAGGCTGCCGCGCTCAAGAAACTGGCAGGCCACACCCACGCAATCGCCGACCGGGACGCGCGCCTTGATGCGATCGTGAAGGACTATCTCGCGCCTCCGGCCGCCGAACGAAACCAAACGCTCATCGTCACTGGAGTCAACGAGGATCGACGGGAAATCAACGAGCGAATTCGCGCCAGACTCAAAAAGGAGAAAGCGCTCGACGGGCCTGAAGCGAGCGGCACGGTGCTTGTTCAACGCGACCTTACCCGTGCCGAACTCACGCAGGCCAAGGCCTACCAACCGGGGAATATCGTGCGCTTCGGACGCGCCTACGCGAAACTCGGTATTCAGCCCGGCGAGTACTTGACGGTGAGCGAGGTCGATATCAAACGTGGCGTGGTCTCGCTCTTGCGCGGAGGGAAGCCGATCGCTTGGGAGCCGAGGCGAGCCGCGAAAGTGGAGGTCTACCAAGAGGAAAATCGCAGCGTGACGGCGGGCGACCGCCTGCGCTGGACAAGAAATGACCGCGAGCTCGGTCGTCGCAACGGGGAGGTGATCGAGGTCATTTCGGTGGACGCGGCTAAGGGCGTGGCGACGGTGCGGGGGTCACGGAATGCTGAACCTTTGGACCTCAGCACCAAGCAGCACTGGGAACATGCGTATGCCTCGACCGTTCACGCCGCACAGGGGAAAACCGCTGACCGCGTACTCGTGCATCTGGATACCGGGTACGAGAAGACGATCGGTAGTGAGAGCTTCTATGTCGCGATAAGCAGAGCGCGGCACGACGCCCGGCTCTACGTGGATGATCGATCCCGGTTGACCCTTGCCATCGGACGTTCGCGACAGGAGCAGTACGCTCTTGAAGCGTTAGAGTCCACCCGTCTGGTTACTTCCAGCCAGAATGTAGAGCGCGACATCCCAGATAGCAGTCCCCATCAGTCTCGCTGATGATATTGGCGACGTTTCAAGCGTGTGGGTCGTTCGCGCATTCATATGTAGTACTTAAAGGGCAACCTTGGCTCTTTCGCCACCGGTGCCGCTACAAGAATGTCGCCGATCGCATCTGCGAACCGAATGGTGACCGGGCTCCTGTCATTGAATAGGCAGGTGTTAAAGTTGATCTTGGTCAGCGACAGAACATCCTTCAGTACCGTTTGGAGGTCCGCATTGCCGCGCCGTATTGCCACATGGAGCGGGTTCGGCGTGTCCGGACCCATGTAGGTATCGAGGCGTGGCACATAGCCTGAGGTCCAGAGAAATCCAGCGTTCCCGGCAGTCAGCATGGCGGTGCCGCGAACGGTCGGATAGCTCCCTGGCCTGAACAGCTTGAGCCAGTCCCATGCATCGGCAATCTGCACACCCACCAGGTTGGTGCGCGTTCCGTCGGACGCCTCTTTGAATCCAGCCCACTCCTCGTCGCTGAATGACGACTTGGCGTGAATGAACAGTTCGGCAGGGTTGTCGGGGTGATCGCGCCGGTATTCCTCGAGCACCGTCGCGATGAGCGCGCGGGCGGCCTCTCGGCTCAGGTGATACTGCTTGGTGTCGGGCTGATACCACGGTCCAAGCGCGCCTCGGAACACGACACCGTCGCCGTCAGACAGGAACATCTGAGCCGCGCAACATGCCCATCGCGCGTCGTTCTCCTTGGGTTGCTCTTTGTAGACAAGCCCGACGTAGCACACGCCCGGCCGTACGTCGGCTAATTGCCATGGCTTTCCGCCGCTCTTGTAATAAGAACCCGTGCCGAGCTTCCATGCAATCGTCGCCGCGTCCTCAACTCTGCGCTTCGGATCTGTGCTGTTGGCTTTCGGAAACTCATGCGGCGTCAGTGTCGTTTCCCGCACGATCTGCGTAACAATCTGATGATTCAGCAGCCGCGCCTTTAGCTGCCTGCGGAAATTTCTCTCGTACTTGTAGATCTCCGCCTCCTTCTCCGCCTCGCCGAAAAGCGTGGGTTGGACGGCCAGGCGAGCGGCCTTTTTCTCCGAGATCGAAACTTGACCTGCGATGCGGTCCCCGACTGGCACGGTAGCCTTCGGCCTGCCCAATTCGTAAATGAACTCGGGGATCACCACATACCAGAAACTCGGAGGGAATTCGTCGCGGTTTTGTGCTGTCACGAGGTGCTCGACGAATGCATCGACTGCCGCTTTGACAGCCTCATTGCGGTTCGCGATGTTCATGCGCCGCCTCAAGTCGGCTTCGTCAATCTCGGTGATCGTGCGGGCCGGGCTTGGCGACCAGCTGGCGTAGAACGTCTCGCTGAATCCGGGGAAAGCGACGTGGTGCGCTTCGATGTCCTTCGACATACGACCAGGAGGCGGAACATCGATGTAGCTCGACACTCGGCTCGCCCATTCCTTGAAACGGCGTAGTGCCTCTGGCGTCCCTATTACGCCGTAGCGCACCGCCCGCGGAGCTGTCGCCGCATCGACGGGGCCGAAGAGGTACAGGCCGTCTCGCGGATGCTCGACCTTTTGCCCGTAGCGAAACTCAAGCTGCGGCTCGGCTACGTGGATAAGCTGCGGTTTCATGCGGCCGCCTCCTCGCCGGGCTCACCGGTTGCCGACGGATCTTCCTCTTCGTCCCAATCGTCGACCTCAATGTCTGGATCGTCTTCGTCTGGCGGCTCCTCGCCCGCATGAACGACGCTTACCGCAGAAGCGAAGCTAAGCGGAGGCACCGCCCAAACCAGCTTCTGCTTGGCCGATACAGGGAGAGCGATCTGCGCATCAGCTTCTGCCAACCACCACAGGAACGCGAGCAACATGTCGCGCCATCTGGCGTTGCGCCATCCCCTCGCGAAGGATCGCCGCAGCCTGTGCATCCGCTTGCTGTCGCCGATCGCATCCATGCCGTTCTCAGAAAAAATCAGCCGCGCCGAGATGCGCATATGCCGAACTGGCGCGGTGCGCACATTCCCCATGACGGCGTAGTGCCAGAACACGTCCCGCTTGTCTGACTTGCCGACAATCTGCCGTCGCCCCTTCTGGTGCTGCCAGTTGAAGTGGACCTGCGCCAACGGAACGGTACGAACATCGCCCCACCACGCGCGACGGCCGTTTGATCCTTCGAAGGCTATCAGGCCCCGCTTGTGCAGAAACGCCTCAAAGGCCTGATTGCCCAGATCCGCGAAATGTCTCCGGGCTTCGTATCCCTGAATGCCCAGTCGAATCCAACCGTCCTTCAGAAACTCCCGAACGGGCAACTCGACCACGCTTCGTGCTGGCATGTCCGGACCGAGCACGCCGGCTTCAGGGGCAGCGAACGTCAACACGCCGGCGCCGAAGGGCACGATAGGCCAGCGATGGAGCGTTCTCTCCTGAAATCTGCTCAGAGGAAACCCGGACGGCGGCTCACAGTAGTGGAGGGTGCTCGGCAGGGTCTGCAATCGAAGCCAGTTGGATGTGAGCCGTTCACGCCGCTGTATCAGGCGCGTTGCCCCGCGGCTCAGCGAGGCAAGCCAGGGTCCTACAGATCGGCCTGGCTTCTTCGGAATTTTGTACGTCGTAGACAGCAGGTCCACCACCTCCGCCAGCCCGGCCGCCCAACTGTCGCTGAAGTCCACATACTGCGTCCGCGCTATCCGAAAGGGCGACTCGTACGCTTTCAGCCTGAGCGGGATGATGAATTCTGGATCGTTCAGTTGCTTTGCTAGCTGGCTGGCGATCTCGATTTCGTTGCGTACGCCGTCCTTCTCGACCGCTGTCGGCGTGCATACGGCGAGCAGCTTGATTGCTTGCTCGCGCAGTGCGCGTTCAAGGTCGCGCGACCAATCTGCGCCGCCGTGGAGCCGCATCACGTCGGCCCATACCTCGTAGCCCATCGCGGCAAGCTTCGCGCCAAGCCATAGAGCAAACGCATTGTCCTCAGGATTGGCGTGAGATATGAAAAGTGCTTCTCGATCGTGCGGCATCGGCAGGTTACTCGGACTCGAAGTTGAAGCTGTCGAACTTCAGCGTCCGGCAGTTTTCTATGATCGTGCGCACAACGGATTCGGGGATTCCGCCGGGAACCCGCACTTGAATCTCGAGGACGATCTCCGCATCCGACGTGGGCAAGACAACGAGATGCTGGATGATCTCCTCGGCGGCTCGCCCCGCGTCGCGACCCACGCGCGCAGGCTCCAGCCGCAACGTCCCGAAGAAACGCCGCGGCCTGCTCGGTGCCGCGGGCTCGCCTAGTTGAGGTCCTGGCCGTGCACCGGGCTGTGCTCCGGTACCCTGCGCGCCGGCTTGGGGTAACGCGCCCGCCTCCTGCTGGATTTGCGCTGTTGCCGCTTCCGGCTTCACCAGAAACCCGATCGGCGCGTCAGCGCTCAATTGGATCTGCTGGCCGCTTCGTAGTCCGAGATAGCGGCCGGCCGCCGGATCGAAATCCTCCGCGTAGGCAAAGGTGTCTTTCGACCAGGTAAGCAGGGCAAGGCCATCGCACGCGGCGTCCACGAGCGTGGCGCCGCTCCGCAGGCGCGGCAGATACAGATAGCGGGCAAAGTCCTCGCGCAACTGCCTGATCGCGACGTGGTTTGCCTGCGCCGCTTCTGCGGTGCGCCACAGCGGAATGCGGTCGAGCTCATGGCGCAAGCGCGTCGGCGCCAACTGCACGACAATATTCTCGTCGTTCTTGAGCTTCTTGCCGGCGCGGACCGCAAGCGGTTCCTGCCCCGAAAGCCGGAACGCCTGCCATTCCACTTCCGACTGTGGCGACGACTGCACGGGCACGATGAGCCATTGGTAGGTTTCGGGAAGTCGCGCTTGCACGGCGGCGCCTGCGGATTCGCGCTGGCTCGCGGCTTGACGCTGCTGATGGGGAGAAAGGTTCAGGGATTCCGTGTCGTCGACGATCGATTGCCACGCGAGGAAGCGGCGTATCGCCTCATCCAAGTCGGCAAGGCGCGCCTTGTCTGCGGCGAGGAATACCAGCGTATTGCGGTAGATCCGTTGGCTCGCGCCCCGCGATTCCAGCGTTGCCTTCGCCTGCACCAGTGCCGGACTTTCCTGGTCCTTGATATGTGGGTATTCGATGCCCTGGACGACGAGCCGGGTGTCCGTGTCATCCGGAACGTCCGCGCTGCTCGTAGGTAGGATATGGACGCGTACGAAATCACCGCGCTCGCGCAGGTCGAACGTAAGCCGCCGCCTGATCTCTTCCACGGTCCTGTCCGGGTCCGCCTTCAGCTGCTCCGCGCGGTCCTCGGCCACCTTGGTCACCGTCGGCTGCGTGGCATACCAATAGTGCGCAGCGTCGCGGTAGAGGTAGGTAGCGCGCTCCGAAAGCCGGCGCAGCGCGTCGCCAAAGATCCTAGGCGACTCTCCCGGCATGACGCACCCAAGCATCACCCGGCGGTCCTCGATGCCCCGATGAGCCGCGGATTGAAGCGGCGCAGATCCAAGGTAGATCGTGCGCGCGACGCGCCGGCAGGCGGCAAACTTACCCAGGTTCGGAAGCTCTCCGTCGAGGCGGTAAGGCAACGAGTTCGGACCGTCGACGTCGCGCTCGATGATCGGCGTCCAGTTATCCGACAGGTAGCGCGTCAGCTCAAATTGCACAAGGGGATCGTGTATTGGGATGCTGGACGGCAGGATGAGCGGGTTTCGATCCCCGCTCACCCAAAGGCTATGAATGACGGAAGCCATCAACCGCAGCACGCCGCGGGTACGCTGAAACCGCGCCAGCGTCGACCAGTCGCCGTAGAGGCGATCGAACACTTCTGGATGGATCGGATACGCCTCCTGGAGGCGCCGCTCATAATCGCCGTCCCTGCACTCAGGCGGAAATTCCGCCTGCTGGCTGCGATAGGACTGCGCGAACTCCTTCGCGACGGCATCCCGGCCGATGAACTGCGACTGCTCGACAAGCGGCTCGAACAGGCGCCGCCGCACGATTTCAAAGCCCTCGTCTGCGCTGGCCGGACGCCAGGAGGACTCAACACGGCCTACGGCGTTGCGCAACCGGTCAAGCGCAAGCCGGCCCCGTTCGCCGCCCACCTCGATGTCTTCGGGCTGCGCATGCGGGCTCCCCGGAGCATCCGAAGCTGGCAAGCTGATGACCAGCAGCGTCCCTTTCGCCGCCTTGGCCGCCTCGGTCAGTGCTTGTGCAAACGTGAAATGCGTTTCGAAAGACCCGCCGGGAAGATCAGGGGCGTCATGAAGCTGGCGCGCGTAGGCCACCCACTCATCGATCAATACCAGTGCCGGCCCGTATTCGTTGAAAAGCTCGCGCATCACGTCTCCGGGGCTCGTGGCGCGCTCATCATCGGCGCGGATACGGTCAAACGCCTTCTTTCCGCCCAGTTGCCACGCTAGCTCGCCCCACAGCGTGCGCACTTCCGTCCCGTCCGGCTTGCGCACGGGATTGCCGGGAGAAAGCTTGTTGCCAACGATGATCACCCGCTTCACCTTTGCCACGGAACTGACCTGCGCCTCGGCCAGCACTTCATCTACGCCGGGCAGGTCGGAAGCCTTGACGCCCGAGAAGAGGTGATACAGCGCAAGCATCGAGTGCGTCTTGCCACCGCCAAAATTGGTCTGCAGCTGCACGACCGGATCGCTGCCCGTGGCCGAGAGCCGTTTCACGGCTCCCGCGAGCAAATGCCTCAAGCTCCGCGTAAGGTAAGTTCGCCTGAAGAATTCGACTGGCTTCTGGTATTCCGGAAGAGCCTCTCCGAGATGCACCTGCCACAAGTCAGCAGCGAATTCCGCCTTTTGATACGCGCCCGTCGCCACATCCGGGTGTGGATTCACGACCTCCCGCCACGGCTTCATTCCAACGGTCGTGCTCGCGGTCACGTCGACGCTCGCGGACGCAGCTGCGCGTCGCTTCTCCGTGCGCACCTGTTCGTCGAACCGTACGCGCAGCAGCTCGAGCTTCATTCGCTCGACCTCGTCCGCCTCCCGCGCAGAAACCGCCGAAAGCAAACGGGCGGCACTGTCCAGGGCGCGATATGCGTCGTCCGAGCTGAACGGCCGTTGATGCGCCCAGCGATTGCGAACATCGCGCAGCTCATTAACGAGACTGCGTTCCGCTGGACCCAGCGTCTTGCGGAATACCTCGTTCCACTGATTCCACATCGTTACAAGAACACCCGCCGCATCCCACTCTGCGCTCTTTGCGTCGCCGAGCAATTGAAGCTGGCTACTCCCAACGGAGCGCCGCGCCTCCTCGAACCAGCCCGCCTGATAGACCGAGCGCATCTCGCGCTCGACGAAAGGTTTTAACCCTCTGGCGAGCAGCTCAAGCGCCTTTCCGACCCGTTCGTGGTTAGTAATCGCCATTTAGCGCCTCAGAGGAGTTCCGCTTGGCGAGAGGTCGAAGCAGCGCTCTGCGCGAGCCTCGTAATCTCTGGCCATCCCAAGACAAGAGCGTTATAGCCTTGTGCGTCTTGCGAGCGCTTGCGCCGCTCGGCAATTGCGAAGAGCCGATAGGCGAGGTCGCGTGAGCTTTCGCCGGCACCGCCCAGCTTGCGCAACAACACGGCGGTTTCTACGTCACCGCGCTTGTCAACGAAGTAGCACCGCACAAGTTGATGTGTCATCCGCCAGATCGAGGGACGGGAATCATCTTCTGGCTCCCAATCCTTCTCCAATTCCTCCGCTCTAAGGAGACGAACTTCACCCTCGCGGGACTTCACCAGACCAGCATCGCGTAGCGCACTTACCGCTACAGCGTGCGCATTTGCCAGAGTGTTTGCATCGCCGAATTCGCCGACCTCAAATCCATGCTGGTCATACCAAGCGATCGCCCAGCGGGTGTACGGGTCGTAGTCGGCTTCGGCTTCGCCGAGGATTTCATCCTTCACTTGATTTATCAGGCCAAGCGCCGCTCGCACAGACATCGGTTTCCCCGTGGACTCAAGGATTCGGCTGTACCGCGAATACACGGCCATACCGGGGCCGATAGCGGCCTGCGCAAAGTCCACAGGCGCGACGTTGCCCTGCTGAAGATGTCGCAACGCGACCGGCAGCTCCTTACGTAGTTCCGCGAGAAACTCTCGGCGCCCTGACTGCGGGGCGTCTACTGCGCGCGGGCGGCAGGCGAGCACGATGTACGACGCAAGTGCGTTTGTGCCCATTGACACCATTCGCCATTTCTGCGAGGCGCGTACAGGCAAGGTCGCCGTGATTTGAAATCCACTTCCTATGAGCGCCTCGAGAAGTGTTTCCCAACCCGTGGTGAGGTCAAGCCTCTCGGCTTCGGTCTCGTCGATTTCCGGCTCACTCCCTTCCTCGTCCTCTTGCTTGAAGGCGTAGTAAACCGTCAACGGAAAGCGCGAATCAAGCTTCTCGCGAAGTGAGGTAAAGGCTCTTCGAAATCCAGATTCAAAATGTTCCTTTGCCCGCGATTTACTGCCCTCAAATCGATCCGGTACAGCGGTAAGTTCCGCCACCTTAGGCACCAGCACAGTACTGAATAGATCGGGGTAAGACCCGCCGATTGTGCGTCGAAGCCATGCGTAGAAAAAATCCGAAAGCGCCGCATAGCCGATATTGTTGTAGTAGGGCGGATCAGTACTGACTAAGACGTCATCAACATCAACAGCGCCCTCCGCTGCCGCATCCTGCTGACGTGCTATTCCGGTACGTATCCCGGTTCCAGGGATGACTCGCACACAATCGGCCGCGTATTCAACGCATGTCGACCAACCACCTACTGATTCACCGAGGATGTTTGCTTCGGCGAAATCCCAAACCATTGGTAGCGCTTGCCGACCGAATAGGTTCATCACTTTCTGATTGCTTGCATTCCAACGGGAAAGCGCATTGTTGAAGTCAGCACACCGATCGAGCGCGAGCGCGAGAAATGTCAGCATTCCATGCGTATACTGCTCAGCCTCGGATGTACTTAGTCCTGCATTTCCTGCATCCCCTCGAATATCATGAGCAATCTGCTTGATCTCATCGCTCAGCGTCATGAGTGCCATAAGTTGACGCGAAGTGAACAAATGGCCCCAAGTATCTAAGCCATAGGCGGAACACACACCCCCAGTAATTCCCGCCCGATTGGGGATCGCTCCAGAAAGGAATGTCGCCCTGGCTTCGGGCAAGCGCGGATCAGCGGACATGCTCTCCGCTATCCGCTCATGCTCGATCGAAGGTGATTGATATGCCTTCCCTCTTGGCGCCTCGACTACGAGCGCCATCAAACGCATGCGCAACCGCGACGCTTTCCCCTCCTGCTGAATGTAGCTCCGTCGAATCGGCGTTCGAGTGAGAAGGCAAACGAAATCCTGTGCCTTGCCCGCTCGCGTCCCGTTTCTTGCCTTCTCGATCTGATCCTTGGTGATCTGCCCAGTCCGAACTTCGAAGCGCCAGCCATCCGGCGCGGATTTGTCGATGACGGGCTCCACCCATGCTTCACTTCCCTTCTTCGTCGAGAGCATGAATGACGACACGAGGGGCACATGCCGCCCTAGTGCAGCGGCGTCTTCACTCGCCACCGTACGCGCCCAAATCCAGGCCACCACGTTCGTACTGGAATTACCGTACTCGCGGGATAGCTGCCCTTGTGGATAGAACCGACCGATTTTCTCGACGATTCGCTTGCGCACACGTTCGCCGTAGTACCGCAGGTCCTCCGCCAGTCCTCGCGCACCGGGCCACGCATCACTACCCCCGATCTTGGCGCGAGAGTCTGGATTGATCGGCGACCTCGTCACCCATTTGGGCACGATTTCGAGATTACATTTGTTGAGCAACGCCGCAACGGGATTAAGGTCTGCGCCGTGCGCCTCAAAGCCGAGTCGGGCTGCTTCGAGTGGAATCGATCCTCCACCCGCGAATGGATCAAGCAGCTTCGGCAGCCTTCCGCCGCAATGCTTCAACATCTCAACGCCTGCCTCGGCGTATACCTCGGGATGTTCATGAAGCTTCTTCTGCATCATCCTGCGCAGGATGCCGAATAGCCGCTCCCGTTCAGCGGTCTGTTCGACCTCTGTGGGAAATGCCTCAGGATGTTCTGACGGGTCGTCAACCACGGAGGCGAACAGTACGGCCCGTGCCGTTGGCAGCGGCAAGCGTGCCCACCAGTGGTGAATCCCCTTGGGATGCGGGCCGATGCCCGGCATCTTGTCGTAAGCCGAAGCGTCGTTCACTTCCGGCAAGGGCAGCGATACTTCAATTAGCTTTTTCTTGTACGTCGCCATTACCTACGTCGCAGCAGTTGAGGATTCGTCGTAAGGATCGTGATGCCGGTGTGGACCAGATCGGCATCGTTCGTGAGCAGCATGAGTCCGTGTCTATTGCAGCACTGGGCGAGCAGCTCGTCGTTGATGTCGCGTCTCCCCGTCGCGAACTCTGTAAGCACTGCGGGAAGATCGAAGGCTGTGAGCGGGTGATCGATGAGTTGCGCGTACCTCCCTATCTTCATGACGCTCGCTTGGATCGCCTGCGCGATCGGAACAAAGTCCGCGGAATCCCGGAACGTCTTGAAGTCATGAGAGACGGCTGCGCCGGTGCCCTTTTGGATCTGATGCTCCAACCTAGCGTAGCGGTTTACGAATTCAGATAGGACGAGTACATCTAAGTACAGCTTTCCCTGTCCTTTCTGTATGCTCGTGAAGACGGCCGAGTACGACCGAACCGCGGGAGAGCCCGGAGGATTAGGTGCGAAGAGGTAGAGCCACACGTTCGCGTCCACAAGGATGCGATCCTTGTCCGAGAATGCGTAGCGCGAGGCGTCGACGATATTGCCGCTCACGCACCCTCCTCATCGACAGCCTGGGTAAACCGCTTGGGATCTTTGAAGTAGGCCTTGGCGTTCTCGACTACTCGCTTCAGTAGAACGAGATCCTCGGGCGCCATATCGCGCAGAGCGAGCCGGTCGCGGATTTCCTCCTCCTTGAGCTCGCCGTAGAGCTGGCCGATGGCGGCATTGAGAAACGCCGAGATCACTGTGTCGACCTGCGCAAAGGAGAGCGCGACGCGCTTCCCCTGGCGCAGCAACGGAGCGATCCGATCGTGCACGAGCTGCCCGTCGTCGGATGACGTGCACAGCGGGCCTCCTACGATGTCGAAAACGCGAACAGGGATTTCCTGGCTCATGGTATGTCCTTAGAAGATGCCTTCGGGTGACACTTCCCCATCCAGCGAATAGGTTTTGGTGTCGGTGGTATCGATTTCGAGATTGACGACTGTTCCGGGGAAGGTAAATTCGAGCGGCTCGACGCTATCCCGTGTCTCGGCGTAGCGATAGAAGGCGCCGCCGCTCGCGATCACCAGCTCGCCGCCATTCTTCGCCACGAAGTCCTTGAGGAATTTGAGCCCGACCCCGCCGGGAAGCACGCCTCGCTTGGTGGTGTGTCCCTTTTGCAGTGCCCACGCGAGGGCTTGCTCCGCCGCAAGCGGATGTCCCAAGAACCGTTCGACGTTCGCTGGTATCCCGACACCGGCGTCGGCTATCGAAATATCCAGGCAGTGCCGCGTGGGGTAGAACTGACCGCATACAAATACACCGGCGGCCGACTGCGAGTGGTGAACCGCATTTTCGAAGATTTCAAACAGGCTCTGCTTGAACACGCGTCCAAACCCCGTCGCCATCTCCGGAATACCCTTCCCCAGTAGCTGGTCTCGCAAATAGTCTTCGAAGCGTCCGGAATCTGTGAGGCGTAGCCGGCGGTACGGCAAGGTAGTTCGCTGCCGATCCTCGACCGCTCGATATCCGAAATGCGTAAGGAAACCGTTGCGGCAGAGCACGTTTTCCACTTCGGGCCGCACATCCACAATCTCGACGGCGTTAAGACGGTCGGCTATGCGCGCCAGCACAGCGCCAAGCGCGGCACACATGTTCGCGTCGAACCACGTACAGCGTGTCATGTCGAGCTCGAGCTTTGAGAATTCGAGCGCCTGTGCCGAATTCCAGAGCGATGCAAGCGCCCGGAATCCGGTTTCATCGCTGCGTATGTCGGGTAGCCCGAATATCACGATGGCGCCTCCGCGCGCTGGATGAGGTCGGCCAAGCTGTAGGTAACGCTCGTAACCCCGAAATCGGGCTCCTTCTGGAACGGGCGCCGCACGTAATGCACCGCGCATCCTTGATGCGTGCCGTAGTTGCCTTTTTGCTCGGCGGCCTTCCAGATATCGCCGCCGGCAAACTCCGATTCTGGAACGCGGACGAGCGCGAGAATGAACTCGTCCGGTTTGTTAAACGCAGTGAGTATCTCGTTTCGCGTAACAGTGACGGCCCTAGCTCCTTCGATGCGACCCTTCACTTCGATGAATCGCAGCTGCCCGGAATGTGGCACGCGGGACTCAACGTCGTAACCATGGTTCTCCCTGCTTACGTCGCGCGGCTCGAATCCGAGCGCCCGCTCTGCCGCGACCACGGCCGACATCGCAAGCGCCTCAACGCGGTCTCTCTCCTGGGCGTATGCCTCAGGCTTCTCCTTGCGCCCTCCCTTAGCCCGGGCAAGCCACCCAGCAGGTACGATCAGCGCGCCACCGGAAACGAGCGGCGTTAGCGGAGAAAGCTGCCGCTCCTCCTCCAACTCGCGCATGCGCCGCTGGAGCCGGGCTTGCAGCTCGTCCGCACGCGCTCGCGCCTTGTCGGAGTTAATCCGCGCGTTGACCTTCCCTTGGCGCTCCTGCGCTTTCAATTCCTCCGCGCGCCGATCCCAGTAATGAATCTCCTTCGTCAGGCGCTCTTTAACGGCATTCGCTGTCTTGGCGACGAGTTTCTCTTTACGCTCCTTCACTTCCTTGAAGTGTCCTGGAACGAGGTTCGCTATCGCAAACGTAAGCGCCATGCGGTCCAGATCACCCTGAAGCCAAGATTCCTGTAGCAACCGGGAGATTAGAGGTCGCTCTTCTTCGGTGGGCGGCCGGTAGTCAAGGTAAGGCGCCGACCCGGCACCCATCGCCTTCGCTGTTTCGTCCAGCTCGACGAACTCGAGTCTTCTCGACACGACTCGCCGGTTGCCGCCGGCATCCGCGCGGCCATCCTGCACAGCGTGCTCCAGATAAACGAGGATGCGAGGTGATTCGCCTGGGTCGGAGTCATCGACCAGCACCGCGCCGCGCTCCAGGCAATCGCGATAGCGCTCAAGGACAATATCGGTTACTGCCTCAAGCAACGGATGTCCCGGACACACGAACTCCGCTACAGCCTTGCCGGACACTTGGATGAGAGCCTTTTCGAAACAGACCCGCTCATAGCGGTCAAGTACGGCTTCGCGCCAGCTCGAGAGCCGGCTATGCGCGCGAATCGCCGCCGGCACGTGAGTAATCTCGTAACGTTTCGGCTCCCGCTCGCGCAGCGTCCCGCCCAGAAGTCGAAATGCCTCAATGAAAAAAGTCGCAATGAAATGGGGCTGCAGGCGGCGGGCCTCGATACGCTCCATCTCCTCGCGTATCTTCAGCACGCGCACGGCGTCCAAAGTCTCGTGCGCCAGCGCACGTTCCTCGAGCAGCGCGCGCAGGCGCTCATGGTCGAGCAGGGACTCGACCCTCCGATGAAGCCTTTCCCGGACCTCGGGGCGGTCCCCCGTTCGGATCGCCTCTATCATCAAGGTGCGTAGCTCGGCCCCGTCGATTGCCTTGCCGAGTACGTCGAAGACCGCACCCTTGAGCGTCTGATGTTCGGCCTGCAGCTTTCTCAGCAGGGTGGCGTATACATCGCCCTCCCGCGTCTCATGGGCGACCAGATTCCACAGGTGGCATACCTCGGTCTGGCCGATCCTGTGTATGCGGCCGAACCGCTGCTCGATCCTGTTTGGGTTCCAGGGCAGATCGTAGTTCACCATCAGATGCGCCCGCTGGAGGTTGATACCCTCGCCGGCAGCGTCCGTCGCCACCATCACCAGAACGTCTTTGTCCTGCGTAAATCTGTCCTGAGCGCGTTTGCGCTCATCGCGGTGCGTTCCGCCGTGCAAGGTAACAACGGCTTCGACGCGTCCAAGAAGGCTGCGGATGCGCGCTGCAAGGTAATTAAGGGTATCCCGGTGCTCCGTAAACACGATCAGCTTTCGACGGTAGCCGCGTGCGTCGAACATCTCGTGCTCGGACTGTAGGAGCTTCGATAGTTCCTCCCATTTCCGATCGGCACCACCTCTCTTCACGGCGCCAGCCTCGCCCTCGAGCCTGGCGAGAGTCGCAATCTCGAGACGCAGCTCTTCGAGCGTTCGGGCCGCAGTCGCCTGGTCGACGACCGCTTCCTCGGCTTCCTCGGCCTCCGCGCCCGGCGCTTCGTCGAGATCCTCTGGGTCGTACTCGGGCACTTCACCATTCACCGCGAGCAGCGGCCTTCCATGCGCGCGCGCTTCCTCTTCGTTCCGCAGACGTTCCTCGAGCCGCTCGCGCCTGCGCCGCAGTGATTGATAGATCGCCTCTGGGGATGAGGCAAGCCGCCTCTGAAGGACGGTCAGTGCGAAGCCGACCGTGCCGCGCCGGCCCTCACTCTCGAGATTGTCGGCTCGATTGAACTCATCGCGCACGTAGTCCGTAACTGCGTCGTACAGAGCCTTCTCCGCGGGCGACAGCGGATAAGGAACCGTGTACGCGAAACGTTCGGGAAACAGTGGCGTGCCGTCGAACTTGAGGAGCTGCTCCTTGACCATGCGACGCATGATGTCGGATGCATCCGCGGTGGGCGTACCTTCCCGGAATCGACCCTCGAACCGGTCCGGATCGATCAGGGCCATGAAGAGCTGGTAATCCTCCTCCTTCCCGTTGTGCGGCGTCGCCGTAAGAAGAAGGAAATGGCGGCTTATCGTCGAGAGCATGCGCCCGAGCTTGTAGCGCTTCGTTTCCTTGACTTCGCCGCTGAAGAACGAAGCGGACATTTTGTGCGCCTCGTCGCAAACAACCAGATCCCACTCAGTCTTTGCGAGCTTGGCGCGCGCGTCGTCGTCCCGAGCAAGTTTGTCGAGCCGCGCGATTAGAAGCGGCACCTCGGTAAAGACGTTGCCGGTCCGAGCGGACTCGAGGCGATCGTTGGTCAGGATGTCGAATGGAAGTTGGAAACGTCCATAAAGCTCGTCCTGCCATTGCTCGACTAGGTTTCCCGGACAGACAATCAGGCAGCGACGCACGTCTCCGCGAATCATCAGCTCTTTGATGAAGAGGCCGGCCATTACCGTCTTGCCGGCACCAGGGTCGTCCGCCAGCAGAAACCGCAGCGGTTGCCGTGAGAGCATTTCTCCGTACACAGCGGTGATCTGGTGCGGCAGCGGGTCCACGAGTGACGTGTGGACCGCAAGATGCGGGTCGAACAAGTGCGCCAGGCGAATGCGGCGCGCTTCCGACACTAGCCGCAACAGCGAGGAGTCCGCGCCGAAGGTCCAACGCGTCCCGGCGTGAACGATCTCCAGCGCCGGCTCGCGGTCCCGGAAAAGCAGCTCGTTACCGACCCGGCCGGCAGGGTCCTTGTAGGTGAGCTCTACAACGTCCTTGCCATGCCAGGCGACATCGACGACGACGACCTCGGCGCCCGCGACAACGCCGCGAACGCGCGAATCACGCTTGATTTCTTCCAGTTTTGCCACTTTCTGCCTCAACATGGGCGTGCCACGGGGCACACCAAACATGGTCAGAAAAGCAGCCCTACGAAGCTAGGGCAGCGCTTCCAGTGGCATTTTTGAAGCCCCGCTGAATACTGCCGGGGCCAGAACTACGGTGCGTAGTCTAGTTCATTAGACCTGCCCGGTCAACAGGCTATGGACGCGCCCTACTGCGTAGGGCGCCCTCGCCAGCCGATCTTCCAGGGAGATCTACCTCGGTCACGGCTACTTGCTCACGAGAGCGTGCGGGGCGAATGTTTAGGAGTCTGCGTACAGAAGGCGCGGCTGCAAGAGAGGTGGCCTCACAGAAGTTGCTGCATCGACCTAAGCTGCGCGACGGTTTCCGCCAGCTCCCGGGCAAGAAACTCATTCAGCAACTCGTCTATGGAACGCGGCGGATTCTTCAAGCTCTCCCGCTGATCACGCACCGCTGCACACACAGCACCAGGATCGAGGTCGAATAGGTGACTGACGAACTCGTCTGGATGCTGGGCCTCGATCCCGTACGGCGCGAGAGCTGCTTCCGGAAAGTGCTTCAGGTTGTAGGTGACGATGACCCCAGCCTGGCACCGGATGGCGGCAGCGAGGACATGTCGATCGTCGGGGTCGGGCAGATTTAGCCCGTCGATCAGGCTCTCGAACGATGTAACAAGGCAGTCGGGGACTGCCTGGTTCATCAATTCGCGGGTGCGTTCGAGCTGCGCCTTACTCAGGTCCTGGCGTTGCTCCAAGACTGCTGCGATCCACTCGTCGTGGATTCGGTCTGTCCAACGGGCGCGGAAGAGATCCGTGGAAGCTAGCCGAAGGAGCAGGTCGCGGACCGAAGCGGGGTAGAGAACGCAGGCATCGAAGACCGCGACAAAGCTCGCCACGCGCTCAATACCCGATGTTCAGTTCCTGGGCCTGCTTGGACAGCTCGTCGAGCGCTTTCCGGCGGTTCGCAAGGCTCTTTTCGCGATAGGCGAGGAGATCTTTGAAAAGGACTCGCCGATGCGTGCCCACTTTCCGGAACGGGAGCGCGTTCTGCTCGAGCAATCCAACTAGGTGCGGGCGCGACACGTTGAGGAAGTCCGCGGCTTGCTGTGTGGTGAGCTCTGCGTGGATCGGCATGATGGTGACCGCGTTCCCTTCCGCCATCTGGGCGAGGATGTCCACCAGCAGCCGGAGCGCGGCCACCGGGACGGTGATCTCCTCTTTACCGACCACGACCTTTAGACGAGCTGCCTTGCCCTGACCCACAAAGGCCGCAAGAAGACGGCTGCTCTCGCGAGCAAGTTTCGCTTCCTCCTCGGTAGGCAGCGCCGGAGGAAGGCCACGGAGTGCAGCTGCAGTCATAGGAGACACCACGCGTTGGCGATCAAGGGACGCGGGCATGTTAGCGTTTAAACGAAACAAACGCAACAACCGTAACTAACGAAACAGACTCTCGAAGGAGAGGCTTGAAATATCAATAGCTTGGACGGCCAGTCAGGAAACACTGGGCCGCCGGACCTGGCCATGAGGTGAGGTCAGAGTAGTGCTGGCCTGTCAGCAGACGATTAGTCCGGCGCGGAACCATTTCCGGCGGTCCGCCGCCGCTCTCGCGCTTGATGCTCGTTCCATTCCCGATAGTGTTCTTCGTCTCGCGTCCACCAGGGCCTGCTCGACGGCCGATCTTCTTCGTCCGGGGGTGGCGGATCCGCTTCGGTGAACACGCGGGAATCCGTCAGGCCGCCAATCAGACCGAAGAGCACAAGGAGACCGGCCAGGGCCAACAGGAAGTACCCGGGCGACGGAAAGAGCCAGTGGAACCAGGCGTTCAGGTCCATACCGTTCCTATCGCGGGAAAGCCATCGCCTTGTCTGCCTCCCGCCGATGGGGGCCGGTGACCAATGATCTCGGCGAAGTCAGTGGCACGGTGCTCCTACTGTAGACGATCAGCGGTGACGAATGACGTCCCGAGGCGCCCGCTAAGTCCGTGAGTGTGACGACGCCGGTCAGAAACTGAGCGAGCACGACAGCGGGAGCCGCCGTGCCGCGGAACCGATAGACGGACGTGTATCGCTCGCGCGCCGCTCGCATGTCCACCGTGTAGGAGACGCGTTCTGCGGGCACCTCGTCTCGTAGAACCGCTGCGGCCCCGATCGAGTCAGCACAGCGATGCTCGATCCTGTTCGGCGGCTCGGCGAGCCAGGCGACCGCATAACGTGCGCATGGCAACGTTGCGCCAAGGACGGCGAACAACTCATCCACCGCTTCGGCCTCCGTTCTCGCCTGCACCGCGGCCGGCGTTCCCATGCCGGCCACGAGAGCCAACGCGAGAGCCGCACCGCGAAAGTCAGTGCGCCGGCGCGGTGACATACCAAACGTCGGAAATGAAGCGACGGTTGACCGAGTCGCGCCGAAGCTGCACGACCACATCGAGCGTGTGCCGGAGGTAGTCGACGATGTGGTCTCGGGTGAAACCCAGCCCGGCCTGCATGCCGAGCATCACGAGCTTCTCGAAGGCGAGCTGCGGTGTGTCGGCGTGGATCGAAGTGAGGCTGCCTGGATGCCCGCTGTTGATCGCCGACCAGTAGGTGACGCATTCCGTGCCGCGGATCTCACCCAGGATGATCCGGTCAGGTCGCAGGCGGAGTGACGCCTCCAGGAGTTGCTGCGCGGTAACCTTGGCGCGGCCCTGCTCGCCACGCGAAGCCAGGAGGTGAAGCCGGTTCCGGTGAGGCGGTTGGACCTCCCGGGCATCCTCGATCGTGATGACCCGTTCGGTCGCGGGGATCTGTTTCAGGCAGGCGTTCAGGAACGTGGTTTTGCCGGTGGAGGTACCGCCCGAGATCAGGAGATTCTTGCGTGCTCGGACCGCCCCCACGACGAACTCGACGTGCCGGCCTTCCGCGTGGAGCGCTTGTAGTCGATCGTCCGAAGCCTCCTGGTCTTCGGGCGGCGAGGCCGGCGGAGAGCCAGCCCACTCGTCGATCGCCACGTCCCGGATGACCTGCCGACGGATGGATAACGCGATCGTCGCCGGCTCCACCGCTGGCGGATACACGATCTGTATCCGGTATCCGCCAGGAAGCGTCCCGGACAGCAGGGGACGCTCCTCACTGATCAGCTGCTCGGTGTACTGGGCGGCGAGCCGCGCGAACTGCTTCAAGTGGTCGAGAGTGAGCCGGGGGATCTCGTGCCGCTCCATCGTGTCTCCGACTTCGAGCCAGACCTCGCCAGGCCGGTTGACCGAGAGCTCGCTCACGCCGTTGCGCTCGAGGAGGTCCAGCAGCGGCGCCGCGAAAGTCTGCAGGGCGACCGTGCTCATTGGGCGAGCCCTGTCTACCTGACCACGGTGACCTGGTCGCGCGGCTCCAGGGAGGCCAGCGCTGCGGAGAAGTCCAGATCTCGCGCGACGAAGACTTTCAGCCTCTCGCCGTTCGCGATCCTGATGGTCGGCTTGATATCGAGATACCGATCGAGCACGCGCCCGGCGCTGCGGTTGAAGGACTCGGCGATCTCGGCCCGGTAGATCGCAGCCGAGTTGAACTGATCCTGCCCCGGGTTTACACCGGCCGTCGCAGCACCGGCGCCGATGATGCTGAGAAGTGCCGACGTGCCGAAGATGGTCCAGAAATGGTTGTCGACCTCGCCTGACAAGCCGGCACGCCCCAAGGGATCACTCCCACCGGAAAGAAGCGCGATGTCGATCCCGTCGGGGCGGATCGCCCGGGTCCAGACGACAAAGAGCCGCTCCTGGCCTTTCGCGATGGCGGTGTTGTACTCGCCGATGAGCCGCGTCCCGCGCGGCAGCATCACTCGCCGTCCGGATTCGGCGTAGACGTCGTAGCTGACGAGCGCTCGCACTTGGCCGGGAAGGTCGGAGTTGATCGCGGTCTCCGCTACCGCGTCGATGAACTTGCCCTGTAGTACGAGGAAATTGCGCTCGGGAGTGCGCGTTGCGACCGAGGTGGGCGTCGAACTCTTGGTGAGCTGTCTCTGGAAGCGCGTATTCGGGTCGATGGACTCGCTCGGCCCGCGGCCCAGCGCATCGATGCGAGATGCGTCCACGGCCAGCAGTCGGTCGAGACTTGGTAGCTCCGCCGGCGCTGGCACGGTAGAAGCTGGAACTCCGCCGGCGTTCCCTGTTCGCCTCGAGCTCGATCCCGCGCCCTGAGCGATCAGGATCGGCGCTCGCTGGCGGGCCATCATCAGTTCCTGCTCCTGCTGGCGCAGGCGGTCCGCAGCTTCGTTTCGGACCGGCGAGGGCAGCGGCTCGGCAGGGCCGCCGGGAACCGGTTCCGGCGGTCCTGGAACTTGCAGATTGAGGCCTGCGGATCTCCGAGACTCGAAGGGTAGGGCTTCCGCCTCTGCGTCCTTGGCGGGCTTCTGGGTCGGCCGAAGGACGATCCACCCCAATAGCCCAAGCGCAGCCAAGAACACGAGCAGGAATGCGAGGCTTCGGCGAGGCCCTTCCGCGACAAGGGGCGCCGGCCGATCCAGCCGCTCGCGCGGTCCACTGCTCGATTGCCCTGGTCCCTGAGCGCGGGCTTGGCGCGCAAGTTCCTCCTCGCGCCCCAGCAGCTCGCGCTCGCGCTCGTCCAGCGCCTGTTGCCGGCGTGCCAGTTCCTCTTCGTCTTCGTTCATGGCGATTCCGCCTTCGCCGCGCGGAGAGGCGACCGATCCGAGCTCGCCGTGTCCGGCGGCGCAGTCGGGGTGCTGCGGTTGTAGACGCAAGCCACGTCGCTGCCGTGTCGCAGGCTGAACTGGTTGGCGATTCGTTCGATCACCACGTAGGGTCCTTCGACGCGGTAGTTCACGACCGACTCTTGCTTGTCCTTGCCGACCAGGAAGATCGCCGGCAGATCCGTCAGCGCCTTGAACTGCATGTAGGTGAACTCGCCGTCGTCGAAGACGCGCAGCGGTGCGATCTCCCGGGAGCCGGTCAACGTGTAGTTGAAGTTGTAGTCGCTTGGCTTCCTGGCGGGCACGGTAGCCGGCCGGCTCGTGCTACGTACACCGAGGACGGTTGGGCTTGCATCCGGATAAGTGAAGCGGAGCAGGAACGTGACCGAGGCCGGGTTGCTGTTCTTCTTCGCCCCGAGCTCGAAGTAGTAGGGGCGTAACGAGGTGACGACAGTCATGTTCGTGACGGCGTTCTGTTCCTGGGGTTTCAGGAACACTCGGTGTCCTGCGGGAACAACCTGCCAGGCGATCGAATCGCCGATGGAGATGGTTTCCACCGTCTCCTTCTCGGAGAACTCGATGGTCGTCTGGAAGCCATAACTCGCGACGATCTTGTAGACCTCACTGTCCCGATACGTCGCAAGAAAGATCCGCGAGTCCGAAGGCGCAGGCCGCAGAGCCTGCTCAGCGAAAGCGCCGGAAACCCACAGCTGGCCCGCCAGCAGGAAGAGCAGCGGGGCCTTCACTGCACGAGCTCCTGGTCCACGCGGTAGGCGGTGACCTGGAAACCAAGAGGGTTCACGAGGCGGTCCTCTTCGGTCTCCGGCAGATTCACGAAACGAAACGAGACGATCGCGACCCACGCGTCCTCCTTCTTCGTGGTCCGCGTGGTCTCTGCCGACGCGAAGCGCACCTGCGCCGTCCGCTTGTTCAGGAAGGACACGGACTTGACGCGCACGGCTCGCACGGTGTGGTTCTGATACCGGTTGAGCGGGCTCGCGGCGTTGGTCGGCGAAAGCTGATTGTCGACACGCAGGCCCTCGGCGGTGTCGGACATCAGCCGCACGACCTGGTAGTTCTCCTTGAGGTCCTGCGGATCGTAGGTCTCGCGCGCGATTACATACTTGGCGAGGAACGACTTGGTCACCGCGTCGCTGGGTGCAAAGTTCTCGACATCGAAGGGCCTCAGGACGCGCACTTCACCGCTGGCGCCGTTCACCTCGACCAGGAAGGGGTGGACAGTCTTCAGCGGTGTCAGGACGACTACAGCGCCCACCGCGAAGCTCGCGAGCGTGCCCAGCAGCACTGCGGCGACGAACCAACGGTTGCCGTTGACCCGGGCGGACTGGTATCGGTCGTAGAACCAGTCCTCGGCCTGGGCGTCGTCGAGGACACTGGCTGCCGGCTTCGCGCGTACTGCTGGCGACTCCGCTGAACCAGGGCGTTCGTGTTCGCGGCGCAATGACAAGGCTCGGACGTTCATGTTCAGCGTCTGCGAAGCCTCGAATAGAGCGTTTGTGCGGTTCGGCCTATTGCCGCCCCGCTGCGATAGGTGACGCTGCGCTGCCAGGTTCGAAGGCCGGCGGCGCGGTTCAACAGATCAGATCCGAACGCTCGCGCTTCGCGTCCGGAAGCCCTCACGGGTGACGTGACGAGACCGAGAGCGCCTGAAGCGTGGAGGACGAAGCCACCGGCTAGGCTCGCAGCTATCGATAGGACCTGGGTGAAGAGGAACGCGGTGATCAGCCCAATCAATAGAAACTGGGCGGTATCGATGAGTGTGATCGAGGCGCCCCGCGCTACGAGGCCAGCCGTTACTGGCTCGATGATCCGCAGCATGAGACTCAGGATGCCGAAGGTGAGCACCGGCACGAGGGCGAAGGTCGCCAGTTGCCGAATCCATCCGTCGAAGAACGTCCTCGTGGGCTGGAAGAGGTAGAGCATGACGAACAGCGGACCCAGCGCGAGCAGCACAGCTAGCGCCAGCTTCGCCAGCACAAGCAGGAAGAGGGCGATCCCGACGAGTAGCAGAGTTCCGACATAAACGACGATCCCTACGAGAGCGGGGACCGGGTCCGTGAGACCGGATTTGTCCCAGACATTCTTGGCAGCTTCCATCCCGCGATCGAACACCGTTCCGAGCGCGTCGCTCGCGCTCGCTTTGCTGCCCGCGGCCACGATGGCGCCGACAAGGGCGTCCGGGCCGTTTGTAAAGACCTCGTAGAAGAAGGCGCTGAAGGCACCCCAGCTCGTCGCCAGCACGAACACGACCACCGCTGTGAAGAGGTGCTTCACCACCTGCGCCATGGTGAGCCGCACCGCCCCATACCAGACGAGGATTCCGAAGATCGCGACGTAGAGGATGAGCATCAGTCTTAGGGTTGCGGCGTTCGCAGCGGCCAGGTCGCTGAACGCGGTCGCGGTATAGCTCAGCAAGGTGCTGTCGACCTTCGCGAGCGTGTCTGTCACGAAGTTCGGCATGGCGCGCGTCTGCTACTGCGTAGCCTTGAGCTTTGCGTATCGCACCTGGACACGCGGATCGTCGAGGTGCTTAGGCACAATCGCAGGGCTGATCCCTGCCCGCGCTGCAGCGCTCTGTACCCGCTCGATGCAAGCGCCCTTTGTCACCGCAGCGGCCCCGGGTGTCACCGGCTGACCGCTTGCGTTCCTGAGTCGCTCCGGCGCGAACAAAGCCTGGTAGCAGTCGGAGGCCCGAAAGTCCATCGCTTGCAGAAACTGGCTATCTGTGGCCGCGATGAGCGGGTTGTCATCTTGGGGCCCACACGCGCTCAGCGCGAGCAGAAGACAGAGCGTCGCGCGCTTCATGACCGCCACGGATCGTTTGCCGCTCGCTCGGGACCGCAGGGGTTCGGGCCAGCGCCCGCGCAGGGCGTGGCCCGATTGTCTTTCGCGGCGCAAGCGGACAGCAGTAGCAGAAGAGCAATGAGGAGCCATCTCATCGCAATCTCCTTTTCCCGGATGGACCTAGCGGGTCTTCAGGAACTCGGCCCGGGTCGCGGTACCCGAGTTGCTGCCGTTCTGGGCGCTCGCCAGCAGCATCAACTGCATGCTCTGCAGCCGTGCGAGCTCGATCGATATGAAGCTCTGCTCGGCGAGCATGCGGCTGTTGAGGTCAACCGCCTGCTTCAGGGAATCGGCCCGCTCGATCTGCTCGTTGAGCGCCTCCAGGTTTCGGAGGCGTTTGTCGAGTTGATCGAATAGCGCCTCAGCGGCGGCAAATGCGGCCCGCGTATGCTCGCTGGCGAGCTGGTAACTCCAGTTTGCCCGGTGGCCCGGAATGGCCTGGACGATGGTCTTGGCGTCGATGCTCTTCAGCCGCTCCTCGTACCACTTCAGGCGGTCTGCGTAGCGGCCTGGATTCAGGCCGATCTTCTGCATGGCGATCACGTCTTGCCACGAGGTAGGGAGCCAGCGGCGCTCGGCTTGTTCGATAACGCCGTTCAGGAGCCATGCTTTTCCCGACGCCCCGGTGATGTACTCGTTCGTTCTCGTCGCTTCGATGACCTGCTCCCGGAGCTTCTCGTACTGCGCTCTCAGGGTGTTGTACTGCTCGATCATGGTCCGTATCTGTGTGGGCCATTGCACCTGAGCAAACACGTCGACGACAGCCCACTGTGCGTGGGCGGGGAGCGCCAGCGTCAGGGCAGTCAGCGACAGGATCCTAGTGAACGGCAGGAGTGGATTTGGCATCTTTGACCCTCCTTGTGAAGAGAGGCAGCCAGACCTCGGGATCTTCGCCTGCCTCGGCGAGGACCTCGTGGAGTAGCCGGACGTTCTCGGCGGTCCCGGAGAGCACCGGTATCAAGTCCTCGAGACCGGACAGGTCGAGCTTGGCCACGACGGAATCGGTGCCGTGCTTGACGAGGAAACAGCGGCTCTCGGGCTCCAGGTTTCGGACGACCTGGTACTCCCGCTCCGAGAGCTTGAACGCGTCGCAGTAGTGCTTTTTGCTCGCCTTGTAGTTCGGAAGAAAGACGCTGGTGGCGGCCTGTTGGACGAGCGTGTCGCCGATCGAGCACTCGACCGCGTTCTCGATGTTCGGGGTGACGAAGACGACGATCGCGTTGAGCTTCCGCAGCGTCTGCAGCCAGTCTTTGATCTGCGGCGCGAAGATCGGGGTGTCCAGGAGCTTCCAGCCCTCCTCGAGCACGAGGATCGTCGGCGTGCCGTCGAGCTGCAGCTCGATGCGGTGGAAGAGGTAGAGCAACACCGGCGCGAGTGCGACGGGGTCGTCCAGGATCTCCCCCATCTCGAAGCCGAAGAACCGTCCGTCCAGGCGGAGCCGATCATCGGCGCCGCCGAAAAGCTTGGACCGGTTGCCGGTGCCGTACCAGACGGAAAGCCTGCCGCCGAGCGTGCCCGGGCCCTCCAGGCCGAGAAAGGGAGCAATGTTCTCGAGCGTTCTCGACGAGAGTGGCAGGCTGTAGTTGCCTTCCACTGCGTAGCCGATCGCAGTCGATTCAACGGCCTTTATTGGCTCACCGAAGGCGGCCGCGAGGGCGCCGAGCCAGCGTTCGAGGAACGCGCGGTTGGCCGGCGTGTCGGCAAGCTGAAGCGGGTTGAACCCGGCATCGTGTCCTCCGCCCAGTACCGCGTAGGCGCCGCCCATAGCGCGTATGAAGATCTCCGCACCGTGGTCCTTATCGAAGTAAAAGACGCGCGGCTGGAACTTCGCGCTCTGGACGAGCAGGAAATTCATCGCGACGCTCTTGCCGGCGCCAGTCGGACCGATCAGAAGGGTGTGACCCACCTCGCCGCGATGCCAGTTGAAGAAATAGGGCGTGCCCGAGACCGTCTCGAGGAGCGTCACTGCCGGCCCCCAGCAGTTGCCGGAAGGCTTCCCGCAGGGATAGTTGTGCAGGGAGGCAAATCCGGCGAAGTTGGCGGTGCTGATGAGCGCGCGGCGCGCGATGTAGGGGAAGTTTCCAGGGAGCTGCGCCCAGAACGCCGCCTCGAGATTGAGGTCCTCGCGGACGGACACGATGCCGATGTCGACGAGCGCGGCTTCGACATCGGCGACTGCCTTGTCGAGCGCGGCAAGCGAGTCCTCGGTGCATAGGACCGTGAGGTGGTGATGGCCAAAAGCGATGTGTCCCGACGTCGCATCATCGAGCGCCTGGTCGATCTCGCTGACCTGGCTGCCGGCGAGATCGTCTGTCTGGATCATTCGGCGCTGCTGCATCTGCATTCGACCCAGCGCCGCTTGCCGATCCTCGAAGACGAACGATTGCGTGATGACGAGTTCTCTCGGAATCTGGAGGAATCGGTCCAGGAGCCCCGCATAGGTCTCGGGGCCGTACTCCTTGATCGAGACGACAGAAGCGAGCTTCGGCGATGCTGAGGGTGCGCCGGCGATCTCCAAGGCGTCTCGGCCGAAGTAGATCCTCCGCCAGGGCAGGTACTTCGAAAGATCCATCGTCGGGAGTAGGACGGGGCGATCTTCGAGGTTGATGAGTCGCCCGAGGAATCGCGCGGGCTCGGAGTAAGTCCAGCCGTTTTCGCGGACGAGGCCCAAGACGCGCGGCCGGTACTCTTGAAGAGACGCGAGAAATCGCTGCGAGATCGCCCGCAGCTCTTTGTGAGCGATGCGCAACGCCAGCCGGCGCTCCGTGCGGTTCGCGCGATGGGACAGCCGATCGACCCAGCTCTTCGCGCCGCGCACGCTGCCCGCTGGCGCCTTCCGCAGCAGGGTCAGGTATAGCTCGTTCGCGAACGTCGTCGTCGCCCGGTGCTTGGCGCGCCAACGGCGGTCGACCTCGAAAGCGAAGCCGCGCGGGAAATCGCCGTCCGGATAGACGCAGAGCCCGCGCCGGATGGTGTGCACGTAAAGGGCAAAACGGCTATCTGCCACGCTCCGAAGCAGAGCGTTCCGCAGGTTCTTGCGAAGAACGAGCAGCTCGTCATCGGCAGTCTCGAACGGCAGCCCTGCTACGTGGATGACCTGCAGCAGATCCTCTTGCTTCGTGAGGAGCGTGTAGTCGTCGTAATGACAAGCGTAGGGAATGTGCTCGCAGGCTGGCACCTCGCGCTTGGCGATCCCCGCCAGGCCTGGTCGGGGAGGGGAGAGGGCGACGTCAAGCGAGGTCATATGTAGTTGCGCCCCAGAAGCGTCGGTTGACGCACCGCGAGCACCTCGAGGCCTTGACGTACGCCAGGTCGAACACGTGCGGATCTCGAAGGCAGGCGAGGTATCCGAGACCGTGGATCGGGATGGCGAGCAGCAGGGCCAGCCAGGAGTGCGCGGCGAGGAAGCCGATCAGGCATACGATCAGGTTGATGACGAAAAAGGAGTGCGTCACGCCCCAAAACATGGCCGGCCGCGTCAACCCCAGGAACACGGGGTCGGTGTCGTCCGCGAACGTCGCTTGCTCCATGTTCCCGTTCATTTGGCAAAGAGGTCCACGATTTCGGCTGCGCCAAACACGATGGCGATGCCGAGCACGATCTCGCCAGCGCGCCAGTAGCTGAGTCTCCCGAACCAGGCTGCGATGCCGAGGCCTGCTACGCCGAGGATTCCGAGCAGACGCCCGGTGGTCCCGGTCATGAAGTCAACGAGGGTTTGCAGCGCGGTGTTGATCCGCCCGAACGACTGCGCGTAACTCGCGTCGCTGAGAAGCGTCACCGCGACGGCAAGGGCGCAGAGGATCAGCCATCGACCGGATAGCAGCCGATGCCACTCGAATGGATCTTCCCGACGCGGATGCACTTGAGTACGCCCATCAAACCACTTGCAAAACGACCGAGATTTATGGTGAAGTTTCTACGCAGACAATTAACTAGAAAAATGTTGAACCAACAGCGGCTAAGAGGAATATAGACAGATGTTCCGGATGCTGCACCTGTCAGAAATGGTAGGGGTCGAACCGCTGATCAATCAGGGGTATGTCCCCGAGTTCGTCGCGTCACTGCTGAAAGCGAAGACGGGGACTCAGCTGGTCAGGACCGTTTCCGAGATCGTCCAGGCGATCGGGTTTGACACCTTCGTCTACGGGTCCCTTGTCCCGAACGAGCAGAACGATCCCGACATCGTGGTGGTCACCACGATGCCTTACGAATGGGTCGCGCGATACGACCGGATGACGTACTTCGAGATTGATCCACGCGTACAGAACTGCTTGCGTCATGTGACACCGTTCCTCTGGGATTCGAGGCGAAGCTACGGGCCGAAGGCGGATGCGTTCCTCAAGGACGCGGCCCAGCACGGACTTCGGAGCGGAATCACGCTTCCGTTGAGAAGCACGACCGGCGAGAACGCGATGTTCGGCGTCAACTCATCGCAACCGGAGCTTCCTCAGGACGAGGACCTGCAGCTCGCGGTCGGCCGGACATACCTCTTTGCCAGTTACTTCCACGAGTGGTTCTTCCACAACCTTCGAAGCCAGCTCGTCGTGTTCGACATGCCGGTAGGCGAGGTGAGCAAGCGGGAGCTCGAAGTACTCGCATTGGCGGCCCGCGGTCACTCGTCGAAACGGATTGCGCGCGAGTTGGGAATTAGCGAAAGCACGGCCAACTACCATATCGCTTCGGTGAAGCGTAAATTTAAGGTCCGCACACGATCCCAGGCGATCGCACAAGCCGTGCAGACGGGACTCATCCGGTGACAGCCAGCCGGTGGCCTAAATCGGGAGGAAAGGACAGGTGAGCATTACGCGAGCGAACGCAGCGAAAGCGGGGCAGCGGAGGGTGGCCCCTCGGGATCTAGGCCGGAAAGTCACCCGCAACATCAGCGTCCAGCTCGGCCTGATCAACGAGGTGGATCGGATCGCAGCCGTGACGAAGACCAAGACAGGCCTGCAGATGGACCGCTCGAAGTTGCTTGGGGTGCTGTCGGAACTTCTCTTGGACGCGGAGGAGCACCTGACGCTAGATCACATCTATACGCCGCAGAACTTCAAGGCCGCGATAGCAAATGCCATAGGAGTTCACGCACGGGCGACCAACGGGGCGTCGGGCCGACGGAAGACGGTAGCGCGGAGATAGCGTCCAAGGCACCGACACGGAAGCGAACAGGCGCCCCCCGGAACTTTGTGCCTGCGCATCATGGGCTGAGGCGGCCCGCAGACCTCGTGTGCTCGGACCCGCCTCAGACGCACGAGGTTCTAACCCGCGCCGCGCGTCGTCGAGGGTCCAGTGTACATGCCGGTACCGCGCGGCAACTTCTTCATGTAGGTCCACTTGGTGAGCCTTGGGAAGCACGCGGGGCGAGCCTGGGGAACTGTGGATAGCGACACGAGAGGAACGTGCCCTGGTCGTGAATCGGCCAGGAAGGACCATTCGCGAGTCCTTTCGTGATCTCTTTGGCGAGAACGATGAACATATCGCAATGAGGAGACGTCTGGCATCCGTATGATCCGGTCCTTGGCCGGACCAAGCCGGACGAACTTGACAGCAAAACAAGCTCTAGGTGCTGGCCATGTCATTGCCAGCTCCGGACCCATGAGTCCCGCCAATCACCGTAGGGTAATCTGAGATGGGCCGAGAGCTTCAAAGACTCCGCCGCAAGAAAGCAGTGACCCAAAAGATGGATCAGCTGCTCGAGTTGGGCCAGACTGTCCTGGTCGTTCATTACTCCTGCGAGAGTTTCTACGACAAGAGTGATGGGAAGACTCCGCGCATCACGTCTATTGCCGTTCGGAATCTCAGCTCAGGCCAAACGGACTCCTTTTCGATCCACCAGATCGCCGAAGAGAAAGGTGTTGCGTTCGATCAGATCGACCAGCACTACGACGACCTCGAGCGCCAGATGTTGGATCGCTTCTTCCAGTTCGTGCTTTCGCGTCAGCACTATCACTGGGTGCACTGGAACATGCGGGATGTTAACTACGGCTTCGCGGCTATTGAGCATCGGTACAGAGTGCTCGGAGGGCAACCTCTACTCATCGCCGAGGACCGCAAGTTTGACTTGGCGCGCGCCATGATAGATCTCTATGGGATCGCGTACATCGGGCATCCGCGACTCGAGTCCCTGGTGAGGAAGAACAAGATTACCGCTCGGGACTTCCTCGTAGGCGCCGACGAAGCGAAAGCCTTTGAGGAAAAAGAATTCGTGAAACTCCATCAATCGACACTGCGGAAGGTGGATATCTTTGCGAACCTCTTCGAGCGCGCCTCGAACCGCACGCTGAAGACCAACTCAACCTGGTGGGAGCAACACGGGTTCCAGCCAGCCGTCATCGCGGAAATCGCAAGAGAGCACTGGCTCATAACACTGCTGATCGTTGGGGGCGGAGTACTTACGTTTGTGGTGAGAGTCCTTGATCTATATTCGATCTTCGGCGCGAGCGCTGGATCCCCCTAACCTGCACACGCGGCGGTGCATGTCAGCGGCGTTGCCGCCGGCATGCGGCCGCTGATATGCGTCGTTGATCCTCAACTAATCGTCGATGCCTAAGGGGCTTCCACAGACCGCAAGAGACAATCTTGCGAAATGCCGAGCGGCCGCAATTGCCGCCGTTGACGTCTACAATCGCCCCGGTCCCCGGTTCCGAGCCGCTCATTACATCGTTCTTATTGTCATGGCGTGGACAGCGCTGCTCCATGCCGTTTTCTACCGGAAGAAGACCAAGCCCTGGTACAAGAAGAAAGGGAAGACTTCGAAAGGCGACCGATACGTACATGTGGAGGGGGAGCCGAAGCACTGGGAGTTGAGCGAGTGCCTGAAGCAGTACTACGGGAGCGATAACCCGCCCGAGCGGAAGAACCTCGAGTTCCTGATCGGGCTACGAAACAAGATTGAGCACAGGCATCTTCCCGATCTTGACGCCGGTCTGTACGGCGAGTGTCAGGCCGCCCTACTGAATCTCGAAGAAATGCTGGCCGCCCAGTTTGGCTCCGACTACGCCCTCGCTGAGCAACTCGCAGTGTCCCTGCAGTTCAGCCAAGTCGTCCCACCAGAGAAAAAGAAAGCCGCAAAAGCTCTTGCCGCCGGCGCGGCGAAAAGCGTCAAGGAGTACGTCGAGAAGTTCCGGGCTGGCCTACCGTCTTCGACGCTCAATAGCACCAAGTACTCCTTCAGTGTCTTCCTTGTCCCGAAGGTCGCCGGGAAGAAAGAGCTCGCTGATGCCGCGGTGGAGTTCATCAAGATAGACGAGTCGAACAGCGACGATCTGGCCCGACTGGAAAAGCTCAACGTCTTGATCAAGGAGAAACTCATACCGATTGCGAACCTCGATTTGCACAAACCAACGCAGGTGGTTACTAAGGTCCGAGCAAAATTGCCCCATAGATTCACGGTTGCTACGCATACCGCGGCGTGGCAACACTTCAAGATTCGGCCCAAGACTGGGGCGGGAAAGCCAGAAACGACGGACTCGAAGTACTGCGTCTACGACGCGGTACACAAAGATTACCTCTATACCGAGGCGTGGGTGGAGAAGTTGTCCAAGGACCTTGTGGATGTAGAAGCCTTTAAGGCAATTACCGGCACGCCGCCAGTAGCCAAATAGGACCTGGCGGATTGTTGCCGCCGTTCAACCGGGGTCGTGTTTGCCGCCCAAGATCGGAGATTCGATCGCGGTTGGACCCAAGCCCTGCTTCGTTCGACGGCAGGCACACAGGTGGCTGCATGAGCACAGGTGACCCTGGCAAGCTGGACCGCATCGTCGCCGAAGCCCATCGCGCCGCCGAGAAGCGCGAGCGGGGCTATCGGGAATAGGCGCTGAAGATCTACCCGTGGATCCGCGGGCGCTGCGCCGGCGAGTTCACGCGCGCCAACGTGCGCGAGCTGACCGTCCACCACCGGGACCACAATCACGACGACAACCCGCCCGATGGCAGCAACTGGGAATTGCTGTGTCTGTACTGCCACGACAACGAACACCAGCGGCGGTTGGAGGTGACTGGCGGCGGGAGCAGCGCTTCCGTCGGCGGCAGCGTGTCGACCTATGGTCCCTTCGCGGATCTGAAGGCGCTACTAAGTAAGGAGCAGCCGCCGAAGTGAAACGGGCTTTCGGAGACAGCGGACATAACACCGTCGCCGCTACGAGGACTTTGGTGCCGGAGGTGTAGGGTTGGGGCCCGTGGTAACCGCCGAGTCGGGCGGTCGCTGACGTCCCGGAGCCGACGTTGGTAGCCGTACTCCAACTGCACACCGTGCTGACAATCGAGGGTGTCACAACCTTCCGGCCGGGATAGCACCACGTCGCACCAAACCAGTTTGCTCGCGCTTGCCGGAATCTCAGGGAGATCTTTGGGCGACTCGATCGAGCACGCGAAGGTGATGCGCTTTATCGAAGGCTAGGGTCCACTATGGCGCTTGAACGGTGCTCAGGGTCGTCCCCCTGGCCCGCGCCAATGATCGAGCACTGTTCGATCTGTGGTTCAAGCCACCCTCAAGAGATCTAATCGATGTCTTCGAAGAAAAAAAAGTCGGGCGCGACCGTCCACGTCGCTAACGGCGCCGGCGGGCTTCGTCCCGTGGCAGATCATCGCTTCGAGGCCGGTGCATGGCCGATATCGGAGTCCATTCCTGCTGCTCAGGCGGGAGATTGGATGGCCCACCTGCACGCGGAGTCGACAGGACGGGGCTGGAGCTCGTCGAGCTTCGGACAGCTCGACGCTGAGGAGAGTTCAGGATCGTTGACGGTGCATCTCGTGCCGGGTCAGGCGGGTCCGACGATCGAGGTCGTTTGGGAGAAGACTCGCGGCGGTCGTCTTGACATCCGTGCACGGCCGGGTGGTGATCCGGCAGCAGCGCTTCAGCTCGCGCAAGAGTTCTTCGCCGAAGTGGCCACTCGTCTTCGAACCGGGCGGATGGACCGCGAGCATCGCCGGAGCTGGCTCGTCTACGATGGGCTCCCGTGGACCGGCGAGCTCTGGCTCACTGAATCCCTGCGACTCGGACCGCCCTCGCGGTCCCCTGACAGTTTGTTGGGCCGACAAGTCGTCATCGTGGACGCCGTCGTCGAGGGAATCGGCTTCCAGGGCGTCAGCGCCAAGTTCCAGCGAATACTTCGTGAGCTTCGCCTCTTACTGTCGCCAGTTCTCGGGTTGCACGTCGAGAACACACGATGGGAATCCGAATGGGTCCCCGAGATCGACGAACGCAATCAGATTACCGACTGTCGGCTCCGCACGGTCGGCTACGCAGAGATCGACTTGCCACCTGGGCTGCCGGCACGCGGCTCGGCGCCGCCGATCACGCTCGAAACAGTGGCGCGCCCCGGTCTCGGCCGCTCCGGGGTATGGCCGGATGACCGAGCGCAGCGGGTTCCGCATGACATCGAAGGCCTGTGGCGCTCATTCATCGCGCTGCCCGAGGCTCTCAAGGAGCAGTTTCTTAATGCCTGCAACGCGTACGACATCGCGCGTTCGATGTGGCCGGCGCAGCGGACGGCCTACGCGGTGTTTCTCGTCGTCGCCTGCGAGGCTCTGAAACCGTCGGGGAATCGCCATAAGAAGGCGAACGTGTACGACGTGGTGGCAAGCCTCATCGATGTGCCGACCGCGCAATCGCTCCGTAATCTCCGAGTGCCGCCTCAGGACTTGCGCAGTCGCCACGTGCATCATGGGGCGCTCGCCGCGGATGACATCGCTCCCCTGCTTTTTGGAGATCCCTTCCGCGATCCGTCGTTCCACGAGATGATCACGATGCTGTCACAGGTCACGCGCATCTGCCTGGTCGAGTGGCTGAGGCGTGGCGGGCGGTATCGGATAACTTGGCTGGCGCGGCCTGAGGCTCCCGGCAAACGGCACACGCCCCAGCGGAAGCGTCCGCCGCGGAAGAAGCGGCGATAACCGCAGCAGCGCAGCGTTCTCGGTCCTGTCGCCCAAGGGCCGCTTCTGGTTGGAGGGGAGACTGCCGACGTCTGCCCGTATGACTCAGCCCACGTTCCAATTGTCCAGCCCATACGCTCGGCCGCTTAGGCTAGAACTGGGTCTGCACGAATCGCTTTCGTGCGTGGGGACTTTTTGGGGACTCGAGCGCGCATTAGCGTACAAAACAGGGCAAAAGCATGGAACGGCCGGCTACCGTTGACACAGTTAATCAATAAGTTGCGCCCGAGTATCTGGCTACGAACCAGGGGGTCGTGGGTTCGAATCCTGCCGGGCGCGCCAGTCATTCCAAGGGGTTGCAGCGATGCACCCCTTTTTCTTTCTTTACGCATGAGCGGGCAGTCGCACAAGCGACTGCTCAACCGTTCGCGACACGCGGCGCCTGCTTCGGCGCCGCCGGCACCAACCCGTATCGGGCCATGACCGCCATGAGTTCGGCACGGTCGGGCGGCCCACCCGCGGCGGCCAGGGCACCCACGTCGCGAAAGTATTGCTCGCCGATGTCCGGGGTCAGCATCACGAGCGTGCGCGCGGTCTTGGCACCGGGGTTGCTGAAATGATGCACGGCACCGCGCGGCGTCGACATCCATTCGCCTGGCCTCAGGTCGCGGGTCTCGTCGTCGACCGTGTATCTGAGCACGCCCTCCAGCACGTAGACGCACTCCTCGTTGTGGGTATGGCTGTGGGGCGGAGGCACGTGGGCTCCGGGCGGGACCTTCAACTCGAACAGCCCCAGCCCGCCGTCCCGCGCGCCGTCCACGAGGTAACGAATTTCCAGCTGTCCGATCCTGACGATCCGGTCCATTGCGGTCTCCTCGGTGCGGTGCCGGCCGGGCGCTCCACCCTTCGCCCCGGCTCTGGCCGATATGTCCCTAATTTAGGCGGTTGCAGGATCGGGATAAATAGGGTGTACTGCAACTCATTGTTGCAAAGGCAATGCCAATGAAAGATCGGCTGAGCGGGATGCGGGTATTCGCGCAGGTGGTGGAGGCGAAGAGCTTTTCCGCCGCCGCGGACAAGCTCGGGATGTCGAAGTCGCTGGCGAGCCGGCACGTGAGCGCACTGGAACGGGGGCTGTCGGTCAAGCTGCTGAACCGCTCGACGCGGAGGCTGAGCCTGACCGAGGCCGGCGCCGTCTACTACGAGCATTGCGCGAGGATCGTGCGGGAGGCGGAGCTCGCCGAGGAGCGGCTCGCCCGCACGCAAACCGAGCCGGCGGGCCTGGTGAAGGTGACGGCCGTACCGGCGTTCGCGGTACGGCACGTGTTGCCCGCGCTCGGCGAGTTCTACCGGAAGTATCCGAGGATCCAGGTCAAGCTCTTCTGCAGCAATCGCGCGCTCGATCTGGGCGACGAGGGATTCGATCTCGGCATTCGCGTGTCGTTCGATCCGGCGCCCAACCTGGTGGCGCGAAAGCTCGCTGCCAACCGGAGCGTGCTGTGCGCGTCGCCGGCGTACCTCCGCCGGCACGGGACCCCGCGCCGCATCGAAGACCTCGGCAAGCACCAATGCGTGCTGTTCCCCGCGCTCGCGCCGAAGGGCGTCTGGACGTTCCGGCGGGACAAGCGGAAATATTCGGTGCAGGTCGACGGCGTGCTCGAAACCGACGAGATGAACGCAGTGCGCGCGGCGGTCGCTGCCGGCCTGGGAGTCGGCGTCCTGCCGCTGTACATGGCGGCGGACGCCTTGCGGCAGCGGCAGCTGGTGCCGCTGTTGCGCCAATTTCAGGTCCTGCCGGAGAGCGCGATCTACCTCGTCTATCTGCCCAACCGCACGCTCTCGTCGCGCGTGCGCGCGCTGATCGACTTTCTCACGGAGCGGTTCGGGCCCGTCGCTCCGTGGGAAGCGGGATGGTGATTTCCGCTCGATCTGCCCGTCGCGCCCCGGTTGCGACCGGCTGAGTGACGCTGGCGCCGTTGCGCGCGCCAGCGTCACTTCATTGAAAGGAAGGTGTGGTCCAGGCTGCCACCGGATTCAAAGCGCAACCGTAACGCGCAGGAAGGTCGCGGGAATGGCGGTGGCGTCTTTGCGCGTGCTCTGGTTTTGCCTGGTGAACAGATCCTCCAGCTCCTTCATCAGATCTGCGGCTCGACCGTTCCTCTCTGCAGCTTCGAATGCATTCATCGTCGGCCCGTAGTATTTCCTGAACGCAGTAACGAACGCCGATGGCGTGCCGGGGAAGTTGAAGTTGTACGTATCCCTGGCGAACGATATCTTGTCTTTCGGAACCGCCGCGCCCGCGAATCGATCGATCACATCGCTCTCGACTCCCCACGTCATCGGGCTGATGAAGCCTTCCGGCGGAGGCGGCGAATAGGAGGAGCTGATCTTCAGGAGTTGCGCCACGTATGTCGGATCGTTCGGGATCCAGTTCCCCATGATGATCCGGCCGCCCGGCCGGGTCACGCGCACCATCTCCTTGGCTACGTCGAATGGCCTCGGCGCGAACATGGCTCCGAAGATGCTCACGACGAGGTCGAAGCTGTCATCCTTCAGCTCGTGCAGGTCGGACGCATCGCCTTCCTGAATCCTGCAATTCGTGAGGCCCTGCTCCTTCGCACGCTTGTTCCCGGCCGCGACGATGTTCCTCGCGATATCGACGCCCAGCACGTCCGCTCCGAGCTTCGCCGCCGGCAAGGCCGTCGTTCCGTCGCCGCATCCGAGGTCCAAGACCTTGAGCCCTCTCTTGATGCCGAATTGCTTCACGAGAGCCTCTCCGCTCTCCCTCATGGATTCTGCGATGCGCGAGAAATCCCCCTTTTCCCAAAGGGTCTTGTTTGGATTCGGTGGTGAAGAGCTGGATAGAACTGCGGACATGGCTGGTCTCCTGGGGTTGGTCGAAAATCGGCGAGTGCTGGCTCGCTCTGCCTGTGACGCGATGCTAGTATTTGCCGCCAACGCCTTCGCGTCTTGACCGATTCGCCGCGCATCTTGTCCCAAACGCCTGTATGGACGCCCTGTCCGAGCTGCTGCATACGGTGAGGTTGAGCGGAGCGCTGTTCCTCGAAGCCCGCTTCACCGCACCGTGGTGCGCCCTGGTGCATCCTAGTTACGGGGCTGCCGAGATGCTCGCCCGGTTCAACCCCGTCGTCTTTTTCCACATTCTCACGATGGGACGGTGCAAGGCGAGGCTCGCCGCCGGCGGCGACGCTGTCGAGCTTGCCGCGGGCGACCTCATTCTGATGCCGCAAGGGGACACGCACTTGCTCGGCAGCGACCTGCAGCTCGCACCCGTGGATTCCGATTCTCTGATGCGTCCGGCGCTGGCGGGCGGAATGCCTACGGTTGACCACGGCGGCGGCGGGGACGAGGTGCGATTTCTGTGCGGCTTCCTGTCCTGCGAGAAGGCGCTCTGCCGCGCGCTGCTCGATGCGCTGCCGCGCCTGCTGCGCGTGCCGCTCGGCGACGGCCCGAGCGGCGCGTGGCTGATGGGCCTGGCACACCGCGGCGCGCAGGAGTATGCCGCGCCGGGCCCGGGCGCGGGGACCGTGCTCGCCAAGCTCGCGGAGCTGCTGTTCGTGGAGGCGATGCGCCGCTACATCGAGTCGCTGCCCGCGCAGCAGACCGGCTGGCTCGCGGGGCTGCGCGACCGCTACGTCGGGCGCGCGCTCACCTTGATGCACGAGCAACCGGCGCATGGATGGACGGCCGACGACCTCGCCGGAGAGGTCGGCCTCTCGCCCTCGGCACTGCGCCAGCGCTTCTCCGATCTGCTCGGACAGCCGCCGATGCAATACCTGACACGCTGGCGGCTCGCGCTCGCGGCGGCGATGCTCCGCTCGAGCGACTGCGCCGTCGCCCGGGTCGCGGAAGAGTTCGGCTACGAGTCGGAATCGGCGTTCAATCGGGCCTTCAAGCGCGAATTCGATGTCCCGCCGGCCGCTTGGCGCCGGCAGCGGACCCGGAATAGCGCGCAGAAAAGCTGACTCGGCTCGCGAGGCAGCCGCGAGCGGCGGTTCGCTACGGATTGCCGAGAAAATCCCGCTTGCCGATCGCGACGCCGTTCTGGCGCAGGATGTTGTAAGCGGTAGTCGCGTGGAAATAGACGTTCGGCATCGAATGGCCGAGCAGCAGTTGCATGCCCTGGTAGCGCGTTTCCTTGCCGGAGACCGGGAGCACGATCTCCTTGTCTTCGGTGCCGTCGATCTGCTCGGCCGAGACGCTCTGGATGAAGTCGATGCTCCGGTCGATGCGAACCTTGAGTTCCGCGAGCGTCCGTTCGTTGTCCTCGTAGTACGGCACGTCGATACCCGCGAGCCGGGCCACCACGCTGCGGGCCTTGTCGCAGACGATCTGCACCTGCTTGAAAAAAGGATACATGTCGGCGGCCAGCCGACAGGCCATCAGCGCGGACTCGTCGGCTTTCCCCGCAGCGACATGCGCCTGCGCCTTGTCCAGAATGCCGGAGAGATTTCGCAGGAGGTTCGTCAAACGCGGCACGCTTGCCTGATACATGGTGATGGTCATCGTGATCGCCTCGTCGCCGCCGCTTCGGCGATAATAGAGCGGTTTCGCGCTCCCGGGTTCGAGATCGGAACGGCTGCCTCGCGCACGGTTCGAGGCGCGTGGTGAAGCGCGCGATCCTTCGGGGCTATGGCGCCCGAACGCGTCGCTGCGCGAGTATTCTCCCGCTAACGCGGAGTCTTCGGCAACGCGATCGGCCCTCGGGAGCATACCGGCCGGCCAGGTTGAGGTCTGACGCACTTGATTGCCGGCTGCGCACCGGGATATTCTGGGATTTCCAGGTGCCGCCAGAAGCATCGACGCAGATCCGCGAGTAGGAGCGCGCTTCCTTCGCTTCACCCGACCTCAGGGGAAGAGGGTATGGGTGGTGTGGCCACGCTTGCTTGGCACAAGTGTCCGATCGCCGGCAGCGGCTACGGGCTCGCTCTGCTCCTGCTTGCTTCCGTGTGCTCGGCGCCGGCCGCCGCGCTCTCGCCGGACCAGACGGCTCGCGTCCTGGCAGGGATGGACGTGGACACCGCCGAGTTGTCTCCGGCCTCTCAGCGCATCTTGCCCGCCTATGCGCGTGACGTCTCGGCGGCCTGGAGCTCCTACGTCCATCGCATCGGCCAGCCGATGCGCGCGTGGGCACGCAGGGAGCTGCCCGATACCGGTGGCGCGACCATTTTCTACCGGTTCTCCGGACCGGATTTCGCGACCGTCGCGCAGCTGTACCCGGACGCCGGGCGGTACGTCCTCGTCGCGGATCAGCCCGCCTGCGCGCCGCCTGCGCTCGCTCGGCTAGCGCCCGGCGAGGTCGCGACGTATCTCGGTCGGTTCCGCGAAGGCTGGAGGCGGTTTGCGAGCACCGGCTTCTTCCTCACCCAGGAGCTGAACGCAGACGCCGGTCGGACCGAGCATCGCCTGGGCGTCACCGCTTTGTTGATGGCGTTCGCCGCCCTGGAGGGATTCGAGGTGACCGAGGTGCAGCCGATCCGGATTACGGAGGATGGCGCCCAGCTGGAGCTGCGGCCGGGAGACGATCGGAGCTGCCGGACCTGGGACTCGGTGCGTCTGACGCTCGCGCGCGACGGCCTCGCGGTTCGGTGTCGTTGCGCCGGCTTCAGCGCCGTCCCTCGAGCAGCGGATAGCGACGCTGGAGGTCCGTGTACAACGAGAGCTCGCGCTCGCAAAGGCTCGCCCGCGCAGGGCGTTCGCCAGCGGGAGCAGCCAGGAGGAGCCGTTCGCGCGTTACGTCGTGGAGATGCGCGAGCGCATCTCCGGGGCGATCGATCCGGCAGCGGCCGGAGATCGGACTGCGGTCGTGTCGCTCACCGTTTCCGCCGACGGCGCGCTGCAAGACATCGCGTTCGATGCTGCCTCCGGCAGCACCGTCTTCGACGAGACCTTGCGCGAGACCGTACGCCGCGCCGCGCCATTCCCGCCCTTGCCGCAGGCGGTGCGGGAGCGCGCCGACGTGCTGGTGGTCACACTGCGGCTTCCCGTGCAGCGCGACCGCGACGCCCTGCGCCGTGCGGAGACCCCCCGGACGGCGGCGAACCCGTGCGATCTTCCGTTTTCCGAGATGATCGATTCGCGGGTTGCGAAAAGACGGGCGGCAGCCGACCCGTCGGCCGATTCCGGTGTCCGGCATTTCAGGATTGACGATGCGATGAATACTTCGCCGGGGATTTCCGTCGAGGATGAGCGACGTTACAACTATCCGGCGGCGCTCCTTACTGCATCGGCCAGACTATCTCCCTCTGCGAAATCAGGAACGGACAGCCGATCGAGATCGCGAGACTCGGTACGTCCGGCTTGATGAGCAATTCGGGACCCGGGCGGAACTTCTACGCGCCGTTGAATACGATCGTTCTGCGAAGCTGGATGGTGAACCGCCAGTACACGGCTGCGGATGCGCGCCGTGATGCCGCGCTCGGCGGGATTTCGGAAAACCAGCGTTCCGGGGCGCACCTCTCGTACTACCGGCCCGAAGACATCGATTTGGTGATGCCGAATTTCATGCAGTGGCTCCCGGTCGGCGGTTTCGAGAACGACGGCACGGTCAAGGGCCTGCACGAGTTGAGCCGTGGTGAGACGCGGGTGAACAATCTCGGCGCCCCGGTGAGTCACGGTTGTCTGCGGCTGACGCGCTACGGCGCGGTGCTTGCCCGATGGTGGACGCCGCGGGGAGCGAAGCTCTTCATCCACTATACGAACACGGGCTATCGGCAGGCGCCTTAGGGAGGCGCCGGGCGGGTCGGTTGCTGCGCCGGCACGCCGAAGATCTGGTGATTGGTGGGAATGCGGGTGTCGTCGTAGCGGACGCTGACGACGATCAGCCAGACGGAGCCGGCGAGCGAGGCAGCGAAGACGGCGATGCCCAGCCAGACGACCGGCTGCGAATACCAGGATCCGCGACGCGGCGGATCACCGCGCGGTTGCATTTCCACCGAGCGACAGATGATGGACGTAGCCGGCGAGAACGTGGATCTCGTCGTCCGACAAGCGCGGACTCCACGCCGGCATGTGGCCCTGGCGGCCGTCGCGAATCGACGTCTCGATCGCCGCCTGCGTGCCGCCGTACAGCCAGATGGTGTCCGTCAGGTTCGGCGCCCCGATCTGCGCGTTGCCCTTGCCCTCGGGACCGTGACAGGCGCTGCAGGTCGACTTGAAGATGGGTTCGCCGGCCGCCGCGGCCGCCGCGTCGTGCGGCTGGCCGGAGAGGCTCAGCACATACTGCGCGAGGTTCTTCACGGTCGGTTCGCCGAGCGCGTTCCACGGCGGCATCACGCCCGAGCGCCCGTCGTGGATCGACGTCGTGATGTCCTGTCCGGTGCCGCCATAGAGCCAGTCGTTGTCGGTCAGGTTCGGCGCGCCGAGCACCAGGTTGCCGAGACCGGCACGGCCGTGGCAGGCCGCGCAGTTGTCGACGAACAGACGCTCGCCGAGTCGTTGCGCCTGGCCGTCGGCGGCGACCGCTTCGACGCTCATCGCGGCGAGGCGCTTCAGCACCGGGTCGAGCTTCGCGTCGTTGGCGGCAGTGGCGGCGGCGAGCTCTTTGCCCGAGGTCCAGCCGAGCGTGCCCTTGTATTTGCCGAACCCGGGATACAGCACGAGGTAGCCGGCCCCGATGAAATACAACGCGAGCGACGCCACGATCCACCAGCCGGGCAGACGGTGCATGCCCTCGCGCAGCGCCCCGTGCGCCCAGACGTGACCGGTCGTGCCGTCGGGTAGCACGGGCACCTTGGCGCGCGGTGCCCACAGGAACAGGAAGAACGTCACCCCGAGGTTGAGGACGATCAGGCCGATGACCCACCAGGACCAGCCGCTGCTCATCGGCGCTCCTCCTCGTCGGTGGGCGGAATCGCGTCGTCCGCCGGCGCGGTGCGATCTTCCAGCGGCAGGCGCGCGAGCCAGCCGAACGTGCGCTTGTGATGGGGCAGCCAGGCCCAGACCCAGATCCCGATGAACGTCACCATCATCAGCACGATCAGGACGCCGGCGACATGACCCCAGACCGGGCTCATGGTGAACTCCTCGCGACCGGCGCTACGCCGGCAGCGCCCGTCTTCGCGGGCTGCGGCTCGTTGGCGATTCCGAGGCCCTGCAGGTAAGCGACCAGGGCATCGAGCTCCGTCTTGCCTTCGACCGCCTTGGCAGCGCCGGCGATGTCGGCATCGGTGTACGGGTCGTGGAGCTTGCGGAGCGTGCGCATCCGGGCTGCGACGTCCGCGCCGTCGACCTTGGCCGTCGCGAGCCACGGGTAGGCAGGCATGTTCGACTGCGGCACGAGGGCGCGCGGATCCATGAGGTGCACGCGCTGCCAATCGTCGGAATATTTCCCGCCCACGCGCGCGAGATCCGGGCCGGTGCGCTTGGAGCCCCACTGGAACGGCCGGTCGAAAGCCGATTCCTCGGCGGTGGAGAAGTGGCCGTAACGCTGCGTTTCGAAGCGCAGGGCGCGGATCATCTGCGAGTGGCAGAGATAGCAGCCCTCGCGCACGTAGACGTCGCGGCCGGCGAGCCGCAGCGGATCGTACGGTCTGGCGTTCGCCGACATCCTGACGCTGCCCGCCTCCACGAACGTCGGCAGGAGCTCGGCGAGGCCGCCCAGCGACACCATGACCGCGGTCAGGATGCCGAGCGTCCACGCGTGTTTCTCGATGAACTCGAAGTGACGATAAGCCATGGACGTTCCTCAACCGGCGGCCGGAAGCGGCGCCGGGGTCTGCTGCGACTCCGGCTCCGGGACCGGCACCGGGATCGGCAGGATGATCCTCTTGCGGGCGTTCGCGGCCGTGTACCAGAGGTTCCACGCCATCACCCACATGCCAAGCCAGATCAGGACGCCGCCGAACCAGCGCACCATGTACAGCGGTTTGATCGCGAGCAGGCTGTCGATGAAGGCGTAAGTGAGCGAGCCGTCCGGCTCGGTGGCGCGCCACATCATGCCCGCGGTCACGCCGGAAGCCCACATCGCGATGACGTAGAGCAGCGTGCCGGCCGTGTGCAGCCAGAAGTGCAGCTCCATCGCCTTGTTCGAGTGCATGGCGGGGCGCCCGAGCGCGCGCGGCGCCATCGCGTACAGAGAGCCGATCGTGATCATCGCGACCCAGCCGAGCGAGCCCGAGTGGACGTGCGCGATCGTCCAGTCGGTGTAGTGCGACAGCGAGTTGACGGTCTTGATCGCCATCAACGAACCTTCGGACGTCGACGCCGCGTAGAACACGAGCGCGAGCACCATGAACTTCGCCGCAGGGTCGGTTTTCAGGCGGTGCCACGCGCCGTTGAAGGTGAGCAGGCCGTTCGCCGCCGAGCCCCAGCTCGGCATCAGGAGCACCAGCGAAAAGGCCATGCCGACCGACTGCACCCAGTCGGGGAGCGCGGTGTACATCAGGTGGTGCGAGCCTGCCCACATGTAGATCGAGATCAGCGCCCAGAAGTTGACGATCGAGAAGCGGTAGCTCCACAGCGGCTGCTGGGCCTGGCGCGGCACGAAGTAGTACATCATCGCGAGGAACCCGGCGGTCAGGAAGAACGCCACCGCGTTGTGGCCGTACCACCACTGCACCATCGCGTCGGCCACGCCGGAGTAGATCGGGTAGGACTTCGTCAGCGAGACCGGCAGCGCGAGGTTGTTGACGACGTGCAGCAGGCCGACCGCAATGATGAACGCCCCGTAGTACCAGTTGGCGACGTAGATGTGGCGGATGCGCCGGCGCGCGAGCGTAGCGAAGAACACCGCGCCGAAGCTGACCCAGACGATCGTGGTCAGGATGTCGACGAACCACTCGGGCTCGGCGTATTCCTTGCTCTGCGTGATGCCGAACGGCATCGTCGCCATCGCCAGCACGCAGACGAGCTGCCAGCCCCAGAAGGTGAACTCGGCCAGCGGGCCCCACGCGAGGCGGGTGTGCCCGGTGCGCTGCACGACGTAGTAGCACGTGCCCATCAGCGCCGAGCCGCCGAATGCGAAAATGACGCCGAACGTGTGGTCCGGCCGGATCCGGCTGAACGTCATCCACGGAATGCCGAAATTCAGGTCCGGCCACGCGAGCTCGGCAGCCGCGTACATGCCAAGCAGCATGCCGACGATGCCCCACACCGTCGCCGCCAGCAGGAACAGACGCACGACGCGGTCGTTGTAGTATTCAGCGCTCGTCATCGAAGTCTCGGACGATTCCTGCAGTTGCGAGGATCCTACGGATGGATTGCTTCAGCCGGGATTAAAGCAATATTTCGCGTGCATGTTAATGGTTCCCCGGCCGCCTGGGAAGTGGTGCATTGAAGAGCGTGTGCTCCATCCGTCGGCTGGGGGATAGACTAGCGTGCACGGCATGGTACGTCCCGGCGGTCCTCGGAGGCCGCCGAAAGCCGGAGTCTCGCTGACCCCGCAGCGGCCGGACTGCCGCGGGGCAGGGCAGGGCGGGCGTCGCGGTGAGCGCGACGGCGGCCCGCGCTGCCCCCTGGTCGCCGATCCGTCAAAGCCCGTACTGCGCGCGCACGAGGGGCGCGATCCCCATGCGCTCGAGCACCGGCATCGGGCACAGGAACGTCACGCGCGCCACGCCCGGCAGCCGCGCGATCTCGATCGAGCCGGCGATGGTCGCGCGGTTGAGGATCTCGTTGTACGGGAGGCCGGTGACCGCCGCCGCGCGCTGCAGGCCGTTGGTGGTCGCCTCGTTGATCGTCGCGCCCGAGCCGATGAACGTGATGGGCGCGTTGACCTCGAGCGGAACCCGTCCGTAGCGCTCGGCGAGCGCGTGCGCCTTGCCGCGGAGCTCCGCGGTGAGCGGCCGCGCGAGCGGCGGCAGGTCCTCGAGCCGCTGCAGCAGGATCGGCCCGTCGATCCCGAGGCCCTTCACGACCTCGACCTCGAGCTCGGCCTCGCCCGCGACGTCGGTGGTGTGCACCGCGATCTCGCCGTTGCCCTGCTGCGCGTGCATGTCGCCCACGTAGACGCCGCCGCCCGGCACTTTCACCGGGCAGATGACGACCGCACCGGCGCGCACCGAGTTCGCGTCCATGTGGCCGTCGGTCTTGTGCCGGTCGAGCTCATCGCGGCTCATGCCGTACTTGTGCGGCGCGCCGATCAGGAACGAGCCGAAGTCGCCGCAATTGTGCGAGTCGGGCAGGTCCCGCGAGGGCGTGGTGCCGACGTTGCCGAGGAAGGGCTGCATGGGCGAGACGAGTCCGACGAGGTCCGCCTGCGCGAAGGCGAGGATCGAGTGCTGCTCGGACGCCGCGGGCAGGCGCGCGAAGCTCGCCGGATCGCGGGCGATGCGCTCGGCGATCTCCTTGGTGACCGTCACCGCGACGGCGTTCTCCTGGTCGAACACGATGACGTAGCCGTTCGCGACGCGGAAGGCGCTCACCTCCGCGCCGCACGCATCGCAGCGCACGGCCTGCTGCCCGATGCCCTCGAGATGCGTCGCCGGGCTCGGCGCGCCGCACTTCGGGCAGACCTTCGCGACGAACGGGTCGCCGACGTACCGGCCGTCGATGGTCTGCATCACGCCCGAGGCGGTGGCGAGCGAGGTGACCTCGACGCGCCTCAACTTGAGCGCGATCGCGTCGCCCACCCGGGCGCCTTCCACCGCGACCGGCTGGGTGACCTCGTGCCCGCCCTGGAACTTGGGCGTGATCATCGGGCCCCAGCAGCCCGGCGCAGTTCCGGTCACGATCCTGCCGCCGTCCTTCACGGGCCCGAGCATCGGGATGCTGGGACCGACGATGCCGCGGGTGAACGTGTCGACCCGGACCACGTCCTGGGCCAGGCGGGATTCGAGGGGGAGGGCTTCGGCGAGCATGGTGGCATCTCCTTTTCGTGAGCGGCAGCGCGCGCCGACGCTTCGGTCCCGCGCTGAACGTCCCGGGCTCGGCGCCCGCGCCGCGCGCGCGATCCCGAGATACTTCCTTCCTTACAACCAAAAGTCTTCCCCGCGCGCGCGCGGCCCGTCTTGACGCGCGTCAAGTCGCGGCGAGATTCCGCGCGCCGGCAAGTGCGATTTCCGCGCGATCGCCCCCTGTTGCGTAACCCGCTCGAAATTCAGCCGAGCCCATATAATGCGCCCTGCCCGGAGGATGCCCTTTACCGAATGGCCTTTAGAGGAGGAGGAGCCCCATGAAACCGTCGAAACCGTCGCGCCCGATCGCGCTCGCAGCCCTTGCCACCGCCGCCGCCCTGGCTTTCGCGCCGTCGGTGCAGGCGCAGGAAACCACGCTCCGCCTGGTGAGCGCGTTTCCCGAGAACGGCAATTACGTGCAGCACATCACGCCCTGGATGCAGAAGTTCAACGCCGAGGGCAAAGGCCTGCTGCAGATCAACTTCATCGGCGGGCCCAAGGCGATCCCGACCTTCGAGGTCGGCAACGCGGTCAAGACCGGGGTCGTGGACATGGCGCTCAGCGCGGGCGCCTTCTACACCAGCCTCATCCCCGAGGCCGATGCGCTCAAGCTCGCGCAGATCAGCGCCGTCGAGCAGCGCAAGAACGGGGCCTACGAGCTCATCAACGAGATCTGGAACAAGAAGGCCAACATGCAGTACCTCACGCGCGTGACCGATTACACGCCGTTCCATCTCTACATCAACAAGAAGATCGACAAGCCGGATCTCACCGGCATCAAGATCCGGGTCACGCCGATCTACCGCGACTTCTTCCAGGCGCTCAATGCCAACGTGGTCACCACCGCGCCGGGCGAGGTGTACACGGCGCTGGAACGCGGCGTGGTGGACGGCTACGGCTGGCCCATCCACGGCATCTTCGACCTCAACTGGCAGGAGAAGACCAAGTACCGGGTCGATCCCGGCTTCTACAACGCCGAGGTGACGCTGGTGATGAACCTGGACGCCTACAAGAAGCTGAGCGACAAGCAGCGCGAGTTCCTGCAGAGGCAGGTGCTGGCGCTCGAGGCGCGCAACGAGGAATGGAAGAAGATCAACGAGGCCGAGGCCAAGCGCCAGGCCGCCGCCGGCATCCAGACCATCGAGTTCACGGGTGACGTCGCCAAGCAGTACGTGGACAAGGCGTACGAGGTGGGCTGGGCGGCGGTCATCAAGGCGAGCCCCGAATACGGCCCCAAGCTGAAGCAGGTGCTGTCCCGCTGATCACGGCCGCACGAGCGCCGGGCCTCCGGGTCCGGCACGGCGTGTCCGACCTCCCGCGCTTCCCCGTCCTTCGATGGAGCGGCTCTCCGACCTCTACGGCCGGCTGCTGGCGGGCCTGGCGCTCCTCGCCTGCCTGGTGCTGTTCGTCATGATGGTGATGATCTGCGCCGACGTGTTGCTGCGCAACGTGGCGATCCTCCCTTCCCTGCGCGGGCTCGCCTGGAGCAACGAGATCTCGGAGAGCATGCTCTACCTCATCACCATGCTCACCGCGCCCTGGCTGCTGCGCCGCGGCCAGCACATCCGCGTGGACATCCTGCTGGTGGTGATCCCGAAGCAGGCCGCCTGGTACTGCGAATGGGTGGCCGACGTCTTCGCCCTCGTCTGCTGCGCCGCCATGGCGCGGTACGGCTGGGACGCGGCCGTCGCGAGCTTCCGCGCGGGCTCGATGTCCATCAAGACGCTGATCACGCCCGAATGGTGGTCGCTCGCGCCGCTGCCGGTGGCGTTCGCGCTGCTCGGCATCGAGGTGCTGTTCCGCATGCGGCGGCTCTACCTGGGCGAACGCGCCCCGCGCAGCGACGCGGTCTCGACGGGATGACGCGATGATGATGTCCTGGCAGGCCGCCGCATGGCTGATGCTGGGCGGCTCCACGGTCCTGCTGCTCCTCGGGCTGCCGGTCGCGTTTTCGTTCCTCGTCATCAACCTCGTCGGCGCCTGGCTGATCCTGGGCGGTGACGCCGGCATGGTCCAGCTCGCGCGGAACGCCGTGCAGTCGGTGATGAACTTCGCGCTCACCCCTATCCCGCTGTTCGTGCTGATGGGCGAGGTCCTGTTCCACACCGGCCTGGCGGTGAAGGTGATCGACGGCATCGAGCGGCTGATTCGCAACGTGCCCGGCCGGCTCGCCGTGGTGGCCGTCGTGGCCGGCACGGTCTTCTCCGCGATTTCGGGTTCGACCATCGCCACCACGGCGATGCTGGGCAGCCTGATGCTGCCGGTGATGATCGCGCGCGGCTATCACCCCGTGATCGCCACCGGTCCCATCATGGCCATCGGCGCGGTGGACATGCTGATTCCGCCTTCCGCCCTCACGGTGCTCCTCGGGAGTCTCTCGGGCATCTCGATTGCCAAGCTGCTGATCGGTGGCGTCGTGCCGGGCCTGTTGCTATCGGTGGCCTTCGTCGCCTACATCATCGTGCGGGTCAAGCTGCAGCCCGCCCTCGCACCGGCCACGGCGTTCCAGAAATACGAGGGCTGGGAGAAGCTGCGGCCGCTGTTCCAGTACGTGCTGCCGCTGGTCTCGATCTTCGTGATCGTGGTGGCGTCCATGTCCGCGGGCTGGGCGACGCCGACGGAGTCGGCTGCGATCGGCGCGCTCGCGACCGTCGTGCTCGCCCTCGCCTACCGCGCGCTGACCGTCAACAACCTGCTGCAGGCGCTGCACGGAACCGCGGCGATCTCGGGCATGATCCTGTTCATCATTCTCGGCGCGACCACTTTCTCGCAGATCCTGTCCTTCTCGGGCGCCTCCAACGGACTGGTGGAGGCGATCACCGGGCAAGGCTTCCCGCCCATGGTCGTCATCGCGCTCATGATGGCGACCCTGATCTTCCTCGGCGTGTTCGTGGAACAGGTGAGCATGATGATGATCACGCTGCCGATCTTCATGCCGCTGGTGCAGAAGTTCGGCGTGGACCTGGTGTGGTTCGGCGTGATGTATCTGATCTGCATGCAGCTCGGAATGCTGCTGCCGCCGCACGGGATGCTGCTGATGACCATGAAGGGCGTGGCGCCGCCGCAGGTCACGATGGGGCACATCTTCCTCGCGGTGACGCCGTTCATCATCATGAGCGTGCTGATGCTGGCGCTGGTGTTCTTCGCGCCGGCAGTGGCGGTGTGGCTGCCGAACGTGCTCGGCTGAGGTGACCGCGCAGCGCTCCCCCTGACGCTCAGGGCCGGAACGCGAAATAATGGGCACGGCCGCCGCCGGGGCGGAATGAACCTCGAGGCCGCGGCAGCGCTCGGCGCAATCGCTGCAGCACCCTCGCGGAGCCCCTTCCATGAGCACTCGAAATCTCGACTACCTCTTCCGCCCCAGGGCAGTCGCGGTGATCGGCGCCTCGAACGAGCCGCGCACGATCGGAGCGGTCGTGATGCGAAACCTCCTCGACGGAGGCTTCTCCGGCCCGATCATGCCGGTCACCACCGAGTACGACACGGTCGCCGGCGTGCTCGCTTGCCGGGAAGTGTCCCAGCTCCAGGTCACACCGGATCTCGCCGTGATCTGCGCGCCCGCCGAGACGATCGTGCACACCGTCTCGGACCTCGCCGCGCGCGGCACCCGGGGCGTGATTCTCCTCACTGCCGGGCTCGGGACGGTCGCGCACGAGGGCGGGCGCAGCGTGCTGCAGGCAGCGCTCGGGGAGGCGCGGCGGCACCTCGTTCGGATTCTGGGGCCCGAGGGAATCGGGCTCGCGGTTCCCGCGCTGGGTCTCAACGCGAGCCTCGCGCCCACCAAGCCGCGACCGGGCCGCCTCGCCCTGATCTCTCAATCCGGCACGGTTGCAGCGGGGCTGCTCGACTGGGGGACCGCCAATGGCATCGGCTTCTCGCACGTCGTCTCGCTGGGCGAGAGCGCCGACGTCGACGTCGCCGACGTGCTCGATTACCTCGGGAGCGATCCGGACACCCGTGGCGTGCTGCTCTACCTCGAGTCGATCGCGGCGGCGCGCAAGTTCATGTCGGCCGCGCGGGCGGCCGCGCGCAACAAACCGGTCATCGTTCTCAAGCCGACGCGAGATCGAGGCGAGCGTTCGCCGGAGCTCATCCCGCCGAGCACGCACGTCACGGTCGACGAGGTCTTCGACGCCACCGTGCGCCGCGCCGGGATGCTTCGGGTCCGCTCGCTCCTGGAGCTCTTCGGGGCGGCCGAAGCGCTCGCCCGGATTGGGCCGCTTCGAGGCGAGCAGATCGCCGTCCTCACGAACGGCAAGGCCCTCGGAGCGCTCGCCGCCGCGGCGCTCGCCGCGGGGGACGGGCGCGCCGCGCCGGATGCCGTCGAGCTTCCGGGGAACGCCACGGCCGAAGAGCACGCGCGGGCGCTCGAGGCGCTGCTCGCCGATGCCCGGATCGATGCGGTGCTGCTCGCGCACGCGCCGTCCGCCCTCGTCTCGAGCGAAGAGATCGCGCGGGGCTGCGCTCCGATCGCGGCGGCGGCGGGGCGGCCCGTGCTGTCGTGCTGGCTCGGCGGCGGCGCCGTGGAGGGCGCGCGCCGCGTCATGTCGGAGGCCGGCCTGCCGACGTATCCGACGCCGGAGCAGGCAGCCCGTGCGCTCTCCCACCTCGTCGAGTACCGGCGTAACCAGGAGGCCCTGCGACAGACGCCGCCTTCGTTGCCGGAGGACTTCGCGCCCGATGTCGCGTCCGCGCGCCGGATCGTTGAGACGGCGCTCGCGGAGGCGCGCGACGCACTGACCGAGTTCGAGGCGAAATCCCTTCTCGTTGCCTACCAGATTCCGGTCGTGGAGACCTATTTCGCCGCCTCCGCCGCCGACGCCGTCCGGATCGCCGACCAGCTCGGCTACGCGGTGGCGCTGAAGGTCGTCTCGCCGGACATCGAGCGCCGCTCCGAGGTCGCGGGCGTGATGGTGAACCTCGAGGATGCGGAGGAAGTACGCCTCGCCGCACGTGACATCGCGCAGCGGCTCGAGACCTACCGCCCCGGCGCGCGGCTCGCGGGCTACTCGGTGCAGAGGATGATCCGGCGTCGGGGGACGGACAGCCCTCGCGCCGGCGCGATCGAGCTCGTCCTCGGCGTCGCGGCCGACGCCGCCTTCGGTCCGGTCATCTACTTCGGGCATGGAGGCGCTGCGGCCGCCGCGATCCGCGACCGGGCGATCGCGCTGCCGCCGCTCAACATGGCCCTCGCCGCGGACCTCGTATCACGCACCCGCGCGTCGCAACTGCTCGCCGGACAAGCCGGCGAGCGGCCGCGTGCCGATACCCATGCCGTCTTCGCGACGCTGGTCAAGCTGTCGCAGCTCGTGGCCGACATTCCGGAGGTGCTGGAGCTCGCGGTGGATCCGCTCTTCGCGGATGATAAGGGCGTGCTTGCGATGGAGGTGCGGGTGCGGCTGCGGGCAGCGGCGACCCGGGGAGCGGCCCATCTCGCGATTCGACCCTACCCGAAAGCACTCGAGGAGTGGGTCGAGCTCGCCGGCCGGCGCCTGCTGCTGCGGCCGATCCGTGGGGAGGACAGCGCGGAGCACGACGCATTCATCGGCGGGGTCGACCCGGGGGATCTGCGCCTGCGGTTCGGCAGGGAAGTGCGCCAACTCCCGCGGTCGGAGCTCGCCCGCCTGACCCAGATCGATTACGAGCGGGAGATGGCCTTCATCGCCACGGTCGCACGCGCCGAGGGAGGATCCGAGACGGTGGGCGAGGTCCGGATGAGCGCGGAGCCCGACGGCATACGAGCGGAGTTCGCGATCGTCGTTCGTTCCGATTTCCAGGGGAAAGGCCTCGGGCGCGCGCTCATGGAGAAGATGTTCCGCTACTGCCGCGAGCGCGGCGTGGAGCTGCTGTACGGACTGGTGGACGCGTCGAACGCCCGGATGCTCGGCCTCGCGCGGCGTCTTGGGTTCGAGATCGAGCGATCTTCGGATGGCCGCACGGCGGTCATCTCACTCGACATGCAAAGATGACCCGCGCCTCCGCGGGTCGAGCCATTCCAACGTGCCCGGACGAGGGCAGGCGCGGGATCGATGTCGATCGAGTCGCATCTCGGCGCGGCCGGAGTTGACCGATGTCAATGACGGGTTTCACCGGGACGGCACTATCTTCATGAGCGAGCGTGCTGCGTTCGCTCGATCCAACGAGGCGACAGGGAACCCCATATGCGGCTGGACGAGTTCATGAGTGTGCGGGTCGTCACGATCGGGCCCGAGGAAGCGGCCAGTGCCGCCTGGCTGCTGATGCAGCGCGAGCGCATCCGGCATCTGGTCGTGGCCGACCGGTCTCGCCCGGTCGGCGTGCTCTCGGAGCGCGACCTCGGCGGGCGCGGCGGCGCCGATCTGCGCCGAGGCCGGGTGGTGCGCGAGCTCATGACGCCGCGCGTGGCGACCGCGAGTCCGGGCATGACGCTGCGCCAGGCGGCGAACCTCATGCGGGGGCGGCTGATCGGCTGCCTTCCGGTCGTGGACGGCGGCCGCGTGGTCGGCATCGTCACGGCGACCGACGTGCTGAACGAGCTCGGCCGCGGGTCGAGCCGCCCGGAGGTCAGGGCGAAACGCCGTGGCATGCGCTCACCGCCGCCGAGCGCGCGCAAAGCGGCCAAGCGCGCCGGCGAGCGGGCCACACGCAGGAAGCGGGCGCCGAAGCGCGGATAGACCGTTACGAAAGAGAGAGCCAAGGGCGGAAGCGAGGCGGGCGAGATTCGCGCGCCGGCGTGACTCACCGGTCGCATCACGCCCGTCCCAACCCGAGCGGCCGCACTCCATGAGAGCTTGGACACGATGAACGATCTGACCAAAGAGCAACAGGAATACCTGGCGGAGTGGATTCGAGCGCGCAAGGTCCGCCTGCTCGAAGAGATCCGCGCTGTTCTCGCGCGCTCGGGGAAAGAGCGCTACGCCGATCTCGTGGGCGAGGTGGGCGACACCGGCGATGAGGCGGTCGGGAGCGTGCTACGCGACGTCACCGAAGCCGAGATCATCCGCGACGTGGGCGAGGTGCGCGACATCGTTGCGGCAGAGCAGCGGCTATCGGCCGGACGCTACGGCGTGTGCACCGACTGCGGGGCCGCGATCGACTACAAGCGGCTGGAAGCTTACCCCACGGCCAAGCGCTGCATCACCTGTCAGCAGCGCCGCGAGAAAACGCGCGCGCCTTCGCAATACACCAAGCGCTAACGCTGCAACCGCTGGGCGTCTCGGTGGCGCGGCCACCCGCGCTCTGCCGCACGACGCGCTGCGCCGACCGGCTCGCCCGGTCAGGCCCGGGCCTTCACCCTCGCGCGCCCGCCTTCCGGCCGATCCCAGTACGGTTCCGGACCGAAGCGCGCGCGCACGAAGTCGATGAAGGCGCGGATCTTCGGGGGGAGGTGGATGCTCGGCAGGTGGACCGCGTAGATGTGGCGCTCGAGGGGCATGTAGTCCGAGAGCACTGCCTGCAGCCTGCCCGACTGCAGTTCCCTGCCGATGATGAAGGTCGGCAGCAGCGCCACGCCGAGCCCGCCGAGCACTGCCTGCGACAGCGCCTCGTCGTCGTTGATGCGGAGGTCGCCGGAGATCGGAACCGAGATGTCGCCCTGCGGCCCGGTGAAGCGCCACTCGCCCTGGGTGCCGAAATACGTGTAGTGCAGGCAGTTGTGGCGCCTGAGGTCCTGCGGCGTCCTTGGCACGCCGCGCCGCTTGAAGTACTCGGGGGTCGCGCACGCCACCCTGCGCACCGGCGCGAGCTTGCGCGCGACCAGGTTGAGATCGGGCTCGCGCACGATGCGGATTGCGACGTCGTAGCCTTCCTCGACCAGATCGACCAGGCGGTCGGTGATCGTCATGTCGATCGAGAGGTCCGGATGGCGCGCGAGGAACTCCGGCAGCGCCGGCGCTACGTGCAGCGTTCCGAACGCGACCGGGGCGGTGAGCTTCAGCACGCCGCGCGGCTCCGAGTGAAGCTGGCTCACGACCTCGACGGCTCGTTCGGCCTCTTCGGCGATGCGGCTGCAGTGCTCGTAGAACGCCGCACCCACCTCGGTCAGGCTGAGCCCCCGGGTGCTGCGGTTGAGCAGCCGGGCCTGGAGCGAGCGCTCGAGCTTGGCGATGGCCTTGCTCACGCGCGACTTGGATGCGCCCATCCGCTGGGCGGCCTTCGAGAAGCTTTTCGCCTCGACGACGCGGGCGAAGGTCACCATGTCGTTCAGATCGTGCATCGTGTGGCCCTCTCGCCGTGTCCGCGCGGGAAACGCTGTGGTTCGGTTGCGCCGACTTCTCCGCCCGGACGGGGATGCCTATCATCCCTTCGGGTCGGCGGCACTCTCGCGGGTGATGTGCTGGTCGCGTTCCGCGGTTGCGGATGAGCCGATTATCACGGAATCGGCGCCCTTGGGGCGAGCGCGATCCGAAACCGCGCTGATGCCCGAAGTAGCGGCCGTCGCGAAGACATCGCGCCGGCGGTTTTCTTTGACTTGGTCGTTCGTTTGGATGTTTGGAAATGGACATGAGCAGCACATCCGATATCTTGATCTCCGCGCAGGACGCGGAGCGGCTGGCATTGATGCTCGGCGAGTGGCCGCGACGCCATCGCGGGGAGGAAGAGGCGGCGCAAGCGCTCGCGGACACGCTCGAGGGCGCGCGCGTGGTCGCTTCCGATCAGGTCCCCGAGGGCATAGTGACGATGGACTCGACCGTGACCTATGTCGCGGTGCCGGACAACCGGCGCAGCACTGTGCAGATCGTGTATCCGGCGCAGGCCAACGCCGGCGCAGGGCGCGTGTCAGTGCTCTCGCCGATCGCGCGGGCCCTGCTCGGACGGCAGGTGCAAAGCGTGATCGACATCGTGCTGCCGACCGGCCGGCCCTTTGCCCTGCGCATCGTCGACGTCTTGAGGCGGAGCGTGAAGGATGAAGAAGTTCTCGCTCTCCCCTGAGGCGCCGCGTCCGGAGGCCGCGGGCGACGCCGGGCCGACCTATCCGGACTATCCCGTGCAACAGCTGATCCGCGGCCGCCAGCACGCCTTTCAGCTCGCGTTCGCCCGCGAGGCGATGGCGCGCCTGGGAGACGCTGCGCAGGCGCTGATCTACGAGCCCTCATACAAGGGTCTGCGCATCCTGGGGCGCAACGAGCCCGTGCTCATGGGACCGGCAGACGCGATTCGAGCGCAGTACGGCGCCGCCGCGGAGATCGAGCCGGTGCGGGTGCGGTATCAATGGGGACCGGTCGTTCGTGAGCCGGTGATGTCGGTGATCGTGCGCGCCCCCGCGCGCTTCGCCATCGCGGTGCGAGAAGATTTGCTTCGCCGCGGCGCGGAGAGCGTGGACGTGGCGAGCCATGCCGCGGAGTTCACGGCGCAAGCGCGGGCGACGCAGGCAGAGTTGCTGGGGTACGCCCCGTGGCTTCGCGACTTGACCGGCGGAGAAGCGGAGCTCGACATCGGGCTCAGCCACTACGCGTCGCTGCACCAGGATCCCGGCCCTGGCCCTGAAGCCGCGTGATGCGGCGCGTGCGCGACGGCGATGAGTGCCCCTCGCTCGGGGAGAGTCGTCAACGAGGTGGCTCGATTATCTATATGAGGAACCTGGCCGGCCCGCAGGCCCGAGCGGGATGCACCTTAGCCGGTGCGGTCTCGCTCGTGCCGCGGCCGGCCTGCTGATGAGAGGTGTTACATGACATTGGATCTGCTGATCATAACCGAGGGCGATCTCGCGCTGCTCCGCAAGTTGCCGCCGCACGACGAGCTGCAGACCGAGCTGGATCGCGCGATCGTGGTCTCGTCGGAGGCGGTTCCGGCGGACGTCGTCACGATGAACTCGCGCGTGCACTACGTCGACGAGACGACCGGCGAGCGCCGGCTGGTGAAGATCGTGTATCCCGCGGAAGCCGACGCGGCCGAGGGCAAGGTATCGGTGCTCGCACCGGTGGGCGCGGCGTTGCTCGGCCTGTCGATCGGGCAGGCGATCGAGTGGGTCTTCCCGGACGGGACCCGGCGGCGCCTGCGCGTGGAGGATGTGGACGATCAGCCCGAGTCGGCCGGGCGGCCCGTCGCGCTCGAACCCTGACGCAGCGTGCGCGCCGCTCACTGCCAGCCGAATCGCCGGGCGTAGAACCCTTTCATCGCCTGGGTCAGCCCCATGTACGCGAGCAGGATCAGCGGCAGGAAGACGAAGTAGAGCGGCGGCAGCGGCTGCAGCTTGAAGTAATGCGATAGCGGCCCCATCGGCAGGAACAGGCCCACCGCCATGATCACGCCGGTCATGACCATGAGCGGTCTCGCCGCCCGGCTCTCGATGAACGGGATCTTGCGCGTGCGGATCATGTGCACGATGAGGGTCTGGGTCAGAAGCCCGACGACGAACCACCCGGACTGGAACAGGGTCTGCGCCTCGACCGTGTTGGCGCCGAACACGAACCACATCATCAAGAAGGTCGTGATGTCGAAGATCGAGCTGATCGGACCGAAGAAGAGCATGAAGCGGCCGATGTCGCCCGGGTTCCAGCGCTGTGGCCGCGCCAGCAGCTCCTCGTCGACGTGGTCGAACGGGATCGCGATCTGCGAGATGTCGTAGAGCAGGTTCTGCACGAGGAGCTGCATCGGCAGCATCGGCAGAAACGGCAGGAAGGCGCTAGCCACCAGCACCGAGAACACGTTGCCGAAGTTGGAGCTCGCCGTCATCTTGAGGTACTTCAGCATGTTGGCGAAGGTCTTGCGGCCCTCGACCACGCCCTCCTCGAGGACGAGGAGGCTCTTCTCCAGCAGGATGATGTCGGCCGCTTCCTTCGCGATGTCCACGCCGGAGTCCACCGAGATGCCGATGTCGGCAGTGCGCAACGCCGCGGCGTCGTTGATGCCGTCGCCCATGAAGCCGACGACGTGGCCGTTGTCCTTGAGCCGGCGCACGATGCGCTCCTTGTGGACCGGCGTCAGCCTGGCGAACAGGTCGTGCGCTTCGACCGCCGCCGCGAGCTCCTGATCGCTCATGCGCTCGACGTCGGCCCCCAGCAGGATGCTGTTTGCCGGCAGCCCCACCTCCTTGCAGATCTTGGCGGTGACGAGCTCGTTGTCCCCGGTCAGCACCTTGACCGCGACGCCGTGCGCGGCGAGCGCCTTCAGTGCGGGCGCGCTCGACTCCTTCGGTGGATCGAGGAAGGCGACGTAGCCGATCAGCGTGAGGTCCGACTCGTCCGCGACGCCGTAGACTTCCTTCGCCGGCGGCATCTCCTTCACCGCGACCGCGACCACCCGCAGACCCTCGCCGTTGAGCGACGCGGTGACGTCGCGCACGCGCGCGAGCAGCTCCGGCGTGAGCGGCTCGTCGATCTCGCCGTGGCGCACGCGCGTGGTGGCGGCAAGGATCTCCTCGACCGCCCCCTTGGAGATCAGGAGGTGGTGTGCGTCGTGCTCGGCCACCACCACCGACATGCGACGGCGCTGGAAGTCGAACGGGATCTCGTCGACCTTGCGGAACGCCGTGCCGACCTCGAGCTCGCGGTGGACCTCGACGTGGTTGAGGACGGCCACGTCGAGGAGGTTCTTCAGGCCGGTCTGGTAGTAGCTGTTGAGGTATGCGTACTCGAGCACCGCGTCCGAGGGCTCGCCCCACACATCGGTGTTGCGCGCGAGGAAGATCTTGTCCTGGGTCAGGGTGCCGGTCTTGTCGGTGCACAGCACGTTCATCGCGCCGAAGTTCTGGATCGCATCGAGCCGCTTCACGATCACCTTGCGCCGCGACATCATCACCGCCCCCTTGGCGAGCGTGGAGGTGACGATCATGGGCAGCATCTCCGGAGTGAGCCCGACCGCGACGGCGAGCGCGAACAGCACCGCCTCCAGCCAGTCGTGCTTGGTCGCGACATTGATCGCGAGGACGAGCGGCGCCATGACGAACATGAAGCGGATCAGGAGCCAGCTCACGCGGTTGACGCCGATCTGGAACTGGGTCGGTGCAGGATCGTGGGCCGTGACCCGCTGCGCGAGCGCACCGAAATAGGTCCGGTTTCCCGTGGTGAGGACCACCGCGGTGGCCGACCCGGAGACGACCGTGGTGCCCATGAACAGGATGTCGTCCAGTTCGAGCGGGTTGGCGACGCTGCGATCGCGCTGCTCGGCGAACTTCTCGACCGGCAGCGATTCGCCGGTCATCGCCGCCTGACTGACGAACAGATCCTTCGCGCTCAGCAGCCGGCAGTCGGCGGGGATCATGTCGCCGGCCGACAGCAGGACGACGTCCCCGGGCACGAGCAGCTTGATCGGCAACTCGACGCGGCGCGCGGGCTTCACGTGGAGATGCACGCCGTAATAGCGGTCGAATAGCGGCGCGGCCTCCTCCGACGGGTCTCGGCGCACGACCGTCGCCGTGGTATGGACCATCGCCTTGAGCCGGTCGGCGGCCCGGTTGGACTTCCCTTCCTGGACGAAGCGGATCAGCGTCGCGAGCACCACCATCGCGCTGATGACGACGGTGGCCTTCAGGTCGTGCGTGACATAGGAGACCACTGCGAGGACCGACAGCAGCAGGCTGAACGGAGTCTTGTAGCAGTGCCATAGGTGGACCCACCAGCGCAGCGGCTTTTCGTGGTCGACTTCGTTCGGCCCGACGCGGGCGCGGATGGTGTCGGCCTGGGTCTCGGAGAGCCCGTCGACGTGGGATTCCAGGCGCTCGAGCAGGGCCGGGATGTCGCTCGTGGCGGCGGCGACGAGCTGCTGCGCGAGCGATGGCGGCACCTCGCGGCCGACGCCGGTGCGGGTCACGCTCTCCAGCAGCGCGAGCCGGCGGAAGTGGCGCAGGATGTGGCGCGTGCGGAGAAAGCCCGCGAAGAGTTCTTTCAGCAGGGTGCGCTTCATTGCTTGTTTCTAAAGGGCAGCCGGCAGGCCGCCGGTCGTTGGCGCCGCTTCTTGCACCCGGCGCGAACATGGGCGGGGTGCGGGGTGGGAGCGATCCGTGCACGGACGCATGCCCCGGCATAGGCCAGAGGGTTTACAGAATATCGGCGCGTCATGGCGTAGGATGGTTTCGCCCCACCCGCCAGGCGCGTCCTTTGCGTGCGGCTGCAACCCTCATCTCACGTTCGCGCCCGGTGAACCTGCCGCGCGCACTTGCTCCGGCGGAGCGCGCGCTCGACCGATGCAGACGGGTGCTCGTCGCCGGCACTGGAGGCACGACGATGAAGAAGCGAATCACGAAGCGATCCTCGAAGGCCGCGACCCGTAAGACTATCAGCACCTGGGAGCAGGACCCGGGCTCGGGCGAGCAGCCGACCGGCGGCCCGCTCGTCCAGCGACCCTCCCCGAAACTGAGCCAGACGCCCCTGCCGACGACGATCAGGAAACCCAGCAGCGCGCCGTCGCCGAAGATCTATGCGCCCGGCACGCCGGAGTTCCGCTACTGGGTCGCCGCCGACGCCCTGCGACGTGGCTCCGACTACTGGGGCGCGCTCCTTCCGGGCGTGCGCTGGGAAGTCGGCGCCCGTCTCCCGGTGGATCTCGATCACGGCGTCGACCTGAACGCCTACTACGATCGCGTCGGGCTGCGGTTCTTCCACGGGACCGCCGGCGGGCGCACGGTGTATTCCGGCGAGAGCGCGGATGTGGTCTGCCACGAGCTCGGCCACGCGCTGCTCGACTCGATCAAGCCGCAGCTCTGGGACGCGGCGAGCATCGAGGTCGCCGCATTTCACGAGTCGTTCGGCGACATGAGCGCGATCCTGACCGCGCTTCAGCTCCCGAGCCTGCGCCAGGCCGTGCTCACGGAGACGGGCGGGGTGTTCTACCGCTCCTCCCGCCTGTCGCGCCTGGCCGAGCAGCTCGGCTGGGCGATCCGGCAGGAGTACCCGACCGCCGCCGACCGCGATTGCCTGCGCAACGCGGTCAATTCCTTCTTCTATCGGGATCCCCACACGCTGCCTTCATCGGGGCCGGCGACGACGCTGAGCTCGGAGCCGCACTCGTTCTCGCGCGTCTTCACGGGCGGCTTCTTCGAGGCCCTGGCCGGGATGCTGAAAGCGAGACCTGCCCGGGACGAGGCCAACCTGCTCCAGGTCAGCCAGGACATGGGCAGGATCCTCACGGCTGCGATTCGCGGGGCAGCGGTCGTGCCCACCTTCTACAGCCAAGTGGCGGCGAACATGGTGCAGCTCGCCGACGCACAGTTCAAGGGCTACCGGCAGGCGATGAAGAGCGCGTTCGTCCGGCACGGCGTTCTTGCTCCCGCCGCCGCGGTGGCGATCCCGGCCGCTGCCGGCCGCGTCAGGGGAATGGGTGCGCAACCCGAGCGATTGCCGACGATCACGCTCCCGGTCGCCGAGTATGGATTCGGCGTGGATGCGATCACCGTGCACGCCGCGGTGGCCGCGGCGCCGCGGGGCGTGAAGGCAGCCGGCGCCGCGGTCGCATCCCGGTCCATCACGCCGCCGTCCAACGAGGAGGCGGCCAAGTCGTTCCTCGACGATCTCGTGCGCCGCGGACGGCTGAAGGTGGAAGGGATCCCGCGCACCCGCGCCCTGGTTTCGCGGCCCCACGCGCCCGAGACACACGAGACCTATACTCACGAGCTGCGGCGCGAAGGGAGAGCCGTCGTGCTGCGGCGGGTACGGATCGATTGCGTGTCTTGCCCGGACCCGGTTGCGTGACGGTGGCGCGGTCGGGGCGGCGCGCCGCGATGAATGCAGCTTCGAGACGGACTCCGAGGAATGGCGCGGCAAAAGCTGGGGGCGACGGACGACAAGAGCCTGCGCGCCGCGCTCGCCGAGCGTGACCTCGAGCTGGTGTCGGTCGACGAGCGACTGCCCGACGGGACGCTCGCGGTGAGTGCGAACAAGCTGTGCCCGATTCCGGGCGGCGACGGCAAGCCGCTGCACGCGCCGATTCCGGTGAGCCTGCGCATCCGGCGTGACGCGCGCGGAGCGGTTCGCTTGCTCACGGGCGACACGCCCCCCGCGGAGGCGATCGCCGACGCAACGCGGTTCGTGGAGGGGCTCCGCGCCAACCGGAAGCTCGCCGAAGCGGGCGCTGCCGTGCCTCCGGGAGCGACGCACCAGATCGAAATCGATCCGCAGGGCAGGCGCGTGCTGCGACGGCGGCGGTTCACGGCCTCCTGAATCGCCGCCCTGCGCGCGGGTGCTCGAGGCGGGCCGTTGCGCGAGAGCGGGTGCGCGACCCGGTCGCGGTCAGCGTGGGCCTGACTGCTCGACGCAGAAATCCACGAGCCGTGCGAGCATCCGCTGCAGCGCCCGGTTGGCCGCGATCACGCCGCCGTACGCGTCCTCGCTCGGGGCGCTCTCGGCCTCGTCGAATTGCATTTCGGCGAGGACCCGGTTGCTGCGCAGGTCGACGAGTTGCGCCCGCAATGAAAGCTCGACCCGGCTGGGGTGCGTCCTGAAGTCCTGCTGCAGCCGAACGAGCTCGGTGTCGAGGCGGAGGTCGGCAGGGACGCCGCTCGGCGCCTGCACGACGGTGCGGAAACCGCCGCTGTGGGCGAGCGCCAGGGTGAAGAGCGGAGCCAGCATGCGCGCCGGGGTGTCCACCCAGCGGCTCTGCGCGAAGTATTCGAGCTCGAAGGGCCGGCTCAGGAACGCGATCTGCGGGGAATCGTATCCGGCGCGCGCACGCGGCACGCCGACCGCCAGCACGAGGTCCCGTTGATTTCGCGAAGGGTTTTCGGCCGGCCGCGCGTCCAGGAGGAACGTGGCCGGGGCCTCCGACTGGGGAGACGGCATGCCGGCGCAGCCGCCGAGCAGCGCCGCACACAAGGCGAGTGTGCCGGCTCGCCTCATTCTCCGGGCGCTCGCTTGGCGGCGGGGTTCCCGTACAGGAGCACGCTCGGATTGCGTTCCAACTGCTCGCTGAAGCGTCGCAAGGATCCGGTCAGGTCCCGGAGCTCCGTCACCAGCAGCTGCACTTCGGGTTGCGTCTCGTCGGCCAGCTTTCGCGCGCCGACGCGGACGCCGTCGAGCGTGTTGTTCACGTTCGCTGCGGCCGCGGCGACGCCGTTGCTCATCCGGTCGAACGCATCGGCGCTGCGCTCGACGCGCTCGACGAGCCGGGACATCTCGCCCGTCAGGCGCGCGGTGTTCTCCATTGCACGCGCCGCGCTCGCCAGGCCGGAATCGATGTCGGCCGAGCGCGCCGCCATTGCGCGCGACACCGCTGCGAGATCGGCGAGGGCCTGCGCGATCGCACGGCGGTTGTCCTCGTCGGTGAGCGCGTTGATGTTCTCGCTCGACCGGTTGACGTTGGTGAGAAGCGTGGTGACCGCGGCGTCGAGGCGCACGAGGAGCGACGGTGCGCTGCGGATGACGGGGTGCCTCTCGCCGGGCTGCGGCAGCAGCGGCGGGGAGTCCTGCCGGCCTTTCGACAGTTCGATGTAGCCGATGCCGGTCAGCCCCTGCGTGCGCAGGGTGGCCACGGTGTCGACCTTGACGGGCGTACCGCGCTCGATTTCCAGGGTGAGCCGCACGTGCTCGATGTTGTCGGGGGCGAGTGCGATCCGCCGCACGCGCCCGACTTCGACGCCTCGATACCTGACCGGCGCGTCGAGGCTCAATCCGGACACCGACTCGTCCATGAAGGCGTAATAGGTGTCGTAGACCTTGCGAGCGGCGCCTCCGCTCGAGAGCCACAGGATGCCCCCGATCAGGGCAGCGCCGAGGATCAGGACGAAGACGCCGACGGCTGCGTAGTTGAATTTCGCTTCCATGCCTGTTCGCGCGCGGCTCGCCCGCGCGGCCCGTAGAAATACTCCCGGATGAGGGGATGGTCGGAGCGCGAGAGCTCGGTCATCGTGCCGGTACCGAGGATCCGCCCTTCGCCCAGCACCGCCACGCGGTCCGCACCCCGCCAGAGAAGATCGAGGTCGTGCGTGACCATCATGATGCTCAGCCCGAGCGCGTCGCGCAGGTGCCGGACGAGCTCGTCGATCCCGCTCGCGCTCAACGGATCCAGCCCGGCGGTCGGCTCGTCCAGGAACAGCAGCTCGGGATCGAGCGCGAGGGCGCGCGCGAGGGCCGCACGCTTGCGCATCCCGCCCGAGAGCTCGTTCGGGTACTTGTGGCAGGCGTCCGGCGGCAAGCCGGTGAGCGCGATCTTGACCGCGGCGGTTTCGTCGATCAGCCGCTTGCTGAGCCGCGTGTGCTCGCGCAGCACCACGCCGACGTTCTCCAGCACGGTGAGCGAACTGAACAGCGCGCCGCGCTCGAACATGACGCCCCATCTGCGCCGCAGGGGCAATGCCTGCTCGTCGCTCAGCCCGACCACTTCCTGCCCGAACACCTTGATCGAGCCCGACACCGGCTGGAGGAGCGCGATGGCTTCGCGCAGCAGCGTGGACTTGCCGCAGCCGCTGGCGCCCACCAGGGCGAAGATCTCGCCGCGGATCATCGCCAGGCTCACGTCTTCGTGGATGACGCTGCCGCCGAGCCGCGTATTGAGACCGCGGACTTCGATCACGCGATCGGCCGCACGCTCCCGCGCCTCGCTCATAAGCCGAGCCAGCTGAAGATGATCGAGAACAGGGCATCGGCGACGATCACCAGGAATATCGCCTGCACGACGCTCTTTGTGGTCTGGCGGCCGACGCTGTCGGCGCTGCCGGTCGCCTGGAACCCCTGGTAGCACCCCACCGATGCGATGATCACGGCGAACACCGGCGCCTTGCCCACCCCGATGAGATAGGACCGCAAGGTGATCGCGTCTTCGAGACGATCCAGGAACGTTCCGTAGCTGATGTCGAGCTGGGCGCGCGCCATGACCATGCCGCCGAGGATGCCCATCACGTCCGTGTACACCGTGAGCAGCGGCAGCGCCACGACCATGGCGAGCACCTTCGGCAGCACGAGGAGCTCGAGCGGCGGGATGCCGATGGTGCGCAGCGCGTCGATCTCCTCGGTCACCTTCATGGTGCCGATCTGCGCCGTGTAGGCGGAGCCGGATCTTCCGGCGACGATGATCGCGGTGATCAGCGGCGAGAGCTCGCGCACCATCGACAGCCCGACCAGGTCGGCCACGTAGATGTTGGCGCCGAAACGCCGCAACTGCTCCGCACCCTGATAGGCGATGACGATCCCGAGGAGGAACGACAACAGGCCCGTGATCGGTAGCGCCTCGAACCCGCCCGTCTGCAGGTTGTGCAGGATCGGCTTCCACCGGATGCGGTGCGGCTGCGCGAGCGAGCGCACCAATGCAAGGGATGTCTCGCCGAGGAAGGAGAGCATGCCGCCCAGGCGGATCAAGCTCCGCCACGCGTGCTCGCCCAGCCTGGCGAGGGCACTGGGTGAGGGCGGCGGCGCGGGCTGCGCGTCCGCTGCGCGCGAGGCGATCAGCTTCAGGAGCGTGTCGAATTCCGCGCGCAACCCATGGAGCCGCACGCTGCGTCCCCGTCGCTCCAGCGCGCGGAGCATCCGGTAGAGCAGCCAGGCCCCGGAGGTGTCCATTGCCGTGATCGCCGAACCGTCGATCGCGAGCTCGCCCTCGACCGGCCAGGAGAGCGCTTCGATCCGTGCCTCGAGCGATGCGATCCCGCGCAGGGTCCAGGCCCCGGTGCAGCTCGTCTCGCCGGGCGCGCTCCCGGGGGAAACGCCCGCCTCGACGTCCGGGCTGGCGAGTTGCCTCGTCATCATTCATTCCGCCACGCAGCCTATCCTCGATGCTCATGATCGGGACTTGGCGATCCGCGGGAGTTGACCTAGCGCAAGGCAGGTCGTTGCGCGCCCGTCGCGCGGCGATGCCGCGCGGATTTTTCCCGGCAGCGGCTCCGCGCGAGGCGGCCGGGGCCCGGCCCGGTGCTTCGCGGCCGCCGCCCAGCGCCTCAGCCGCCGCGCGCTTGCAGCGCGGCGATGCGCCGCTCGATCGGTGGATGGGTCGAAAAGAGCGCCATCCAGGCCGGGCGGTCGTTGATGCCGAACGCGCGCACCGCCGCCGGCATGTGCGGCGGCTCCATCTTCCCGAGCCGCGCGAGCGCGTTGATCATCGGCCGCGGCGAGCCGAGGTACCCTGCCGAGCCGGCATCGGCGCGGAACTCGCGCCGGCGCGAAAACCAGGCGACGATGATCGAGGCGAGGATGCCAAGCACGATCTGCATCACCAGCGAGACGATGAAGAACCCGGGGCCGACGCCCTCGCGGTTGTCGGAGCGGAAGATCGCCCGGTCGACGATGAAGCCCACCACCCGCGAGAGGAAGATCACGAACGTGTTGACCACACCCTGGATGAGCGTCATGGTCACCATGTCGCCGTTCGCGACGTGCGCCACCTCGTGCCCGAGCACCGCCTCGACTTCCTCGCGGCTCATGCTCTGGAGGAGCCCGGTGGACACGGCGACCAGCGCCGAGTTCCTGAACGCGCCGGTGGCGAAGGCGTTCGGCTCGCCCTCGTAGACGGCGACCTCCGGCATGCCGATCCCGGCGCGCTCGGCGAGCCGCCGCACCGTCTCGAGCAGCCAGCGCGCATCCGCGCCCTCCGAGCCGTCGATCGCGCGCGCCCCGGTGGACATCTTCGCCATCGGCTTCGAGATGAGGAGCGAAATGATCGAGCCCGTGAAGCCGACCACCAGCGAGAAGACGAGCAGCGCGCGGTAATCGATGCCCTGGGCGGTGATCACCTGGTCGACGCCGAGCACGCGTAGCACGACGGAGAGCACCACCAGCACCGCGATGTTGGTGGCGAGGAAGAGGAAGATGCGCTTCATGACGGGCTCCGTTCTGGACGCGCGATGCGGCGAGTCCGCACCGGGCGCCCATTCTAGCGATGCGGGCCGATCGCGCAACCAGGACGCGCCGATCGGGCGCAAGCCGTGAGCGCCTACTGCCGCCGGAGGGCGGCTGCCGCGACGGATTCGAATCGTTCCGCACCCTGGACGAGACGCGTTCGCTCGCGCTCCCTTATACTCGCGCATCCCATCCTTCCGTGACGGCTCGGCCCGCGTCGATGCGGCCGGGCAGCTTCGCGTCGCAAGAGACCATGACGAAGAGTCTGAAACGAATCCTGGTCCGCGTGCTGGTCGCGGCGCTCTTGATCGCCGTGGGCGCCCTCGGCGTCCGTTCCTACCGCGCGCTGCAAGGTCCGCCGTTGGAGCCCTGGCATACCTTCGTGCCGGCCGAGCTGCACGCGACCGAGCTCGACGCCGCCGACTGGGCCCGCTACATCGCCCAGGAGCAGGCGATCTTCGACAGCGTCCGGGCCAACGTGACGCGGAAACTCGAACCGGGCGCCCGGGTTCCGTACAACCGTTACTTCGAGGGCAGTCCGGTCTTTCCGCCGCGCTTCGCGCAGGACTGGAACCGCTCCTACGTCATGGAGCCCGCATCGGCGCCCAAGGGGGTGGTGGTGCTGCTGCACGGGCTCACGGACTCGCCGTACAGCCTGCGCCACGTCGCCCGCCGTTATGCCGAACGCGGTTTCGTCGCCATCGGCTTGCGCGTTCCCGGCCACGGCACGGTGCCGGCCGGGCTGACCGATGTGCGCTGGGAAGACTGGATGGCGGCAACGCGCCTCGCCGTGCGCGAAGCGCGGCGCCGGGTGCCGGCGCCGGCGCCGTTGCATCTGGTCGGCTTCTCGAACGGTGGCGCGCTCGCGGTGAAGTACGCGCTCGACGCGATCGAGGAGCGTAATCTGCCGCGCGCCGATCGGCTGGTGCTGTTCACCCCGATGATCGGCATCACGCGCTTTGCGCGCTTCGCTGGTTTGGCCGGCTTGCCCGCGCTGCTCCCGCCGTTCGCCAATGCCGCGTGGCTGAGCATCCTGCCGGAATTCAACCCGTTCAAGTACAACTCGTTCCCCGTCAACGGCGGGCGCCAGTCGTTCCGTCTCACCGATGCGCTGCAGGCGCAGATCCAGCGCCTGTCGCGCGCCGGGCAGCTCGCCGCTATGCCGCCGGTGCTGACATTCCAGTCGGTGATCGACTACACCGTGAGCACGCCGGCCATCCTCACCGCGCTGTACGCGTTCCTGCCGGACAACGGTAGCGAGATCGTGCTGTTCGACGTGAACCGTACCGTCAAGTTCGGGCCGCTGCTGCGGCCATCGTCGTATGTGGCGCTGGAGCGCCTCACACCGACGACGCCGCAACCCTATCGCTTCACGGCGATCGTCAACGCCGGCGACAACAGCGACGCCACGCTCGAGAGAACCATCGAGCCGGGACAGACGCAGGCGACCGAGCGGCGGCTTGGCATCCCCTATCCGCCGGGAATCTTCTCGCTCTCCCACCTGTCGATCCCGATCCCGCCCGACGACCCGCTGTACGGCACGCAGCCCGATCCGAAGACGCGGTCGGAGTTCGGCCTGAACCTGGGGGCGCTCGACGCGCGCGGCGAACGGGGCGCGCTGATCATCGATCAGGACTTTCTCACCCGGCTGCCTGCCAACCCCTTCTTCGCCTACCTGATCGCGCGGGTGGAAGAGGGCGTCGCGCATCTGCCGACACCGAGCGGCCATCACCTCGCCGCGACGCCGCCGACCGGGTTGCCGATCCGGCTCGAGGCGCTGCTGTCGACGTTCGCGCCCTCCGACGCCGACGCCCAACCGTTTGCCGGTCCGTGACACGACGCTGCGCTCGGCGTTCGACGAGCGCGGAGCCGTCTCCCCGATGAGCCGTCCCGTGAGGAAGCGCATCGCATTCGTCATCGCCTGCACGCTGCTCGTCGTCGCTGCGGCCTTCCTGCTGCCGGCGGTGCCGCAGCCGCTCGAGTACCATCATTTCGCGGACCAACGGAGCGCGCTCGGGATCCACAACGTTCTCGACGTCGTCTCGAACCTCGCCTTCCTGATCGCCGGCATCGTCGGCCTCGCCGGGATCCTCTCGGGCCGGGCGCGCTTCGAGTTTCCGAGCGAGCGCTGGCCCTGGGCGTTCTTCTTCCTCGGCATCCTGCTGACCGCAGCGGGCTCTTCCTGCTACCACCTCGATCCGAACAACGAGACTCTGTTCTGGGATCGGCTGCCGATGACCATCGCCTTCATGGGACTCGTGTCGAGCCAGATCGTCGACCGGATCAGCGTCCGGGCCGGGCTGGTTCTGCTGGGGCCGTTGCTGCTGGTGGGCGTAGCCTCGGTCGTCTACTGGATCGCCACCGAGCACGCCGGTGCGGGCAACGTGCTGCCCTACGCCCTGCTGCAGGGCTACGCCATGCTCGTTCTGCTGCTGATGGCGGTCCTGACGCCCTCGCGCTACACGCGGGCGAGCGACCTGTACTTCATCTTCGGCTGGTACGCGGCTGCCAAACTGCTGGAGAGCTTCGATGCGCAAGTCCTGGCGTACAGCCACGTCGTCAGCGGCCACACGCTCAAACACGTCGCCGCAGCCGGGGCCGGCTTCGTCGCCGCCTCCATGCTGATGCGACGGACGCTGCGCGTGCCGGTCTCCCAGGGGCGGTGATCGCTACGTCCGGATCGCCGCCGGTGACGAGGCGAGCGGGTGTCCGTGATCGACCTGCGGACGCGCGCGCTGGCCTACTGCCCGCTGCCCGCGGGGCAACCGGTGCACCCGGTGAGGTTGGCTCCCCGGAACGTTGCCTTTTCGAGCCTCGCACCGGTCAGGTTCGCGTCCTGCAGGTTCGCTTTCTCGAGGCGGGCGCCTTGCAGGTTGGCCCCGGAGAGGTCGGCGCCGCGCAAGTTGGCTCCGGTCAGATCGGCGCGCTCGAGGTTCGCGCGCGGCAGCTTGGCTCCTTCCATTCGCGCGTAGCGCAGGTTGGCGCCGCTCGCAGAGGCGTCGCTCAAGTCGGTTTCGCGCAGGTTGGCGCTCTGGAAATCCGCGGCGCTCGCGCTCGCCCGCGCGAGCGTCGCACTGCGCAGGTTCGCTCGCCTCAGGCTGGCGCGCTCGAGCGAAGCCCCGGTCAGGTTCGCGCGCTCGAGACTGGCCTGCTGCAGCCGCGCGCGATCGAGACGCGCTCCGGCAAGCTCGGCGCCGCTCAGGTTGGAACGCGAGAGGTCCGCACGCGACAGGTCGGCGTCCGGCAGGCTCACCCCGCGCAGGTTCGCGGACAGGCAGACCGTGCCGGGCTGGATGCGGCAGCGGTCGATGACCCGGACATCGCCGTTCTGCGCGTGGGCGGCTGCGGCGCACAGCGCGAGGATCGTGCCGACGAGAAAACGCATGCGTTCGTTCTTTCTCTTCCGGGTGAGAGAGGGCGTAATGTACCGCAAACGATGGTGCCCGCGCCCGCCGCCGCGGCGACCGGGGCGTTCCGGACGTCAGGAATGCTCCCGATGCGCGGGGAGTTGCCTTCCGGCGTCACTCCGAGGACAATCCGGGACCCCCCAAACCTGGACTTCCCCGTGTTCGCGTATTCCCAAGCCGGAACGCTCATGCATTCGTCACGCATTCTCGGCCTCCTCGCGCTCGCGTCCCTCACGGCGCTCGGAGCGTGCAGGCGCGCCGAGGAGCCGCCTCCGCCGGAGGTTCGCCCCGTCCGTGCGATCACCGTCGAGCAGCACGCCGCCGGTGACACGGTATCCCTCACCGGGACCGTCCAGGCGGAGACCGAGGTCAACCTGTCCTTCCGCATCGACGGACGCCTGATCGAGCGCAACGTCGACGTCGGTGCCACGGTCAAGCCCGGACAGCTCATCGCCCGGCTCGATCCCTCGAACGAGCAGAGCGCGCTGCAGGGGGTGCAGGCCCAGCTCGCCGCAGCACGGGCGCAGCTCGTCGAGCAGCGCAACAACTTGAACCGCCAGAAGGAGCTGCTCGCGCAGCGCTTCATCTCTCAGGCCGCGTTCGATCTGGCCGCGGCGAACCTGCAGAGCGCCGAGTCGGCGGCGATTGCCGCGCAGTCGCAGGTGAATCTCGCCCAGAACCGCCTCGGCTATACCCGGCTCGTGGCCGATGTGGGCGGCTCGGTGACGCAGGTCGGCGCCGAGCCCGGCGAGGTCGTGCCCGCTGGCCGCATGGTCGTCCAGATCGCGCGCGCGGGCGGGCGCGACGCCGTCTTCGACGTGCCCGCGCAGATCAAGGACGACGCCCCCGCCAACGCGGAGATCGCCGTATCGCTGACGATGGATCCGAAGGTCTCCGCCAAGGGACGCGTCCGGGAAGTGTCGCCGCGCGCCGACCCGGTGACCGGCACGTTCCGCGTGCGCGTGGGGCTGATCGATCCGCCCGCGGCACTGCGGCTCGGCTCGACGGTGACCGGCCGCCTGCGCATGGAGGCCGCCGCCGCGATCCGGGTCCCCGCATCCGCCCTCATGCGCCAGGGTGCGCAATCGGCGGTGTGGATCGTGGATCCCAAGACGGAGACCGTGGCGCTGCGGCCGATCGACGTCGCGAGCTTCGGTACCGACCGGATCGTCGTCGCCAGCGGACTCAACCCGGGGGACGTCGTCGTCACCGCCGGCGTGCAGGCCCTCCATCCCGGCCAGAAGGTCCGCCTGCTCGGGGCCGCGAAGTGATCGGCCCGAACCTGTCGGAATGGGCGATCAAGCGCCGGTCGCTCATCGTCTATTTCATGATCGCGGCGGTGATCGCCGGCACGATCTCGTTCGTGCGGCTCGGCCGCGCCGAGGATCCGGTCTTCACGTTTCGCACCATGATCGTCTTCGCGGCCTGGCCCGGTGCCTCGCTCGAGGAGACGCTCGACCAGGTCACCGAGCGGATCGAGCGCAAGCTCCAGGAGACGCGCCATCTCGACCGCGTACGCAGCTACACGACGGCAGGGGTCACGACCATATTCGTCGACCTGGAGCAGTCGACGCCGCCGAAAGAGGTGCCCGACGTCTGGTACCAGGTGCGCAAGAACATCGGCGACATCCGCGGCACGCTGCCCCAGGGGGTGGTCGGCCCGGGCTTCAACGACGATTTCGGGGACACCTACGGGATCATCTACGGGTTCACCGGGGACGGGTTCACCCACCGCGAGCTGCGCGACTACGTCGAGGACACGCGCTCCCGGCTGCTCGCGGTGCCGGATGTCTCGAAGATCGAGATCCTCGGCGCGCAGGACGAGAGCATCTTCCTCGAATTCTCCACCGCCCGCCTGGCCGGCCTCGGCCTCACCTATCCGGCCCTCCTCGCGCAGTTGCAGGCACAGAACATCGTCCGTCCCACCGGCGTGTTGCAGACGGGGGACGAGCGGATCTTCCTGCGTGTGTCCGGCGCGTTCGGGTCCGAGGACGACATCAAGGCCGTCAACCTCGTCGTGGACAACCGGCTCGTGCCCCTGCGGGACATCGCCCAGATCCGCCGCGGGTACTCGGATCCTCCGCTGCCGCTCTTCCACGTGAACGGCAAGCCCGCGATCGGCCTCGCGATCGCGATGCGCGACGGCGGCGACATCCTCGCGCTCGGCGCCAACCTCAAGCGCGAGATGGCGAACGTGCGGGCGAGCCTGCCGGTCGGGATCGAGCCGTTCCTCGTCTCCGATCAGGCCGTCACCGTCGATCTCGCCATCAACGACTTCATGACCTCGCTGTGGCAGGCGATCATCATCATCCTCGCCGCGAGCTTCCTCAGCCTCGGCGTCCGTCCGGGCTCGGTCGTGGCGCTCGCCATCCCGCTCACGCTGGCGATCGTGTTCGCGGTCATGGAGATCGCGGGCATCGATCTGCAGCGCATCTCGCTCGGGGCGCTCATCATCGCCCTGACCCTGCTGGTCGACGATGCGATGACGACGGTCGACGCGATGATCCGGCGCCTCGCCGCCGGGGACTCGAAAGAGACCGCGGCGACCTTCGCCTACAAGACGCTCGCCGCCCCGATGCTCTCCGGCACGCTCATCACGATCGCGGGCTTCGTCCCGATCGGCTTCGCGCGGAGCTCGGCGGGCGAGTACACCTTCTCGATCTTCGCGGTGGTCGCGATCGCGCTGGTCACCTCGTGGCTGGTGGCGGTGACGTTCGCGCCCGTAATCGGCATCGCCATCCTCAAGACCCCGAAGGCGGCGGCGGGCGGGGGCGAGGAGAAGCCCGGCGCGCTCATGCGCGCCTACCGCGGTCTCCTCGTCGGCGCGATGCGCGCGAAGTGGCTGACGATCGCGGTGACGCTCGTCGCGTTCCTCGGGGCGATCTACCTCCTCCGGTTCGTGCCCGCGCAGTTCTTCCCGGCCTCCGACCGGCCCGAGCTCGTCGTCGACCTGACGCTGCGGCAGAACGCGTCGATCTACGCCTCCGAGGAGGTCGCCAAGCGGCTCGAGGCGGCGCTCGCCAAGGACCCGGACATCGATCACTGGAGCACCTACGTCGGCCGCGGCGCGATCCGCTTCTACCTGCCGCTCAACGTGCAGCTCGCCAATCCCTTCTTCGCGCAGGTCGTGATCGTCGCCAAGGGGTTCGAGGAGCGCAAGCGCGTCCATGACCGGCTCGAGAAGCTGCTCGCCGAGGAGTTTCCCGGCGTGGTGTCGCGGGTATCGCCCCTGGAACTCGGCCCGCCGGTCGGCTGGCCGCTCCAGTACCGCGTGAGCGGGCCGGACAAGGACCAGGTGACGCAGATCGCGCAGCGGCTCGCGCAGGTCGTCGCGTCGAACCCCGAGACCCGGCACGTCAATTTCGACTGGATGGAGCCGGCGCTTCAGTTCCGCCTCAAGGTCGACCAGGATCAGGCGCGGCGGCTCGGCGTGAGCTCGGCCACCATCGCCGCGGTGCTGAACGCATCGATCGTCGGCTCGACGGTGACGCAGGTGCGCGACAGCATCTACCTCGTGAACGTCGTCGCGCGGGCGGTGGACGCGGAGCGGGCGACAGTGACGACGTTGCGCTCGCTGCAGGTCCCGATCCCGGGCGGCCGGACGGTGGCGCTCAGCCAGTTCGCGAGCTTCGAGTTCGCCGAGGAATATCCGCTCGTCTGGCGCCGCGACCGCGTGCCGACGCTCACGGTGCGCGCGGATACGGTGGCCGGCGCGCTCGCCGATCCGGTCGTCGAGGCGCTCAAGGCGCCGATCGCCGAGCTGGCGAAAGGCCTGCCGCAGGGTTACCGTATCGATCTCGGCGGCATCGCCGAGGAGAGCGCGATCTCGCAGGCGTCGGTGTTCGCGGTCGTGCCGGTGATGGTGCTCCTGATGCTCACGGTGCTCATGTTCCAGCTCCAGAAGTTCAGGACGCTCTTCGTCGTGCTCGCGGTGCTTCCGCTCAGCATCATCGGCGTGGTCCTCGCGCTGCTCGTCTTCAACCGGCCGCTCGGCTTCGTCGCCATCCTCGGCATCCTCGCGCTGATCGGCATGGTCGCGAAGAACGCGGTGATCCTCGTCGTGCAGATCGAGACCGACCGGGCCGAGGGCAAGAGCGTCTGGGATGCCGTCATCGCCGCCGCGAGCTCCCGGCTGCGGCCGCTGACGCTCACCGCGTTCTCGACCGTGCTCGGCCTCATCCCGATCGCGCCGACCGTGTTCTGGGGGCCGATGGCGTTCGCGATCATGGGCGGGCTGATGATCGGGACGCTGCTGATGCTCGTGTTCCTGC
>JADLAV010000088.1 GCA_020848075.1 Burkholderiales bacterium
CACGCGCTACACTGACTTCCTGCAGGGCTGCCAGTTTGGGTTCCATCTCTGCCTCCAAAAAATAGGTTGTGGAAAACCCTTTTTAGTCGCAGAGACCCCAACTGACCAGCCCTGCATAGGATCTCGGGGAGGAGGGGAAAGGGAGGTCACCCTGCCGGACCTGGCATCGCGGTCGGCGACTCAAGCGTCACCGGATCCGCATGCGGATGGAATCCACTGGTCGCGAAGGGTTGCAACGGGCGCGCCAGCATGGTTCCCTTGCGGTGGATGAGATTCCTGCATGCCGTGCTCGCGCTGCTCCTCGTCCTTCCGGCGGGCGCGCTCGCGCAACCGCTGCCGGACGGGCCGTCGGGCTACGCGCCGAAGGAAGCCGCGGTCGGCAGGCATTTCATGGTCGCCGCCGCGAATCCGCTCGCGGTCGACGCGGGTTACGCGGTCTTGGCGCGTGGCGGCACCGCGATCGATGCCGCGATTGCGGTGCAGATGGTGCTGAACGTCGTCGAGCCGGAAGCCTCTGGCATCGGCGGCGGCGCATTCATCCTGCACTGGTCGGCGCGCGAGCGGCGCGTGCGCGCGTACGACGGCCGCGAGACCGCGCCGGCCGCGGCGACGCCAGACCTCTTCCTCGGCGCCGACGGCAGGCCGATGGCGTTCTTCGACGCCGTGGTCGGCGGGCGCTCGGTCGGCGTGCCGGGCGTGCTCGCCGTGCTCGAGCTCGCTCACCGGCATCACGGCCGGCTCCCGTGGCGGATGCTGTTCGATGCTGCAATCGGATACGCCGAGCAGGGCTTCCCGATCTCGCCTCGGCTTGCGGTGTTGCTCGAACGCGAGCGCTTCCTCATGACGGATCCAAACGCGCGGCGCCAGTTCTACCACGCCGACGGCACGCCCCGCCGCGCGGGCGAGACGCTCCGCAATCCCGAGCTCGCGGCGACGCTACGCGCGATCGCGGCCGGCGGGGCGCGCGCGTTCTACGCTGGGGAGATCGCCCGGGACGTGGTCGCCGCCGTGCGGTCGCATCCGACCAATCCCGGCACGCTTGCGCTCCAGGATCTCGCGCGCTATCGGGCGATCGCGCGCTCTCCCGTCTGCGGGCGGTACCGGGAGCACAAGGTGTGCGGCATGCCGCCGCCGAGCTCGGGTGGGATCGCCGTGCTGCAGATCCTCGGGATCCTCGAGCAGTTTCCGCTGGGACGCGTCGCGCCGCAGTCGCTGATGGCGGCGCACCTGTTCGCCGAGGCGGGGCGGCTGGCGTACGCGGATCGCGACCGGTACGTCGCCGACCCCGATTTCGTCGCCGTCCCGGCGGCGGGCATGATTGCATCGCAATACCTGGCGCGGCGCGCGGAGGCGGTGCGCTACACGCAGTCGATGGGCCGGGCTGCCCCGGGAGTGCCCGCAGCCGCCGCCCACCCTGCAGAGGCGGCTGCACCCGAGCTTCCGTCGACCAGCCACGTTTCGATCGCCGACGCCTCCGGCGACGCCGTGGCAATGACGACCACGATCGAGAACGCGTTCGGCAGCCGCATCATGGTGCGCGGGTTCCTGCTCAACAATCAGCTCACCGACTTCTCGTTCGCGCCCGCAGCGGACGGGCGGGCGGTCGCCAATCGCGTCGAGCCGGGCAAGCGTCCGCGGAGCTCCATGGCGCCGACGCTCGTGTTCGACCGCACTGACCGTCTCACGCACGTCGTCGGCTCGCCCGGCGGCAGCGTGATCATCAACTACGTCGCGCAGGCGCTCGTGGCGATGCTCGACTGGGGCCTCGACGCGCAGCAGGCGGTGGACCTCGGCCACTTCGGCAGCCGCAACGGCGCCACCGAGCTCGAGCGCGGCACCGCAGCCGAGACGCTCGCCGATGGGTTGCGCGTGCTCGGGCACGACGTGCGCGTCATGAGCATGACGAGCGGCCTGCACGCGATCGAGCGCGTGCCGGGCGGCTGGCGCGGGGCGGCGGACGCGCGCCGCGAGGGCAGAGCGAGGGGTGGCTGATCCCGGAGGGTCGGTACTTCCACCGCTCAGAGCCGCGGTCCGATCACGCTCCACGCGCGCGCCGCGAGATCCGGCGCCAGCGCGTCGAGCTTGACCGCGCCCGGCCAGCTGCGCAGCCACGTGAGTTGCCGTTTCGCGAGCTGGCGCGTCGCGAAGATTCCGCGCTCGCGCAGCTCCTCGTGCGACGTCCGGCCCTCCAGATAATCCCATGCCTGCCGGTAGCCCACGCAGCGCATTGCGGGGAGATCGGGGGTGAGCGAAAACCGCGCCCGCAGCGCTTCGAGCTCCTCGACCAGCCCCGCGGCGAGCATCGCTTCGAACCGCTGCGCGATTCTGCGATGCAGCGCGCTCCGGTCGCTCGGCTCGAGCGCGATCCAGAGCGTGTCGCCGACCGACTCCGCGGCGGTCGCGCCGCGCGTCAGCTCCGACATCGGCTGGCCGGTGAGCCGGTACACCTCGAGGGCGCGCTGGATGCGCTGCGGGTCGGTGGGCTTGATGCGCGCTGCGCTCTCGGCGTCGAGCCGCGCGAGCTTGGCGTGCAGCGCGGCCCATCCGTCCCGCGCGGCCTCGGCCTCGATCTCGGCACGGAGCGACGCATCCGCCCCGGGCAGCGCGGACAGGCCGTCGCGCAACGCCTTGAAGTAGAGCATCGTGCCGCCGGCGAGCAGCGGAATGCGCCCGCGACCCGCGATCTGCGCGATCAGGGCCAACGCATCGGCGCGGAAACGCGCCGCCGAATACGCTTCGGTGGGATCGATGACGTCGATCAGGTGATGCGCGACCTGGCGCCGTTCGGCCGGCGAGGGCTTCGCCGTGCCGATGTCCATCCCGCGAAACACCTGCGCCGAATCGACGCTGATGATCTCGATCGGCAGGCGCTCGGCGAGTGTCATGGCGAGCCGCGACTTGCCGCTCGCCGTCGGCCCCATGATCGCGATCGCCGCCGGCTTCGCTCGCGACACGCCCTGCCAGCCTCCCGCCGTGCTCCCGCGGACCGGTCAGCGACCGCGCAGGAAGAGCCGTTCAAGGTCCGCGAGGCTCAGCTGGTGCCAGGTCGGCCGGCCGTGATTGCACTGATCCGCGCGCTCGGTCTCCTCCATACGGCGCAGGAGCGCGTTCATCTCGGGCACCGTCAGCGGCCGATTCGCGCGCACCGCGCCGTGGCATGCCATCGTGGCGAGGAGCTCGTTCTGGTGCTCCGCGAGCACCTGGCTCGCGCCGTACTCGCGAATGTCGCGCAGCACCGCGCGCGAGAGCGCGGGCAGGTCGCCCTGGGCCACCATCGCCGGTACGCCGCGCACCACGACCGCGGTGGGCGAGAGCGCGGCCATGTCGAAGCCGAGCCGGTCGAGCGCCGCGCGATGCTCCTCGACCGTCGCGACGTCCACCTCGTCGGCGTGGAACGTCACGGGAATGAGCAGCGGCTGCGCGGTGACCGAGCGATCGGCGAGCGCCGACTTGAGGCTCTCGTACAGGATGCGCTCGTGGGCGGCGTGCATGTCGACCAGCACCAGGCCCGACCGGTTCTGCGCGAGGATGTAGACCCCGTGCAGCTGCGCGAGCGCGAAGCCGAGCGGGTGCTCGACGTCCGTCGGGGCCGGCGCCGCGCGCTCGGCGGTCTCGGCGAACATCGCTGCGTAGGCCGCGACCGGTTGCGCGATGCCGAGGCGCGCCTGATACGCCGGCGGCGCGGCGCCACGGGTCGCCGGGCCGCCGCCGAGGACAGCGCCGAAGGCCGGCGCGTGCAGCGGCGCCGCGACAGCGGCGCCCGCGAGCCCGGCCAGAGCCTTCTCGACTGCGTGGTAGACGAACTGGTGCACGCCGCGCGGATCGCGGAAACGAACCTCGGTCTTGGCCGGGTGCACGTTCACGTCCACCATCGCCGGTTCGACCTCCAGGTAGAGAACGTAGGCCGGGTGGCGATCGCCATGCAGCACGTCGGCATAGGCTTCGCGCAACGCGTGGGCGATGAGCTTGTCCCGCACGAAGCGGCCGTTCACGAAGAGATGCTGCGCATCGCGCGAGCCGCGCGCAGCGGCCGGCGAGGTCGCGTACCCGTGGATCCGCAAGGCACCGCCGTCGGCCGCGATCGGGCGCGCACTCTCCGGAAACGCCTCGCCCATCACGGCCGCGATGCGCGTACCGAGATCGCTCGCGGGATAGTGCGCCATCGCCCGGCCGTTGTGGCGCAGCGTCATCGCGACGTCGGGCCGCACCAGCGCGGCGCGATGGAACACGTCCGCGCAGTGCGCGAGCTCGGTCGCCTCGGTCTTCAGGAATTTGCGCCGTGCCGGCGTGTTGAAATAGAGCTCGGCCACGTCGACCGTCGTCCCTGCCGGGTGTGCTGCGGGCTCGGGGGCGGTCGCCTGCCCGCCTTCGGCGCGGATGTGCCAGGCATGCGGGGCCGCGGGCGTGCGCGAGGTGAGCTCGACGCGCGCCACCGAGGCGATGCTCGCGAGCGCCTCGCCGCGAAAGCCGAGCGTGGCGACCCGCTCGAGGTCGTCGAGCGATGCGATCTTGCTGGTCGCGTGACGCGCGAGGGCGAGCGCGAGATCTTCGCGCGCGATGCCGGCGCCGTCGTCGGTCACGCGGATCTGCCGGATGCCGCCCTGCGCGAGCGTCACCGACACGGTGCGCGCACCTGCATCCAGGCTGTTCTCGAGGAGCTCCTTCAGCACCGATGCCGGCCGCTCGACCACTTCGCCGGCGGCGATCTGGCTGATGAGCGTGTCGGAAAGAACGCGGATGGCGGCCATGGGATTGCGGGAACAGCGCCGCGGCGCGGCGCGAAGGCATGCGAATCTGGTGCGCGATTATACCGACGCGCCCGGATAGAATACGCGCTCGCGCGCGCCAGGCCGACCGATGGAACTCCTGCTCTGGTTCTGGGACGTCATCGTCCACCTCGACAAGCACCTCGCCGTGCTGCTGCAGCAGTACGGCGGCTGGATCTACCTGGTCCTGTTCCTGATCGTCTTCTGCGAGACCGGATTGGTGGTGACGCCGTTCCTCCCCGGAGACTCGCTATTGTTCGTGGCCGGGACCCTGTGGGCCACCGCGGGCATGCCGATCGAGCTGCTTGCCGGGGTCCTGATCATGGCGGCCCTGTGCGGCGACAACGTGAACTACTGGGTCGGGCGCTACATCGGACCGCGCGTGTTCCGCTGGGAGCAGTCACGCTGGTTCAACCGGCGGGCGCTCGACATGACGCACGGGTTCTACGAGCGGCACGGCGGCAAGACGATCGTCATCGCCCGGTACGTGCCGCTGGTGCGGACCTTCGCGCCGTTCGTCGCGGGCGTCGGCCGCATGGGCTACCCGCGCTTCCTCGCCTTCTCCGCGTTCGCCGCGGCGCTCTGGGTGGTGTCGCTCACCGGCACGGGGTACCTCTTCGGCAACATCGCGATCGTGCGGGAGAACCTCACGCTGGTGATCTTCGGGATCATCGGCCTCTCGCTCGCCCCGCTCGGGGTCGGCTACCTCCGGCACCGTACGCAACGCGCCGCCTGACGCGCCCTTCATCGCGGGACTTGGCGGCGCGCGGCGCGGTCTTCCGCGCGCGGCTCAGTTGCGGTGCACGACCGGCACGAGCGCCGGGAGCCGTTCTTCGGGCGCGTCGGTGGCGAGCGTGCCGCGGCTTGGCGGATTCTTCGCGAAGTAGCGCTTGATGCCCGCGACGATGGCGCGCGCGACCCGATCCTGGTGTGCCGAGTCATTCAGCTTCTTCTCCTCGTCCGGGTTCGAGATGAACGCGGTCTCCACCAGGATCGACGGAATGTCGGGCGCCTTCAGGACCGCGAAGCCCGCCTGCTCGACGTGCGGCTTGTGCAGCGCGTTGACGTCCCCGAGCTCGTCCAGCACCGCGCGGCCGAGCTTCAGGCTGTCGCTGATGGTCGCGGTCTGCGAGAGGTCGAGCAGCGTCTGCGCGAGGTAGCGGTCCTTGGCCCCGAGATTCACGCCGCCGATCAGGTCGGCCTCGTTCTCCCGCTTGGCGAGCCAGTTCGCTGCGGCGCTCGTTGCGCCCCGCTCCGACAGCGCGAATACCGACGCGCCGCGCGCATGCGGCAGGATGTAAGCGTCCGCGTGGATCGACACGAAGAGATCGGCCCGCACGCGGCGAGCCTTCGCGACGCGCGCCTGCAGCGGTACGAAGTAGTCGCCGTCGCGCGTCAGGACCGCGCGCATGTTGGGCTCGGCGTCGATCAGCGTCTTGAGCCGCTTGGCGATCGAAAGCGTGACCTGCTTTTCGCGCGAGCCGCGGCGGCCCTTGGCACCGGGGTCCTCGCCTCCGTGTCCCGCGTCGACGACGACCGTGACCATGCGATGGGCGAGCGGTTTGTCCCGGTCGGGCGCGGCCCGGCCCCTTCTCGTGTCGAGCGGCCAAGGCTCGATCCGCGGCGCGTCCCCCGCACCCGCCGGTTTCGAGGGCCGGTCCTCGAGCAGGGCGAGAAGCGGGTCGACCGGTACCGCCGGATACACGTCGAGCACCAGCCGGTGCCCGTAGTCGCCGATGGGTTTCAGCAGGAACGCTTGCGGCTTCGACTCGGCCTTCAGATCGATGACGAGGCGCACGACGCCGGGCTTGAATTGTCCGACGCGGATCTGCGCGATGTACGGGTCGTCCGGGCGCACCTTGTTCGCGACTGCGGCGGAGAGCGAGTCGAGATCGAGACCCTCGAAGTCGACCACCAGCCGGTCCGGGTTGGAAGCCATGCTCACCGTATGGCGCGGCTCCGAAGCGAGCTCGATGGTGACGCGCGAGTAGTCGGTCGAGGGCCACACGCGGACCGCACGGACCGGCTCCGCGGCGAGGGCGGCGTGCGCGATGACAAGCGCGGTGAGAAGCGCCGCAAGGGCAGACCAGACGCGGACCGGAACCGACAACGCGCGCACGAGGGCGCGCGACCCGCCTAGTCCGCGGCGTTCCTTGCCGAGCGGGACGCTTGCTCTGCGATCGACCTCAGGCACCGGCGTCCAGACTCCGTGAAGGCCTCGATGGTCGCGTCCCGCCCATGCGGGGCGACAACGAGCGTGATGCGCAGGTCCGGTGCGGGCAGCAGATCGCCGACTTTCTCGGGCCACTCGACGAGGCACAGCGAGCGCTCGTTGAAGTGCTCCCGAAAGCCGGAATCGAGCCATGCCTTTGGATCATGGAATCGATAAAAATCAAAGTGGTACAAGTCTAATCTCGAAAGCGGATAAAGTTCAACCAGGGAATAGGTCGGACTTTTGACTTTTCCCGCGTGTCCCAAGGCACGGAGCAGGCCCCGGGCCAGGGTGGTCTTCCCGCTGCCGAGCTCTCCCGAGAGGTGGATCGACATGCCGGGTCCGACGCTCAGGGCAATCCGCGCCCCGAGGGCGAGAGTGGCTGCCTCGTCGGAAAGGGGCAGGGAGAGGGGCGGTAACATCGCGCGGATGGCCGGCGGCACGGATGGCGTGAGCTCTCGCGAGTCTCGCAAAAAAGCGCGCGATTGGGGGGCGCTCGCGCTGCTCGTCAAGGGCTGGGGACGGGGGCTCGGATTCCAGGCGGTCGGGATCGCCGACGCGGACCTCACTGCGGCGGAGCAGGGCCTGCTCGATTGGCTCGGGGTGGGGTATCACGGCGAGATGGAGTACATGGCCCGGCATGGCGTCCGGCGCGCGCGTCCGGCAGCGCTCGTGCCGGGGACGGTGCGCGTCATCTCCGCGCGCCTCGATTACAAGCCTGCCGCCGCGGACGGCTGGGCGATCCTCGACGATCGGCGCTCCGCGTTCATCTCCCGCTACGCCACGGGTCGCGACTATCACAAGGTGCTGCGCAACCGGCTCCAGTCGCTCGCCACGCGCATCGCGGGCGAGGTGGGAGACTTCGGCTACCGCGTGTTCACCGACTCGGCGCCGGTGATGGAGGTCGAGCTCGCGCGACGGGCGGGGCTCGGCTGGCGCGGCAAGCATACGCTGCTGCTCGATCGCCGCGCGGGATCGTACTTCTTCCTCGGCGAGCTCTACACGGATCTCCCGCTGCCGGCGGACGTCCCGGCCACCGAGCACTGCGGTACCTGCACGAAGTGCATCGACGCGTGTCCCACGCGGGCGATCGTCGCGCCGTATGAGCTGGACGCGCGCCGGTGCATCTCCTATCTCACGATCGAGCTGAAAGGCCCGATCCCGGAGGCGCTGCGGCCGCTGATCGGCAACCGCGTCTACGGGTGCGACGACTGCCAGCTCGCGTGCCCGTGGAACCGGTTCGCGCAAGTGTCATCGGAGCTCGACTTCGGCGTGCGCGAGGGCCTCGACCGCGCGTCCCTCGTCAGCCTGTGCGGCTGGTCGGAGTCCGAGTTCCAGGAACGGTTGGCCGGAAGTGCCATCCGCCGCATCGGGCACGAGCGCTGGCTGCGCAACCTCGCGGTCGGACTCGGCAACGCGCCGTCCTCCCCGGAGGTGGTCGCGGCGCTACGCGCGCGCGCCAACCATCCGTCGGCGCTCGTGCGCGAGCACGTGGCGTGGGCGCTCGCGCAGCACGGCGCGCGTGTCTGATGACCCTTGGCCTCGCGGGCCCGAACCCCGCGCAGCCGCCGAGCGCCTCGCGTTCGACGATCCCCCTAGGGGCGGATGTGACAGGCGACGCAACCCGCCTCTTGCGTGAACCGTCCGAGCCGGCCTTTGGGGTTAAACTGATTCGTCAAATGCGCCTCCACCAGCTCAAGATCGAGTTCCGGCCGGAGGAAGACCGGCTCCTGATGCGCCTCGCGACCAATACCGCCGCCGAGGTGCTGTTGTGGCTCACCCGCCGTTGCGTCAAGCGGCTCTGGCCGGTCCTGCTCAACATGGCGCAGGCCGCGCCCGAAGTCGTGCTGCAGCCGAACCCGGAGGCGCGCAAGGCGCTGGTCGGGTTCCAGCACGAGAAGGCAATCCGCCAGGCGAACTTTTCGACGCCATATGCGGAGACGCCGCGCGAGCGGCCGCTCGGCGCCGACCCGCTGCTCGTCGCGCGCATCCAGCCGCGGCGCGACCCGCAGGGGCGCCACGTGCTCGGACTGCTGCCCGCGACCGGGCAGGGCGTCCACGTCACGCTCGACGACGGCCTGCTGCACGGGCTGATGAAGCTCCTGCAGAACGCGGTCGCGAAGAGCGACTGGGAGCTCGACCTCACGGTGCCCGCAGTCCTCGCGCAGCCCGCCGACGCCGCGAGCGGCCGGCCGACGATCAACTAGAGATTGCTTCGAGCTGCGTTTGGAGAGCGAGCCACTCGCTCTCGACCGCGTCGAGCTCGGCGCTGACGCTGCCTTGCGCGCGCAGCGTCGCGCCCACCTGGTCCTGGTCGGCGCCGTTGTAGAAGTCCGCCGACGCGAGCAGGCCTTCCAGACGGCGCTTCTCCGCGCCAAGCGCCGCCATCTGCCGCTCGAGCGCTGCGACGCGCTGCAAGAGCGGCTTGCGCCGTTCGGCGAGCGCCTGCCGCGCCTCGGCGGCCGCGCGCCTTTCCTCGCGCCGGTTGTCGTCGCCCCGGCGGTCGCTGCCTGTCTGCGCCCGCCGCCGGCCGTCCGCGCGGCGCGTCCCGAGCCATTCGCGGTAGTCGTCGAGATCACCGTCGAAGGCCTGCAAGCGCCCCTCGGCGACGAGCATCAGCGCGTCGGTGGCAGTGCGCAGCAAGTGGCGGTCGTGCGAGACGAGCACCATCGCCCCCTCGAACTCCTGCAGCGCGAGCGTGAGGGCCTCCCGCATGTCGAGGTCGAGATGGTTGGTGGGCTCGTCCAGCAGCAAGAGATTCGGCCGCTGCCAGATGATCAGCGCGAGGGCGAGTCGCGCGCGCTCGCCGCCGGAGAAGCGGGCGACCGGTGCGAGCGCCATGTCGCCGGAGAAGTCGAAGGTGCCGAGGTAATCGCGCAGCGCCTGCTCGCGCGTGCTCGGATCCAGCCGCGCGAGGTGCGCGAGCGGGCTGTCGTCGGGCCGCAGCTCCTCGATCTGGTGCTGCGCGAAGTAGCCGACGCGCAGGTTCCTGCCCTCGTGGCGGTGGCCCGCGAGCGGCGCCAGGCGGCCGGCGAGCAGCTTGACGAGCGTCGACTTGCCGGCGCCGTTGCGCCCGAGGAGGCCGATGCGCGCGCCGGCGGGAATCTCAAGCTTGATGTCCTGCAACACCGGCACCCCATCGTATCCGGCGGCGGCGCCGTCGAGCGCGAGGACGGGGTCGGGGCTGCCCGGGAACTCGCGGAAGTGGAACGAGAAGGGCGAGTCGACGTGTGCCGGCGCGATGCGCTCCATGCGCTCGAGCGCCTTCACCCGACTCTGCGCCTGGCGCGCCTTGGTCGCCTTGGCGCGGAACCGAGCGATGAAGCGCTCGAGCCGCTCGACCTCGCGCTGCTGCCGCGCGTAGAGCGCCTGCTGCTGGGCGAGGCGCTCCGCGCGCTCGGCCTCGTAGGCCGAGAAGTTGCCGGTGCATAGACGCAGCGTCTGGCGCTCGAAGGAGAGCACCGCTCCGACGACCGCATCCAGGAACTCGCGGTCGTGCGACACGAGGAGGAGTGTGCCGCGGTAGGCCGCGAGCCAGCCTTCCAGCCAGATCACGGCGTCCAGATCGAGGTGGTTGGTCGGCTCGTCGAGCAGCAGCAGGTCGGAGCGGCACATCAGCGCCTGCCCGAGCGCAAGGCGCATGCGCCATCCGCCCGAGAATTCGCGCACCGGACGGGCGCTGTCCTCCGGCTCGAATCCGAGGCCGTCGAGGAGCGCGGCGGCGCGGGCGCGCGCGGAATAGCCGTCGATCAAGCCGTAGCGGTCGTGCAGGTGCGCGAGCCGCTCGCCGTCATCCGCGGCCGCGGCCTGCGCGAGCTCGGACTCGAGCGCGCGGAGCTCCGCGTCGCCGTCGATGACGAACTCGATCGCGGGCTGGTCGGTGTCGGGCGTGTCCTGGGTGACGTGCGCGACGACCCAACCCTGCGGCACCTCGACGTCGCCGCCATCGGCGTGCAGGGCGCCGGTGAAGAGCGCAAACAGGCTCGACTTCCCGCAGCCATTGGGGCCGACGACACCGACGCGCTGCCCCGGGCCGATCCCGACGTCCGCGCCGGCGATCAGGAGCTTCGCGCCGCGCCGGAGGCTCAGGTTCCGGAGGCGAATCATGCGGCCGCGATTATAGGAAACTCGGCGCGCGCGGCGGTGCAAGCTTCTGATATACTCTTTCGAATCGCTCTTACACCCCGGCCATCCTCCTGCTTGTCTTCCTCCCGCTCGCCTTCCTCCCGCTCGCCTTCCTCCTGCTTGCCTTCCTCTGCTTGCCCGCTCACCCTGCGACGTGCTTTCGGACCGCCAAGGCGGACGAGGGTGCGTGCGCGCCTTGTCGCACCCGCGTGTTCTCAACTGGTAGCCGCACTACTTGAAGACTTTCGCTGATCTTGGATTGCACCCCGACCTGCTCAAGGCCGTAGCCGAGCAGGGCTACACGGAACCCACTCCGATCCAGGCGCAGGCCATCCCGCTGGTCCTTGCTGGCCGCGACCTGATGGGCGGCGCGCAGACCGGAACCGGGAAGACCGCCGCATTCGCGCTGCCCATGCTGCAGCGCCTCGCCGCGCACGCGAACACCAGCGCCTCCCCGGCGCGGCATCCCGTGCGGGCGCTGATCCTCACGCCCACGCGCGAGCTCGCGCTGCAGGTGGAGGAGAGCTTCCGGGACTACGGCAAGCACGTCGGGCTGCGCATCGCCGTCGTGTTCGGCGGCGTGCCGATCGAGCCGCAGATGCAGCAGCTGCGGAGCGGCGTCGAGATCCTGGTCGCGACCCCCGGCCGTCTGCTCGACCACGTGCACCAGCGCACGGTCAACCTGTCGCAGGTCGAGATCTTCGTCCTGGACGAGGCCGACCGGATGCTCGACATGGGCTTCATTCCCGACGTGCGGCGCATTCTTGCGCTCCTCACGGCGCGCAAGCAGGGCCTGCTCTTCTCCGCGACGTTCTCGGACGAGATAAAGAAGCTCGCCGACGCGTTCCTGCGTCACCCCGTGCTGGTGGAGGTGGCGCGGCGGAACGCCGCCGCGGAGCTGGTGAGCCACCTGGTGCATCCGGTCGCCCGCGAGCGCAAGCGCGATCTCCTCGTGCACCTACTCAAGTCGCGCGACATGAAGCAGGTGCTGGTGTTCACCGCGACGCGGCTCGGCGCCAACCGGCTCGCCTACCAGCTGAACCGCTCGGGCGTGCACACCGCGGCGATCCACGGCGACAAGACGCAGACCGAGCGCATCCAGGCGCTCGAGGAGTTCAAGGCCGGCAAGGTCGGCGTGCTGGTCGCCACCGACGTCGCCGCGCGCGGTCTCGACATCGAGCAGCTGCCCTACGTGGTGAATTTCGAGCTGCCGAACTCGCCAGAGGACTACGTGCACCGGAGCGGCCGGACCGGGCGCGCGGGCAGCACCGGGCTCGCAATCTCGCTCGTGTGCGGCGAGGAGACCGAGCGCCTCGTCGAGATCGAGCGCATGATCAAGGTGAAGATCGAGCGCGAGATCGTGGCGGGCTTCGGTCCCGACGTCCGCGACGCTCCGGGTCTGATGGGACGTCCCGACCGTGACCGCCGCCGCGGCGCCGACGAGCCCCGCCTCACGGGGAGCAGGCGCGCCGATCGAGCCGCCCCGCCGGCGCCGAAGCCGTCCGCGCGTCCAGTCGACCCGATCTTCAGCAAGCCCTACGAGCCGGGCGCGGCGCCGCCGGTCGAGCGGCAGCGGGCGCCGCAGCAGCGCGAGCGCCAGGTGGCGGCGCTGCTTGGCGGCTTCATTCGCAAGCCAGGCTGAGCGCTGCCGGCGGCCGCGCGCCTGCTGCGGAGCGCGTCCTCCCCGGCAGATAGCCTCGCGACGCCCTCATGTATCCGTTGTCTTGAACGGCGCGCGCTCGTTCAGCTCGTCGATGTACTGCTCCACCCCGCGCGCCTCCCGGGACAGGAACTGTCCGACGGCGTCGGCGAAGCGCGGGTGGCGCAACCAGTGCGCGGATCGGGTCGCGACGGGCAGGAATCCCCGCGCGAGCTTGTGCTCGCCCTGCGCGCCGCCCTCGAACAGAGCGATGCCCCGCTCGATGCAGAACTCCATGGCCTGGTAATAGCACGTCTCGAAGTGCAGTCCGGAGACGTAGCCGATCGCACCCCAGTAGCGGCCGTAGAGCGTCCGCTGCGAGTAGACGTCGAGCGCCGCCGCGAACGGCTTGCCGTCGCGCTCGGCGAGAACGAGCAGGAGGTGCTCGGGCATGACCTCGCCCAGTCGTTCGAAGAACGCGAGGTTGAGATACGGCGTTGAATGGTGGGCGCGGTAGGTGAGGTTGTAGCAGCGCGTGAAGAATCGCCAGTCGTCCCGCGTGATGTCGGTGCCGGTGAGGCGGCGAAACCGGATCCCGGCCTCGGCGACCTTGCGCCGCTCCTGCCGGATCTTCTTGCGCTTCGGCTGGTTGAGCGTCGCCAGAAACTCCTCGAAGCTCTGGTAGCCCGGGTTCTGCCAGTGGAACTGGACGCCGTGCCGCAGCATCATTCCCGCGGCCGCCATCGCCGCGGCCTCGGCCTCCGGCGGGAAGAGGATGTGCAGCGAGGAGGCCTCCCGCGCAAGCGCGAGCGCGGCGTCGAGCACGCGCGCGCGTCCATCGTCGTCGCGCGAGAGCAACCGCGAGCCGGTCACCGGGGAGAAGGGGATCGCCGACAGGAGCTTCGGGTAGTAGGCGATGCCGTGGCGCGCATAGGCATCGGCCCACGCCCAGTCGAACACGTATTCGCCGTACGAGTGCGATTTCAGGTAGAGCGGCATCGCGGCCGCCAGCTCGCCGCCGCGCCAGAGCGCGAGATGCTGCGGCAGCCAGCCGGTCTGCTCGCACGCGCAGCCCGTCGCGTGCAGCGCGTGCAGGAACTCGTGGCGGAGGAACGGATGATCGCCCGCGAGCGCATTCCACCGCGCGGCGGGAATCTCCCCGAGGTCCTCGACCACGCGGAGGACGGGCTCAGCCGGACCGATCACGCGATGCCGTTGTCGTGCGCGGTGCGCGCCGCGATCTTCGCGCTGAATTTCTCGCAACGGTGGCGCCCGCACACCGGCGCGCGCAGCGCGTCCTGCCCGAGGAACGTGAGGAATTGCGCCCGCCAGGAGCGAACGCGGGCGGAGAGGGCGCGGTCCATCGTCGCGCCATTATTGGCGAAGGCGTGGCGCGGGACAAGGCGCGCGGTGGCATCGCCGCGAGCGAGGACGGCTGCTCCGGCGAGCGCGCTTCGGCAGCGCGCCGTTTGCTATACTTTGCGCGTCAAAATCCGGGGGGCGCGGGTGAAGAAGATCGAAGCGGTGATCAAGCCGTTCAAGCTGGACGAGGTGCGCGAAGCCCTCGCCGAGGTGGGCGTGAGCGGCCTCACCGTCACCGAGGTCAAGGGCTTCGGCCGCCAGAAGGGCCACACCGAGCTCTATCGCGGCGCGGAGTACGTCGTCGATTTCCTGCCGAAGGTGAAGATCGAGGTCGTGGTCACCGACGCCATGGCCGATGCGGTGATCGAGGCGATGATCAAATCGGCCCGCACCGGGAAGATCGGCGACGGGAAGATCTTCGTCACCCCGATCGAGCAGGTGGTGCGCATCCGCACCGGCGAGACGAACGAAGAGGCTATTTAGGGCGCCTCGGATCCCGTCATCCGCGCGGAAGCGTGGATCCAACACGTCTGCGAACGCGCACAAAGTCTGGATTCCCGCCCGCGCGGGAATGACGATTTTCCGCCTCTCGTCGCCCGGTCATCCTCGCAGCAGCACGAGCAGCGCCCCGCCGCCGCCTTGCACCGCGGGCGCCTGGCAGAATGCCAGCACCTCGGCGCGCTGAGCGAGCCAGACCCTCGCGTTCTGCTTGAGCACCGGCTCGCGGTTCTTCGAGCCGAGGCCCTTGCCGTGGATCACACGCACGCAGCGCAAGTTCCGGCTCAGGCACTCGCGCAGGAACCGGGCGAGTGCAGTCCGGGCCTCGGCGCGTCGCAGCCCATGCAGGTCGACCTCGGCCTGCACTACCCAGTGGCCCCGGCGCAGCTTGCGCAGGACTTGCCGCGAGACCCCTGGGCTCGCATAGCTTGCTTCCCCCTCGCTTGCGAGCGCGCTCTCGGCGTCGAGCGGCCCGCCCATGCTCTCGGCCAGGGCGTCGTGCTCGTCGAGGAGCGACTGCACGGGGATGGGCGGGATTGGATGGCGCTGCGGCGCGGGCGGCTCGCGCCGCGCGAGCGGAACGGCGCCGCGCACCGCCTCGCGGAAGAGCTCGAGATCCGCGTCGGTCACGTGGGGATCGCGCGGGCGCTTCATCCGGCAACGAGATGCACGAGTCGGTCGAGATTGCGCGCGGAGGCTCGCGAGGCTGCGGTCAGTGCAGGCTTTCCAGGTATCTCTCGGCGTCGAGCGCTGCCATGCACCCGGTGCCGGCGCTCGTGACTGCCTGCCGGTAGACGTGATCCTGGACGTCGCCGGCTGCAAACACACCCGGAATGCTCGTCGCGGTGGCGTTCCCCTCGCGCCCCCCCGCGGTCACGATGTACCCGCCCTGCATCTCGAGCTGTCCCTCGAAGAGCCCGGTGTTGGGCGCGTGGCCGATGGCAACGAAGAGCCCGTGGACCGCGATCGCCTCGGTGGCGCCGGACTCGGCGTGCCTGATGCGGATCCCGGTCACGCCCTTGTCATCGCCGAGCACCTCGTCGAGGACGTGGTTCCACTTGATGGCGACGTTCTGCCTGGCGAAGAGCTTCTCCTGCATGATCTTCTCGGCACGCAGCTTGTCGCGCCGGTGCACGAGCGTCACCTTGCGCGCGATGTTCGAGAGGTACAGGGCTTCCTCGACTGCGGTGTTGCCGCCGCCGACCACCGCGACGTCCTGGTTCTTGTAGAAGAAGCCGTCGCAGGTGGCGCACGCCGAGACCCCCCTGCCCATGAACTTCCGCTCCGATTCCAGCCCCAGGTACCTCGCGGTTGCTCCGGTCGCGATGATCAACGCGTCGCACGTGTACACGCCGCTGTCGCCCTCGAGCCGGAAAGGCCGCTCCCGCAGATGCGGGGCGCTCACCTGGTCGAACACGAGCTCGGTCTCGAAGCGCTCGGCGTGCTTCTGGAAGCGCTCCATCAGCTCCGGGCCTTGCACGCCGTTCCAGTCCGCCGGCCAGTTGTCGACGTCGGTCGTCGTCATCAGCTGCCCGCCGGGAGCCATCCCGGTGATGAGCACGGGGTGGAGATTGGCGCGCGCGGCATACACGGCGGCGGTGTAGCCCGCAGGGCCGGAGCCGAGGATCAGGAGCTTGCAGTGCTTGAGAGGTTTGGCAGACATGGTTCGGAAGTTGCTCGCAGTGTATTTGCGCGGAGGTTCGGGCAGTGATTATAGCGATGCTGCCAGCGACTCGCCGTAGACCTTACTTGAGAAAGACAGCGTAACCACTTGTTTTACTGAAAATCGGAGTCTATACTGCGCCTGGTTTGGTAAAGTGGGCTGAAAAGGCCTGCTGTCGGGATCCGATCAATGACGCTCGCCCCGACGGTCGTGAGGCACCGCTCCTCGGGGAGCGCGCTGGGCGATGCCTGCACGGAGAGCGCAGGCGAAGGCAGATGGAATGGAACGCTGCAGCGGAAGCCGCAGCGGCGGGATCGGCAGCACGCTGGGGAGCTTCGCGCGTGTGTGCTGGCGACCGGGACCGCGCGCTGCGCGGGGCCGAGGTACGGGAGGGTTGTTCTGCTACCATAGCCCATTGGCATGCGATGGGCTGCCGAGAAGGGAGAGCGAGATGGCCGGTCCTGCCAGTGTTTCAACGCTGTTGCTCCGCAACGTGCCGCTGTTCGCGGGATTGCCCGAGGCTCAGCTGACGCTGCTGACGCGGGTGGTCGGGCGCAAGTCCTACCCGCGCAGCTCCACCATCATCGCCGCGGGCGATGCCACCGATGCGCTCTACATCGTCATCTCGGGCCGACTCAAGGTCATGATGAGCGACGACGAGGGCCGCGAGGTGATCCTCGCGATCCTCGGCCAGGGCGAGTTCTTCGGCGAAATGGGGCTGGTCGACGACGCGCCCCGCTCGGCGACGGTGATCGCGATCGAGCCGTGCGAGCTCCTCACGATCTCCAAGGTCGACTTCAAGAAGTGCCTGGCCGAGAACTTCGACATCGCGATGGGGGTCATGCGCGGCCTGGTGAAGCGGCTGCGCGAGGCCGACAAGAAGATCGGCAGCCTCGCGCTGATGGACGTTTACGGCCGCGTGGCCCGCCTGCTGATGGAGATGGCCGAGAGCGTCGATGGCCAGATGGTGGTCACCAAGAAGCTGCCGAAGCAGGACATCGCCAAGATGATCGGCGCCTCGCGCGAGATGGTGAGCCGGGTCATGAAGGATCTGCAGACCAGTGGCTACATCGAGGTGCGCGCCGGAGCGATCTTCCTCCGCGACAACCTGCTCGTGCAGGAGGCGCGCGCCTGACGATGCGCGCACCGGCGTCGGGCGCATGCTGGCCCCGGCGTCCGGCATCGTCTAGAATTCTCCCGTCGCCGTGCCTGCCGGGGAATCCCCCCGGGCGGGGCGTGCGCCCGTTCCACCCGACGTGAGAGCAACCCAGGCCCCCCTGCCCGGCAAAGTCGCCGCCCTGCTGCGCGAATCCAGGTGGTTCGTGCTGATCGCCGCGGCGCTCTATCTCGCGCTCATCCTGGTGACCTTCGACCGTGCCGACCCCGGCTGGTCGCACAGCGTGGCGATCGACCGGGTGCACAACGCGGGCGGCCGGCTCGGCGCGTGGATCGCCGACGTGATGCTCTACCTCTTCGGCGTCTCCGCGTTCTGGTGGGTGCTCCTGCTCGTCTACGCGGTGATCTGGGGCTACCGGCGGCTCGACGGCAGCTCGATCAGCGATCACCGCCCGTTCGTGATCGCGCTCGCGGGCTTCTCGGTCCTGATCGTGGGCAGCTGCGGCATCGAGGCGCTGCGCTTCTGGTCGATGAAGGCGGCGCTCCCGCTCGCGCCGGGCGGATTGTTCGGCGCCGTCGTGGGCGAGGTCGCGCAGGCGACGTTCGGCTTCACCGGCGCCACCCTCGTCCTCCTGACGTTCGTCGCCGTCGGGCTCTCGCTCTTCACCGGGCTCTCCTGGCTCGGCGTGATGGAGCGGATCGGCGCCGGGTTGGAGTGGATCTACATGAAGGCCATCGAGCTTCGCGACCGGCGCGCCGACGCGCGGCTCGGCGAGGCGGCCGCCGAGGAGCGCGAGGCGCTCGTCGAGGCCGAGCGCCGCAAGGTCGAGGAGCACGAGCCGATCCGCATCGAGCCGCCCGTGGCGGCGATCCCGAAATCCGAGCGCGTGATCCGCGAGCGGCAGGCGCCGCTCTTCCAGGATCTGCCCGACACGCCGCTGCCGCCGCTCGCGCTGCTCGACGAGGGGGCCGGCGGCGAGGAGCCGCTCGGCGCCGAGACGCTCGAATTCACCTCGCGCCTGATCGAGAAGAAGCTCAAGGATTTCGGTGTCGAGGTGAGGGTGCTCGCCGCGTATCCGGGTCCGGTCATCACGCGCTACGAGATCGAGCCGGCGATCGGGGTGAAGGGCAGCCAGATCGTGAACCTGGCGAAGGACCTCGCCCGCGCCCTCTCGGTCGTCGCCATCCGCGTGGTGGAGACCATCCCGGGCAAGTCGTGCATGGGGCTCGAGATCCCCAATCCGCATCGCCAGACGGTGCGCCTCGCCGAGATCGTCGGATCGCAGGCCTATCACGACATGCACTCGCCGCTCACGCTCGCGCTCGGCAAGGACATCGCGGGCCGTCCGGTGGTGGTCGACCTCGCCAAGATGCCGCATCTGCTGGTCGCCGGCACCACCGGCTCGGGCAAGTCCGTGACCATCAACGCGATGATCCTGTCGCTCATCTACAAGAGCGAGCCGCGAGACGTGCGCCTGATCCTGGTGGACCCGAAGATGCTCGAGCTCTCGGTCTATCACGACATCCCGCATCTGCTCGCGCCGGTGGTCACCGACATGAAGCAGGCGGCCAACGCGCTCGGCTGGTGCGTCGGCGAGATGGAGCGGCGCTACAAGCTCATGTCCTGGCTCGGCGTGCGCAACCTGTCCGGCTACAACCACAAGGTTGCCGAGGCGGAGAAGCGCGGCGAGCGGCTCGAGGACCCGAACACGATCGACAGCGGCAATCCGGTGCCGCTCGCCAAGCTGCCGTACGTGGTGGTGATCATCGACGAGCTCGCGGACCTGATGATGGTGGCCGGCAAGAAGGTCGAGGAGCTGATCGCGCGCCTCGCGCAGAAGGCCCGCGCCTCCGGTATCCACCTCGTGCTCGCCACGCAGCGCCCGTCGGTGGACGTGATCACCGGCCTGATCAAGGCGAACATCCCGACGCGCGTCGCGTTCCAGGTGTCCTCGCGCGTCGACTCGCGCACGATTCTCGACCAGCAGGGGGCCGAGGCCCTGCTGGGGCAGGGCGACATGCTCTACCTGCCGCCGGGCACCGGCGTGCCGACCCGCGTGCACGGCGCCTTCGTCGCCGACCACGAGGTGCACAGCGTGGTCGAATACCTCAAGCAGCAGGGCGCGCCGGACTACGTCGAGGGACTACTCGAGAGCCCGGACGAAATCGCAGCCCTCGTCGGCGGTGGCGAGGGCACCGAGTCCGACCCGCTCTACGACCAGGCGGTCGAGATCGTGGTGCGCACGCGGCGCCCCTCGATCTCGCTCGTGCAGCGGCATCTGCGCATCGGCTACAACCGCGCCGCGCGCCTCATCGAGCAGATGGAGCAGGCGGGGCTCGTCTCGCCGATGCAGTCCAACGGCAACCGCGAGGTCATCGCGCCGCATCGGGCCGAGGCCTAGCGGCCTTTCGCGCACGGGCGACGAGAGCGCGGAGAATCGCAAAGAAGGGCGATTTGCTTTGCTGCCCTTGCGGCGCCCCGCGCAGTCACGTTTCAGGATGCGTCCGTTCCCGTTCTTAGCGGCTCTTTGCCTCCTTTGCGCCTTCGCGGCGAGGCCCGAGCTCGTCCACGCCACGGCGCTCGACCGGCTCGACCAGTTCATGAGCGGCACACGATCGGCGCAGGGCGCGTTCGAGCAGCGCATCTACGAGCGCAGCGGCAAGCTCGTGCAGGCATCGAGCGGCACGCTCGCGTTCCTGCGTCCGGGCAAGTTCCGGTGGAGCTACGTGAAGCCGTACCCGCAACTCATCGTCGGCGACGGCGAGCGGGTGTGGATCTACGACGAAGACCTGAAGCAGGTCACCGTGCGCAAGCTCGATCTCGCGCTCGGCGCGACGCCCGCGGCGCTGCTCGCCGGCGACAACGCCGCGATGAAAGCCTTCGTCCTGCAGGACGAGGGCACGAGGGACGGGCTGGAGTGGCTGGTCGCCACGCCGCACGACAAGGACTCGACCTTCGAGCGGATCCGCATGGGCTTCAGTGCGGACGGCCTCGCGCGCATGGATCTCATCGACAATTTCGGGCAGCGGACCGAGCTCGTGTTCACCACGCTCGAGCGCAACCCGCGCCTCGCGCCCGGGCTCTTCAGCTTCGTTCCGCCGGCCGGCGCCGACGTCATCGGCGACCGCTGATTCCCGGGCAGCCGACCGTGGTCACCGATCTCTTCGACGACGCCACAGCGCCGACTGCATCCGCCGCGGAGGCGGTAGCGCCGCCGCACGTGCCGCTCGCCGAAGCGATGCGCCCGCGCACGCTCGACGAGGTGGTCGGGCAGCGGCATCTGCTCGGCCCGGGCAAGCCGCTCCGGCTCGCCTTCGAGGCGGGCAAGCCGCACTCGATGATCCTGTGGGGCCCGCCGGGCTCGGGCAAGACGACGCTCGCGCGGCTGATGGCCGACGCGTTCCGCGCCGAATTCATCGCGATCTCGGCGGTGCTCGCCGGCGTGAAGGAGATCCGCGACGCCGTCGCGCGGGCGCGCGCCGCGGCGGCGCAGGGCCGCGCGACGATCGTCTTCGTGGACGAGGTGCACCGGTTCAACAAGGCGCAGCAGGACGCCTTCCTGCCGTTCGTCGAGCAGGGGTTGTTCACGTTCGTCGGCGCGACGACCGAGAACCCTTCGTTCGAGGTGAATAGCGCGCTCCTGTCGCGGGCGGCGGTCTACGTGCTGGCGAGCCTGTCGCCCGAGGAGCTCGGCGAGCTGCTCGATGGCGTGGCCGGCCGTGCGATGCCCGGCCTCGAGTTCGATGCGCAGGCGCGCGGCCGCATCATCGGACTCGCTGATGGCGACGCGCGCCGGCTGCTCAACCTGATCGAGATCCTGGAGACGGCCGCGACGAAGGAGGGCGTACGCCGCGTCGACGGCGAGTTCGTGCAGAGCGTGGCGGCGCGCAATCTGCGGCGCTTCGACAAGGGCGGCGAGGCCTTCTACGATCAGATCTCGGCGCTCCACAAGTCCGTGCGCGGCTCGGACCCGGACGCCGCCCTCTACTGGCTCGTGCGCATGCTCGACGGCGGCGCCGATCCGCTCTATCTCGGCCGGCGCATCGTGCGGATGGCCGCCGAGGATATCGGGCTCGCCGACCCGCGGGCGCTCGAGCTCGCGCTTGCGGCCTGCGCGACCTACGAGCGGCTCGGCTCGCCGGAGGGCGAGCTCGCCCTCGCGCAGGCCGTCATCTATTTCGCCTGCGCGCCGAAGTCGAACGCGGTGTACGTCGCCTATAATGCGGCCCGCGCATTCGTCTCCGGCGACGAGTCGCGGCCGGTGCCCCTGCACCTGCGAAACGCGCCGACCCAGCTGATGAAGGAACTGGGCTACGGCCGCGAGTACCGGTACGCGCACGACGAGCCGGAAGCCTATGCCGCCGGTGAACGCTACTTCCCCGACGGCATGCCGCGGGTGGAGTGGTACAAGCCGACCGATCGAGGCGTGGAGGCGCGGATCGCCGAGAAGCTCGCGCACCTGCGCGAGCTCGATCGGCAGGCGAAGAAGAAGGCGCCCCGCGGCGAGGGCGGGGAATGAGCCGAGGATCGAGGAGCCGTCATTCCCGCGAAAGCGGGAATCTATGTTGAACGCGTTCACAGCCATACCGGTCCCACTGCTGAGATGCTCGATCCCCAACTCCTCCGCACGCGCGCCGCCTGGGTCGCCGAGCGCCTCGAGACGCGCGGGCCCGGCACCGGTGCGAGCGTGGCCGCAGCGCCCGGCGCTGCCGGCCGCGCGCTCTTCGAGAGCCTCGAGGAGGAGCGGAAGGGCATCCAGACCCGCACCCAGGACCTGCAGACCAGGCGCAATGCGCTCTCGAAGCAGATCGGACAGCTGAAGGCACGCGGCGAGGACACCGCTGCGCTCATGGCCGATGTCGCCGGCCTCGGCGATGCGCTGAAGGCGGGCGAGTCGCAGCTCGCCGAGACCCTTGCGCGGTTCAACGAATTCATCGCGACGCTGCCGAACCTGCCGCACGAGAGCGTGCCGGTCGGCCGGTCCCCCGACGACAACGTGGAAGTGCGGCGGGTCGGCGAACCGCGGCGGTTCGAGTTTGCGCCCAAGGATCACGTCGATGTGGGCGCTGCCCTCGGCGGCCTCGACTTCGAGACCGCGGCGAAGATCGCCGGCAGCCGCTTCGCGGTGATGCAAGGGCAGATCGCGCGGCTGCACCGCGCCATCGCGCAGCTCATGCTCGACGTCCACGCGGGCGAGCACGGCTATGTCGAGGTGTACGCCCCGTACATGGTCAATGCGCGGAGCATGTTCGGCACCGGCCAGCTGCCCAAGTTCAAGGACGATCTCTTCGCGGTGCCGCGCGGCGAGCTGGGGGATTTCTACCTGATCCCGACCGCGGAAGTCCCGGTCACCAACATCGTGCGCGACGAGATCGTTGCGCTCGAGAAGCTGCCGCTCAAGTTCGTCTGCCACACGCCGTGCTTCCGCAGCGAAGCGGGCTCCTACGGCAAGGACACGCGCGGCATGATCCGCCAGCACCAGTTCGACAAGGTCGAGCTGGTGCAGATCGTCCAGCCGGAAAGATCCTACGAGAGCCTCGAGGAGCTGACCGGCCATGCCGAGGCGATCCTCAAACGCCTCGAGCTGCCGTATCGCGTGGTCGTGCTGTGTACCGGCGACATGGGCTTCGCGTCGGCGAAGACCTACGACATCGAGGTGTGGCTCCCGGGGCAGAACGCCTACCGCGAGATCTCCTCGTGCTCGAACTTCGAGGCGTTCCAGGCGCGGCGCATGCAGGCGCGCTTCCGCAATGCGCAGGGGAAGCCGGAGCTCGTGCACACGCTGAACGGCTCCGGGCTCGCGGTCGGACGCACGCTGGTCGCCGTGCTCGAGAACTACCAGAACGCCGACGGCAGCGTTACCGTGCCCGCGGCACTGCGGCCGTACATGGGCGGCCTGCAGAGAATCGTCTGGGCGTAGCGAAGTCCCCGCTGCGATGGTCGCCGCGGCGAAACGCACCTGGCGCATCGAGCCGCTCGGCGACCGCTGCCTGATCGTCGCGTTCGGCGACGAGATCGACCTGGAGACGAATCTGCGCGCCCGTGCGGTGGCGGAGCATTTGCTCGCGCACCCGGTTCCCGGCGTGGTCGACGTGGTGCCGGCCTTCACGACCGTCGCGCTCCACTACCGGCCCGAGGCCTTCACCGACGCCGGCGCCGGCGTTCCGTTCGAGCAGCTGGCGGCGCGCATCCAGCAGGTCCTGCTCGCGGGCGTGGGCCGGCGGCGGCCCACCGCGCGCCGTATCGAGATCCCGGTGTGCTACGGCGGCGACTTCGGGCCGGACCTCGCCGAGCTCGCGCGCGCGCGCGAGCTCACCACCGAGGAGGTCATCGCAATCCACGCCCGCTCGCCGCACGTGGTGCATATGCTCGGCTTCGCGCCGGGACACCCGTACATCGCGGGATTGGACAAGCGCCTGGCGATGCCGCGGCGCGCCACGCCTCGGCTCAAGATTCCCCCGGGCTCGGTCGGGGTCACCGGCACGCAGTCGACGATCTATCCGCTCGAGACGCCGGGCGGCTGGAACCTCATCGGGCGCACGCCGCTCCGGCTCTTCACGCCCGAAAAGGATCCGCCGTGCCTGCTGCGGCCCGGAGACGAGGTGCGCTTCGTGCCGATCCCGGCGAAGGAGTTCGCGACTCTCCACGAGCGCGCCTGGAGGCGGACCCCATGACGATCGAGGTGATCAAGCCGGGTCTCCTCACCACAGTCCAGGATCTCGGGCGGTTCGGTTACCAGCGCTTCGGCGTCGTGGCGGGCGGCGTCATGGACGAATGGGCGCACCGGCTCGCCAACCTGCTGGTCGGCAACGGCGAGGACGAGGCGACGCTCGAGATCACGCTGCAGGGACCAACCCTGCGCTTCGAAGCGCCGGCCCTCGTGGCGGTGTGCGGCGCCGCGCTCGCCGCACGGGTCGATCGCGCGCCGCTCGCGCATTCCCGGCCGGTGCTGCTCCGCGCGGGAGCGGTGCTCGAGTTCCGCGCGCTCGAGCGCGGTTGCCGGGCCTACCTCGCCGTGCGGGGCGGGATTCGGGTGCCCCTCGTCATGGGAAGCCGCAGCACGTACGTGCGAGCAGGGCTCGGCGGGCTCGAGGGCCGTGCGCTGCGCAAGGGCGATCGATTGCCGATCGCGCTATACGCGCCGGGATGGTATCCCGCGCTCGACGCGGCCATGCGGTCGGGCGACGCGCCGTGCGCGTCCGAGCGGTGGTCGGTGGGCCCCACGGCCGCGAGCGCGGGCGTGCGCCCGGTCCGCGTGATCGCCGGACCGCAGTGGGAGCTCTTCTCGCAGGAGTCGCGCGCGCTTTTTCTCGGCGCGGAGTTCCGGGTGAGCGTGAACTCCGACCGGATGGGCTACCGGCTCTCCGGGGCGAGCATCAAGCCGAGGCGCGCGACTGAAATGATCTCCGAAGCCGTGGCGTTCGGCACGGTCCAGGTGCCACCCGACGGCAATCCGATTATCCTGATGGCCGACCGGCAGACGACGGGCGGCTATCCGAAGATCGCGCAGGTCGCGGCCGTAGAGCTGCCGCGCCTCGCGCAGACGCGGCCGCTCGAGCGCTTGAGGTTCGAGCTCGTGACGCTCGCCGAGGCGCAGCGCGCATATCTCGAGCGCGAACGCGAGCTCGCGACCATTCGCGGGTCGATCGACCTGAGACGGAGGCGGTGATGCAACGGATCGATTTCAACTGCGACATGGGCGAGAGCTACGGCGCCTGGCGCATGGGCGACGACGCAGCGCTGCTCGATCACGTGACCTCGGCCAACATCGCGTGCGGTTTCCACGCCGGGGATCCCGCCACCATCCACCGCACCGTGCGGGCCGCGGTGGCGCGGGGCGTGGCGATCGGCGCCCATCCGTCGTTGCCCGACCTGCAGGGCTTCGGCCGGCGCGCGATGGCGATCGGGCCCGCCGAGGCGTACGACATCGTCGTCTACCAGATCGGCGCGCTCGATGCGTTTGCGCGCGCGTGTGGTGGACGCCTGTCCCATGTGAAAGCGCACGGCGCGCTCTACAACACGGCGGCCAAGGACCGGGCGCTCGCCGATGCGATCGCGGGCGCGGTGCGCGACGTCGACCGCTCGCTCGTGCTCTACGGCCTCTCCGGCAGCGAGCTCGTCCGCGCGGGCGAAGCCGCTGGCCTCACCGTGGCGGCCGAGGTGTTCGGCGACCGGACCTATCAGGACGACGGCTCGCTCACCCCGCGCGGCCGGCCCGACGCGATGATCGAGGAGGTCGAAGCCTCGATCGCGCAGGTGAAGCGCGTGGTGCTCGAAGGCAAGGTGCGCTCGGTGAGCGGCAAGGACGTGCCGGTGCGCGCCGACACGCTCTGCATCCACGGCGACCAGCCCGGCGCCCTCGCGTTTGCGAAGCGCATCCGCGCCGCGCTCGCGCAGGCCGGCGTCGAGGTCAAGACCCTCGCTGCCGCACGCTGAAGCGGCGCCGCGGCCGCGGTTGACGCTGCAGTGTTTGTCATCCCCGCGCAGGCGGGGGGGGGATCCAGCGAGAGCCCTACGGGGCTCGTGGAGCCGGGAACGCGCACGCATCTGGTAAAATCGCGCGCCTCGGAGAGGTGGCAGAGTGGTCGAATGCGGCAGACTCGAAATCTGTTGTACGGTTTACCGTACCGGGGGTTCGAATCCCTCCCTCTCCGCCAGATCAACGCGTTAGGTCAATTCTGACGCTGCCTAGAAAATAGGCAGGCTTCTACAATCTTCTACAATTCCACTCGATCGGTGCTTCAGCCTTCGCGCGAAGTGCCGACGGATCAATGCTCGCGACCGCGTGGCCGGTCGATGTCAACAGGGTAGGCGTCTGTGGACGCTCGACCTGCCCGGGGTACGCCGAAGAAGTGCGGTGCTCCGATTACCTCCGTCTCGTCGTTGGTCGACGGTAACGAGAGCGCCGCAACCGCAGCGTCGAAGCGCTCAGGCTTGCCCGAAGCGTGATCTGCCTGGATCCCCGGCTCGTGCCACTTGACTATCGGATGAGTGTTCGGATAGTCTCGCGTGAGACTATCCGGAGTCGCCTGCATATGAAGCCGCATCCGCTGCCGAGGACCGCGCCGCGAACGACGCGCCTGCCCGCCGACCGCCTCCGTGGAAAGACGCGTCGCGCCGGGGCCCGGGCCACGAGAGGTGTGGTGCGCAGCTTCGCTCAACTACGGCGTGCGCAGTCCCCCGACGAGCGCCACGATCTTGTGGTGAACGCGAGCATTCCCGCCGAGATCGTCGTACAGGCGAGCGAGGCGCTCGGCGTTCCGCAGGGCGAGGTGATCGATGCGCTCGGGTTGCGAGGCGCAACCTTTTATCGCTGGCTGCAGAAGGGACGGCCGATCGCGCCCGAGAAGAACGAGCAGCTCGTGCGACTCGCCGAGTTCACCGAGCTTGCGGGCGTCGCCTTTGGCGACGAGATGAAGGGCAGACGCTGGCTCACTGCGCCGAACACTGCGCTCGGCGGGGCTGCGCCACTAAGGCTGCTCGGAACCGCTTACGGCGCCGAACGGGTGCGTCGCGCACTATCGGTGATCGAGTACGGCGGCGTTGCGTGACCACTCTGTGGCGCCTGACTCGCCGGGTCCACGCGGCGAAGCAGGTGCTGGCCGATGGCGCACGGCTTACCGGCGGGCGCTGGAATCCGCGCGGCATGCCCGTGGTCTATTCCGGGTCGAGCATCGCGCTGGTTGCCCTGGAGTACTTTTTCCACCTCTCCGGGGACGAGCCGGCCGATCTCGTCCTACTCGAGATCGAGGTGCCCGAAGCCGCGAGCACCCGGTCCGTGCTGCCGACGGACTTGCCGGACCGGTGGCAGGACGATCTGGCCGTGACGCAAGGGCGGGGACGAGAATGGCTCCAATCGAGCGGCTCGCTCCTGCTTTGGGTCCCTTCGGCAGTGGTGCCCGAGGAGTGCAATGCGCTTCTCAATCCTGCCCATCCGGAGTGGGAGCGAGTCGCGGTACGGATACTGCGGCGGTTTCATTTCGACCGAAGGATGTATAAGGCGTAGCCCAAGGAGCCCGCGCGGAATGGGCCGCGAAGGCGAGAAAGCGGCAATCGATCATGAGCAGAGTCATCGCATGTAGCGGGACGGCCGAGTCGTTCTTCAGGCGGGCGCGCTCGGCCGCGCGCCGTGCTGACGAGGGCGAGGCGTTTGACGGGGCAGTCACGTTGTCGTTCGAGGATCCGCAGCGGATGTTTGCGGTGCCTTCGGCCGCTCGGCGCGAGCTCGTGCGGGCGGTAATCGTCAAGCCGACGGCAGTGGCGGATCTCACGCGCGCGCTGAGGCGCGGGCGGACGGCGGTCGCGAAGGACGTGAAGGTGTTCGAGGCCGCGGGCTTGGTGCGGACCCGCCGCGAGCCGAATCCCGGTCACGGGGTAAAGGTCATGGTTCAGGCGGCGGCGCGTCGCACCGACATGGTCGTCACGCTGGCCGAGTGAAACGGGTGCAGGGGCAAGTGAGCGAGGTCGGGCCCGCGTCGCACGTCGTCTTCCTGCCTGATCGCGCCGCGCCGCGCTTCTTCGTATGGGGCGCAGGCGCCGCCGCTGCGCCGCTCTTCGCGCACGGCAAACCCGAGCGCGTTCCGCTCGTCGACGAGGCGCTGGCACCGCGCGAGCTTCATGGCGTCGCCGTGCCGCTCCTCGACGCGCTGACGCGCCTCGCGGCGATGACGGCCGCCGAGACCGAGCGCGCGCCCGCCTCGCTCGCCGCCTGGAGCCTCGCCGCGAAGCTCGCGCTCGATCTGGTGGGACGCGAACGGATCGTGCCGCGTGTCGTCTCCGCGAACGGCAGCACCGAGGCGCGGTTCGCCGTTGCGCTCGCGCTTCCTGAAGATGCGGAGCGCGTCGCCGCGCTGGCGAAGGACTTTCCGCTGGCCGCGCACGCCGTCCCGGCTGGCGATGCCGGACATGGTCGCGGCGGCAGGAGAGCGCCGGAGGTGTGGGCGCCCGAGGCGCTGCTCCGGGCGTTTCTGGACGCGACGGCCGATGCGCTCGTGCGCGCCTCCGTGGGCCTCGGTGCGTTGTCGCGGTCCGGCCGGCGGAAAGCCGAGCACGTGCCCTGGGAGCGGCGCTTCATCGCCGCACTCGCCGGGCCCGACGCCGCGTTCGCGCCCGCGGCGTTCCCGGAGCGAACGCTCGTTCGCGATCTGGACGGGTGGATCCGGCCGGCGCTCGGCGCGGCGCCCGGTGCGCCGCGCGCCTGCTTCCGGCTGGACCTTCCGGCCGCGAACGGTAGCGCGTCAGGAAGCGGCGCGCCGGTCGCAGACGCATTCCCGCTCCGCTTCTTCCTCCAGGCCGCCGACGACCCCAGTCTGCTCGTCCCCGCGAGTGAAGTGCTGGGCGGGCGCGGGCGGGCCCTGCGTCGCCTCGGTCGGTCCTTTCAGGCCGGCGCGGAACACCTGCTCCGCGCGCTCGCCGTGGCGGCGCGGCTCTTCGCTCCCATCGAACGGAGCCTGCGCGAAGCTCGGCCCGAGGCGGTGGCTCTGAACGCCGGCGAAGCCTGGGCGTTCCTGACCGAGGCCGCGCCCGCCCTGGCGGAGGCGGGCATGGGCGTCATCCTCCCGGCCGAGCTGACGCGCGCCGGGCAGCGGCGGCTGCGGCTGCGCATGCGCGTGGGCGGCGCCCGGAAAGGCGCCGCCGGGACCGTCGCCGGCGCGCGCGGCCTCACGGCTGCCGAGGTGATGTCGTTCCGGTGGGAGGCCGCGCTCGCGGGCGAGCCGCTCTCGGCGCGGGACCTCGCCGCCCTCGCCGAGCTCAAGGCGCCGCTCGTCCGCTTCCGCGGCGAATGGGTGGCCGTCGACCCGGCGGAGCTCGCCGAGGTTCGCCGGCTGGTCGCTAGCGGCGGGGGCACGCTCGCGGCCCACGAGGGGCTCGCCGCGGTTCTCGGCGAGACGGTGCGTCGACCGGGCGGCCACGTGCCGCTCGACGTGATTGCCGAAGGTCCTCTTGCGAGCCTGGTGACGCGGCTCCGCGAGGGCCTCGCCGGGGGCGGCCCGGCGGTCCCGAGCGACTTCCACGGCCAGCTGCGCCCGTATCAGGAGCGCGGCCTCGGGTGGCTCGCGCAGATGTCCGATCTCGGCCTCGGCGCCTGCCTCGCCGACGACATGGGACTCGGCAAGACGATCCAGCTGCTCGCGCTCCTGCTCCATCGCTGCGCGGCGCACCCCGTGGACCGTCGCCCGGCGCTGCTCGTCTGCCCGACCTCCGTCGTCGGCAATTGGGAGCGCGAGATCGTCCGGTTCGCCCCGACGTTGCCCGTTGTGCGCCACTACGGGCCGGACCGCTCGCGCGCGGCAGCCGATCTGGCACTCGTGCCCGGCGCGTTGGTGATCACGACCTACGGCCTGCTGCGGCGCGACGCCGAGCTCCTCGGCGCCGTCAACTGGTCGACGGCAGCCCTCGACGAGGCGCAGAACATCAAGAACGCCGCCTCGCGCACCGCCCGGGCGGCGCGCGCGCTCCGGGCGGCCTTCCGCGTCGCGCTCACCGGGACGCCGGTCGAGAACCGCCTCGCCGAGCTGTGGTCGATCTACGAGTATCTGAATCCGGGCCTCCTCGGCCCGCTCGAGGCGTTCCGCCGCGAGGTCGCGACGCCGATCGAGCGCCACGGGCGCGACGACGTCGCCGCGCGCCTGACCCGCGTCATCCGGCCGTTCCTGCTGCGGCGGCTGAAGAGCGACCCGGCGATCATCCAGGATCTGCCGCCCAAGCAGGAGATGAAGGTGGTCTGCTCGCTCACCCGCGAGCAGGCGTCGCTCTACCAGGCCGCGGTGGACGAGACCATGCGACGGATCGAGTCGTCGGAGGGCATCCAGCGCCGCGGCCTCGTCCTCGCCCTGATCACCGCGCTCAAACAGATCTGCAACCATCCCGCGCACTATCTCGGCGAGTCGGGTCCGCTCGCGGGCCGCTCGGGCAAGCTCGACCGCCTCCACGAAATGCTCGAGGAGGCCCTCGCCGCGGGCGACCGCGCGCTCGTGTTCACGCAGTTCCGCGAGATGGGCGACCGGCTCGTCGCGGCGCTGTCGAGCGCGTTCGGCGCGGAGGTGCCGTTCCTGCACGGCGGGGTCGCGCGCGCGGCGCGCGACGCGATGGTCCGCAGGTTCCAGGAGGATCCGCGCGGGCCGCAGGTGTTCGTGCTCTCGGTGAAGGCGGGCGGAACGGGACTCAACCTCACTGCGGCGAACCACGTGTTCCACTTCGATCGCTGGTGGAACCCGGCGGTCGAGGACCAGGCGACCGATCGCGCCTATCGGATCGGTCAGACTCGCGCGGTGCAGGTCCACAAGCTCCTCGCCGCGGGCACGGTGGAAGAGAAGGTCGACCGGCTGCTGGAGGGCAAGCGCGACCTCGCCGCGCGCATCGTCGGCCAGGGCGAGCAGTGGATCACCGAACTCGACGACCGCGGCTTGCGCGAGCTCTTCGCGCTCGCGCCCGATGCCGTCGTCGTCGCCCCCGACGAGGCCGACCGCGAGGTGTCCCACGGCGGCGAGCCGCCCCCCGTGCCGCGCCGCCGGGGCGCGAGGTCTGCCAGCGCGGGGACGCGTCCATGAGCCGGTGGAGCCACTGGCGCCCGTACCCGAAGCCCGCCCCCAAGCGGCCGCCGCCGGAGCGCGGCATCAAGGTCAAGCGTATCGGCGCCACCTGGTGGGGTCGACGCTGGATCGAATCGCTCGAGCGGCTCTCGTCGAACTATTCCAACCGCCTCGCGCGCGGGCGCACCTACGCTCGCGCGGGTCGCGTCCACGACCTCGAGGTGGCGCCGGGCAAAGTCAGCGCGCGCGTCACCGGCTCGCGTGCCGCGCCCTACAGGGTCACGCTGCGCATCGCACTCCTCGAGCGGGCAGCGTGGGAGAGAGCCGTCGGCGAGATGGCGCGACAGGCGGTTTTCGCCGCCGAGCTCCTCGCCGGCCAGATGCCGAAGGAGATCGACCAGGCGTTTCGTGCCGCCGGGCGGAGCCTCTTCCCGGCGACGGAGACCGATCTCCAGACCGACTGCTCCTGCCCCGACTGGGCCAACCCGTGCAAGCACGTCGCGGCCGCACACTATGTACTGGGCGAAGCCTTCGACGAGGACCCTTTCCTGCTGTTCGAGCTGCGCGGTCGCGGCAGAGAGGATGTGCTCGCCGCGCTGCGAACGCTCCGCGCGGGGCCGGACGGTGCGGCAGCAGGGGCGATGGCTGCTGCGCGCGGCGCCGAGGCCGTCCCGACCGTCGCGCTCGCGGGCCGGGATCCCGCGGAGTTCGAGCGCCGCGGCCCGCTCGAAACCTTGCACTTTCGGATCGAGCCGCCGGCATCGCCCGCGACGCTCTTGCGCCAGCTCGGTTCGCCGCCGTCGTGGTCGCTCGACGAGTCGCCGGCCGAAGTCCTCGCACCGCTCTACCAGGCCGCGGGCGCTCTCGCGCGCGATCTCGCGCTGCGTCCGACCGACGAGGTCGCGCCGACCTCCGCCCGGAGCGGCGCAAGCCGTGAGAGTGGCTCAAAGATGACGCTCGTCGATCCTCCGCAGGACGTCGCCGCGCGGTCGCTGCTTCGAAGGGGAAGGAGGGCGAACCGAAGAGCCAAGGAGCAACCCGTGCCATCACGCATGAATGCCCGCACGCTCGATCGACTCATCGAAGAAGCGGTCGTCGACGCGTACAACGAGTCGGAGCAGCGGACCAGCCTCTACACGATGCTCGAGGAGAGGCTCGAGGTGCCGTTCGAGACGGAAGTGCTCGGGGTCAAGGTCACGGTTGAGCGCGTCGAGCTGACCGATGCCGAAGAGATCGTCGCAATCTGCAGGCGCGGGCGCAGACGACAGGCGATTCCGATCCTCGAGCTGCCGCTTCCGGTGCCGCGTCCGAAAGGTTTCGAATGGATCGAGGCATACCGGCGGTGGACCGGCCCGAGGTGAGCAGCAACCCGCCGCGCTCATGCGACGACCCGAAGAAACGCTGCAGCAGTTGCTCGAGCGGCCCGATCACGCGATAGAACTCGCCCTCGAGCAGGACATCTTCACCGACGAGATCGACGCCCGGTGACCGTTCGATTCAGGCAGTCAAGAGGCGGCTGACCGGACGCTTGCCATCCGGGCGGAGCAGGCCGAAGCGTGAATCGGGTGCGGAATTCCGGTTCCTGTAGCCGCGGAAATCTGGGATCCCGTTGACAATCGCCGCGATGAACGGGGGCCGCAGGCAGCAACGCTTCGACGCCGGGCGAGCGGCTTGGCTCGCCCGACCGGCGAGGTCGTTAACATGACTTCGGCGACGAAACACTAGATATGCCTCGTAGCTCCAGACGGCTACTTGCGGGTCGACACCAGAACACAGATTCGAGGAGCGCGGAGCGATTTTATTCGTGGACCCGGCCGGCGCCCTGAGGCCGGCGAGGCGACGACGCTCTCGCGCGAGGACTGGACGTAAGTAATCCATTGGCTTAGTATTTCGGGGTGCTGATCACTGTCGCCGAACTCCCCGAGTACATCCGGTGCGCAGCCAGACTGCTCTCCGAGTCGGAGCGAAGGGACGTGATCGATCATCTCGGCGCACAACCCAGAGCGGGCGATTTGATTCAGGGAACCGGCGGGATCCGCAAATTGCGCTGGGCGCGCGGCGGACGGGGCAAGAGTGGTGGTGTACGGGTCATCTACTACTTTCACAGTGACCGCATCCCGCTCTACCTGTTGACGGTATTCGGCAAGGGCGAGAAGGCGGACCTCAGCAAAGGCGAGCGAAACGAGCTCGGCAAGTTGGTGGACGTGCTTAAACGGTATGCAGAGGAGGACAAATGAGTAGGGCGTTTGCGAGCATCAAGAAGGGACTGGAGCAGGCGATTGCCCATCAGCAGGGCAGGCGCCTGCGCGGAGCGAAGGTTCACGCCCCGTCGGAAGTCGACGTGAAGGCGGTGCGCCAACGCACGGGACTCACACAGGCCGAGTTCGCCGCCAAGTTTGCGATCAGCCTCGGCACGCTGCGGCACTGGGAGCGCGGAGACCGACGGCCGCGCGGTACAGCCCTGGTGTTGCTGAGCGTCATCGCACGGGAGCCGAAGGCCGTGATGCGTGCGCTCGGGGGTTTTTGATCGGCCTCGAAGCGTTCGCTCTCGATCAGTCCTTGGGTTCGAGATCCAGATGGGTAGCGATAATGACCTGCCCACGGATCGTCGGACCACTCGTAACTTGAGAGAGTCGCACCCGTGAGCGCTGGCGGCCTTCCAGCTTCTACAAAGTATCCCCGAACGTCGCCGCTTCGAGGGGAACGAACCGCAAAGCGCGGGAAAGTTGTAGAAGGCAATCGAGCGAAACGTCCTGAATTGCCAAGGATTGAACCCGTGACTCGAAATCTGTTGTACGGTTTACCGTACCGGGGGTTCGAATCCCTCCCTCTCCGCCAAGATCAAGCTGTTGCGCGTGAGTTCGCAACGGCTTTCTAGCTAATCACCTTCTCCAATCATCTCCAAAGTTCTCCAATTCGCGCGAGGCGCGATGCGCGTTGTCGTTCGCGCTCAAGAACTTGTTGACGAGTGCCAGCAGACTAGCAATCCGCCGTACGCGGGGACGTCATCGCTGGACTTCCCCGATTCGCCGGAGGGTCTGCGCAGTTTGCGTCCGTACCTTTGAGGCCGGTCGGTCGGGTCTTGCGAGAATGTCAGAATTGACATAGACTGCATCGGTCCGCGAACGCGATAAGCCGCTGGTCTGGCTGCACGGAGAGATCGAGACCCCGCCGATCTCCGCGGACGCGCGGATCGAGGCCGGGGTTCTGCTGCGACGGCTCCAATGGGGCGAGCCGGTCGCGATGCCGCACTCGCGACCGATGCCGAGCGTCGGCAAGGCGTGTCACGAGTCGCGTGTTCAGGATGCGAACCGGACCTGGCGGGTCGCCCACTTCGTCGAGCCGGAAGCGGTCGTGATCCTGGAGGTGTTCGCCAAGACGGCACAGCGAACACCGAAGGCGGTGCTGGAGCGGTGCAGGGTGCGATTGCGGCGGTACGTGTCGGTATGACGTGAGCGGGGGTAGAGCGATGAAGCGCGCAAGGCGCAGGCGATTGCATGCAGCCGGTTGGAAAACCGGCGATGCGAAGGATTTCTTGGGAATGAGTGACGAGGAGGCGCTGCTCGTCGAGTTGAAGCTCGCCCTTGTGACCGCGGTGAAGCGCTCGCGCCAGCGGCATGGCATGTCGCAGATGGACCTTGCGCAGCGCATGAGATCGAGCCAGTCGCGCGTGGCTAAGATCGAAGCCGGCGACGCGACCGTCTCGCTGGACCTGATCGTTCGGGCTTTGCTTGCGACGGGCGCATCGCGCCAGGAACTTCGGCGCGCATTCGGCGCGAAGGAGAAGCTGGCCGCGTAGTCGAAATGGGCCGTCGCCGAGCGCTCGCCTCCCGGCGCGCCTTCCGAGTTTTCAAGGGGCGGCTCGCAAGACTTCACGCGTAAGGTGGCGAGGCCGGCCGACGACGCGCGCCGAAAGAGCCGCAGAGGGCGACCGTTCGCGTAACGTATCCCGGCGGAATCCCAAGCGCGCAACGAAAAGAGCAGCCTCAGGCCGAGGGCTGGGTAGCGCGCAAGACTCGGCCGCGACACCTGCCGGCAACGATCTGCGTGACGCGGGTGGGACTTAGGATGAGCCTGAGCGAACGGGCGCGAACACTCATCGGCCCGGTCTTGCCAGCAAGCGGCGTCCGTGACGATCGTGTCCTTGCGTCCAGTGCCGTACGCGGCATACAGGGCCGAAGGTACAGTCCGTGCTCTTCGCGGACGTCGGGAGACTCAGTCCTTCCCGGTAGATGAATAGCTAGCACCCATGCCTGGGCGCGCGTCGTTCTGGATTCCGTAGGGAGGGATCGGGTAGCGTAGTCCGTTCGCCGCGAGGGCACGCAACCCGTCAATCGCTGGTTGCAGGAAGCGTGGTGGCAGGACCAGAAGCATCTCGTCGTCAGGAACGCCCCCGTAACGCCGTTCCGCATAGCATGGCAGGGAGAGGCTAGGCTCGCCGGTGGTCAAGGCGCGTCCCCATGAGTCGGCGCATGCGCTCTCACCGACGACGCTCCAGTCGAAGCGCCGATAACCACGCCACTGCAGTCCATTTATCAAAATGATCATCTGCCCAGGGGTTGCGTAGATCAGGCAGATGTCGGGTGGATCAAGGCGTCCGGACGCGAGGGGTGCTACCGCCATCGCCCGGTACCTTCCATGCGGCACTGTCGCCAGAGCTTTCTGACGCTCCGCCGCGTCTTCCGGCGTCGCATGCCAGATGCCGACGTAGCGGTTTCCGCTCAGCCACTCTGGGCTTCGCGGCGACAATCCGATGATCGCGCGGCACTGGTCGCCGACCAGATCGTCCGCCGTGATACCTACCGTCCAGTTCAACCGCGCAGCCATTCCGACAATCTGGTCGGTGGTGTGGATCGCGCGGGGACGCCGGATCTTCGGTATCGATTCCATGTCCTCGATGCGCTCGAACAATTTCATGCCTGTGATCGTCGTCTTCAGGCGCAGTAGCGACATGAGCGCTTCGACCTGTTCACTCCAAGCCTGGCTGCGTGTCCCGGGAGCTGTGTCCATGCGAGTACCTGTTGCCCGTCCGCGTGTGATGTGCCGTCCGCCGCTCTCTCGCTGCCATCCGCCCGCGTGAGCAAGAGCGAGACCATAAGGAAGCTGCAACTATACGACATGGGTGGAGGATCGGTGCGATTTCTTGGCGAGAGAGCGATAGCGCATTCGCATCGGGAGCAGGTACGTGGCGTTGTGACGAGAGCATCGGTTCGGTGCAGTGAGAATCTCTGCCGTCTGGGCGCAGCGTGCGCATCTCCGCGCTCGGCTCGCTACCGCTCGTGCTCCGGGGCGCGCCGCACGATCTGCGATCGCTGCTGGACCAAGCCTTCGCGCGAGCGCGAGTCGCGCCGAGCGTAGTTGCCGAGAGCGACGGCCTGGCGACCCTGATGGACCTCGTCACCGGTAGACTCGCAGCATCGATCCAGCCCGGCGCGGCGGTCGCGAGGCTGGCTGAGGGCAGAGTCGTAGCGGTGCCAGTAGGCGACGCTCGTGCGAGGCGACCCCTCTTGCTAGGTGGTCAGCCTGAGTGACGCCGAGCTTTCGCCGGCGCGCCCCGCGACCCGCACGGTGATGGCCGAGGTCGCCCGCAGGCTGGTTCGCGAGCAGATGTGGGTCGGCGCCAATCTTCACTAATCGTGAAACGGATTTGAGCGCAGGCGGCTTCCGGCCGCGCCTCGTCGGCCTCATACTCTTTCTTGTCGTGGCGGATTTCTAGGGCTGATGCCTTGACAGATGGTGTGGACGTACTGGTGATCGGGGGCGGCAACGCCGCGTTGTGCGCCGCCCTGACGGCGCGCGAAGCAGGCGCGAGAGTTCTGCTGCTCGAGGCAGCGCCGCGCGCATGGCGGGGCGGCAACTCCGCGCACGTCCGTAACATCCGTTGCATGCACGACGCCCCGCAGGACGTACTCGTCGAGGCCTATCCCGAAGAGGAGTTCTGGCAGGACCTGCTGAAAGTGACCGGGGGTCTGACCGACGAGACGCTGGCGCGGATTGCGATTCGTGCATCGGCGACCTGCCGACCCTGGCTGGTCAGACACGGCGCGCGCTTCCAGCCATCGCTGACCGGTGCGTTGCACACGGCCCGCACGAACGCGTTCTTCCTGGGTGGCGGTAAAGCGATGCTCAACGCCTATTATCGCAGTGCGCAGCGCCTTGGCGTCAGGGTACGATACGAAGCGCCGGTTGAGAGGATCGACGTGCAGAACAGGCGATTCGTGGCCGCGTGGGTGCGCGACGAGCGCTTCGTCGCGCGCGCCTGCGTGCTCGCCGCGGGTGGCTTCGAGTCGAACCGGGAGTGGCTGCGGGAGGCCTGGGGTCGCAATCAATGGGGTGAGTACCCGGGCGACAATTTCCTGATCCGCGGCACCCGGTTCAACACCGGTGCATTGCTCGCCTTCATGCTTGACATCGGGGCAGACCGGATCGGCGATCCGTCGCAATCGCACATGGTGGCGATCGATGCGCGTGCGCCGTTGTACGACGGCGGCATTTGCACCCGTATCGATTGCGTCTCACTTGGCGTCGTCGTTAATCGCGATGCCGAGCGCTTCTACGATGAAGGGGAGGACTTCTGGCCGAAGCGGTATGCGATCTGGGGCCGCCTGGTGGCCCAGCAGCGCGGGCAGATCGCTCATTCGATCATCGACGCGAAGGCAGTTGGAAGATTCATGCCGCCGGTGTTTCCCGGCGTCAGGGCCGACACGCTCGCCGGGTTGGCGCGTGAGTTACACCTTGACGAGGCGCGGCTGGTTGCCACGGTTGAGCAGTTCAACGCGGCATGTCGAGGCGGGAAGTTCGACCACACAGTGTTGGACGATTGTCGCACCGAAGGCATCGCGCCCTCGAAGTCGCACTGGGCGCGGCCGATCGACACACCGCCGTTCTTCGGCTACACCGTACGCCCCGGCGTGACGTTCACGTACCTCGGACTCAAGACCGGGGAAGACTCCGCAGTGCGCTTCGGCGGCGTTCCGAGCGACAACCTGTTTGTCGCGGGAGAAATGATGGCCGGTAACGTGCTTGGCATGGGATACGCCGCGGGCGTAGGCATGACCATCGGGACTGCATTCGGCCGCATCGCCGGCGCACGCGCGGCGGCCGCCGCGAAGGGAGGAGGGACGAAAAAGGAGCTTGAGGATGTCGCCGCTTGACATGCAGGTCGAGGAGACCGAGGCGGCGCGGGTGCTGGGTATCTGCAATGCGTGCCGCTATTGCGAGGGGTTCTGCGCGGTCTTTCCGGCGACGTTCCGCCGGCTCGAGTTCGGCCCGAAGGACGTACACTTTCTTGCCAATCTATGCCACCAATGCGGTGCCTGTCTGCACGCATGCCAGTACGCACCTCCGCACGAGTTCAGCCTGAACGTTCCCCGGGCGATGGCGCGCGTGCGCGTGAAGACCTGGTCCGAATTCGCCTGGCCGCCGGCGCTGGGTCGACTCTACCGGCGTAACGGGTTGGTGTTGTCGCTGGCGCTCGCGGCGACGGTCGCAGCGTTTCTGGCCTTGGTGATGGCTTCATCAGGTTCGCTCTGGATCGTCCCCGATGGCGGGTTCTACGCGGTTGTTTCGCATGAAGCGATGGTCGGGCTGTTCGCTCCAGTGTTCGGCTGGGCCGTTGTTGCGCTGACGATCGGCGTTATGCGCTTCTGGCGGAGTAACCCGCCAGGTCCATCGTCAGCGGCGGCAATGCGCGAAGCTACCGCGGACGTTCTGAGCCTGGCGTATCTCGGCGGCGGCCATGGTGAGGGGTGCAACAACAGCGACGATGCGTTCAGCCTTGCCCGGCGCCGCTTTCACCACGCGACGTTCTACGGTTTCATGCTGTGTTTCGCGGCCACTTCGGTCGCGACGCTCTATCACTACGTCGGTGGCATGCCGGCACCGTACGGTTTCGCAAGCCTGCCGAAAATTCTGGGCATGAGCGGCGGTGTGCTCCTTGTAGGCGGCACCGCCGGACTGTTTTGGCTGAACCTGACGCGCGACCCCCTGCAGGGTGCTCCCGAACGAAAATCGATGGATCTCGGGTTCGTCGCGTTGCTGGGGTTGACGGCCGCAAGCGGGCTTGCGCTCGCCCTGCTGGGTCGTCTGATAGCACTTCCTTTGCTGCTCGCCCTGCACCTGGGGGCTGTCATGGCGCTGTTCGCCACGATGCCGTACAGCAAGTTCGCCCATGGCGTTTATCGCGGTGCAGCCTTGGTGCGGTGGGCGGTCGAAAAGCGCCGACCCAATGAAGTGATACTGGCCGACGAATGATTCCGGCTACACCGGCGCACGGGATCCGGCATTCAGCGATGATCCAGCCGACTCGCTATCGTGCTTGATCGGCTCGGAGCGCGACTTGTCACCGAGATAGAGTTCCGCGACATAAGGGTTTTGCAGCAACTCTGAACTAGGACCTTTCAGTGCTAGCCGACCCGTTTCGAATACGTAGGCATCGTGCGACAGACGCAGCGCGAGCCGCGCATTTTGTTCGACCAGGACGATCGTTAGCCCTTCGCGATTGATAGTAGTGATGATGGAGGCGAGTTGCGAGACGATGAGCGGCGCGAGACCAAGTGACGGTTCATCGAGCAGCAACAGGCTCGGGCGGGACATGAGTGCCCGACCGATAGCGACCATTTGCTGCTCGCCGCCGGACAAGCTGCCAGCCAACTGCTGGACTCTGGGCTGCAGGCGTGGAAAGTAGCCGAACACCTTGTCGATGTCGCTCCGGAAGCTCGCGTCGCGGCGCCGCAAGTAGCCCCCGATACACAGGTTCTCAAAGACCGTCAGATCGGGAAAGAGCCGTCGGCCCTCCGGGGATAGGGCTATGCCGCGTGCCGCAGCTTCGCAGGCGTTAATGTTCGTTATGTCCCGTCCGTCGAGGACTACTTTTCCTGACCGCGCTGGGACAAGCCCTACCAGACACTTGAGAAAAGAGGATTTCCCCGCACCATTGGCACCCAGGATACACGCGACCGTACCCGTCTTCACGGACACGTCCATGTTTTCCACTGCCACGGCGTTACCGTAGGTAACGGTCAGCCCATGTGTCTCCAGCCTATTCATGGTCTACACCCAAGTAGGCATCGATCACTTCAGGATGGCGCACAATCCTCTCCGGAATGTCGATCGCGATCGCCTTTCCGTAGTTCAATGCAAGAATGCGATCACATACCGCGGTGACCATCTTCATGTCGTGTTCAACCAGGACGACATCGATTTCGCGCTTGTCACGGATCTGGGTGACGAGTTCGCCCATCGCAACCGTCTCGGTTGGATTCAGACCGGCGGCGGGTTCGTCCATGAGCAGCTGTAGCGGGCGCCGCGCGAGTGCAATCACTACCCCCAGCATCTTCTGTTTTCCATAAGGCAACGTACCCGCGATCCTAGTTGCCAGATCCGACAGCCCCGAGAATTCGAGCAATTCGGCCACCGTCTCCTTCGCCGTGCGCTTCCCGTTGGCTACGACGCCGGGCCGAAAAAACCAGCTCGGCTTCCCGATGCAGCCGAACATGCTACCCCGCCGGATGTTTTCGTATACGGTTTCGTTCTTGAAAACGGTGGCCGACTGAAAGGTGCGGATCAGGCCGCGCTGTGAGATCGTGTCCGTGGACAGCCCGGTTATCGCCTCGCCGCAAAACCGCACCTTGCCCGCGGAAGCTGGAAGCACCCCGGTAATCACGTTGAAGAGGGTTGTCTTGCCCGATCCGTTGGGCCCGATGACGCCAAGGATCTCTCCGCGTCTCGTCTCGAAAGACAGGTTGCTGATGGCGTTGACGCCGCCGAAGGCCTTCGTCAGTGTCGCGACTTCGAGAACGACATCGTTCAACGCGAGAGCTCCCTTCTCGCCAAGTGCCCCTTGAGTTTGCTGAATAACCCATGCATGCCATCGGGCATGAACAAGAGGAAAAGAATCAGCACGATGCCGTACAGCAACATCTGGTACTGCTTCGCGTCGCGCAGCAGTTCAGGCAGTGGCACCAACAGCAACGCTCCGAGAACCGCGCCGATCGGTTGGGCGATTCCGCCGATTACGTTCATCATCACCAAGTTGACAGGTACCCAGAAGCCGTAATCTTCTGGCGTCACCAGCGTCAGGTAGTGACCGTAGAGAGCGCCGCCCATGCCAGCGAGGAACGCGCTGACGCAGAACGTAAGAAGCCGGTACCGGCGCGAGTCTATGCCCAGTGAGCGCGTAAGCGCCTCGTCTTCGTCCAGTGAAGTGATCACGGCACCAAGCTCCGTGCCGTAAATCGTTCGCACCAACGCAAACGCAAATGCGGCCAGCCCCAGCGATAGCAGGTAAAAGCCTTCGCGACTGCCAATCGCGTAGCCGAACAGACTAGGAGGCGGCACTCCAGGCAAGCCGCCGCTGCCGCCGAAGAGGCTCACCCATTCAATGAAGGTCAAGACAATGATCTCACCGAACGCAAAGGTCAGCAGGACGAAGTACACGCCGCGAATGCGTAGGAAAAGTGATCCCACCAGCAAGGCTAGTAGGGCAACGCCGAGCGCCGCGGCAAGGAACGCGACCGTGAACGGCAGGTCCAGACGCATCATCATCAGTGCCGAGCCATAGGCGCCGAGCCCCATGAACGCACCGTGTGCGAAGGAGATCTGTCCAATGCGCAGCATCAGGTTCATGCTCAGCGCAAGCGTAGTGTAGATCCCGATCATCACTCCGATGTGCGTGAGGAAGGGTGGCAAGACGAAAAAGGGCGCCACGGCGAGAAGCGCCAGAATCACGACGTATTTCCAGACGAATTTCATCGTCAGCGTGCGAGCAGTCCGGTCGGCTTGAAGAGCAGGATCAGTACGACGATTCCGAAACAGACCATCGTGGCTACGGTAGTGTTGACCAGAGTGGCGAACAGCGACTCCAGCAGACCCAGAATGATGCCACCGAGCACTGCCCCCGGAACGCTGCCCAGGCCGCCAAGGATCACTACGATGAAAGCCTTCAGCATGGGCTGGGCGCCCATATAAGGGTGGATAGTGTAGATGGGGGCCATTAGAGCCCCGGCAAAACCCGCCAACATGGCACCGATGCCGAAGGCGAGGGGATGGATGATCTTCGGGCGCACGCCGTAGATCGACGCGATGTCTTCGTCCTGCACCACGGCCCGCATCGCGAGTCCCGTCTTCGTGTAGCGCATGAAGACGTAGAACGCCAGGAGCACCACCAACGCGCTTGCCCCCACGGCAACGCGATCGCGCGGAATCACCATCGGACCGACGTCGAATACGCCGGTAATCGGCCGCGGCACGGACAGGTCGTTCGGGCCGAATAGAATGAATGCCACAGCCTGGAGCGTGATCGAGACGGCCAAGGCCATGATCATTCCCTGTAGTTCACGGCCGACGAAGGGCCGGAACAGCGCGCGCTCCAGAATCGCGCCGAACACGCCCAGCGCCAGTGCAGACAGTACTACCACCAAATAGTAGTTCCAGCCCAGCGAGCCGACGAGTGCATACACCAAGAACGCCGCGATCATGTACATCTCGCCGTGCGCGAAATTGACCACGCGCATGATGCCGAAGATGAGCGTGAAGCCCAATGCCATCAATATGTAGACCAGTGATGACATCAGGCCGTTCACGACGATCTGTAATGCGAATTCCAAGATCGCCTGTCTCGTCAACGAAAGCGGTCGCCGTGGCCGGCGTGGCCACGGCGGGAACTCTAATGCTTCGCTACTCGATCTGTCCTGCGATCGTTTGCTCGCCGTTCTTGACTATTCCGACAAACACTGGGGTGATGATCTGGTGGTTGGATCCATAGTGATCCATACCGCCCCAGCGTACCTGACCCTGGATGCCAGAGTAAGGGCTCAGTTTCTCGAACTCAGCTCGGACCTTGTCCGTGTCATCCACAGTGCCGGCGCGCTGGATCGCTTCCAGCAGCATGCGAGCCATATCGTAGAAGTAGACGGTGAACTCGTTCATCGGTGGTTTCAGCACCTCCGCGTACTTCGCCTCAAGCTCTTTGTATGCCTTGGTGGTGGTGTCTGCTGCTGCATAGGAGATGAGGCCGGCTGCGAAGTCCTTGCCGGCTGCCGCCACTATCTGTGGCACACCGGGACCGCCGAGTTTGACAAACTGTCCCTTGAAGCCCATTTCACGCGCCTGTCGCACGATCAGTCCCGACGTGCCGGGCGGCGTCGTACCGAGTTCGATGATGTCCGGTTTCAGGGCGAGGACCCGCGTGAGCACGGGCTGGAAATCCTTCACGTTGCGCTCGACTAACTCGGAGGACACGATTTCGAAGCCCGCTGCCTGATAGTCCCCTTTCAGCAAACGCTGGGACGCCCAGCCGGTTTCGTCGTTCGGTTCGAACTCTGCGACGGTCTTCAGATTCGGATAATGGCTCCTCAACCACTTCACGATAGGGCCCGCGAACTCGGTCTGGGTCGGAAATCCCCGGTACGAATACTTGGTGTCCTTGTCGAGCGCCTTTTCGGTGTAGGCACCGATAACCGCGATGGTCTTGTTCTTCTCGTACAGAGGCTTGACAGCTAGGAGCGCGGCCGACCCCATCGGGCCGAAAATAAACTTGACTTTGTCCTGCTCGATCAGGCGCGTCGCACCCGAGACGGCCATGGCAGCCTTGTATTGATCATCGTACGAAATCACCTCGATCCGGTAGGTCTTGTCCCCCACCTTGAGGCCGCCCTTAGCATTCACTTCTCTCGCTGCAATCTTGATCGCCCCATCCTGCGCCAGACCCCATTCCGAGCCCGGTCCCGTTAATGCACTCACGACCCCGATTTTCAGGACTTCCGTCTGGGCCATGGCGGAACCCGTCCATGCAAGGGTTGACGCCAAAGCAAGGGCACTTGCCGCCATCATCCTTCGGATACCGATCATCTTCATCCTCCATCAAGTAATAGCCGTCCTGCTCCATTCGGTAGACGCTCTGGCCGTAGCTTGACCGTCACCCCCACCACCTTCGGCGATACCGCCTGGCGTCCGCGCCGCCGAACTGCATGCGTGCCAAGCCGCCCTGATCGCGCTTGCTGCCCGTGTCTAACTCAGAAGATCTGCGGCACACCGCATTGTGCCCCGAGTAGGTCGATTGATGATCGCCCGGAATCCACCGTCAGCGTCCATCAACGGCGGATCGGGCGCATTCCGTTCTGGAGATATATCGCTGCATTCTTTCGCCCTGCAGCGCCCGACGATCGTACGCTCTCTTCCGGCACACGCCGGCACACGCCGCAACGTCGGGTTGCTCCGCGATTCCGGCCGCATATTCGGCGAGTCCCCTTCAATCTGGCGCGTCGAGGGGACAACCGCCACTCGGGCCATACTAACCAAACTCGATCAGAAGACCAAGCCATGTTAGAACGTTGTTCCGCACTATGGATCAGTTTCTTCTGCTGCCAGAAAACACTGAGCACGACTCTAGGAAGGCAGCACGAGCACACTCGCCGCATGCGAGTTTAATCCGGCAATTCCCGATGACGTGATCCGGCAGAACATCTTCTCCATATGGTTGCGAGCATGTTCATCGACTCCTTGAGCGTCAACACGAACCCAGCATGCTTCGACGGGCAGGGCCGCGCCATTGCGCGATCCAGACGAGGCACGGGCAAGAGCTGCGGGAGCGACATGAACGCTTTCATCACGCAGATCCGCGGTAGCACCAGCCATTGCGCTCAACCCTTTCGATGAATTCAATCACGCAGTTGACCAATGCATCGCGCATCAATCGGCCTTTTTCAATCGTTGCGGTGGAGGGATCGCCGGTCGAACCACAATCGGTTAGCTCGTCGAAGGTCCAATACTGCACGATGTGGCGATCCGTCTGAGGTATTGCCCGCCGTCCCATCGTGACGTCAACCAGATCCGGGAACAATGCCAGGGCGAGCGAGGTCTCTCCCTCGCCTCCGTGTCCCATTCCGCGCCCGGGACCGAAAGTCTCGCGCGGCAACAGTCTCGTCACCGTGCTCCACCACGTTGCGAGTGCCGCGATGCGCATGTCCGGATGGGATTGTCGTGAGTTCCGGGCCGCGATTTCAAGACAGGGAAGATTCCCATCATGACCATTGATAACGACCACCTCCTCGATTCCCCAGTGCGCGAGCGAACGGAAGATGTCGCTGAACAGGCGCGTCGCCGTATCGGTCGAGAGCGAGACCGCCATTGGCAGGTGCCTGTAATGCTCGCTCATCCCGAACCAGGTCGGTGGCAATACAAAGGTGTGTGGTAGGCGCTCGCCGACTGCGAGGGCGAGGTCACGCGCGATCATTGCGTCCGTACCGAACGGCAGGTGTCCGCCATGGCTCTCGCACGAACCCAACGGTACGATGGCGCGTCGATATGCTCCGGCCTTGAGACTGTCTGTGTTCAGTTCTTCGTAGCGGATTGTGTCGCTCATTTTGGCGGCTCCTTGGTCTTGGAAATGCTGCCGATCGGCAATGCGCACACGTCGCAAATCTATCGCAGCAGGCGCGGTGTGTCTCGAGTCCACATCGGCTGCGGGTGCGACAGGCACGGCGAGTTGACGGCGATCCCCGCCTTCGCAGGCTCGACCACGTTTTCGAACTGACCCGATCGCGCTGAAGAGCCCGGGCGCCGAGGTTGGCGACGGTTTGGGAACCAGCGAGATGCATGTGGGCCGGTATTCGCAAAGGGCTTCGTGATCGCTACGTTGGCGCACCAGACGGCGATCCGGATTGTCGGCTACTTTGCTTTGTGCACCGCCAGTCCGCGAGCGCGTCGCTCGAGCCACCAGCCGTATTGCCTCGGCCAGGAGCGGAACTGGTCACGAACGCCGAGCGCCTCTTCGGCATGGAGCGGCCAGTTCGGGTCGTACAGTGCTTCGCGGCCGATGGCGACGAGATCGGCCGCGCCCCTCTGCAGTATCTGTTCGGCCTGAAAAGCGTCGAGGATCAGGCCGACCGCCATCGTCGCAATTGGCGTATCGCGTCGTATTGCTTCGGCGAATGGGACCTGGAAGCCAGGGCCACGCGGCACGCGAACTGCGGTCGCCGAACCCATCAGTCCTCCGGACGAGCAGTCGACGAGGTCGATGCCACGCTCCCTTAGGGCTTGCGCGAGGATCACGCTGTCCTCCATAGACCACCCGCCGTCGATCCCGTCGATGGCCGAGACTCGAAAGAAGAGAGGCTTGTCGCCGGGCCAGGCTGCGCGCACCGTCTCGACCACCTCGAGGGGGAAGCGCATGCGATCGGCGAGGCTGCCTCCGTAAGCGTCATTGCGTCGATTCGAAAGGGGCGAGAGAAACTCGTGCAGCAAGTATCCGTGAGCGCCGTGCACTTCTGCGACTTCGAAGCCGGCGTCCAGAGCACGCAAAGCGGCGGTTCGCCAAGCCTCCTTGAGCGCACCAAGTTCGGTAGTCGATAGTTCGTGGGGCACGAGCCACCCGTCGTCGAGGGGCAGAGCGCTTGGGGCGACGATGGGCCACGGCATCTCGCCGGCAGTGAAATTGCGTACGTCAAGAGGGCCATTACCGTCCCATGGACGTTGCATACTGGCCTTGCGCCCCGCGTGCGCAAGTTGTACTGCGGGAACGGCGCCGAACTGCCGTAAGAAATCGGTAATGCGCTTGAGCGGGGCAATCTGGCCCTCATGCCAGAGGCCGAGATCACCGTGCGTTATCCGCCCGTGCTCAAGCACGGCGATCGCCTCGGTAAACACCAGACCTGCACCGCCCATCGCGAATTTCCCGAGGTGTACGAGATGGAAATCCCCGGCCAATCCGTCACGGGCGGAATACTGGCACATTGGCGAGATCGCCAATCGGTTGCGCAGTTCGACTGAACGCAGCCTGATACGAGTAAAGAGCAGCGGTTGCGTCATGGCGCCGTCCCGATTGTCAAAGGGTTGCCTGCCGGGCGAATGGCATGTCGTCGCATGACGGCTCGTCAAGGTCCGTCGAAGTCCAGCGCCGTCTCGAACGCTTCGTATATACCCCTGGTCATGGCCCCGGGTTCATAGGCGTCCGCAAGTAGGCGATCGGAACGATCAAGCGGCGACAACCAACTGCCGCGGTCGTCATATGACGCATTACGGGTATGGCCGACGACAACGAGGTCTCCGGAAGCAAATGCGGGGGCATCCTGCGTGATCTGGCCACCATAGGCGAGGAGCCCGCGCCGTGTGACTTCGCGATAGCCCGGGTGGGCGTCGGCCGCGATGGCCGGTGTGGATGAGTGAAGAATGACGCGCGCATCTCGCGATGCGGCCAGAAGCGCAGCTTCGGCGGCGGAGAGATCGTCGCCGATCACTACCACGCGACATCCAGGAGCGATATGGACTGACTTGGACAGCACTGCATAGCTTGTTACGGAACCCGATATCTCACTGAGCCGAACGCGGTCGACGGGTTGGTACCGCCGCGCGCGCCAGATCTCTGTGTCATCGTCGAGCGCGAGCGAGTCACTGATGCGCGCGCCGGCATTGATCGCGCGCCGCAACACCGACTGGATGACTTCGCCGTACTCCTGCTGCCCAGGAATTCGTGCACGCCATGCTTGCATCCCGCCGATCGGTTGATCGTCGCTCGCGAAGAGGGTGACGCGGTGGCCGCGAACCGCCGCGATCCACGCGGCGGTCAGCGCAGCGACCGAGGTATCGCAAATCGCGATTGCCCGCGTGTGACGCGCCGGTTGCAACCGGATCGTGCTTTCGCGTCCGACCAGCGGATTCACCGGACAGATTGTCTCGGGGCGTGCAGAGCGGCCGAGGCAGACATTGCAGCCCAGACACCAGACTGTATCTTCCTCCTGGTTGGCGACAATCTTCGCCGGAATTTGCGGGTCCGCTATGGATGCGCGCCCAAAAGCCGCGATGTCGATCTGTCCATTGGCGATTGCAGCTTCGGCGACCGAGGCACGCTTGATTCGTCCAACCCCGATCACCGGCATGGCGGCGCGGCTCCTGATCTGGCCTGCCAGCGCTATCCACTGTCCTTCGGGTTCTCCGGTGATCATCGACAACTTGTTGAATGACTCGTAGACACCGACCGAGACCGAGAGCGCATGGACCCCATCGGCGTGAAGCTGCTTGGCGATCAAGACGGCCTGTTCGACGTCAAGGCCGCGCGGAACGAACTCGCAGGCACTGATTCGGACAATCAGCGGGAACCCGGCGCCCAGTCGGCTCTTGATTCCCGAGATGATCCGGCGCAGAAAGCGCATCCGGTTTTCCAGGGTGCCGCCGTACGCATCGCTGCGGCGATTGGAGTAAGCCGACAGGAACGAGCCGACGAGGTAGCCGTGTGCGCCATGGATCTCGATTCCGTCGAATCCTGCTTCTGCGAGCCGCCGTGCGCTCGCGATGAACGCTTCCTCGAGATCTTCAATCTCCAGGGTCGTCAACTCGCGCGGCATCTCGCGGTTGAGCGGACACGGGATCGCGGATGGCGCAACCAACTGCTGGCCCGTGATCCGGCTGCGGGTCTGGCGGCCTGCGTGGCTGAGTTGCCCGATCAGAACGCTTCCGGTCGAGCGGACAGCAGCCGCGAGGCGACGCAATCCAGGAACATAACGATCGTCGTCGGCCATCAGCATGCGCGGCATCACGCGACCCCCTGGATGAACGCCAATATTCTCGGTGACGATCGACCCAAAGCCGCCCCGCGCCCGCTCCACCAGATAGCCGATCAGGGCATCGCCGACCGAACCGTCGGCCTGCGCGAAGTTAGTCGTCATCGCCGGTACCATTGCACGGTTGCGCAGGTCCAGGCGGCCCAGCTGAAATGGCGAGAACAGTGACGGGTAGGCACGGTTGCGGACGTGCCGCGCCGGCCCGGCCGCTTGCGGTTGCCCTGGCATCGTACTCGGGCTCCGTCAGAGTAGGCCCAACGCCTTGGAGATGACCATCAGCTGGATCTCGTTGGTGCCTTCGCCGATCCACGCTTCGGGTGCATCACGAAACAGCCGAGCGATCTTCATCTCTTCCATGTAGCCGGCCCCGCCGTGCAGCAGTAGTGAGGATGTTGCTGCCTGTACGGCGAGCTCACTTGCCATGAACTTGGCCATCGAGGCTTCACGAATGCAGTCCTTGCCCGCCATCTTCAGGCGCGCGGCGCGGTAGATCATCAGCCGCGCAGCGTCGCATCGTGTCGCCATCTCGGCCACCTTGAATGCAACTGCCTGGAACTTGGCTATTGGTTGGCCGAATGCAGTCCGCTCGCGCGCGTAGCGCAGGATGCATTCGCAGGCCTCCTGTCCGATCCCGAGGCCGCGGTTAGCGACGAGGATACGACCCTCGGTCAGCGTAGCCTTGAGTTGGTGCAAGCCCTGGCCGACGCTTCCCAATACATAGTCTGACGCGATCTTGACATCCTCGAGGCTAATGAATGCCGTCGAGGACGAGTGGTTGCCAACCTTCCGGAGTTCTGATGCGGTCACGCCCTTGCCGCGGGCATCTACCAGGAACAGCGTCAGACTGTCCGAACCGCGGCCGTCACCCGTTCGTGCCGCGACGACCATGAAGTCGGCAATCCCTCCGTTAGTGATATAGAGCTTGCTTCCGTTGATCACCCAGTTGCCACCGATTTTCTGTGCACGCGTCCTGATGCCGCGGATGTCGCTGCCGGCATCAGGCTCTGTCAGACCGAACGCCCCGATCCGCTCGCCCCGGACCGCCGGGTAGGCGAACTCCGATTTCTGTGCGTCGGTGCCGAACTGCAATACCGGACCGGTTGCCAGGTGCTGGTGAGCAAAGACACCCGCCGAGATACCAGCCGACGCTCTCGTCAGTTCTTCGTAAAAGATGCAGCCCATCAAGAGGTCGCCACCACCGCCGCCGATTTCCTCGGGAAAATTGACTCCAAGGTAGCCATGCTCCGAGAGCTTCCGGTACACCCCCTTCGGGAATTCGCCGTTTGCCTCGGCCTCGGCGGCGATCGGCTCGAGTTGATCCTGTACGAAGCGCCGGAACTGCTCGCGAAACGCCAAATGTTCGGGTTCGAGCCCAAAGTCGAGGTATCGGGTCGATTCAGCGTTCACGTACGCGCCCCTGCACGGATTTGTTCAGGCCATGATGCCTAGCGATTGGCGCTCGCGCAACAAATACTGAAAAAAGATTCCGCATAGTGGGCCCGTCCGCTATTATTCGGTAGCCACTTCCAGGAACGCGGGAATCCGGATATGAGCGAGAACGAGATCGTCCAGTACGTCGTCGCCGACGGCATCGCTCTGATCACGCTTAATCGGCCGGAGCGCCGCAATGCACTGTCGATCGATGCCGCCGAACGCCTGCACGGCCTGTGGCACGAACTCGATTGCGATCGTGAAGTCCGTGCCGCCGTGCTGACATCGACCGATTGCGGCACCTTCTGTGCCGGGATGGACTTGAAGGAAGCAGCCGACGTGCGGCGCGAGCGCGGAGTCGACATCCTCGACGTCCTCTCCGATCCCTTCTACGAGCGAATGCGTGATGTCGGCAAGCCGATCATCGCCGCGATGACCGGTCACTTCGCGGCCGGCGGGATGACGTTGTGCCTGAACTCGGATATACGGGTGGGCCTGGCCGGCACGCGCGGCGGCGTTACCGAGGCGAAAATTGGCCGCGGCTCCCCATGGGCCGTTCCGCTGCTCTGGATGCTGCCGCAGCCAATCGTTGCCGAGATGCTGTTGACGGGCGTGATGATGCCGGTCGAGCGCCTTCACGCCCTCGGTTTCATCAACTACGTCGAGCCTACCCCTGAAAAGGTTCGGGAGCGTGCGATGGCACTTGCGCGAACCATTCGTGACAATGCGCCGCTGACCGTCGCGGCGGGAAAGGAGGCGATTTTACGGGCGATGGATCTGGGCTGCGCAGCCGGGTTCGACCATGCGAAAACCATCTACAAGAGGGTCTACGCGAGCGAAGATGCTCAGGAAGGGCCGCGCGCGTTCGCTGAGAAGCGCAAACCTGTCTGGGTCGGCCGCTGAAATGTCGCTCCCCAGGAAACCGACTCTGGTTTTGGGGGCGTCGCACGGCGCGGAGATGGGAGCGACCTCGCTGCGGCGCGGGCTCGAGATCCTCCGGACATTCCGGCCCGTCGATGGTCCGTTGGGCAACAAGGAGATCGCTGAGCGCGCCGGGTTGCCGAAGGCAACGGTGGCACGACTTACGTATACGCTGGTCCGCATGGGCTACCTTCGCAAGGCCGGGCCGGCAGGGCAGTATCACGTTGGCGACAAGGTGGGCACGCTCGGTCACGCGCTGTTGCGTGGCCTCCCGGTGCGGCAGATCGCCCGACCGCTGATGGCCGAGTTCGCACAACGCCACGAGATCTCGGTGGGTCTTGGCGTCGGGGACGGACCGTGGATGGTTTACCTCGACACGTGTGTGAACCCCAAGACTGTTGCGATGCGCTTGCGGGTGGGCACCGTGATCCCGATGGCTTCGACCGCAATGGGGCGCGCATATCTGCACGCCTTGTCCCCGGCCGATCGCGAAGTGCGGTTGCGAATGATCGGAGGACAGGCTGGTGAGCAGGCTTCGGCAGTTCTGGGACAGATTCGCGTGACCATGCGGCAGGTGGCGCGCGGCGGCTTCGCTGTCTCCTTTGGGGAGTGGAGGCCGGAGATATTCGCGGTCGGAGCGCCTCTGGTTCTCGACCAGGGTGCTACGGTCCTCGCACTGAACTGCAGTGCGAGGCGCGCCCAGCATACGGAAGAGGACTTCGGGCGTGTACTTGGCCCCGCGTTGATCGGCCTCGCCACCGACATCGCGACTACGGTTGCGAGCCTCGGCATGACGTTCTGGAATGAGTGAAGAGATCTCTCTCATGACGGTCGGATGACATGGGACTGGAGGACGGAAAGCTCCCCTCGGTGCGTGAGGGGTTATCAAGGCGCCGTACGCGGGGCACGGTGTCGGCCGACCGGAACTTCGTGACCGCGCTCGGTAGAGGGCTGATGGTGCTCGAGAGTTTCGCCGATCGCTCGGTCTGGCAAAGCAGCACGGAAGTCGCGAACGCCGTGCACCTGCCGAAGCCAACCGCCTCGCGTCTGCTGCAGGGTCTTGCGGCGATGGGTTACCTGCACTATTCGACTCGCAGGCGTCAGTATCGGCTAGGCACTGCAGTACTGGCCCTCGGTTTCGCTGCGCGTGACAGCTACAGCATGGGCGACTTGGTACGGCCGTACCTCGAGCGACTTGCTGATGAATTCGGCGTTCATACAGCGCTAGCGGGGCGCGATCGCCTCGATGTCATTCATCTGGAGGTCTGCCACAGCAAGAAGACGCTGATGACACTGCGCCTCGAAGTCGGATCGCGCATTCCGTTGGCAGGGACCGCGACTGGGCATGCGCTGTTGGCGGTACTACCTGGAACCGAGCGACGCCTGCTGATGGAGCACCTGCGACTCCGACACGCAAAGCATTGGTCCGACATCTCGAGCAAGATCGACGAAGGCGTGCGTCAGTTCGGGGAACGCGGGTATACCTGGTCAGTCGCAAGCTGGCGGTTGGATATCAACGGTGTCGCTGTGCCACTCACCTGCCTCGAGGGACCGCCGCTAGTGCTCTCGTGCGGAGCGCCAGCGCGCCACCTGCCGCGTCGGAAGATGGGCGAGATCGGCAGGCGCCTTATCTCGGTGAGAGACGCTATCTGTATGGAGTCTGGAGCCTACGGAGTCGGCGATGCCGAGGCATGACCGTTTGGCCGCAACTGATGGACGTTGACCGCGGAGCGCGAGCGGCTTGTCGGCCTGATCGGATGGCGGTTGGTTATCCAGTGTGCGGAATTCAATTTCATCGCGCCTTGACGCGGTGTTCTGGATTTGCACATACTCCGAGCGTGTATCGGCCAAGGGGTGACGGCGATGAAGGGGTTCGATTCGTTTGGCGGCAAGACGGTATTCATAACCGGTGCAGGGACCGGACTCGGACGCGCGTTCGCGTTGCGTTTTGCCGAACTTGGAGCGACCGTCGCGCTTGCGGCGCGCCAGGAAGTGCGACTCGAGGCGACCGCCGGGACGATTCGCGAACGCGGCGGCAAAGCGCTGGTCTGCCCCCTGGACATTCGCGACCCGCATGCGGTCGAGGCGACGATCGATCTCGTGGCCAAAACGACCGGCCGATTCGATGTGCTTGTCAACAACGCAGCCGGAAATTTCATCTGTCGGGCCGAGAAGATCACACCCAACGGTTGGAACTCGGTTGTTAACAGCGTGCTGAACGGATCGGCATACTGCGCCATGGCTGCCGGACGGCGCATGCTCGCGCAGGGAGGCGGGAAGATCCTGAGCATTACTGCGAGCTACGCCTGGGTTGGCGGGCCTGGTACGGTCCACTCGGCAGCCGCGAAGGCGGGGCTCATCGCGATGTCAAAGACATTGGCGGTGGAATGGGGCGGACGGAACGTGCAGGTCAATTGTCTGTGTCCGGGCTTTGTCGACACCGAGCAGTCGAATGCGGTGCTGTGGCCGACACGGGAGGGCCAACAACGCATCATTGGCCGCATTCCGGCCGGGCGGTTTGGAACTGCCGAAGAGACGGTCGAAGCAGGCGTTTACTTGTGTTCAGCGGCTGCCGACTACGTGAACGGTGAGGTGTTCACCATCGATGGCGGCGAATGGCTTAACAAGGGCGCCTTCTTATTGCCCGATTTCGAGGCCGGTCAGGCGTGAGCCGCGTCGCATTGATTACGGGCGCGAGTCGCAACATCGGGCGTGCCATCGCGCTTTCGCTGGCGCGTGAACGCTATGCGATCGCATGCTTCGCCCGTGACGCCGTCGCGCTAGAGGAGACAGCGGCGTTGGTGCGCCACTTCGGAGTGAGCGTTTCAGTCCACGTCGGCGACGTAAGCGACGAGCAGGCGTTGAACGAATTCGTCTCCGGGGCGGTCCGGGCACACGGTGGAGTCGACGTGGTCGTCAATAATGCGGGCGTCATGCCGGAAGCGCGCACTGCCGAGTTGAGCGTACAGCGGTTTCGGCAGACGATCGAGGTCAATCTGGTCGCGCAGTACGCGCTCGCCCGTGCGGCGCATCCATCGCTGCGAGCCCGCGGTGGTGGTGTCGTCGTCAACATCGGATCGATGTTTGGCGCGATGGGCGTGCCCGGTGCGGTGGCGTACTGTGCCTCCAAGGCGGGGATCGAGGGTCTGACCAGGGCGCTCGCCGCCGAGTGGGCGCGCGACGGCATCCGTGTTGTCTGCGTGGCACCCGGTTATATCGTGAGCGAGATCTCCAGGGAGGTACTCGACAATCAAGAACTGTCCAGCCGGATCGTGTCGCGCATTCCGCTCAGACGAGTCGGTCAGCCCATGGAGGTCGGCGAACTGGTAGCGTTTCTGGTGTCGGAGAAGGCGGCCTATATCACCGGCGAGACGATCGCCATAGATGGCGGCCAGCGGATGTCGATTTGAGGAAATTGGAGGGATCATGACGGTCCCGATGCGGGTCGACGACGTCTTCAGCAGTGCCGCGCGTGAAGCGGGCGACGCCGTCCAGCTCCTTCTGGTCGACGGTACCGAGATCACCTACGCCCAAACCTACGAGCGGGCGGCCCGGCTCGCCGGCGCACTGGTGTCCGCGGGTGCGTGCAAGGACGACCGCGTCGCAGCGTTGATGCGTAATTCGCGCGAGATCGTCGAGTTCTATATAGCGTGCGGCCTGGCCGGTGTGATCGGCGTGGCGATCAACGCGATGAGCACCGGGCGAGAGGTGGATCGAACCCTCGCCGACTGTGGCGCCTCTGCGATCCTGGTCGAGGCCCGATTACTCGGACGCGTGCTGCCCAGTCCGCAGACCGCCAGCATGAAATTGAGGGTTGTCACCCGGCAGGACCAGGCGCCTCCCGGTTGGGAAGCATACGACGCACTGATCGCCCGGTCGAACCCCGTCGGGCGGCGTGATGGCGCGTCGCCGGACGATCCGGCGATGATGATCTATAGCTCCGGCACCACTGGTGCGCCAAAGGGGATCCTGCTGCGGCACTCGGCGCTGGTGCTGAATGCTCAGATGACCTTAAGCGTACTCGGTACGTCTGGCAGGGATCGCTACCTTGCGATCTTGCCGATGTTCAGTAGCTTCGGGCACGCGTTCGATTTCCTCCAGGCCGGGCTGGTGCGGGCATCGACCGTGATCATGGAGCAGTTCGATGAGTGCGTGGCGGTCGACTGTATAGAACGCCTGAAGGTCACCTTCGTGGCGGGAGTTCCCACCATGTTCGCGCGAATGTTCGAGCCGGCGAGTATCGCCGGGCGCGACATCTCCAGCCTCCGGCTGATCGACGTTGGAGGCGGGCCGGTGGCGCCGCGGCTCAAGCAATTGCTGCACGACAATTACGGTCTGGAGGTCGTCGAGAGCTACGGGCTTACCGAGATCTCGCCGGTCGCGAGTGTGCAGCCGCCCGGCGGCGGAAATTCGATCGGCTCGTGCGGGGCGCCGCTTCCCGGCATCCAGGTACGCGTAGTCGCGTTAGACGGAACCCCGGCGCCTACAGGCGAAGCCGGAGAACTCCAGTTCCGCTCGCCGACCTTGATGATCGGGTATTGGAACCAGCCTGAAGCGACGGCTGCGACTCTGCGCGACGGCTGGTTACGTTCGGGAGATGTCGGGAAACTCGACGAGCGCGGGCACCTTCATATCCTCGACCGTACGAAGGACATGATTGTCAGCAATGGCTTTAATGTCTATCCAAAAGAGGTCGAAAACGTCATCGCCGAGCTGCCCGGGGTGCAATCGGTCGCTGTCGTCGGTGTACCCGACGAGATCAGCGGCGAGTGGATTCACGCGTTCGTGGTCGCCAGACCGGATTTTCGCCTGGCCGAAGACGAGGTGTTGCAGCACTGCACCCGAGCCTTGGCGAGCTTCAAGCGCCCGAAGCGCGTGAGCTTCGTCGACGCGATGCCGCTTACCGGATCTGGCAAGATCAGGCGCGTGGCCCTTCGTGAGCTGCTCGCAAATCAGCGAATGACCGGGAACAAAGAATGAGCGAAGCGCGCGCTGCAGGGCCGGTTTCTGCGAATAAATACCAGCTGAATGGAGATCAGATCGCGTTCCTCGACAGTGTCAGGCGATTCTGTCGAGAGCGCATCGAGCCGCGGGCGGCAGAAATCGATGCCACTTCCGAATTTCCCGCCGATCTTTTCAAGGAAATGGCTGCGGCCGGCTTCATGGGTGCACCGTATCCGGAGGAGTGGGGCGGGGCGGGTTGCGATGCCGTCATGGTGTGCCTGCTGCTCGAGGAAGTCTCGCGTGCCTCGGGCGCCGTCGGCAGCTCTCTCAATGCACACATAAGCCTAGCCTCGTCCGTGATTGCCGGCCACGGCACTGCCGAGCAACGGCACAAGTATCTTTTCGAGCTCACGTCGGGACGCAAGATCGGCGCCTTCGGCTTGACGGAACCCTCGGGCGGTTCCAATGCCGCCGCGTGTCGGACCAAGGCTGTCCGCCGCGGTGATCGATATGTGCTCAACGGTACGAAAGCGTTCATCACCAACAGCACGGTCGCTGACATTTTTGTGGTGACTGCACGGACTACCGAAGGAACTGGTTCGCAGGGGGTGTCTGCATTCATTCTCGAACGCGGCATGAAAGGTTTCTCGATCGGCAAGGACGATCGGAAGATGGGGATGAACGGATCACCCACCGCGCAGCTGTTCTTCCAGGACGTCGAGATTCCCTGCGAGAACCTGGTTGGCGACGAGGGCAAGGGGTTCAGGCAGTTCGCGCAGACCCTGGACCGCGGCCGGATCAACGTTGCCGCACTGTCGGTTGGTCTGGCCCAAGCGGCCATGGAAGCCGCAGTGGAATACGCCAAGGTGCGCAATCAGTTCGGACGCCCGATCGCGGCGTTTCAGGGAATTCAATGGCCGATCGCCGAAATGGCGACCGAGATCGAGGCCGCGCGGCTGCTGACCCTGCACGCTGCCCGCATGTACGAGGCGGGACTGTCGATCAAGAAAGAAGGGGCGATGGCGAAATACTTCGCCGCCGAGGCTTCGCTCAGGGCCTGCAATGCAGCCATCGAGATCCACGGTGGATACGGCTACATGCGCGATTTTCCGCTCGAGCGCTATTACCGCGACGCGAAGATGTACCAGATCGGGGAAGGCACGAGCCAGATTCAACGCATGATCATCGCGCGTGAGGTGCTCGGTCGCTACGACTTCTAGGAGTCGCTCATGATGGCAAACGACGAAGTTGTAATCGAAAAGGACGGTGAGACCGCCTGGATCGTCCTGAACCGGCCAGAGAAGCGGAACGCGCAGGGCGTGACCTTCACGGCCAGTTTGCTCTCGGCGCTGGACCGGGTCGAGCGCGATCCCGAGGTGTCGGTGGCGATACTGACTGGTGCCGGACCGGTGTTCGGCGGCGGTGGCGATCTGAAAGAGATCATGAGCGTTGAACCGTCGGAACCGGAGTGGGAGTTCGAGTTGATTCGCGGATACAACACGTTGATCTCGCGGCTGTACTACTTCGAGCGGCCGATTATCGCGGCGGTCAATGGCCCGGCGATTGGAGGGGGTGCATGCCTTGCGCTGGCCTGCGACTTCGCCTTGGCCTCCGAGCAGGGTGCCTACCACTTTGCGTTTGGTCGCATCGGTTTGTCGGGCGCGGACATGGGAGCGCCTTATCTGCTGCAGCGACACATTGGTGCGGCGCGAGCGAGCCACCTCATGCTCACCGGCGCGCAGGTCGACGCTCGCCGCGGCGTTGAACTCGGTCTGTTCGTGGAGGTGGTGCCTGCCGAGCGGCTTCGGGGGGAAGCTCTACGCATTGCGCGCTCGATCGCAGCGCAGTCGCGGCGCGCAATGACGATCACGAAGATGGCACTGCGCCGATCCCCGGAAGCTGGTCTCACAGCGAGCCTCGAATACGAGGCTTACTTGCAGAGCTTTGCGTTTCGCTCGAAAGAACACAAGCGGCGACTGGCGACCTTCTTGGCGCCACGGAATGAGAAGAGCTGAGTCTATGGGGATGCCGCGTGTGTTGCAGGAATCGCAGATGAAATCCGTTGTTCGACTCGGTTCTGGCTCCGGGTTCTGGGGCGATGCGCTCGATCCGGCTGAGGAACTCCTCAGGGAAGGCAATCTCGACTACCTGTGCATGGACTATCTCGCCGAGCTCACCATGGCGCTGCTGCAGCGTCAGAGGCTAAAGACCCCCGATGAAGGCTATGTACCCGATCTGGTGCCGCAAATGACCGCGCTGCTTCCGCTGGCGCGGTCGCACGGCACGCGCCTGATCTGCAATGGCGGGGGCGCGAATCCGCGCGCTGGTGCTGCCCGTATTCGTGATCTGGCGCGCGAGCTTGGACTCGGAGGAACGAGGGTGGCGCTGATCGAAGGCGATGATGTTCTCGATCGGCTTGATCGGTTTGTCGCCGATGGCGTGCCACTCGTCAACCTGGAAACGGGTGACCGCGACTTCGCGGCGATTCGCAAGCGGGTCGTCGCCGCGAACGTGTACACCGATAGCACCGGGATTATTGAAGCACTGCGGCGCGACGCCCATGTGGTAATTGCCGGGCGTGTCTCCGATAACGCGCTTTACGTGGGGCCAGTCATGCACGAGTTCGGCTGGACACACGACCGGACCGACCCGGACAGCATTGCGGCGGCGATTACGGTGGGGCATATCGTCGAGTGTGCAGCCGCCTGCACCGGCGGCATGTCGTCGCGATTTGCCGAGATGCCGCACATGGGGCGGGTGGGTTTCCCGATCGTCGAGTTCGAGCGCGACGCGACCGCGATCATCACTAAGCTGCGAGGAACCGGCGGGCGCGTCGATCCATTTACGGTCAAAGAGCATCTGGTCTACGAAATTCACGATCCTGCGAACTACCTGATGCCGGATGGCGTCGCCGATTTCACGCGACTGCGGCTCGAGGAAGTCGGTCCAGACCGCGTTCGAGTGAATCGGATGGGGGGGCGCCGGCGGCCTGAGACTCTGAAGCTCGTGATCGGATACCAGGACGGCTGGATCGGCGAGGGGTTGCTGTTCTTTCCGTGGCCGGATGCGCTTGCGAGGGCTCGCAAGGCCAAGGAGACGCTTGGCGAGCGTTTTCAGCGGATGGGGCTGCGTGCCGATGCGATCCAGTTCGATTTCCTAGGCGTAAACATGCTGCATGGCCCGGCCGCGCCGGAGTACGTTGGAGAGCCGAACGAGGTGGGCCTGCGGGTAGCCGTCCACACCGCCAGCCGGGAGGAGGCGGACAAGGTCCGTCGGGCGTGCTCGCACCTCTGGATCATGGGGCCGGGCGGTACATCGTTCGGCACGCCCATGAAGCCGAGGCCGGTGGTCGCGGTATGGCCCACGCTCGTCCCGCGCGAGCTGATCTCGCAAAACGTCGAAATCCTGGAGGTCTGAGCATGCGCCTTCTCCGCGATATCGCATATGTTCGGTCTGGCGACAAAGGCGATACGGTGACCATTGGCGTCATTGCCCGTACCCCGGGAGATTATCAGTCGATCGTCGAGAGCATCGACGAGCAGGCGGTTCGGGATCTGTTCGGAGACTGGGTCAAGGGGCGTGTCGATATCTACAGGATGGACAACATCGACGCAGTGGTCGTGGTGCTGAACCAGGGCCTCGGTGGAGGGGCAACGCGCACATTGCGTCTCGACCAGACAGGGAAGTCCCTCGGTAATGCCATTCTGCGCTTGCCCGTAAGGATTGCGGTCTGACGCCCTCACGACGATGGCCGTCCTTACGTCTCGCATCGACCCCGCTGGCGCTGCGTTCCGGCGGAATCTCGAGGCATTTGCGATTCATCGCGCCGCGGTGGCCGCGGCGCGCGCAACCACGCTAGCGGCGGGTGGGAACGATGCGCTCACCCTGCACCGTTCTCGAGGCAAGCTGCCCGCGCGCGAACGCATCTCGTATCTGCTCGATCCGGCAACGCCGTTTCTCGAGATCGGCCAGCTGGCTGGTTACGAATCGCACAAAGGAGACACTGTCGCTTCAGCCGGTATTGTCACCGGTATCGGAATGGTGGAAGGGCGCGCTTGTGCGATCGTCGCCAACGACGCGACGGTCAAGGGTGGCACGTACTATCCTTTGACGGTGAAGAAACACGTCCGCGCCCAGCAGATCGCGCGCGAGAACGGCCTGCCGTGCATCTACCTCGTCGATTCCGGTGGTGCGTTCCTGCCATTGCAGGAAGACCTGTTTCCCGACGAACACCACTTCGGCCGGATCTTCCGCAACATTGCAGAACTGTCCGCGATGGGATTGCCGCAGATTTCGGCGGTGATGGGTCAGTGTACCGCAGGCGGTGCGTACATCCCGGCAATGTGCGACGAGACGGTCATCGTCCGCGAGACCGGCACAATCTACCTGGGCGGGCCGCAGCTCGTGCAAGCGGCCACCGGAGAGATGGTGGACGCCCAGAGACTTGGCGGGGCGGACGTTCATACCCGTTCGAGTGCAGTGGCTGACCATTTCGCTCACGACGACAATCACGCGTTGGCGCTGGTTCGTGAAATCGTCGCGCGATCGGCGACGCAACCGCTGCCGACGCCTCCGTTCCCGCCGCAGTCGCCGCTGCACGACCCATCGGAGATTCCGGGCATCATCAGCGCCAATCCGCGCGCGCCGCTACCGGCACGCGAGATACTGGCCCGCCTGCTCGATGGCAGCCGACTCGTCGAGTACCGGGAGCGATACGGGCCCACCGTAATCTGTGGGACTGCCGCCATGAATGGCTGGCCAGTCGGTGTCGTGATGAACGATGGCGTGTTGTTCTCGGAGAGCGCACAGAAGGCGGCGAACTTCATCGAGATCTGTGCGCAGCGCGAGATCCCATTGCTGTTCCTGCACAACATCAGTGGGTTCATGGTTGGCGAGGCTTACGAAGCAGGGGGTATTGCTCGGCACGGTGCGAAGATGGTCGCTGCGGTGTCGTGTGCACGTGTGCCCAAGTTCAGCGTCATCATCGGCGGCAGCTATGGGGCTGGCAATTTCGCGATGTGCGGCCGGGCATTCGGCCCGCGCCTGATGGCGATGTGGCCGAACGCGCGCACATCGGTGATGGGGGGCGAGCAGGCGGCCACGGTGCTGGCGCTCGTTCGGCAGGGGCAGCTCCAGCGCCGCGGTCTGACGATGAGTCCGGAGGAGGTCGAAGCGTTCAAGCAGCCGGTTCGCGAGGCCTACGAGCGCGCCAGCAACCCGGTCCATGCGGCCTCGCGGCTATGGATCGACGCTGTGGTTGAGCCTGCCGATACGCGGAACTGGTTGACGCTTGGCCTCGCCCTGGCCGCGGGCGCTCCACGCGAGGACACGCGCTTTGGCGTTTTTAGGATGTAGACGATGCTCGCACGCGTGTTGATAGCGAACCGGGGAGAGATCGCGCGACGCATCGCGCGGACGTGCAATCGGATGGGTATCGAGTACGTTACGGTCCATTCGGAGGCGGACACCGGAGCGAGCTACCTCGACGGGGCGGTCACCAGCGTCTGCATAGGTCCGACCCCTGCGAGCGAGAGCTATCTGAGCATTGACCGGTTGCTCGACGCAGCAAGGGAGACGGGCTGCGACACGGTGCATCCAGGTTACGGCTTCCTGTCAGAAAATCCGGCCTTTGCTGCCGCGGTGGTCGATGCCGGCATGGTCTTCGTTGGCCCTGACGCACAGACGATTGCTGCTATGGGGGACAAAGGCCGGGCCAAGGCAATCATGGCCGGGGTGGGGGTCCCGGTAATTCCAGGGTCCGGCGAGGCGAGCGACGATCCGATCCGTGTGGCAGAGATGGCGAAGACGGTCGGGTTGCCGGCATTGTTGAAGCCGGTGGCCGGCGGGGGTGGCAAGGGAATGGAAGTTGTCACTGCCTGGGAGGGTCTTTCGGCGGCAGCGGAATCGGCAATCCGATTGGCTCGTTCGACGTTCGCCGACGGCCGCGTGCTTGTCGAGCGTCTGGTGCAGAAGCCACGCCACATCGAGGTACAGGTGTTCGGTGATTCACACGGCAACGTTGTGCATCTGTTCGAGCGCGAATGCTCGCTGCAGCGGCGCCATCAGAAGATCGTCGAAGAGGCACCATCCGCAAACCTGGACGAGCGCATCCGCGAGCAACTCCTGTCGGCCGCGGTTCGCGGCGCACGGGCGATCGGATACCGGAACGCCGGGACCTTCGAGTTTATGGTTGGCACCGACGGCTCGTTCTACTTCCTCGAGGTCAATACTCGGCTGCAGGTGGAACACCCGGTCACTGAAGAGATTACCGGCATCGATCTGGTCGAGTGGCAACTTCGCGTGGCGGATGGCGAGCCGCTTCCTCTGCGGCAGCATGAGATCGTCGCCAGCGGGCATGCGATCGAGTGCAGGGTGTACGCCGAGGATCCTTCGAAAGACTTCCGACCGACCCCAGGCCGGGTGCGGCGCGTGATATGGCCCCCGCGCGTGCGGATCGAATCCGCGCTGTGTGGCGGGGATGACGTGTCGCCTCACTACGACCCGATGATCGCCAAGTTGATTGTCCACGCGGCTGATCGAGAACAGGCCTTGCAAGCGATGCGCGAGGGATTGCAACGCACTGGGCTGTTGGGCCTGACGACGAATGTCGGCTTCCTCGTGAAGTTGCTGGCCGACCGCAGTGTCGCCGACGGTCAGGTCGATACACGGTACATCGATTCGAACCTCAGCCGATTTGTTGACGATTCAGCGTACATCGCCAAGGCGATCGCGTGCGCGGCGGCATTGTCGTCCGTTGGCAGAGTGCGAACGGCGACCGGAACAATGGCATGTTCGCCTTGGGAGTCCACCGCTTCGACGGGAATCGTGGATCGCGCGCAGCTTGACCCCAGCGCACCTTTCGGGCGGGTCGCCTTTCGGGCGGACGAACGTTGGATGCGCGCGAGGGTACTGGCGGTCGGCCAAACGTGGGCGCGCATTGCAGTCGGTGAGGAAGATGGTTCGACCTGCGAAGTGACGATCGAGGCACGCGACGGGGTGCGGGGCGGGACGGTTGACGCATTGCCATGGTCGGCCCTCGAAGTGCCTGATGCGTTCGAGTTGGTCATCGCGGGTCAGCGAGTGAGGTTGGAGGCCACCCTCGACGGGTCGGTGCCGAGCGGCGGGGAGCGCGTAGCGGCCGCTCCAATGGCCGGGAGCGTGGTGCTGATCAATGTTCGTCCCGGAGACAGGGTCGAGCGCGGCGCAGTCCTCGCCGTCGTGGAAGCGATGAAAATGGAGAATCCGGTGGTTGCTCAGCGTGACGGCGTCGTCGAACAAGTGATGGTGGACATAGGCGACAGCGTGAGTGGCGGTCAAGCCTTGGTCCTGCTGGAAGCCCAGTAGCGGGAGGCAGTCCGCTAACGCGGATCCCGCGCCTTGCGCGACCCGTATATTCATATGAAAGAGCTGACATTGTGGTCGAGAGAACCGAATGAGGCACTCACGATGACATCTTGCGAGCCGGAACGGAAGGCCCCAACCACCGATGGAGAACTGGCGGCACTTCTCCGCAGTTCGCTCGAATCCGACTCGCCAGCATCGCGCGACCTCCGCCGCCGAGGTCGGTGGACGTCGGCGAGGATACTGGTCGGCATCGGCAATGCAGAAACCCTCGTGGAGGTTAGCGGGGGGGTCCTGACGTTGCGCGCGGAAGTGCCGCTCCTGAGCTCATGGGACTTCTGCGTGCGCGGTCCCGGCCACGCGTGGGCGTCGCTGTGGCGAGCAATTCCTGACCCCGGGTGTCACGATCTTTTCGCTCTGACGAAGCGTGGCGACCTTCGAGTCGAGGGGAACCTGCAGCCATTCATGTCCAGCCTTCAGTATTTCAAGGACTTGCTTGTGATGCCCCGCGGGGTGTTGGAATGACTACCCCAGTCTACGAGCCAATCGTCGGGCGTTATCTGGCTGCAGAAATTCTTGGCGAATTGTGCCGCATCCATGTCGAGGAGGCGGGGAGCGGAATCCCGCTGGTGTGCCTGCATACCGCGGGCGCTGACAGCAGACAGTTCAGGCATCTGATGTGCGACAACTCAATCACAGCATACTATCGGGTTATTGCTTTCGATATGCCTTGGCACGGCAAGTCGTATCCACCGGCAGGGTGGGAGAGAAAGGAATACCGGTTGACGACCGAGCGCTACGTGGCGACGGTCAGGGCGTTCTGCCGGGCTCTTGCGCTCGATCGACCTGTCGTTATGGGCTGCTCGATCGGGGGACGCATCGTGCTGCAATTGGCGCACGCGCACGGGGCGGAGTTTCGCGCGCTGATCGGGCTCGAAGCGGCGGACTTCCAGCAAGCCTGGTACGACACGGGTTGGCTTCACCGACCCGACGTCCACGGAGGCGAAGTCTGCGCGGCGCTCGTGTCTGGCCTGGTTGCTCCGCAAAGTCCATCTCAGTTCCGCCATGAAACCCTGTGGCAGTACATGCAGGGCGGACCGGGTGTGTTTCGGGGTGACCTTTACTTCTATCGTGTCGATGCCGATCTGAGAGGTAGACTGGGCGGAATCGATACAACTGTATGCCCGCTTTACCTTCTCACCGGCGAGTACGACTTCTCGTGCACGCCGGAAGACACGCTGCGCACTGCGGAGAAGATCGAGGGTGCGAAAGTCACGATCATGAATGAGCTGGGCCACTTTCCGATGAGCGAGAATCCGGCGCGCTTTCGCGAGTACATCCTTCCCGTCCTCGAAGAAATCCGCGCATCGCGGAGTTGATTCACGATCGATTCGATCGCTTTTGTCCACCCTACATCAGGGACGGATCATCGATGTCGGCAGCCATACCCGCGAGGCCACTCCTGATTGACGGTGAGTGGATTTCAACGCCAGATGCGCTCGTTTCCGTGAATCCCGCGAACGGAGAGGAGAACCACCGAGTCAGCGCTGCGGGGCCCGGGCAGGTCGATGCCGCCGTGAAGGCAGCTACGCGAGCGGCGGGTGACTCGGTCTGGGCGTGCCTGCTCCCTCACCAACGGGCCGCGATCCTGCACCGCATCGGCGACGGGATGCTGGCAAACCTGGAGACGTTTGCGCGTCTCCAGATGATCGAGAACGGCAAGGTCTGGTCCGAATGCGTCGCACAAGTGAGAAGCGCGGCGGCTACTTTCCGCTACTACGCATCGGTATGCGAAACGGTGTCTTCGGAGTTGACGCCGCCACGCGGCGAGTACCTCTCCATGTCGGTTCACGAACCGTTCGGAGTCGTGGCAGCGATCACGCCATGGAACTCGCCGATGACAATGGAGGCACAGAAGGTCGCCCCGGCGCTCGCCGCCGGCAACGCGGTCATTCTGAAGCCGTCGGAAGTGACACCGTCGCCGGCACTTGAGCTCGGTCGGATTGCTCTGGAGGCGGGCTTGCCACCAGGGGTGCTGAACGTGTTACCGGGCACTGGAATCGCGACCGGCGGACCACTGGTTTCACATCCTGGTGTCAGGATGGTGTCGTTCACCGGGGGTACCGTAAGCGGGCGCAGGATCGCCGAAATCGCCGCACGGAAACTGATGCCGGTCGCGCTCGAGCTGGGTGGCAAGTCACCGCACATCGTGTTCGAAGATGGCGATCTTGAGCCGGCGGTTGGAGCGATTATCGGTGGGATCTTCGAAGGCACAGGGCAGTCATGTGTCGCGGGGTCGCGGGTGTTTGTACAGCGACCTGTCTACGATCGGGTCGTCGAGGCGGTTGTCGCCGCAGCACGTGCGCTGCGCGTCGACCTGCCCGATCGACCGGGTGCACAGATGGGTCCGATCGCGACGTTTGCACATCGGGATCGGGTCGCGTCGATGGTCGAGCGTGCGCGCAGCCAGGGCGGGAGAATCCTGACGGGGGGCGGGCAGCCGCAAGCGCCGGAACTCGTGAAGGGGTCGTTCTATTTGCCCACAGTAATCGATGGTATCGATAACCGTGCCGAGATTGCGCAGGAGGAGATCTTCGGTCCGGTGCTTTGCATCCTGCCGTTCGATTCGGAAGACGATCTGGTAGTGCAGGCCAACGATTCGGTTTACGGGCTGGCGGCTGGAATCTGGACAGCTGACTATCGGACGGCCTGGCGTGTGGCCCGGCGGCTGGAGGCGGGAACCGTATGGGTGAATACGTACAAGCAGTTGTCAATTGCAACACCGTTTGGTGGCTTCAAGGAAAGCGGGATCGGACGCGAAAAGGGCGTGAGCGGTATGCGTCTTTACCAGCAGTCGAAGGGCATCTATTTCGGCCTCCGGGTTCGATGAAGATCAGTCAGATGCCGACGAATCGGTTTGCCAGCCTGGCGAACTCGGGGCATGGGGGGCAGCTTGCAGCACCCCTTGCGCGGCTGAAATACCCGGCACGAGTCGCAATTGCGGCTAGTCCATGCAAGTGACCGTTGCGGACGTCACTCGGCGGGTGCTGTGTCCTGGCGTTCAGACTGTGCAGCTCGGATCAGCGCACCCGGCACCTCTTACGCCACGCCACGCTGTATCTCGTCGAGGAACGTGACCGTTACCGATCGGCCACAGGAGACCGTCCGGACGTCGCTGATCTCTGCTGGCGAGCAGGCCCGGCCCGTTGCGGCGGCCATGGCTGAATCAAACCACCAGTCTGTTGCACACGCGAATTCGGTCTTGAATCAAGCCGTACTGCAATGTGTGGAGTCCGTACCGCGTGCTTCGTTCAATCGAGCGCCCGGGCCGTTGCCCGGGAAGACCATTCGGTCAAAGGTGCACAGCATTCCCGAGGAGAGTGGGGGAGATCGTGGAGGCTGAAGTCACGATCATCGGTGGTGGATTCACCGGAGTCGCGATCGCGCGCGAATTGTCGAAATACAAGGTCGATGTTGTCCTCGTGGAGCGAGGCGGCGAACTCGCCGCCGGCGCAAGCAAAGCAACCCTCGGGCACATATATACCGGCTTGAACATGGTCGGGTCGATGATCTTAAAGAGCGTCGTTCTGCCTCCCGGCACGCCCTTGACAGTCGAGGCCTTGCATGATCCCAAAGCGCTCATCACGCGATGGAGCGAACAAGGATTTGACGAGTGGCGCACGGTTCTGGACGAACTCCATGTCACGCATCGGGATTCGCATCTGCTCATCGTCGCCAAAGACGACGAGCACATCATGGATCTCGAAAAATACCTAGTCTTGGGCCGAAAGGCAGGTGGCGTCTACAGTGATTTTCGACAGATCGGGAGAGACGAGATCTTCGCCCTCGAGCCGAACATAAATAAGGACGTCGTGACGGCGCTGTACGCAACGAACCAGATCATCGACGTGTTCCCGCCGGAACTGGTCATGGCAGTCGCCGAGAATGCGACGCAGAACGGAACCAGGATCCTGCTGAACGCGGAGGTCACCGGGATTGACCGCGAACGGCATTTTCAGACAGTTCGGACGTCGAACGGCTCGATCAAGACAAGGTTCATCGTCAACGCTGCGGGAGGATGGGCGGACAAGGTTGCCGATATGGGAGGGAGTCGGGACTGGGGCCTCAGGTTCAACAAGACCCAATTCATGATTCTCGACCGGCGGCTCAACGGCCTGCTCAACGGAACCGTTCGCTGGCCGAACAAGCCCGGGCGAATCGAACTGGTACAGACAAGGGCCGACAACATCCTGGTCGAATGCGGCACGTACGACGCGACCGACAGGCCCGACGACACTGCTAGCATACGCGAAGCAATCCTTCGCGGCCTGGAGATCGGTTGTAGCCTGCTGCCGGCGATTTCCAGGCACGATGTAATTGCTGCCTTCACGGGGGTGCGCACGTTCAACACGCGCATCCCGGGAGACCACATCGTTGAATTTCCACCGGACAATCCAGCGTTTCTGAACGTCATCATTCGGCTGCCTGGAATCATAGGGGCGTTGCCGATGGCTCGTTATGCCGTCTCCCGTCTCGCGGCGGCGGGACTCGAACTCGAGCCGAACGAGCACTTCAATCCACGCCGAAGGGCCATAAAGCGAATCAGGACTGCCAGCTTCGAAGAACGCTGCAGACTGGCCGTTGATCACCCCGGGTTCGGTCGCGTCATATGTCGCTGCGAGGAGGTGACTGAAGGCGAAATACTGGATGCGGTCGAGCGCGGCGCACGGACTATTGACGGAGTGAAATTCCGCACCCGGGCCGGCATGGGGCGTTGTCAAGGCAATTTCTGCAGCGCGAAGATCGCATCGATCGTCGCAACGCAACTGCAGCAACCCATCGAGGACATGACGAAGAAGGGAACCGGCTCGAGATATGCCAGTGCCAGGCGAGAGGCCCGGGCATGGGTTTCCGGGAACGAGGAAGATCATGCCTGAACCGCAGGCAAGAACGCTCGATGTGGCGATTATCGGCGGCGGTCCTGCGGGCGTCTCGGCGTGTCTGCAGCTGGCCAAGACGGGGAATTTTCGGGTCGCATTATTCGAGAGCGAGGCGGACCTCGGTGGCATTCCAGGAAGCTGCAGTGGCCTTTTTGGACTTCGCGATCAAAGGAGAATCTACACAGGCCCGGGATATGCGAAACACCTGAATCGCCTGGCGAGGGGGACGGCTGCGGACATTCATGTGAACGCGACGGTCATGCGACTCATTCCTGGACGCGAAGGCGAATTCCACCATATACAGGTAGCTTCGCCGGAGGGTTTCCGGCTTTACGCTGCGCGAGCCATTCTCCTTGCGACCGGATGCTACGAGAGCCCACGAGATGCGCGATTGATATCTGGTCCGCGTCCAGCTGGAATCTTCACAACCGGGGCGCTTCAGCAATTGGTGACACGGCATCGTCTCACGCCAGGGGCGCGCGCACTCATAATTGGCAGCGAACATATCGCGCTGTCATGTGCGTTCACGCTCAGGCAGGTAGGCACTTCGATTGCGGGGATGGTGGAGGAAGACGACGAACTGCAGACCTCTTCACTTCTCTCGCGCTGCATCAGCGGGGCGCTCTGCTTCCCTGTTTTTCGGGGCACCCGTGTTCACGCCATTTCGGGTGTCAAACGAGTAGAAGCGGTCGAACTCATCACCGAGCGGACAGGCGAACGGAAGCTAGTGCACTGCGACAGCTTGATTCTTACCGGACGTTTCCGCTCGTATTCTCCGCTGATCGACCAGACTGAAATCGACTACGATCCCGCAACATTCGGACCTGTGGTGGACATGAACCTAATGACGTCGGTTCCGGGAATTTTTGCCGCAGGCAACATCTTGCGCGGGGCCGACATGCACGATCTTTGCGCGCTGGAGGGCAGGCGCGCGGCTCGATGCATCGCCGCTCATCTCGAGACAGGGGGTTCGAAGTCCAGCGAGACAGTGCGTATAGTGGCGGAGGCTCCGATCCGCCATGTGGTACCACAGCGGCTCGAACCGGAACTGGTGCGTTCCTATCGATCAACGCTCTTCCGACCTGGTCCGTCCGTGCAATTGTCGCGAACGGCTCGGGTTTGTGTGCTCGAAGCGTGGTCCGGTTCGCAGCTCGTCTGGCGGCGCCGGTATTCGAAATTGATCGCCAACACGCGAATCCTGATGCCATTTGACGAGTTCGACTGGTCGTGTGTGGATCGTACCAAGGGGATCGTGTTGAAATTGACTCAATAGGCGATGCGCTGCACCGGCGCGTGCCGAAGAATCTGAAACAGTCACAAGGTATTCGAGACTACAGGATCGCTGGCTTCCGCAAGTTTTTTCGCGAGATATGAAATGAGCCTCTGTTGAATTCCGAGTGGGTGGATCCACGGGTGTTTCGGCTGATGGCCGGGGTCAAGGGCGGGCGAAGCCCGGCGCAGCGAACCCTTGAGGCCGGCCATCAGCCGGTACGCTGCCGTCGTGGC
>JADLAV010000089.1 GCA_020848075.1 Burkholderiales bacterium
CACGCGCTACACTGACTTCCTGCAGGGCTGCCAGTTTGGGTTCCATCTCTGCCTCCAAAAAATAGGTTGTGGAAAACCCTTTTTAGTCGCAGAGACCCCAACTGACCAGCCCTGCATAGGATCTCAGGGAGGAGGGGACAGCTTGGCGAGCCGGATCACCACGGGTTCTGGAAGTAAAGTTCCCGCCGCCACAAAATGAAAGACGAGCTCTGGCGCAGTGGCGATGAGTTCGAGGATCCGCGCCGCCGAGGTGTGTCGCTCTGGAGTATCGGCCCGGTTCAGAAAGAGGATGCGCTGCGCTTGTGCCGGCCAGCCCTTGGTCAGCCCGACCGGATGCATGGCAACCGTGGCGAACGCGTCGGCGGTGACGGCCGCGCCGAGCGGGTCGCGCGACAACTGCGCCCAGATCTCCGGCCGGAAAACGGTCTCAGCCGAAAGCGGAGCGTCGAGCCCGTTCAGCCCGGCGACGGCGATCGCCGCGTCGCTGGATGCGGGCACGACCGGCTCGGGCGCGGCGGGCGCCTTGAGCGGCCTGCGTGCCGAGCCGTCGGCCTCGACGAGGATGCGGTCGAAGTACGTCGCCGACTTCAGACGGTCGATCAGCTCGGGCGCGAAGCCGGTGAGCTTTTCGCCAGCGCTCCCCAGACCCGCGTACGCGATCAGTGCGCCGGCGCGCCGATCGATCAGGCGACGGGCGTGCTCGAGGATCTCCTCGGCGCTGCCCGCAGCGATTGCCGGCCACGGACCCGCCGCTTCGTCCCGGGCGATCTTGGTCGTGGTGGTGATGAGCACACGCTCCCCCGCGCCAACCCACGCGCGCGCAAGGGCGAACATCAATGTCGTCTTGCCGCCCGCACCGCAGAGCGCGACGAGGCGCGCGCGCTCGAGGCCGAGCGCCGCAGTCAGCATCGCAGCGTGGCCGGGGACTCGGCGCGCCGGTCGTTACAGTGGCGCATCACGGCTTCCAGCACGGCGCCGGCGATCGCGCGCGCCTTGTCCGAGATGGTGTGGCAGTACTCGCGGCGCCCGCGCGGATCGATGTCGCCCAGCTTCAGCCCGGGAACGACCCCCGTCCCGGCGCGGATCAGTCCGCGCAGGACGCCACCGATCTGCGCGCTCACCGGATGACCGGCGACGTGCCCGACGACGTCGTTCGCACGCACGAGGTCGCCGATGGCGCGATCCGTCTCGAACGCGCCGGCGGCGGGCGCTCTCAGTACCCGCTCCGCAGCATGCCCGGCGATTTCGCCCGGGACGCCCGTGTTCGGCGCGGCGCTGCCGGAGACGATGATCCGTCCGAGGTCGTGGCCGCGCTGAGTCTCGATCACGACGTGGCAGTCCGCGCCGGCCGCGAAACCCGGACCGAGGGCGATCACCACCGGCGCGTCGTCCTTCCGGGTGCCGGTGTTGCGCTTCGCCAGAATGGCGTCGACGACGACGTCGGGCGCGAGCCTCTCGATCCGCGACCAGTCGCCCGTCCGCACGATCGCGATCTCCCGCGCGCGCCACGCACCCTCGACCTCCTCCAGCGTGCGTGCAGACCGCGCCCGCACCCCTTCCACGACAGCCATTCCGGACTCGAGTGCGGTGCAGAAAGAGACCGTCCGGCGCACGCAGAGCGGATTCTCGAGATCGAGCATGCAGATGCGCCGCAGGTGCGCCATGTAGAGCCGCCACGCGACCGCGCTCGCCATTTCGCCCGCACCCTTGACCAGAATCACCGGCGACAGCGGCGCGTCAGGGTTTGCGTATCCGCGCGCCGGGTTCCCCAGGCGAAGCTCGGCCACGTGCCGGTCCCGGACTATTGCAGGCGGATGATCCGCTTGGCCTTGCCCTCGACGCGCGGCAGGCTGCCGACGTCGCACACTTCGACCTCGGGCGTGACCATGATCCGGTACTTGACCGCTTCGGTCAGGAACTCGCACGCCGCGGCGAGCCGGGTCTGCGGGAGCTGCTCGTGCGCCGGCTCGACGCGGATCTTCAGCCGCTCGCCGCTGCCCATGCGCGGCACGACCAGCTGGTACTCCTGCGAGAACTCGTCCACCTCGTGCAGCAGGCTCTGGATCTGCGTCGGGAAGATATTGACTCCGGCGAACTGGAACATGTCGTCGGCGCGGCCGAGCACGCCGCCTTCCAGCCGCAGAAAGGTGCGCCCGCACTCGCAGGCCGCGCGGTTGAAACGCACGAGATCGCGCGTGCGGTAGCGGATGAGCGGCATGCTCTCGCAGCAGAGATTGGTGAGCACGAGCTCGCCGATCTCGCCGTCGGGGAGCGGCCTGCCCGTCTCCGGATCCAGCACCTCGGCGAGCAGCATGCTCTCGATCACGTGCGTGCCCTGGTGCCGGATGCACTCGTAGCCGAAGTTGGTGATCTCGGTCGAGCCGATGTCGTCGAAGCATTCGGCGCCCCACTGCGACTCGAGCGCCTTCTTGGTCGAGGGCACGGCGGCGCCGGGCTCCCCGGCGGCCACGATCTTCGCGATCGGCGATCCGGGCAGATCGATCCCGAGCTTGCGCGCCGTCTCGGCGAGATAGAGCAGGTACGAGGGCGTGCCGCACACGACGGTGGCGCCCCAGTCGAGCATCGCGCGCAAGCGGTCCTTGGAGCCCTGGCCGCCGCCCGGGATGACCATCAGCCCGGCCCGCTCCATCGCCGACTGGAATCCCCACCAGGCGACGAAGAGGCCGTAGTTGAACGGCACGTACAGCACATCGTCCTCGGTCAGCCCGTATCCGCAGCGGAAGTGGCTGAACTGCTCGTAGAAGTTCTCGTGCCAATCCTTGCGGCTCCACATGATCCGTACCGGCCGGCCGGTCGTGCCGGAGCTCTGGAAGACGCGCACCGCCTCGCGTGGGGTGATGCAGCCGAAGTCACCCCACGGCGGGTACTGCTCCTGGCTCACGCGGAGCTCGTCCTTCACGGTGAAGGGAATGGCGCTCAGGTCGTCGAGGGAGCGGATCGCATCGGGCGGCACGCCGGCGGCGTCGAGCTTGCGCCGGTAGAAGGGGCTTCGCGCGTGCACGTGGGCGAGCTGGTCGCGGAGCTTCCGAAGCTGGTGCTGGGCGAGCTCGGGACGCGGCATGCGCTCCATCCGTTCGTCCCAGTAAAACACCTCCCGAGAGGTCATGCGCCAACCGTCTCCTCGCGGCTTGCCTGTTTCTGCTTGAACTCGAGCGCCTTCAGCCCGTACAGGATCTTCTCGGCCGTGAAGGGCGTCGAATTCAGCCGCACGCCAGTGGCGTCGTACACGGCGTTCGCCATCGCCGCGAGGATGCCGGACACGAGACCCTCGCCGACCTCCTTCGTGCGATAGGGCTCGCCGACGCGGTACTGCTCGGTGATGACGTCCGCGTCCTCGGAGATCGCCATGTTGTGGATGGTCGGCATGCGGTAGTCGAGCCAGTTCGGATTCAGCGTGTAGCCGTCCTTGGTCATCACCTCTTCCATGAACGCGTGGCCGAGCGCCATCGAGATCTGGCCGTCGATCTGCCCTTTCACCAGGGCCGGGTTCACGGGGAACCCGCAGTCGTGCACGGTGAGCGCTTTCACCAGGCGCGCCTCGCCGGTCTCGATGTCCACCTCGACCTCGGCCACCTGCGCGCTGAACGCGTAGTTCTCGGTCCAGCGGCCCTTGGTCGTCGCAAGGCTCGGATGGTTCGGCTCGTCGCGCATGGTGCGCCAGTAGCCTTCGCCGATGACCGTGTCGCCGCGGTGCGTGGCGATGCTGGCGGCGATCGCCTGACGATAGGTCAGGCGCGCCGACGGATCGCGGGTGCTGAACACGACTTTGTCCTTCACGGCGAGCTCGCTCACCGGAACGCCCAGCTTCTCGGACGCCACCGCGATCAGCTTGTCGCGAGCGTTGCCGGCCGCCTGGCGGGCGGCGTTGCCGGTGACGTAGGTCATGCCGCTGATCCAGGCGCCGATGTCCTGCGGCGTGGTGTCGGTGTCCGACGAGATGATCTTCACGTCGTCCATGCCGATCGCGAGCTCCTCGGCGACGATCTGCGAGATCACCGTCTCCGAGCCCTGGCCGATGTCGATCGCGCCGGTGAGCACCACCGCCGAGCCGTCGTCGTTCATCTTGACGATGACCGCCGAGCCGTTCGGGTAGATGAGGGTCCCGCCCATGTAGGCGCTGACGCCGATGCCGATGCCGCGGCGGATGGTGCCCTGCGGCGGCGCTCCGCGGTCGCGGCCGTGCTTCTCGAGGAAGCCGGACTTCTCGGCCGCCATCTTGATGCAGTCGACGAGGCCCGCCTGGTGGACGTTGTCGCCGTTCGGCAGCGCCTCCCCGGGAAGGCGGGCGTTGCGCAGCCGGATGGCGATCGGGTCGATGCCGAGATCCTCGGCGATCCGGTCGAGCTGCGACTCGATCGCGAAACGGATCTGCGGGGCGCCGTGCCCGCGCTGCGGCGCGCGCACCGGGTAGTTCGTGTAGACCGAGAAGCCCTCGTAGCGCAGATTCGGGATGCGGTACGGGATCATGGTGAAGCCCCAGGCGAGGAAGATCACGACCACGCCGCTGCCGCGGAACCCGCCCGAGTTGTTGATCACGCGGATCTGCTGCGCGACGATCGTGCCGTCCTTCTTCACGCCGGTCTTGATCTCCATCGCGAGCGGCTGGCCGTGGCGGAAGGCCGAGAAGATCTCCTCGCGGCTCGCGACGATCCGCACCGGCCGGCCGGTGATCATCGAGAGGCGCGCCGCGCAGTACTCGTGGGAGTAGAGGTCGATCTTGCCGCCGAACGTCCCGCCGACGTAGGTCTTGTGGATCCGCACCGCCGAGTACGGCAGGTCGAGCGTGCGGGCGAGCTTGGCGCGCTTGACGAACGCCCCCATCGAGGACGTCCACACGTTCATCTTGTCGCCTTCCCAGTGGGCGAGGGTCACGTGCGGCTCGAGGTAGCCGTGCGTGCGCAGGTGGCTCTCGAAGCGATCCTCGCGCACGTAGTCCGACTCGGCGAATCCGCGCTCGACGTCGCCCCACTCGGTCTCCGACTTACCGCCGATGTTCGCGTAGGGATCGGCGACCTTCGGGTGGCTGGGGTGCACCTCCGGCGCGCCGGGCTTCATGGCCTGGAGCGGATCGAAGACCGCAGGCAGGTGCTCGTACTCGACCTCGATCAACTCCACGGCCTTCAACGCGGTGGCCTGGTCGATGGCGGCGACCGCGGCGATCTCCTCGCCGACGTGCACCACCTTGTCGCGCGCCAGCACCTCCTGGTCGGCGGGGTAGCGCGGCGTCTCGACGAACCCGTGCTTGATGCCCTTGGTGTCGTCGACGGTGATCACCGCCTTGACGCCGGGCAGCGCCTTCGCCCGCGAAGTGTCGATGCGCACGATGCGCGCATGCGGGTGCGGACTGCGCAGGATGCGCCCGACGAGCGTGCCCGGGAGCTTCACGTCCTGTGTGTAGACGGCCTTGCCGGTGACCTTGTCCGGGCCGTCCTTGCGCCGCCAGCTCTTGCCGACGTAGTTAAGCTCGCTCATTGCGGCCCCCTTCGGTGTCGCGCGGTCCATGGCCGCGTCACTTCATGACGGGCTTCACGCCCTGGTCGGAGGCCTGCAGCACGGCGTCAACGATCGCGTTGTAGCCGGTGCAGCGGCAGAGATTGCCCTCCAGCGCCTTGTTGATCTCCTCGCGCGTGGGCCGCGGGCTGCGCTCGAGGAGCGCGGTGGCCGACATCAGCATCCCGGGGGTGCAGAAACCGCACTGGATCGCACCCTGGTCGAGGAACGCCTCCTGCAGGGCGCTCAGCTTCTCGCCGTCGGCCAGTCCCTCGACCGTCCTCACCTCCTTGCCGTCGCACTCGATCGCGAGCGTGATGCACGCGAGCACCGGCCGCCCGTCGACGAGGACGGTGCAGGCGCCGCAGGTGCCGGATTCGCAGCTCGCCTTGGTCCCGGTGAGCCCGATCGCATCCCGGATCGCCTCGACCAGCGTGACGCGCGGCTTGACCGCCACCTCGTGCCACTCGCCGTTCACTTGCAGCGAAACGAGCCGCGACTGCGCCCTCGTCCCCGTGCCCAGCCCGCTCTTCGTAACGTCCAGCATCAGAACCTCCTGTCGTCGCGTATCCTTACGCCTGCGGCCCGCCGGCGCGCTCCACGGCGCGGACGAGCAACCGGCGCAAGTGCACCCGGATGTTGTCCATCAGGTACCGCTTCGTGAAACCGTGGTGCGGCAGCGGGTTCACCTCTTTCGCCGCCGCGGCGGCCGCGTCCGCGAGCCGGGCGTCGTCCGGCGCCGCGTCGGCGAGCGCGCGCTCCGCCGCCGCAGGCCGGACCGGACGCTCGCGCACGGCGCCGATGGCGATGCGCGCCCCGGCGCACGTCTTGCCGTCGCCGGCGAGCTCGAGCCTCACCGCGATGACCGCCATCCCGAACTCGAGCCCGCCGCGCACGGTCGACTTGTGGAAAGCCCAGCCGGTGCGCGGCGCGGGCGCCGGCACGATCACCGCGCGCACGAGCTCCGCGGCGTCGAGGGCGAGCGGCCGCAGGCCGTTGCCGGTGAAGAGATCCTCGGCGGAGATGCGGCGGATCCCCTTCGCGCTCAGGATCTCGATCTCGGCCCCGAGCGCGATGAGCGCCGGCGCGACGTCGGACATGTAGACCGACCAGCAGGTGTCGCGCTTGTTGGTGGGAAACGGGTAGCAGCGGTCGCCGCCGAGCTTGTAGCAGGGTGCCGCGAACTGGTAGTCGTGCCGCTGGTTGAAGTAGAGGCAGCGGCTTTCCTGGCACAGGTTGCCGCCGAGCGTGCCCATCTCCCGGACCTGGTTGCCGCCCACGGCGCGCGCGCTCTCGGCGAGCATGGGCGCGCGGGCGCGGACGAGCTCCGAGCGCTCGAGTTCGGCGAGGCGGGAGAAAGCGTCGATGCGCAGCGCGCCGTCGGGCAGCGTCGCCGGCGCCTCGGGCGCGATCGCACCCAGGCTCACGAGGACGCCGGGCTTGATGAGCTCGGCCCGCATGTTCGGCACGAGGTCCGTGCCGCCCGCGAGGACGCGTGCGTCGCCGTGAAGCCGCTCGAGCAGCGCCACCGCGTCGGCGGGCGTCCCCGGGCGCTCGAGCTCGAAATCGAACAGGATCATGCGCGGTTCTCCAACAGAACTGCGAGGGCCACACCGGCCTCGGCGCTCCTGGTCCCGCAATCGCCCGCGCGCGCGCCGCCGCGCCCTCGGACCGTGCCGCGCGGCGCACCCGCGCCCGCAGCATCGCCTTATAGTTTGTGCATAAAACTGTAGGCTGAGCGGCAGGCGCCTGTCAACCGCTCACCTCACGCGACCGCCAATTTGCTGCCGCACGGGGACGCCGGGAATGATTCTCATCCGCCCGACGCGCCGCGGATCGCGGTCGCGACCCGCTCAGCGGTCGAAGGCCCCCGCGATGCGCTGGAGCAGGTCCAGGATCTGCTCGCGCTCGCCGGGCTTGAGCACCGCATCCATGGCGCGCTCCTGCATCTCGATGCGCCGAGTCGCGCGCCGCAGTTGCTTGCGACCCGCCGGCGTGAGCCGTAGCGAGGAGTACCGGCGATCCTCCTCGCTGCGGTCGGTCTGGATGAGGCCGCGTCCGGCGAGCCGCTTCAGCGAGAGCGACAGCGTCGCCTTGTCGAGTCGATAGAGGCGGGCGAGGGTGATCGAGTTGAGGCCAGGGTTCGACGCGAGCATGCTGAGCAGGCTGAATTCGCCGGGCGTCACGCCGCACTCCCCGATCGACCGCGAGATGTCGCGGAAGATGGCCGACTGCGTCTGCCGAACCTGGTAGCCGATGTAGCCGGGCAGCCTGCCGAAGTCGACGGCCGCCTCGCCGCCCCCCTTCGCCTGCGGCTTACGCACGCACGGCCTGCCGCAGCTTCAGGAGCTGGCTCACGATGCCGACGGCGATCTCCGCCGGGGTGTTGTCGCCGAGCTTCTCGCCGACCGGGCAGACGATCCGGTCGATGAACGCCTTGCGTACGCTCGCCTCGGTGAGCTGCCGCCTGACGATGCTCGACTTCGCGTCGCTGCCGATGAGGCCGAGGTGGGCGATGTCGAGCTCGCGCGCCGCGATCGCTTTCAGGATGGGCAGGTCGGCGCTGTGGCCCATCGTCATGAGCAGCACGTCCGCGCCCGGCGCGATGCGGTCGATGCCTGCGGTGTAGTCGGCCACCTTGACGGCTTCCAACTTTGCGCTCCGCGGCAGGCGGTCGAGCCATTCCTCGCGTGTGTCGATGCAGACGACGCGGCAATCGAGCTCGACCAGGAATCGGCAGAGCGTCTGGGCGACGTGCCCCGCCCCGAAGACCGCGATGTTCCAGTCGAGCAAGCGCCGGTTCGCCTCGAAGTAGAGCGCCACTTCGCCGCCGCAGGTCATGCCCAGGTCGCGCTGCAGGTTCACCCGCTCGAAGCGGGTCCGCGCGGCGCTATCGTCGGCGAGGAGCGCGCGCGCCCGCTCCTCGCACATCGCCTCGAGCCGGCCGCCACCGACCGTGCCGTGCGCGAGTCCTGCGCGCGTGAAGATCGCGGCCGCCCCCACGACTTGCGGGATACTGCCGCGCGCGTCCACGATGGTCGCGAGGCAGAAGGCGGTGCCCTCCTGCCGCAACCGCTCGATCTCGCGAAGCAGGTCGTGGTCTAGCATGCGCTGTCTCTTGTGTGCGGGCCGGTGCGCGGGCCCGTGCGCGGGCCGGGGACACCGGCGCGCGCGGCGGGGTGCGGCTCCCCGGTTCCGGCATCGCCGCCGGGCGCCGGTCCGTAGTTTGGCGAGCAAACTGTATGTGCCGCGCGCGGCGCTGTCAACGGCCGGGATCGGGAAATCCCGGCGCCGCCGCCGGCTGGACGCGCGCGCAGGCGCAGGCCGCGGAGCGCGGAGCCCTGCCCGACTACCGCTCGGTGGGGCCGACGCCGAAGACCGCCATCTTCTCGCGCAGGTCGTCCGGGATCGGGATCGCCCGATAGGTCGCGAGCGACATCATCGCGCGCACGTTACGGGCCCGGATCCGCTCCTCGCCCCCGATCCTGCCGGAGAGCGTGAGCGCGAGCGAGGTCCGGCCGAACCGCGCCACGGAGAGCTCGAGCACGAGCTGCTCGCCGATACGACAGGGCTTGTAGAACTCGCACTGCGTGTTGACGATCGGGAAGCCGTAGCGACGGCTCATGTGCATGGTGTCGAACGGCAGCCCGAGCCCGTCCGCGAACCAGTCCTCGACCGCGGCGTTGATCATGTCGAAGAACCGCGGGAAGTGGACGATGCCGCCCGGATCGCAGTGCGAGAACCGGATGAGGTGCTCGGACGCGAAGGCGCGCGCGGCGCTGCCGGCCGGCGTCGCCGGGAGCCGCGCAAGGGCGCCCTCCCCGGCGCCGTATTCGGCGATCTTTGACCGCAGCGCGGCCGGGATCGGCACCGCCCGCAGCGTCTCGAGCGAGACGAGCGCGATCATGTGGCGCACGCGCAGCCGCTCCTCGCCGCCGACCCGTCCGGAGATCAGGAACTCGACCGAGCTCCGGCCGAGCCGCGCGATCGACAGATGCATCGCGACGCGGTCGCCGACGCGGCACGGCCGGTAGAAGTCGCACTCGGTGTTGACCGTCGGGAACCCGATCCCGTCCTGGCGGAGCTTGGCCTCGAAGTTCGGCTCGATCGCATGGTCGAACCAGTCCTCGACCGTCACGTACACCATCTCGAAGTAGTGCGGGAAGTACACGATCCCGCCGGGATCGCAGTGCGAGAAGCGCACCGCATGCTCGAGCGAGAAGGGCTTCATCTCACTCCTTGCCGATCGTCTCGGTGCGTTTCGGCGACAGCCAGACGACCGGCTTTGCCGCCCCGATCTCCTTCGCGAGCGCCTTGCCCTCGGGATCGGCGAGCGCCGCGAGGCGCGCCTTGCGGATCGCGGCGGCGCGGTCCGCCGCAGAGAGCTCCGGCTCGACTTCGATCAGCGTGGCGAGGATGCGCTCGAAGTTGCCCCAGCCGCGGCGATGCGTGTCGCCATAGCCCTTGACGAGGCGCGCGCACTCGGCGACCTCGAGCGCGAGCGCGCCGTCGGTCGCCGCGGCCTTCGCCACCGCGGCGAGCCAGCGGTCGATGCGCTCCTGCTCCTCGCCATAGCGCGAGGTCATCCGGCGAAGCGGCCGCAGCCACGCCAACGAGCGCATCAGCAGGTAGCCCGACAGCGTCGTCGTCTTGAGGTGCATGCCGACGTTGAGCGTCCGTCCGTTGCGCTCGGCCCACGCAAGGAGCGGGCGCGCGATCGCCCGCGGCAGGATCGAGCAGGCTTCCTCGATGCCCGGCTTCAGGTACTCCACGATCACGACCGGCTCGTCCGGCTTTGCGCCGACCTCCGCGCGCACGCGCTCGAACCGGGCGCGGCGCGTCTTCAGGTCGGCGACGCGGATGATGTCCTCGTAGCTCATCCACAGCGCGAGAAAGCGCCCGGTCTCGTTCGTGAGCCGGTACCCGGACGCCGCGCCGCCAGAGCGTTTGTCGGCCGCGAGGATCGGCGCCAGCCGGTTCACGTACAGATCTGCATAGGCGCGATCCTGGTAGTCGACCAGGCGCGCGACGCCTTCTTCCAGGATACGGTGCGTTTCCGGCGGGAACGCGGTGCGCACGCGCTCCGCAGCCTGGCCGCGCCACACTTTTTCCTCGCCGGCCGGCGCAGCCGGTGCCGTGCCCGCCGCATAGTCATAACCCGCCGCAAAGCCGCGCAGGCTCGCCTCCGTGCCCTTGCCCTGCTTGCGGATGGCGGCCTCGCACGCCTCGCGGCCGAACGGCAGTACACCCGAGCCGGCCAGCGCTCCGAACATCACGGCGTTGATGACCGTCCCCGCCTGGCGCGCGCGCTCGGCCATGTCGAAGAGGACGGCGCGCTTTGCCAGCTTCTCCGCCGCCTTGCGCAGGCGACCGCTGTCGTAGCGTCCGTCGCCCATGGCCGCCTTCTCGGCGACCGTGTAGACGCGATGCGTCGATGCGATGAGGGTGGTGCGGTCAGGGCTGACGTAGCCCGCCTGCATCGCGCGCCCCGCCTCGACGAACTCCGAGGCGACCATCAGGTCGACGTTGCCGGGCGAGGGCGTGAGCGCGAGCACCGGCTGCCGGCCGCCCAGCCGGTCGAGCGTGGCGGGATAGATCTCGACGTAGTAAGTCGTCGAGCCGGTGCGTTGCGCGACGCCGGGAATCGAGGTGCTCTGCACCGGGAAGCCGCTCGCCGCCGCCGCGTCGACCAGCCACTCGGCGAGCACGCCGCCGCCCTCGCCGCCGAGCGCGGCCACGAGGATGGTGATCGGACGCGCCGGCAGCGCGCCCTGTCCGGAGAACGTGATCGTGTCGGTCATCGTGTTCATTGGTCGCTCGCAGTGGGCCGCGCCGCGGCCGGCGCTTCACCTTTCACTTTGCACGATTTCAGGCGGGCTGGAGCCAGCCGATGAGGGTCGAGCGCAGCTTGTGCAGGAAGCGGTCCCAGCCGCGCGGGTTCTGCACGATCTCGGCGCGGAAGAACGACGGGCACAGCACCGCCGCGTGCGCCACCTCGCCGCACAGCCCGCAGCCCACGCACCCGTTATTTACGTAGGCCACC
>JADLAV010000090.1 GCA_020848075.1 Burkholderiales bacterium
ATCTACGCAGCAATGCAAATACACTTACATGCCTACATTGAACACCACCACGGAATCTATCCTCTTGATTCAAGAGCCTTATCTACTCAAAACCGACGAGGTTAACGGAGGAACTTCGGGCTAGAATCACATCCGGCAGCATCCGTAGGCGACCGTGGCGCGGCCAAGCACTCGCGCAGGTGGAAAGCGTGCGCTATGGCAGGAATTGTTCGCACGCGGGCGCGGGGAGCGGCCGCATCGGCCCGGGACTTGCTCTCTTATCTCCGGGTGGAGTTTTGGTGTTTGCGCAGCAAGCATTGACAGTGGAACGATCGCTTCGAAAGTTCGACTCGCTCTCGCGTTCGCGGATCGGCCGCATCGCGCGTGGCAGCCTGCGTTTTCTCGGCATCACGGCGTAAGAGAACCTCCGCATGGGCAGAGTACGCACAATCGGCCGCATCGCGCTCGGGCTCGTCTCGCTCACCGTCCTCCTGGTGCTGATCCTCGACTTCGCGTTCGGCCTGCTTCCGGACGAGGTCCAAAACGCCCGCAAGGTGCGCGAGCGGATCGCGGCGGGCCTCGCGGTCCAGCTCACCGCCCTCGTCGAAGCCGAGGACCAGCGCACGATCCAGCGCACCGTCGACACTGCGGTCACCAAGGGCGGCGAGATCCTGTCGGTCGGCGTCCGGCGCCAGAACGGCGAGCTCGTCGTGAAGAGCGGCTATCACGACAAGGACTGGGTCCCGACGGCCGAGGGCAAATCGACGCTCACGCACGTGGTCGTGCCGGTCTACTCGGGCAAGGAGCGCTGGGGCCAGGTCGAGATGAGCTTCAAGCCGGTCGGGCCGCAGTCGTGGATCGAGTGGCTGCACCATCCGACGGTGCTCCTGATCGTCGCGCTCACCGTCGGCGGATTCATCTTCTACTACTTCTATCTGCGCAAGGTGCTGCAGCACCTCGACCCCACCGCGGTGATCCCGGATCGCGTGCGGATGGCGTTCGACACCCTGGCCGAGGGCGTCCTGGTCATCGACACGAAGGGCCGCATCAACATGGCGAACAGCGCGTTCCGGCGGCTGCATCCGCAGGCGTCCAGCGGCCTCCTCGGACAGAACGTCGCTTCGCTCGACTGGCTGAAGACGAGTCTGCCCCAGGATCCCGCCGCGCAGCCGTGGAACCAGGCGATGGCATCGCGCGAGCCGGTGATCGGAACGGTGATCGACATCCCGCAGGGCGGCGGACGTGCGCGCAAAGCGGTCTTGAACTGCTCGCCGATCGTGGACAACGTCGGCCGCGCCCGCGGGTGCCTCGCCACCTTCGACGACGTGACCGATCTCGAGGAGAAGAACGCCGAGCTGCAGCGGGCGCTCGACGAGCTCGAGAGCTCGCGCGCGAAGATCGAGGAGCAGAACAAGGAGCTCGCGGTGATGGCAGCGCGCGACTCGCTCACCGGCATGCTGAACCGCCGCGCGTTCTTCGCCGAGATGGAGAAGATCTACATGAGCGCCATCACCGAGGATCTCGAGCTCTGCATGATCATGGCCGACATCGACCACTTCAAGTCGATCAACGACCGGTTCGGCCACGCGGTGGGCGACGAGGCGATCAAGCAGATGGCGCGCATCATCTCGTCCTCGGTGCGCGGCCACGATCTCGTCTGCCGGTACGGCGGCGAGGAATTCGTGATCGCGCTGCCGAACACGACGGTCGAGAAGGCCACCGAGATCGCGAAGCGCATGCGCCGGCGCATCGAGGCCGAGGGTGGGCCGGGAATCCGCAACGTCGAGGGCTTGCAGATGACCTCGAGCTTCGGCGTGTCGACGATACGCTTCGGCGGCACGTCGGTCGCCGAGCTCGTCGACCAGGCCGACCAGGCGCTCTACGCGGCGAAGAAGTCCGGCCGCAACCGCGCGCTGCGCTGGGACGAGCTGGAACCCGGCCACCGACACGCGGCCGCGGCCGGATAGGCGGCCTCTAACGAACAAGACCGTAGCGGCGCCGTTTCCCCTCCTCTCCGAGGAGGGGTGGCTGCGAAGCAGCCGGGGTGGTGAGGGAGACTGCCGACGTTACAACCACCCCGCCGGCTTCGCCGGCACCCCTTGAAAAGGAGTGGAGGCGTCAATCTGCGATCGCCGCGAGAGCTCCGCCCCCGATATGAACGCTCGGAGATGACGCCTGCGGTGACTTGGGTCGCCTCGGGCGAGGAACGGTCCCTGGCAGGTAACATCGGGGGCAGCGGCCGCAGTACGGCTCGCGCATTCGCTCGCCTGCCCCGATGCAACCCCGCCGCACCAGCTGGACCGCCGTCACCGCGCTGCTCGCCGCGGGCGTCGTGGGCGCGGGCGCCGTCGGCAAGCTGCCCGGCGCCCTGCCCGTCCTGCGCGAGGATTTCGGCCTGTCGCTCGTCGCCGCGGGCTGGGTCGTATCGATGTTCAACATGCTCGCGCTCGCGAGCGCGGTGTTCTTCGGTTTCGTCGCCGACCGCACCGGCGCCCTGCGGGCGTGCCTGCTCGGTCTCGGCGCGCTCGCCATCGGCGCCACGCTCGGCGCAACGACCCATTCGACGATCACGCTCCTCGTCTCGCGGTTCATCGAGGGCGGCGGGTTCATCGCGCTCGCGGTCTCCGTTCCGGCGCTGATCGCGGCGGCCGCCGTGGGCGGCAGCCGCAACGTCGCGCTCGGGCTGTGGAGCACGTACATGCCAGTGGGCTTTGGGCTCGCGCTGCTCGCGACGCCGTTCGTGCTCGCCGCGATGGGATGGCGCTGGCTCTGGTGGGGGCAGGTCTTCGCGGCGGCCGCAGTGGCGATCGCCATCTGGCGCCTGCGGGGCCGGTTCCCGCTGTCGCCGCCGCGCGCGGAGCGCACCGTCGCGAGCATCACCGAGGCGTTGCGGCATCCTGCGTCGTGGTGGTGCGCGATCGCGATGGGCTTCTATGCGCTGCAGTGGATTTCGGTGATGGTCTGGCTGCCCACGCTCCTGCAGAACGAGCACCGCGCGTCGTCGCTCGCGGCATCGGCGCTGACCGCGCTCGTGGTCGCCGTGAATGCGCCCGGCGCGCTGTTCGGCACCTGGCTCATGCACCGGGGGCTCGCGCGGGGCACGCTGATCAGCGTGTCGGCAGCCTGCATGGGCATCTGCGGTGTCGCGATCTTCGCGCCGGCGCTGCCGGACGGCTGGCGCTACGTCGCCTGCATCGGCCTGTCGTTCCTCGGCGGCATCACGCCACCCGCGGTGCTCACGTCCTCGCAGGCGTACGCGCGCTCGCCTGCCCAGATCGCAAGCCTGCAGGGGCTCATCATCCAGTGGTCGGCCGCCGGCCAGTTCATCGGCCCGCCGGCGATTGCGGCAGTCGTGTCGGCCACCGGGACGTGGAGCGCCTCGGCCTACGTGCTGCTCACTGCGGCGCTCTGCGGGCTCGGCACCGGGCAACTCATCAATCGGTACGAACGGCGGCTTCTCGCGGCGCGCGCCGCGATCTGACGGTCGCGACGCACCGGCGGGGCGATCACCCGAAGGTCGCCTGGATCGCGGCCCAAGGCGTTTCCACCCAACCGCCTGCTTCTGGCAAGCCTTCGCCCTCGAGCATGTCACGCCCCAGCTCGAACGACTGCGAGGTCGCGAGCGGCTCGCCGCAGCCGATCGCGCCGAGCACGAGCCGCGAGGCCGGCCCGCGCGCGAGTTCGAACTCGGTGCTCGGAAAATTCCCCGCTTCGAGCGTGCCCGGCGGAGCGTCACCCGCCGGATGCCAGTAGCCGACGAAGAGCACCCGATCGTCCGCGAGCCGGACGAAGTAGGCGCGCTCGCCGTGCTCCGGCGCGATCGCCCGGATGGCCTCGACCGCCCGGTGCCGCTCGATCTCCGCCACGCCGCCCGTCAGGTCGGCGTGCAGCATCGCCTCGAGCGGTGCGCGCCGCACGCGGTGGCGCCGGTGGTTTCGCGCGGCGATCGCGGTCCAGAAGGCGAACACTGCCACGACGCCGAGAATCGTCAGGTCCTTCGCCGGCCAGCGCGTGAAATCCACGCCGGCGAGCACGAGCGGCACCGCCAGCACGAGGAAGGCCGCGAACAGGGTGCCGAACCCCATGCCCCACGCCACGGCGAGGAAGCTTGCGAACGAGCGCGGATCGACGGCGCGGGCCGCGAGAAGATCGCGTTCCTGATCGGTGAGCGGGCGGGTGGCGGTCATCGGTGCGGGAGGTCGATCTTAGCCGACGCCTCGGGGCGCGGCGCCGAGCGGCACGGCGCTTCCGGTCGGCCGCCGACTGCCCCTATTGCAGGCACGTGCCCGATTGCCCACACTAGTGACTTGTGGCGCGGAGGTGTGCAGCACTACCCCGCCCGCTACGCGGGCAGCCCTCCTCGGAGAGGAGGGGAGAAAAAGGTCCCCTCCTTTTCAAGGAGGGGTGCCGCCGAAGGCGGCGGGGTGGTTTGGACGGCGCCACCACGGGCAGGTTTGTTGCAAGTCACCAGTCACACAGAGGAGCGCGGCCAGAGCGGCCGCGGGAGCATCGATGAGGCGAACCCAGGCCTCGAAACCGACGACCACACCGGACGGCGCGGCCGAGCGCGAGGGCGCGTACAAGATCCCGGCGCTGCGGGCGCTCTCGGAGATCACGTCCAGCCTGTCGGACGACGCCGACGTCGAACGGCTGCTCGCCCGGTTCCTGCCCACCATGACGCGGCTCGCGGGCGCGATCGCCGGCGCGGTGCGAGTGGTGACACCGGACGGGGAGCATTTGCGACTCGTCGGCGCGATCGGCCTGCCGCCCGAGGTCGAGAACCGGGAGCAGTACGTCCCGTTCACGTGCGGCATCTGCGGCAAGGCTGCGAGCGAGCAGTCGGTGGAGGTCTGCGAAGCGACCGAAACCTGCCGGGAGACGACCGCGCTCGGCTATTTCGGCGAGAGGTGCAAGCGCGTCGTCGCCGTGCCCCTGCGCCATCGCGGGCGCGTGATGGGGGTCTACAACCTCTTCATGGCGACCGATGCGCCCGTGCCGGCCGAGGTGTCCCTGCTCTTCTCGTCGATCAGCGAGCATCTCGGCATGGCGCTCGAGAACGCGCGCCTCAGCCGGGAGAACATCCGTGCCACGCTGGTGAACGAGCGACAGATGCTCGCGAACGAGGTCCACGACTCGCTCGCCCAGACGCTCGCATACATGAAGATGCGGCTCGCCTTCCTGAGCGAGGCGATCCGCGAGGGCGACGATCCGCTCGCGCAGAAGTACCTCGCCGACGTCGAGCAAGGAATGGATTCGGCCTACGGCCGCCTGCGCGAGCTGCTCACCCACTTTCGCGACCGCATGGACCCGCGCGGCCTGGTGCCCGCGCTGCGCGACCTCGTGGAGGGCTTCGGCGCACAGACCGGGATCCACGCCGAGTTCCACAACCGGGCGCCCGAGCCCGAGCTCACCCCCGAGCAGGAGCTGCACGTCTATCACGTGGTGCAGGAGGCGCTCACCAACGCTTCCAAGCATGCGCGCGCGAGGAACATCGGCGTCGTGATGGATCTCGCCGGCGACCGGCACGTGATCACCGTTCGGGACGACGGCACCGGCATCGGCGCCGGCGGCGATACGCGCTTCGGGATGCAGTTCGGGCTGTCGATCATGCGCGAGCGCGCCGCGCGGCTCGACGGCGAGGTCGAGATCGAGAGCAACGTCGGCGAAGGCACGCGCGTCGTGCTGAAATTTCCCGCCCAGCGGCAGCGGCGGACCGCGCACGCATGAGCGCTCCGATCCGCGTCGTGCTGGTCGACGACCACACGCTCTTCCGCAAGGGGCTCGCGGAGCTCCTCGAGCACGGCGGCACGGTGAAAGTGGTCGGCGTCACCGGCGACCCGAACGAGGCCAAGCGCCTGCTGCGCGACGAGAAGCCCGAGGTGGCGATCGTCGACCTCAACATGCCGGCACGCGACGGGCTGTCGCTCCTGCGCGACTTCCGCGAGCTGGGCATCGACGTGCCGACGCTCTTTCTCACGGTGAGCAACGCCGAGGCGGATCTCGCCGCGGCGCTGCGCGCCGGCGCGCGCGGCTACCTGCTCAAGGACATGGAGCCCGGCGAGGTCGTCGATGCGGTGCAGCGGGCGGCGCGCGGCGAGACGGTCGTCGCCCCGGCGATGACCGCAAAGCTCGTCAACCTGCTCGACGGCAAGCGCAACACGCCCGACTCGCTGCTGAACCAGCTCACCACCCGCGAGCGCGAGATCCTGTCGCATCTCGCCCAGGGCCAGAGCAACAAGGCGATCGCAAGGGCGCTCAACATCAGCCAGGACACGGTGAAGCTGCACGTGCGCCACGTGCTCGCGAAGCTCAACCTCTCCTCGCGCGTGGAGGCGGCCGTGTTCGCCGTCGAGCGGAAGTTCGCTGAGGATCGGACGCGGCGCTGAGGGCTCAGAGGGTCAACCCCGGGAAGTGCCTCCGGGCCGCGCGCCGAGGTCCGATCAGCACAATCGCTGGACAGGCTGCGCACCGCACACACGAGGGTCTCCGCAGGCTGCCGTTCGACGTATTCCATTGGTGTTTTCTCAGGTTTCACCTCAGAAAACACCAGAACGGTCGGAGAGGGGACGCCGAGCCTCTCTGCGGCCCGCGTGGTTCGCCGAAGATCGTGCGCCCCCGCGCAGTCGCCTCGCGTCAGGGCCGTGCCGCGGCGCCGGTCACGAGGTAGGGCGATTCTCCGGGCACGCCGCGGAAGCGCTGATGGCAGCCCACGCAACCGGTCAGCACCTCGCCGAGGAGGACCGCCGCGGTCTGCATGTCGCCCTTCTCCGCCGCCGCGGCGACTTTCAATGCCCCGCCTTCGACCGCGTCGTTGAACGCGGGCAGCGTGGCGAGATCCGCGTCGGTGATCTTCTCCGGCGGGAGGTAGGCGACGAGCCCACCTTTGGGAATCCGGTGGTTGGCGAGCCGCCGGCCGCTGTCGGCGACCTGCTCGGCGTTGTCGGCGGCGACGCCCGCCGCCATGCTGAGGTAGTCCGCCAGGATCTCCTGCATCACCTGGCGCATCGTCGCGCTCTCGCTCTTGCGCGGATGCTGCGCGTCGAGCTGCCTGAGCATCGCCTTCGTCTCGGGCGAGAGCCGCACGATCCGCTCGCGCAGCGCCGGCGCGTAGCTCTTCATCCTTGCCTGCTCTTGCGGGCTCGGCATCGCCTGCGCGGGCCCGCTGCCGGGCGTCGGCGCATCCGCGCTCGCGTTCGTCACCAGCATGCCGCCCGCGAGCAGTGCGAATGCGGCAACGGCGGTCTTGCGTTTGGGCATCGTCACTCCTCGGTCGGTGAGCCCGGCGCGGCCGGGCGTCGCCTGCGCGCTGCAAATCGGCGAACTGCGGCGCACGCGCTCGCGCGACGTTAGCCGATGGACGCGCACCGGGAAGTGACCTGCATCATGAGAAAGACCGCCTGTCACCCTTCGCTCGGCGCGAAGATCCCCCGCTCGAAGATCTCCTTGCCCGAGCGGCTGAACGCGGAGGTATAGGGATCGACCGCGGTCTCGAGCTCTTCGCACCAGGACGGATGGCTGTAACTCATGTCCTTGAAGAACCACAGTCCGCGCGCCGACTGGCAGGCGGCGGCGAGCAGATGGATCTGCTCGCCCGCCTCGGGGCCGACGATGCAGCCGCCGAGGAGCTGACCGGTCTCGGCGTCGTGGACCACCTCGATGAAGCCCTCGGTGTCGTGGTGCGCGCGCGCCTTGCCCGAGCCGCCGAACGTGGAGCGCGCGACATCCGGCTCGAAGCCGGCCGCCTCCGCCCGGTCCTCGGTCAGGCCGACGGCCGCGATCTCGAGCGCCGTGTTGATCACGATCGGCACCTTGAGGTAGTTCGGCCGCAGGTGGTTCCCGCTCATGGCATTCGCCGCCGCGACCTTCGCGTCATGCAGCGCGGCGTTCGCGGTCATCGGGCCGGGCTTCGCGTCGCCGACCGCGTAGACGCCCGGCACGCTCGTCTCGAGATACTCGGAGACGCGAACGAATCCCTGAGGCTCGACGTCGATTCCCGCCTCGGCGAGCCCGAGCTCCGCGGTGCGCGGGCGGCGCCCGACTGCCACCACGACCTTGCCGAATCGGTCGCGGCTGCCATCGGAAAACGTCACATCGACTCCGCTCGCATCTGCTGCGTGCGCCGCGACCGTTGCGCGCTTGCGCACCTCGATGCCGAGGCGCGCGAACTTGCGCTCGAGCACGCCGCTCACCCGCTCCGGGATGGCGTGCATGTCGAGCAGGCGCTCCGCCTGCTCGACGACCGCGACCCGCGCGCCGAACTGGCGCATCAGGTAGGCGAGCTCGACACCGACCGTGCCGCCGCCGACGAAGAGCACCGATTCGGGGCACTCACGCAGGGTGCGCATGAAGTGAGAAGAATCGAGGATGCGCGCGCCCTCGACTGGAAAGTGCTCGAGCGCACGCGGCGACGAGCCGGTGGCGATGATGATGCGCGGCGCCGCGATCTCGGCCGGCAGCGGCTCGGCGGAGCCCGATTCGCGCGGGCTCAACGCGACGCGGCGGCCTTCGAGCAGCCGCGCCTGCGCGCGGAAAAGGCGCACGCCGAGCTTTTGCAGCCAGAAGCCGAAGTTGTCGCGGATGCCGGCGACCACCTCGTCCTTGTGCGCGACCGCCGCCGCGTAGTCGCCGCGCACCGCGCCGACGATCCCGCGCCCCTGCAGGTTCGCGACATCCTCGAGAAGCGACGCCAGGTACACGAGCGTCTTCTTGGGGATGCAGCCGCGGTTGAGGCAGTTCCCGCCCGGCAGATCGCGCTCGACGAGCGCGACTCTTGCGCCCTGGTGCGCCGCGCTCACCGCGGCCTTGTACCCGCCCGGGCCGCTGCCGACGACGATGAGGTCGAAGTCCATCGCGCGGCTAGGCGGCCGCAGCCTTGCGCGCCTCGGCGCGCGCCGCGCGCTCGGCCTTCACCTTGCGCACGAACGCCGCGAAGCGGCTCGGCCACGCGTTGCCGCCGACGCTCCGCAGGTGGGCATACGAGGCGAGCACGTTGCCGAGCACGATGCCGTCGTTCCGGCCGTCCGCGCCGTGCCCGCGCGCCACGGCGTAGGCGAAGTCGAGGTGCGGCATGACATTCTCGAGCGAGGAGTAGTGAAACTCGTGCGCCCGGATGTCGGCCCCCTCGCCGAGCGGCCACGGGTGGTGCGCGGTCTCGCGCAACCGGACGTAGCCGCGCCCGACCGGCTTGTCATGCATCACGACGTCGCCCGGGATCACGCCGGCCATGCGCCGCGTCTCGCCGCGCCAGGTGAGGCTGCGCGCGAGATACATCAGCCCGCCGCACTCCGCATAGATCGGCAGGCCGGCCTCGGCAACGCGCCGGACGTCCGCGCGCAGCGATGCGTTCGCCTCGAGCTCGGCCATGAACATCTCGGGGAAGCCGCCGCCGACGATGAGCCCGTCGATCTCCGGGAGCTTGGCGTCCGCCAGCGTGTTCACCGGCACGATCTCGGCGCCGGCCTGCGCAAACGCCTCGAGGTCGTCCGGGTAGTAGAAGCCGAAGGCGCGGTCCATCGCGACGCCGATGCGCAGCGTGGGCGCAGGCAGGGAGGGCGCCGGCTGCGCCGCGCGCGGCGCGCCTGCACGCCAGCCGGCGATCTCGAGCAGCGCGTCGAGGTCGACCTGCGCCGCAACGGCATCGCGGATCGCGGCGATGCGCACACCGGATTCCCCGCTCTCCGAGCTCGGCATCAGCCCCAGGTGGCGCTCGACGATCTCGATCCCGGCATCCTGGTGCACGGCGCCGACCACGCGCGCGTCGGTGTAGTGCTCGATCACCGCGCGAAGCTTCGCCTCGTGGCGCGAGCCGCCGAGGCGGTTCAGGATCACGCCCGCGATGCGGATCGAGCGATCGAAGGCCTGGAAGCCTAGGATGAGCGGTGCGATCCCGCGCGTCATGCCGCGCGCGTCAATCACGAGCACCACGGGCGCGTTCACTAGGCTCGCGAGTGCGGCGTTGCTGTTGCTGCCGTCGAGATCGAGTCCGTCGTACAACCCCTTGTTGCCCTCGATCAGCGCTAGGTCGGCGCCGGCCGCATGCGCTGCGAGCTGCGCGACGATCTCGTCCCGGCCCATGACGAAGAAGTCGAGGTTGCGGCAGGCGCGGCCCGCCGCGGCCGAGAGCCACATCGGATCGATGTAGTCCGGCCCCTTCTTGAACGGCTGGACGACGAGCCCGCGCGCGGTGAGCGCGGCGGCGATGCCGACCGAGAGCGTCGTCTTGCCCGAGGACTTGTGGGCTGCCGAGACGAGGAGGCGCGGGGTCATGGGCTAGACCATCCTGGTTGCTTCGCAGCCATGCTTAGCGAACCACCCCGGCTGCTTCGCAGCCACCCCTCCTTGGAAAGGAGGGGAACTTGAGGGGGCGAACCACCCCGGCTGCTTCGCAGCCACCCCTCCTCGGAAAGGAGGGGAACTCCAACTCCCCTCCTCCTTGAGATCCTATGCAGGGCTGGTCAGTTGGGGTCTCTGCGACTAAAAAGGGTTTTCCACAACCTATTTTTTGGAGGCAGAGATGGAACCCAAACTGGCAGCCCTGCAGGAAGTCAGTGTAGCGCGTG
>JADLAV010000091.1 GCA_020848075.1 Burkholderiales bacterium
AACCAAGGTCTTCACTACAACGGCTTTCGCGCCGGGCACTCACCACCCGCGTGACGAATCAAACGATTACGAAGATGACCCCGCCGAAATCCGCCCGATTGGGCGGCGAATCCGCGAAGTTCGGCTAAGAGCCGCAACGGCACAGCGGTCAAGGAAGCCCTGATCAAGTCCATCCGCGCGAAAGCAGGGGATTCAGCAAGTCGCTGATTGCACTCGAGCTAGATTCCCGCTTTGTGGGAATGCCGGAACCCTGCAAAGCTTCCTCAAACATCACGTGCGAACTGGCGTTTTCCATCCAGGCAGCTCAGTTCCGCCCATCCGGCGTGCGCCTGCCGCGCTCGATCGGCCGGCGCGCCTCGTCGGCGTGCCGCTCTTGATCCTGCGATTCGGCGCGCGCCTCCTCGGCCGCGGCGCGGACTTCGAGCCGTTGGCAGGCGATCTCGCGGTGGACGCGAGCGCGATTCGGCGGGAGCTCGGCGGGCAGCCGCCCTATTCCATGCGAGCGGGGCTCGCAGAGACCGCACGCTGGTACCGTAGTTTGACCGGATAAAGCGAGAAGGCCATAATAGCCAGATGAAAAAGGCCACGATCTCGCAAGCAAAGAACCGCCTGTCCGAGCTGCTCGACGCCGTTCGCCACGGCGAGTCGGTGCTCATCACTGACCGCAGCCGACCCGTGGCGCGCATCGAGCCGGTGGGCGCAACAACCGCGGACGAGGCCGCCGGGTGGCTCGACGAGCTGGAGCGAGCGGGCGTGGTCCGCCGCGGGCGCGGCGACGTGTCGAAGCTGAAGCTTCCGGGACCGATCCCGCGGCCGAAACGCGCGGCGAGCGTCGTGGACGCCCTGCTGGCGGAGCGGGAGGAAAGCCGTTGATCCGGTACTGGGACGCCTCGGCGATCGTGCCTTTGTTGGTCGCCGAGCCGCGCACACGTGTGCTCGAGTCAATGCGCACAAGCGGCGGCGGAATGGCCACCTGGTGGGGAACGCCAGTCGAATGCGCCTCGGCGCTCGCACGAATGGAGCGGGAAGGGAGCCTGGAACGTCGCGGCGCCACGCTCGCGTTGCGCCGGCTCGCCGACCTCGCGGCGAGCTGGACGGAGGTCGAGCCGGGCCAGCGCCTGCGCGAACAGGCGATGCGGCTCCTGCGCCTGCACACGCTGCGGGCGGGCGACGCGCTGCAGCTTGCCTCGGCAATCATTGCAAGCCGGCAGCGTCCGAGCGCAATCGAGTTCGTCTGTCTGGATCGCAGGCTCGCGGCGGCCGCCGAAGTTGAGGGATTTCGTCTCGCGCCCCAGGAGTGACCGGCCGTCCAGCCGGGTTCCAGCGCGATCCGCCATCCCTGCTGTCAGCGCCGATCCGATAGTCGTGTGAAGTGGTCGGCCTGAACGTCGTAGTCTTCTTGATCGATTTTCTTCGGTTTCCTCTTTCTCAGAACTCTTCTTCCGGCGCAGTTTGCGTGGTTTTCGTGTCGCGCAGGTAGCGTCGTCTGAGGCCGGTTTTCGCGCGCCATGATCCGCCCCAAAGGGGGACGGAGCGATGAGGCGCGCGAGACAACGCAAGTGCCTGTGTTGTGGGGAGTTGTTTCGTCCCTCGAACCGCACGATCTCGTCCTCGCCGAGGTAGCCGCCTGACTGCACCTCGATGATGGAGTGCGGCACCTTGCCGGGATTCTCGAGGTGGTGGCGGGTGCTTTTCAGCGCTTGATCGGGAGGATGCGCGCTCGCGCTCGCTCCGGCTCGATCGAGATGAGTGCCCCCTCACGCAACTCCCTCTCGAAGCGCCGGATGGCTCGGATGACAGCCGCGGCGTCGGCCGAGGGCAACGGATCGACGACCCTGAACTGCATTACGCTGGGTACCGTAGCGCCGCTCGCTGCAAGGATAGCGCCGAAATCGAGGTCATGGGTGAAGACGACGTACCCGTGCTGCCGCGCCCACCCCAGGACTATGAGATCGCTGGCGTCGTGCTGGCCAATGTCGCGCCAGTGAATCGCCTCGAAGCCGGCCTCCCGTAGAACCTGAACCCAGATCGGGGACAGGTTCATGTCGACGAGGATCTTCATCAAGATGGAATCGATAGCTCCCGTTCCTCAGCGCGCCAAGCCGCATATGCGAGTGCGGCCGAAATGTCCTCGCGGGTGAGGTCCGGATAAGCTGCAAGGATCTCTTCCACCGTTCGTCCTGCAGCAACAAGCCCCACAACGAGGCCCACGGTGATGCGCGTTCCCTTGATGCAAGGCTTGCCGCCCATCACGTTCGGGTCGAGGCGTATCCGGTCGAGCACTTGCATGTCGATGCTCCAGCAACGGGACCGTTGAATGCTAACACGACGCCCGACACCCGCAGTACGCAGTGCCTGATGCAAAGCAACTCATGCACGCCCGCTGGTCAGCAAGCTTACCCGCCGGGTGGGGCGTCCTCGAGAGAGCGGCGCTCGCTCGGTTCAATCCCGCTTGTAGTTCGGATGGCTCCCCGCTACCACAACGTCGAGACGTGCGGGCAGTCGTGCAGCCGTCCGTCTGCCGTGACGATGTCCGCGCCAAGCGTCAGTGCGGTCGCGGCGATGATGCGGTCGGCGGGATCGCTTGGCATCGAATCGTCGAACCCGCCGGCGAGCTGCGCGATCGCGGCGCTCACCGGCACGAACTGCAGCTCAGGCAGCGCGTAGAGATCCGCGAGCCATGGATCGAGCGGCACGCCGAGGGCGAGGCGCCCGCGCCGCACGGCGGTGGCGATCTCCAGCACTGTGATTGCCGAGGCGGCCACCGCGCGCTGGCGCGCGCCGCGATCGATCGCGCGCTTTGCCCGGGCGGAGAGCCGCCCCGACCCCGACACCCACCAGACGACGACGTGGGTGTCGAGGACGATTACCGGTTCACGTCCCACTCGCCGGGCTCGATGACCGGATCGAGCGGCCGGTCATAGCGCACGACGCTCCCGCGCAGGCGCGCCTTGGCCGCCGCGCCTTCCTCCGGCGACGGCACGGGAGGCACGAGCTCGGCGACGACCCGGCCGCGCGAGGTGACCTTGATCCGCTCGCCCCGGCGCACTCTGGCGAGGTAGCCGGGGAGGTTCTGCCTGAGCTCGGTGATGTTGACTTCCTTCATCGGATCTCCGATCTGTACAGAAATAGTGTACAGCAGGCTCGGAACGTGGACAATGGCGCCCGCCAAGGGACGACGACGGGCGGGTACGGGGGCGATGCCCCGTACCCCCTGCACATCAATCGCGCTTGTAGAGATCCTCGAAGCGCATGATATCGTCCTCGCCGAGGTAGCCGCCGGATTGCACCTCGATGATGAAGAGCGGGACCTTGCCGGGGTTCTCGAGGCGGTGGCGGGTTCCGATGGGGATGTAAGTCGACTCGTTCTCCGCGAGCAAGAGCACGTCATCGCCGCGCGTCACGCGGGCGGTGCCTGAGACGACCACCCAATGCTCGGCGCGGTGGTGATGCATCTGCAGGCTGAGCGCGGCGCTGGGTTTGACCATGATGCGCTTCACCTGGAAGCGGTTGCCGGCGTCGATGCTCTCGTAGTAGCCCCACGGGCGGTACACGCGCGTGTGGGTGAGGTGCTCGGTGCGCTTCGCGCCGTCGAGGTGGCCGACGATGTCCTTCACCTTCTGCACCTGCGATTGGTCGGCGACGAGGAGCGCGTCGTCGGTCTCGACCACCACCGCGTTCTTCATGCCGAGCACGGAGACCATGCGGCTCTCGGCGCGCACGTAGCAGTTCTCGGCATCGCGCAGGTGCACGTCGCCGCGCACCACGTTGCCTTGCGCGTCCTTGTTGCCCACCTCCCAGAGCGTGGACCACGAGCCGACGTCGCTCCAGCCGATGTCGACGGGAAGCACGACGGCGGCGTCGGTCTTCTCCATCACCGCGTAGTCGATCGACTCCGCCGGGCACGCGGCGAAGGCCTGCTCGTCGAGGCGCAGGAAGTCGAGGTCGCGCTTGGCCTTCTCCCAAGCGTTGCGCGAAGTGGCGAGGATGTCGGGACGATGCTTGCCGAGCTCCTCCAGCAGGCGACCGGCGGAAAAAGCGAACATGCCGCTGTTCCACGAGAAGCGGCCGCTCGCGATGAACTCCTCTGCCCGCGCGCGATCGGGCTTCTCGATGAAATGCGCGACGCGGTAGGCACCCGCTTCGTCGCCGATCGCGTCGCCCCGCTCGATGTATCCGTAGCCGGTGGCGGGCTGGTCGGGCGTGATGCCGAAGGTCACGAGCGCGCCGCTCGACGCGAGGCGGGCCGCCTGGCGCACGGCGTCGTGGAAGCGGTAGACGTCGAGGATCAGGTGATCGGCCGGCAGCACGAGCAGTACGCCGGAGGGATCCTTCTCCTGCACCCAGAGCGCCGCGACGGCGGCAGCGGGCGCGGTATTGCGCCCGACCGGCTCGAGGATCTGGGCACCGAGCGCCATTTCGATCTCGCGCAGCTGCTCGGCGACGAGAAAGCGGTGCTCGTTGTTGCTCACCACGACGGGGGGCGCGAACTCCAGGCCCAGCAAGCGCAGCGCGGTGTCCTGCAGCATGGAGCGCTCGGACACGAGCGGCAGGAACTGCTTGGGCAGCGCGCGGCGCGACATCGGCCACAGGCGAGTGCCTGCGCCGCCGCAGAGGATGACGGGGTGGATGGAGGCCGGCATGGGATGATCCTTCTCGTAGCGGAGCCGCCCCAGGTGCGGGGTTCTGGGGGCGTGACGCGCGATTCTAAGCGGTAGCGCGCAGCGCCACCGTGAGGAAAGGCGCGAACCGGGACCAAACCCGGATCCCCGCGAACCCTGCCCCCGAGTGCCGTTATCGGGGGGCGGGAATGACGAATTCAGCCGAAGCCTTCTCAGTCCTCACCGCGAGGCAGGGGGCCGTAGAATTCGATGCATTCTGCCATCCCTCAGGACGCCGCCTTGCAATGAAGGTCCTCGTCACCGGAGCGACCGGGTTCATCGGGCGTTCGCTCTGCCCCGCGCTACGCGGCCGCGGCTTCGCGGTGCGCGCAGCCGTGCGAGGCGAGCCGGCGCTCCCTGCCGACATCGAGATTGCGAAGATCGACACGCTGGGCCCTGCGACCCGCTGGTCGGCGGCGGTCTCTGGAGTGGATGCGATCGTGCATCTCGCCGGTCGCGCGCACGTTCTCGGGGCCAACGGTGCCGACGAAGCGGCGAAGGTGCGTGCCGTGAACATGGAGGCGACCGTTCACCTCGCCCGCGCGGCGATCCGGGCCGGCGTGCGCCGCTTCGTGTTCGTCAGTACGGCCAAGGTGCACGGCGAGCAGAACGCCGGGCGGCCGTGGACCGAGCAAGACCCGCCTGCGCCGCAGGATCTCTATGCAGTCTCGAAGTGGGAGGCGGAGCAGGCCCTGGCCGAGCTTTCGCGCACGTCGGCGCTGGAGGTCGTGGTTCTGCGCCCGCCGCTCGTCTACGGTCCGGGCGTGAAGGCGAACTTCCTGCGGCTGCTGCGAACGGTGGATCGTGGTCTGCCCGTGCCGCTCGGCGCGATCCGCAATCGGCGCAGCCTCGTCTACGTCGGCAATCTGGCCGATGCGATCGCGACGAGCATCGACCGCCCGGCCGCCGCCAATCGCACCTTCCTCGTCTCGGACGGCGAGGACGTTTCGACGCCGGAGCTCATCCGGCGCGTCGCCGCCGCCCTTGATCGACCGGCGCGATTGGTCAGCGTGCCGCTCTGGATGCTTCGATTGGGCGCGCGACTCCTCGGACGTGGCGCGGACTTCGAGCGGCTGGTGGGCGAGCTCGCGGTGGATGCGAGCGCCATCCGCCGCGAGCTCGGCTGGCAGCCGCCCTATTCCATGCAATCGGGTTTGGAGGCGACCGCGAAGTGGTATCGGTCGCTCGTGAATCCATAATCGCGTCATCCCCGCGGATGCGGGGATCCGGAAGACCCGGATCACCGCCGGACTGGATTCCCGCGTGCGCGGGAATGACGAAGTCATTCAGCGGCTCGTTCCGCGGGTCGGGCGGGTAGAATCGCGCTCGGTCCACGCCCACCACACATGCCTCTCGCGGCACCCTACGCCTACCTCGTTCCCCTCGCTGCCGCGATGATCGCGTATGCCCTGATTGCGTGGATGCTCGGCCCGCACGGGGTTGCCCTGCCGCTCGATAACCCCAACGAGCGCTCGCTGCACGTCGCACCGGTGCCGCGCACCGGCGGGCTCGCGCTCATGGCGGCGGCGCTCGCCGCCGGCGCGGTGCTCGGCGCCTCGCTTGCGACGCTCGGCTGCGCCCTAGCGCTCGCCATAGTGTCGTTCATCGACGACAGAGGCGGACTACCGGCGAGCGTGCGCTTTCTCGCGCACGGCATCGCCGCCGCGGTCTGGCTTGCGATCGCGCTGCCCGGGGCGCCGCTATGGACGCTGGCTCTGCTATTTCTCGCGATCGTGTGGGTGACGAATCTCTACAACTTCATGGATGGGATGGATGGGCTCGCCGGCGGGATGGCGGCGTTCGGCTTCGGTGCCTACGCAGCGGCGTTTTGGCTGGCGGGGGATACGGTCAATGCGCTCTTCAGCGCGAGCATCGCGGGGGCGGCGCTTGCTTACCTGTGGTTCAACTTCCATCCGGCGCGCATCTTCATGGGCGATGTCGGCTCGATCCCGCTCGGCTTCCTTGCCGCAGTCGTCGGACTCGAGGGATGGCGCGACGGCGCGTGGCCGATCTGGTTCCCCGTCGCGGTCTTCTCGCCCTTCATCTTCGACGCAACCGTGACCCTCCTGCGGCGCGCGGCGCGGGGCGAGCGCGTGTGGGAGGCGCACCGCACGCACTACTATCAGCGCCTGGTGCAGCTCGGCTGGGGGCATCGCAACACGGCGCTCGCCGAATACGGCCTCATGGTGGCCTGCGCGGTCGTGGCGCTCGCGGCATCGCGCGCACCACTCGCCGTGCAGGTCGCGGTTTGCGTCGGCGGCGCGGTCGTCTACGTTGCGCTCGCACTCGCGGTGGACGGCGCGTGGCGACGGCATCTCGAAAGGGCGCGGCAGTGATCCGCGTCCCGAACTGGCGCAACGTCGTCGCGATGGTTCACGACCTCGCCGCGGCCAGCGTGGCATGGGTGCTCGGGTATCTGATCCGGCTCAACTTCGAGCTCTACTCCCCCTACGACGAGGCGATCTGGCGGGATCTCGTGTGGATCGTGCCGTTGCAGGGCGTGATCTTCTGGCGCCTCGGCATGTACCGCGGACTGTGGCGCTACGCGAGCCTGCCCGATCTGCGGCGGATCCTGATCGCGGTGGGGCTCGGCGCGCTGTCGATCACCCTGGTCATCGCCCTCTTCCGCCTTGCCTACGTGCCGCGCTCGGTGATCGTCCTGTACCCGATCCTGCTCGCGGTGTTCATGGGCGGCACCCGGGTTGGATACCGTGCGTGGAAGGAAGGCCACCTGACGCGCCTTTCGGCCGCAGCGGCCAAGCCCACGATCATTCTCGGCGCCGGGACGGCCGCCGCCGGTTTGCTCAAGGGCGTAGGCCGCAATCCGGACTGGCACTTCGTCGGGCTGCTCGACGACGACCCGGCCAAGCTGCGGCGCGAGATCCAGGGCCTGCCCGTGCTCGGCCCGCTCGATGCGCTGCCGGCGATTGCCGCGGAGCACGGCGTCGAGCTCGCGATCATCGCGATGCCCGGCGCGACGCACGGCGGGCGGCGCCGCGCGCTCGAGCTTTGCCGGCAGGCCGGCGTTGCGGCGCTCACGGTGCCCTCATATGCGGATCTGGTGAGCGGCAAAGTCACCGTGTCTCAGCTGCGCCCGATCGAGCTCGACGACCTCCTCGGCCGCGATCCTGTGGCGCTCGATGCCGGAGGCCTCGCCGACTGGCTCCGCGGACGCACCGTGCTCGTCACCGGCGCTGGCGGCTCGATCGGCGCCGAGCTCACGCGCCAGATCCTGCGCTTCGAGCCGGGGTGCCTGGTGGCGATGGAGGCGAGCGAGCTCGCCCTCTACACGCTCGAGCAGGAGCTCGGCGGAAGATACGGCGCGACGCGCATCGCCTACGTGATCGGCGACGTGAAGAGCCGCAGGCGCCTGGAGGACGTGTTCGGCACCTTCCGGCCGACCGCAGTGTTCCACGCCGCCGCATACAAGCACGTGCCCCTCATGGAGGAGGCGAACGCGTGGGAGGCGGTGCAGAACAACGCACTCGGCACCTGGCGCGTGGCCCAGGCGGCGCTCGCCCACGGTGTCGAGAAGTTCGTGCTCATCTCCACCGACAAGGCGGTCAATCCGACCAACGTGATGGGTGCCTCCAAGCGGCTGGCCGAGATGATCTGCCGCGGGCTGTCCAACGGCACGACGCGCTTCGTCGCCGTGCGCTTCGGCAACGTGCTCGGCTCGACCGGCAGCGTGATCCCGAAGTTCCACAAGCAGATCGCGCAAGGCGGCCCCGTCACCGTCACCCACCCCGAGATCCGCCGCTACTTCATGTCGATCCCCGAGGCGGCGCAGCTCGTCCTGCAGGCCGGGCTCATGGGCCACGGCGGCGAGATCTTCGTGCTCGACATGGGCGAGCCCGTGAAGATCGTCGATCTCGCGCGCGACCTCATCCGGCTCTCGGGGCTCACCGAGGACGACATCAAGATCGAGTTCACGGGCTTGCGGTCGGGCGAGAAGCTCTACGAGGAACTGCTCGCCAACGACGAGACCACCGCGCCGACACCGCACCCGAAGCTGCGCATCCTGAAAGCCGATGCGAAGCCGGCGCGGGCGTTTCTCGACAACGCGGTTGCGTGGCTGGAGCAGGATGCGGCCGTGCCGGATGCGGAGGTGCGTGCGGGGCTTGCTACAAAGATTCCGGAATATAGGCCGTCCAACATCGTACGTTCAGCTCCGCACGCTTCGGATTCGGTCTCCGGCCACGTGAAAGGATCGTAAGCGCTTTCTTGCGCCATCATGGAGCTTCGGATTGGTGCGGCGATTGATCCGCCAGACCGACGTAATGGTACGATTTCGCTCATGATCGACTGGTCCTCCTGCCCCACGGTCGAGCGGGATCCGCAGCGCGTCGGTGGAGCTTGGGTGTTTCGCGGCACCCGCATCCCGGTGGCTGCAATGTTCGAGAATCTGGAGGACGGCGCCTCCACGGCGCAGTTCATCGAGTGGTTTCACGGTGTCACGCTCGAACAGGTTCGGGCCGTCCTGGAGCACGCTGCCCGCAGCGCGTTGGCTCCGGCCTGAGTGCGCATCCTGTTCGATCAGGGCACTCCGGTTCCGCTGCGGGACACCTTGACGCGCCACGAGGTTTCCACCGCTTGCGAAATGGGCAGGTCCGGGATCGCCGCCGCGACACCGCCGGGCAGGCCCGGGACGCTCGGTCAGAAGTCCTGCGATCACGGCGTCGGCGTCGATGACCGCCGCGGAGTACTTTATCGGCGCTTGGCGGCGCGGGTCTCGTCGACTGCAAGCCGCAGTGCCTCGGCCTCGCTGAGTGATGCGCGCTCGCGCGCCTTCTCCACGAGCTCCTCTCGACGAGGAAGACATGGATAGTAAGGTGACGCTGAACGAGGCCGGGCCCTGCAAAGCGGGGCCCATGGGGATTTACGCGCTGATCTCAGTGCTTCCAAGGGTCAAATAAACGAGACCACTTTCTCTTCACCCGCTTTCCCAGGGTTCACCGTTATTGTTCTCACTTGCCGCAGGGACAAGCCTCCGTCTGCACGGCGCGAGAGGACCGCGCAAATAATCACTTCGTGGTCGTACAGAAGCGGGCCTCCGACATAGGGCGCAACCCCACGGCGAATCAGCTCCCGCGCAACATCTCCGCACTCCATCTCCACCGGTAGAGATTCCGCCCCGCATACAAGCCGAGCGTCGATGGAGCTTGCCACTAGCGTCCCACGGACGTTTACGACTCGGTTCACCGAATGACTGGGTTCTTTGATGATAGCGTCCAAGGTCTGCAGCGGAGGGTCGCTCGCGCTCATTTCACAACAAGACCTATGCCAAGATAGCGCTTCTCAAATTTGTCGACTCTTTCGAAGTACTGTATGCCCCACGGATCTCGGATGGCGACGACTTGCGCCCCTTGCCTCGTGGTAACTCCATCAACGACGATCGCATGACCTCCGCCGTTCTGTATTACCGCCACTACCGCAGGTTTACCGCCGGCTGTCGCTTTAGCAAGCGAACTGATTGACAGGTCATAGTCAAGTAACACAGGCACTCCACGAGACAGAAGTAGGGATTCCAGTCTGTCCATGGTCACGCCTTTGCGGCCGACTTTTGCATCACGGATCAGTTGCGGCAAGTCGATCGGCTTGCCTAGGGTGTCGAGAAGCATACCGCATGACACGGGCCCGCAAGTCGGTGCATTTCCTTGATCCAGAACAGTCCTACGACCATCACGGGGCAGCTGACCCGCTTGGTCGAAGGGGGATTTGGCTGCAACTTGTGCACTTTGAATCTGGGTGTCCGTATCGGCGTTCGCGAGTGTGGTAGAGCTCTTGGGGCGGCTTGACAAATCGCCCACGGCCCCGCGCTCCGCCCGCAGTCCCGAGCGCACCATGTCCTCGGAGACGCTCGCTGCCACCTTGCTCAAGCCGCGGACGAGCGAGGTCCCCACGGTCACGGAGGCGCGAGCGGCGCCGAGTACGCCGGTCGCGGAGGTGACCGCCAGCGTGAAAAGCCGTCCAGCTTCGAAGCCGGCTCTCGTCGAATCCAGCCCTCCGCTCTCGTAGCTCTGCTCGTACGTGTCCAGGCGATGCTGGAGGTCCGCCGCGACGGCTTGGCTTATCAGTCCCGTTTTGTCGCTCGATCGAATGAACTCATGCATCGCAGCGATGAATGTCGCTGGATCGCTGACGATCTTGAGAAGGTCGTGGATTCCGACCACGAATTCCCCGGGCACGCCGAGAATGAAACCGCCGGCGTACGCCGCGTCTTGCGCTTGGTCGATCAGACCGAACTTTGCGCCCACTGCGACTCTGCATGCGGCCGTACTGCAGGCTTGAGCCTCGCGGGCAAAGCGCGCCTGCTGTGACTGCGTGAGGTAGTTGTTCAGGGTCTCGTTCTGCGCGGCACTGATCGTTGTGCTGACATCCTGGCTCGTCGCAATGGCGGCAAGGCCACTTGTCACCGTTGCGATTGCAGCCACCTGCGCGCTGCGGGCAGGGCCGTCTTCCTGCGCGACGAACTCGTACCGGTCGAGGAGCGGATTGACGATCGCGGCCGCGGCAGCGCCAAGTGCCCCGGCCCCGCAGTCATTCCCCGCCGCGGCAGCCCCCGCACACCCGACCAGCGCATGCGCAGCGATGTTCTGCGGCGAGAGCGGCTCGGTGGTTCCGCCAACGAAGCTCGCCGCATCCGCCGAAGCCGAAGCGACCCAGCTATTTACGAAGGCCGTTCCGAAGCTCCCGGCCTCACCGCCGTAGACGCCCTTGTTCACGCCACCGGTGATCGCCGCGCGCAGCGTGTAGCCGAGGAGCTTGTCGCCCAGTTCGGTGGCGGCGGCTCCCGCCTTGACGAGCTCGCCCGCGCCGCCGGGGATCTGCTGGCCGCCGAGGAGCGTCTGGTTGTCGAGCGCGATGCCAAGGCCCTGCGTGGCCCCGACAGTGAGGCCGCTCGTGAGGCTCGCCTTGAGCGCGGCTCCGAGGTCGATCTCGCCGGTGGCGAGGAGCTGGGTGGCGCTCGAGGTCGCCATGCCGGTGAGGCCGGTGGACACGGCCGCCGTCGCAACGCTGCCCGGAGCGAAGGCGAAGCCCGCGTACACGGCTTGCTGTACGGCGAGGGCCTCGGCGCCGCTCGTGATGGTGCCGGCCACCAAGCCCTCGGAGATCGCCGCCGCTGCCGCAGTCTCGGCCGCGGCGTTGAGCGCAGCGGCGATCATCGGGCCAACCCACATCGAGACTGCGATCGCGACGGCGGCGACGACCACCTGCTCGAGCGGGTCCTTCTGGTACTGGTGCGTCTGGACGTTGAGGCGGTCCTGGTTCTGGCTGAAGCTGGCGTTGGCGCCGAACGCCTCCTCGAGGCGACCGGAGGCATCCTCGCCTGCTTGGTAGAACTCGCCCGAGATCGAGGTGAGGCGGTTGGCGTTGATCGAGAGCTCGGCCGCGCTCACGAAGCCGCCCGGCTGCACGGTGCTGCCGGTGATCTCGTACCAGTAATCCTTCTCGTGCCTGACGATGTGTCCGACATCGGCCGAGCGCTTCTGGTTGATGACCGAGTCCGCATCGAGGGCGATGCGGCTTCCGGAGATGAATCCCGAGTTGTCGATCTCGCGGATCGCGGCGAGCTGGATCTCGGATGCCTGGATGAGCCCACCCTGCACGTTGGCGAGGTTCTCCCGGGCGAGCGTGGGGAGGTAGACCACCGGAACGAGGATCCCCTCGGCATTGCGCACGTACCAGAGAACGGGTGCATCGAGGCTCGCGATGAGGCTGTCGGTGAACGCTTCGCCCAGGACGAGCCCGGGGTGCTCGCGCGCAAAGCGCAGCGCCGCCTCGTAGAGCGCGCGACGCTCTTCCTCGTCGGTCTTCGCCTCCGGGACGAAGAAGGCGCGGCCGGTCTGAGCGAGCGCCGCGCTTCTCAGAAGCGCGGCCTCGGCGAGCGGATCGGCGTAGAAGCGGTTGGCAGCCTCGGCTTGGCCGAGCAGGCTTGCGAAGTACTCGGGCGAGAGGAGGACGAGGTTGGAGAGCGGCAGACTCGGATCGACGCCGATCAGGTAGCGGCTCGCCGGGTCGCGCCGCTCGGTGAAGAGCTGGTTGGGCCCGACGGGGAGGCTGCCGTACCGGGAGAGATCGATCGCGCTTCTGGGCTCGACGGTGGGCGGGGTCTGGGCGTAGTAGTCGAAGATCCCGGTGTTGATCGTTTGGGCCTTCGCGTTCACGCTCCCGGCGATGAGGTTGCCGGAGTTCTCGAGGGTCCCGGCAAGGGCGAGCTTGAGCTCGCCGCCCGCCTGCACCGTGGCGGGCGTCCCGTTCCACTGGTAGTAGACGTCGGTGACCGCCTCCTTCCTGCCGAGGAGCTTGCTCTTCCAGCGGTACCAGGTGCGGTAGGTCGTGACGAGAAGCTGGTGCGCCCGGTTGGTGAAGGCGTCGCCCGCGACCAGGATGTCGCCCCCCGCGGCCATCAGGCTCGCCTCGTTGAGGGTAACGGCGGCGTTGACGACGAGGTCGTTACCGGCGAGAAGCTGCGCGGGAGGCGTGGACTCGACCTGGCTCCAGCTCTGCCACAGCTCGCCCGTGGGGCGGCTGCCGAAGAGCCCGCCCGCCGAGCCGCGCGCGTCGGTGGCGCTGTAGACGGTGGTGATCGGCCCGCGCTGGTTGGCGAGCGTCCCGGCCTCGATCGTGAGATCGCCCCCCGCCTGGACGGTGCCGCCGGTGTTGGTGGTCGTGGGAGCGCGAAGCGTGACGTTGCCGAGCGCGAGCAGGCTCCCGTTGGCGAGGTTCGCGATCGAGGCGGCAGCGATCGCAAGATCGGTGTTGGCGGCCACCACGCCGCTGTTGGCGGCGCTGCCGGTCACGTCTATGGTGACCGCCCCGGCGCTTCCGATCGAACCGGAGTTCGCGAAGCTCCCGGCGCGGATCTGCGCGTCGCCGAAGATGCGCGCGGCGGCGGCGTTGGCGTAGGCGAGCGCTTCGACTTCCAGGCCCCCCGCATCGAGCGTGCCGCCGGGCGCAAGCGTGCCGCCGCGAAGCCGCACCGCCTCGTTCGCCCCGATGACGCCGGCGCCCGCGAGGCTCGTCGTTGCGGTGAGATCGAGGTTGCCGACCGCCGTGAGGCTGCCGCCCTGATTGGTGATCTCGCCGGCGCTGACGGTGGCGCTGCGGTTGGCGCTGATGAGACCGCCGGAGTTGTCGAGGGTCCCCCTCGCGTCGAGTGCGAGGTCCCGATCGGCGGCGAGGCGGCCGCTGGCGCGGTTATCCAGGCTCGCGACCTCGAGCCGCGCATCGCGCCCAGCAACGATCCCCCCGCGGTTGTCGAGTGCGCCGGCGGCGAGCTTCAGCTCGCTCGCGGTGAGGATCTGGCCGGCAGCGTTCGAGAGCGGGCCAGAGAAGTTGAGCGCGACGTCGCCCTCGGCGAAGACGAAGCCGTTCGCGTTCGTGAGGCTCGCGCCCTGCAGGCGCACTTCCGCGCCGGAGAGCGAACCCGCGCTGTTGTCGATCGCCCCCGTTGCCGTGAGGCTGAGCGCGCCCGCTCGGGCGAGGATCGCACCGGCAAGGTTGGCGATCGACTCGGCCGAGACGGTGAGCGCGTTCCCGGCCGCGAGGCTGCCGCGGTTCACGAGGCTGCCCGCAACGCTGATCTGCGCCGCCTCGCCTGCTTCCAGACCGCCGTTGTTGGTGATGCCGCCAGCCGCGGTGACGTCGACCGCACGGCCCGCGGCGATGGAGCCCTCGTTCGTCAGGCTCCCGACGGTGGCGATGAAGTCGCGCCCGAGGCTCGCGCTCGCACTCGAGTGAAACGCCCCTGCCGTGACGAGGAGGTCGCGCGCGGCGGTTGCGTTCGCGATCCGCACTTCGCCGGAAGCGGAGAGGACGATGTCCTCGGCGGTGGCGCCCACGCCGCCAAGCGCGCGCACGCCGACCCCGGCGTCGGTCGCCTGCAGCCGCAGGCGCCCCGCCGAGAGGCCGCCGAGCGACGAAGCGTCGATCGCATAGCCCGATCCGCTTGCCCCCGGCGCGGGCGTGAGGCTGCCGCTCGCGTAGTCGTAGGCGAGCTTGCCGGCGAGGAGATTCAGCCGCTGCGCGCCGCTCACCGGAGCGTCGATGGCGATCGTGCGGGCGACGAGATCGAGCTGCTGCAGGCCAGCCGCATCGAGTCCCGCACCGGATACGCCGAGTGCACCGCCGGTGACGTTCAACCCGAGCAGGCTCCCCGTGTAGAACGGCACGCCGGTGGTGAGCGTGACGCGCGGAGCGTTCAAGAAGCTGCAGCCCGCGCAGCCGATCCCGTTGGGGTTGGCGATGATGATCGCGGCCGCCGCTCCGAAGACTTCCAGCGGGCCGGTAAGCCGAGAGGCTCCGCTGCCGGTCACCTCGTTCAGGATGACGGTGGCGAACGCCCCGGAGAGATTGGGATTGGCGCCGAGATTTCCGGCGAGCGCGCTCGCACCCGCGGTTAGGCTATTGTTGAGGACGACGCCCGGCGCATCGACGTCGAAGCCCGAGTACTTGTTGTGCGAGGTCCCCGCCGCGCTCGGCGCGACGATGTTGACGACCGAGGCGCCAGAAGGCGCGGTGGTGACGGTGGGGCGAAAGCCGATCGGCGCGGCGGGATCGGCGACGGGGCCGGCAAGCGCCCCGGTCTGCGTGAAGACGAACGCGATGAGCGTCACCGCGCTCACCGCGCGGCGGAACGTCCCCTTGCGAGCCCGCCTCTTCGAGGTCATGACCGCCCCTCCCCCACCCGCGTGTGCGCAGGTGCCCTGCGTTTCGCTCGCCTTGCACCACCCCGCCGGCTGCGCCGGCAGAATCCACCACCACCCCGGCCGCTCCCGCGGCCACCCCTCCTTCTATGAGGGGCCGGTTTGTCAAGGTCTCTGGACCGTCCAGGGGTGTGAATGATCTGGCTGGGGCGTTTCGTTGAGCGACCGGGAAACCCAAGTGCTCCACCTTCTATCCGCGCG